>CAYJPW010000005.1:0-106894 GCA_964372055.1 uncultured Polyangiaceae bacterium
CGTCGGCGGATGGGTGGATGGCGTGGCGGGGCTCGTGAAGGTGGCAAAGTGACTTCGGAGGTCGTGCGCGCCAGTTGGTCGAGCAACGTCACGGGGAGATGCATCGAACGTGCCTGGTGCAGGCCATGGCGGCACATCCCAGTGCTGGCGCTTCGCTCGTGCATTCCTGAGCCTGGAACCGGGGCACCAGGAAGCCCCCGCGGTTGTCAGGTTCGCGTGGCGGGCCTGGCTCCTGTTGGCGCGTGTGGGGTGCATGCAGGCTGGGTGACCGGCGCCGTCCAGGGCTAACCAGTGCTAACCTTCCGCCGTGCTCCGCATCCTCAGCTACCTCGCAAGCCGCGCCACCAGACGGGAGCGGTCGGGCACCGAGGCCGCGCTGCGGGGGCTCGTCACGCGCGTCGCTTCATCGGGCCGCCGCCTCCGCGTCGGCCGGCACGTCGACCTCGTCGGCCCCGAGCGCATGCGCTTCGGCAACGACGTGACGCTGTTCGGAAATGCGTACTTGAACGCGACGGGGCAGCGGGGGCGCATCACCATCGGAGACGGAACCCACATCGATCAGTTCTGCGTGCTCTACGGGCAGGGGGGCCTCGACATCGGTGCGAGGTGCGCCATCGCGTCCGGCGTCACGATCTATAGCCAGTCCAACCAGTACGCCTCGGCCCCGGAGCAGCCGATCCTCGACCAGCCCGTCGTCTACGAGCCGGTCGTGATCGGCGACGATGTTTGGATCGGCGCCCGCGCGGTGGTCCTTCCTGGCGTCCGCGTCGGAGATCATGCGATCCTTGCCGCCGGGGCCGTCGTGCGTGGCGACGTCGAGCCCTGGACCATCGTGGGCGGTGTGCCGGCCAAGGTGATCGGGGATCGCCGCGCAGTGCGCAGGGGCAGGTGAGAGTCGGCACGCGAGATCTCGGCGGGTTGACCGCGCGCCGGCGGGACCAGTACTTCGAGACGTGCGCCCACGAGACCGAGGTCGACCGGAGCGCTCGGCCGAGTGCGGATCGACTGGCGCGCCACGGCGAGGGCCCGCCGCTCCTGCTCGTGCACGGGTCTCACGGCCGCGAGCTGCTCGTGGCTACGCGACGTCGCCACCACGTGCTCCTCTACGGCGAACTCCACCGCTTCGTCCCACCGTCGCTTCGAGCCTCTGCATCCGGGTCGCTGAGAAGCCGGGCAGCAAGCGCTCCCGTGGATCCGGCATGTCGAAGTGCACCGGCGCATTCCCGGCGATGTCGCGCACGATGAGGGCCTTGCCCGACCTGATCACGGTGCGCTCTGGTCAGCTGCCATCCGAAGCGCGTGCGCAGCGCGCCCCAGAACGAGCCCCGGAAGCCGAAGCGGGCCAAGGGCACGGGCTCGGCTCGTGCCGGCTGGCGGCACGCTTCGGGGGCGCTATGGTAGCCCCATGAAGGTCCTCGTCCTTGGCGCCCATGGTCAGGTAGGCTACGAGCTGGTGGGCGCCCTGGCGCCTTTCGCGCGGGTGATCGGCGTGGCCCGTCGCGACGCGGACCTCTCGGACCCGGCAGCTCTCCGCGACGCCGTGCACCGCGCCTCGCCCGATGTAATCGTGAATGCGGCTTCCTATAACGATGTCGACGGTGCCGAGAGCGATCCCGCGGCCGCGATGCGCGTCAACGGTGAGGGCGTGGCCCTGCTCGGCGAGGAGGCGCGCCGCCGGCGCATCGCGCTCGTGCATTACTCTTCGAACTTTGTGTTCGACGGCAGGAAGACCGACGCCTACGTCGAGTCGGATGCCGCCGCTCCGCTGGGCGAATACGGGCGCTCTAAGCTCGCGGGCGAGCAGGCGCTCGCCGAGCAGTGCGCACCGGCGATCGTGCTGCGCACGTCGTGGGTCTACAGCCTGCGTCGGTACAGCTTCGTCTCGGCAGTGCTGCGCCTCGCCCGGCAGCGTGAGGCGCTGCGCATGGTCTCCGACCAGGTCGCCAACCCGACGTTCTGCCGCGATCTCGCGCAGGCAACGGCGCTCCTGATCTTCGGCTTCCGGGGGCGCCTATTCGCGGCCTTCGACGAGGCGCGCGGCGTTTATCACGTCGCTGGTGAGGGCGGCACGAGCCGCTTCGAGCTGGCGCGGGCGATCCTTGAGCTCGATTCGGCCCGCGCCGAGCACAAGGTGCGCTCGCTCGAGCCGATCGCCTCGACCGAGTTCCCGGCCGCAGCTGCGCGGCCGGCGCAAGCGACGCTCGACTGCGCCCGCTTCGCCGAGCGGTTCGGGATTCGGTTGCCGCCATGGCGCGAGAGCCTCCAGCGCGCGCTCGCCGACTGGCCTCTGGGGGTGCTGACCACGAGCGAGGGACGCCGATGAGGATCCTGGTTTCAGGCGGCGCGGGCTTCATCGGAGCGAACTTCCTGAACCTGATGGTCCCGAGGTTCGCCGAGCACCGCTTCATCAACGCCGACAAGCTTACCTATGCGGCCAATCTCGAGAGCCTCGCCGCCGTCGAGCGGCTCCCGAACTACGCGCTCGAGCGGTGTGACATCGCCGATCGCGCCGCGGTGGATGCGGTGTTCGACCGCCACGATCCCGAAGTGGTCGTGCATTTCGCCGCCGAGAGCCACGTCGACCGGAGCATCGCCGCGCCCGACGCGTTCATCCAGACGAACATCGTCGGCACGTTCAACCTAGTCGACGTCTGCCGCCGCCGCTGGGGCAAGGGCGAGGGTCGGCTCTTCCACCACGTCAGCACCGACGAGGTGTTCGGCTCACTGGCCGAGAGCGGGTACTTCACCGAGGACAGCCGTTACGATCCATCGAGCCCCTACTCGGCCTCGAAAGCAGCGAGCGATCACCTCGTCCGCGCTTATCACCGGACCTTCGGCCTCCCGGTGAAGCTCACGAATTGCTCGAACAACTACGGGCCGCGTCAGTTCCCCGAGAAGCTCGTGCCGTTGATGATCCTGAACGCGCTGGACCGGAAGCAGCTGCCAGTGTACGGCAAAGGCCTGAACGTGCGCGACTGGCTCTACGTCGAGGACCACTGCGAGGCGATCTGGCGCGTGATCGAACGCGGCCGTATGGGCGAGACGTACAACATCGGCGGGCGCTGCGAGCGGCGGAACATCGACGTGGTCACGACCATCTGCGACCTCGTCGCCGACGCGACGGGGGCGAGCGCGTCGGAGCTCCGCGCGCTCATGACCTTCGTCACCGACCGGCCCGGTCACGACCTTCGCTACGCGATCGACGCGACCAAGATCGAGTCCGAGCTCGGCTGGGCCCCGCGCGAGACGTTCGAGTCGGGCATGAAGAAGACGATCCGCTGGTACCTCGACAACGAGGCCTGGGTGGCCAAAGTCAGGACCGGCGAGTACCGCCGCTGGATTGAGCACAACTACGGAGACAGGAAGTGAAGATCACGCCCTCCGAGCTCGACGAGGTGCTGCTCGTCGAGCCCGCCGTCCACGGCGATGAGCGAGGCTTCTTCATGGAGACCTACCAGCGCGACCGCTACCGCGCCGCGGGCATTCCGGACTTCGTGCAGGACAACCTCTCGCGTTCGGCGCGCGGCGTGCTCCGCGGGCTGCATTTCCAGCACCCCACCGGGCAAGGCAAGCTCGTCAGCGTGCTCGCGGGCGAGGTCTTCGACGTCGCGGTCGACATCCGCGTCGACTCGCCGACCTTCGGGCGGTGGGTCGCGTACACGCTGTCGGCGGAGAACAAACGCCAGCTCTGGGTGCCCGTCGGGTTCGCCCACGGGTTCGAGGTTACGAGCGAGTCGGCGCTTTTCGCCTACAAGGTGACGTCGTTCTACGATCCGAAGGCGGAGGTCGCCGTCCGGTGGGACGATCCCGATCTCGGCATCCCGTGGCCGCTGCGGGAGCCGGTCGTCTCGGCGAAGGACCAAAACGCGCCGCAGCTCCGCGAGCTCACCGCCGAACGCCTGCCGCGTCACCGTTGCTGAGTGTCGCAGCGCAAAGACGCTACTCGCGCCGCGTACCGGGCAACGAGTGGCGCAGCAGCTTGATCAGGTAGTCGCCGTAGCCGCTCTTCTTGAGGGGCTCGGCGAGGCGCAGGAGCTGCTCGGCGTCGATAAGACCGAGGTGATAGGCCACCTCCTCGGGGCACGCGACCTTGAGGCCCTGGCGGAGCTCGATCGTCTGGATGAACGTCGCCGCCTGGAGCAGCGACTCGTGCGTGCCGGTGTCGAGCCATGCGAAGCCGCGCCCGAGCTTTTCGACGTTGAGCGCGCCGCGCTCGAGATAGACGCGGTTCAGATCGGTGATCTCGAGCTCTCCGCGGGCGGAGGGTTTGAGGCCCTTGGCGATCGAGACCACGTCGTTGTCGTAGAAGTAAAGGCCCGTGATGGCGTAGTTCGAGCGTGGGGCCTCGGGTTTCTCCTCGACACTGAGCACGCGCCCTGCGGCGTCGAACTCGACGACGCCGTAAGCCTCGGGCTTCTCGACCCAGTAGGCGAACACCGTCGCGCCCGAGGTTTGCGACGCAGCGCGGCGGAGGTGATCGGGCATCCCATGCCCGTAGTAGATGTTGTCGCCCAGGATGAGCGAGCAGGGATCGGTCCCGATGAAATCCCTGCCGATGAGGAACGCCTGCGCCAGGCCCTCGGGGCTGGGCTGCACGGCGTAGCGGATCGAGATCCCCCACTGGGCGCCATTGCCTAGCAGCTTCTGGAATAGGTGCTGATCCTGGGGCGTGGTGATGACCAGCACGTCGGTGATCCCGCCGAGCATCAGCGTCGTCAGCGGATAGTAGATCATCGGCTTGTCGTAGACGGGCACGAGCTGCTTGCTCACCACTTGGGTGATTGGGTGCAGTCGGGTGCCGGCGCCGCCGGCGAGGATGATTCCCTTCGTGATCATTGGGGCGCTGAGCTTGAAGACGTGCCGCTAGGCGAACAGGTTCGGCCCTAGCTTGCCGGGCATGAACGGTACGCTTGACCCGTGCATCACGGATCGGCAGCGTAGGCGAAAGAGGCGCCTTGGTCGAGGTTGGTTTGCCGCCGGCGGGACAGGCTCAGGGCGGGCTGGGCGCCACTAGCGCGGCCCCAGCCAGTCCGATCGCCTCACTGCGGGAGCGGCCGATCATCGACCAGCCCGTCGTGTACGAGGCGGTCGCGAGCGCTGACGTCTGGATCGGCCCCCGTGCGGTGATCCTTCTCGGTGTGCGGGTCGGGAGTCGCGCGAACGTTGCCGCCGGCGCCGCGGTGCATCGCGAGTCGAGCCTGGAGGACCGGGTGCGGCGTACCGGCAACGGCGATCGCCGTGCCGTGCCCGGGGCACGTGAGCCGGGACTCGGCGCGCGAGATCGCGGCGGGTTGACCGCAGCGGTCGTTCGGGGCCAACATCGTCGCGTGATCGCGCCCATCGGAGTTTTCGCGGATACCCGTGTCGCCCGATGCGCTCTCGCCCTTGCGACCCTGTTCGCGGGCGCCTGCACGCTCAGCTCGGCCGGGCTCGACGGCTCCTCCTCGTCGACCACCGCGTCGACCTCGTCCGGGACCACCGGCGTGACGGCGACCACCGGGACCGCCGGCGGCGGCGGCGCGGGTGCAGCCGGGGGCGGGGGCGGGGCCGGAGGGCAGGGAGGCACCGGCACAGGCGGACAAGGCGGGGCTGGAGGCAGCATCCTCTACACGTGGCAAGCTGGCGATCCGCCCGCAGACGGGGTGTACGTCTTGCCCCCGTGGCTGAAGTTCAGCAGCCCCACGGCGGGCAGGACGTCGCAAACCGGTCCGAGCACCATCCGAACCGGGTTCGCCGTCGACGCGCCACGGGCGCGGAACACCGGATCAGGCTGGGGACTCACCATCGAGAGCGCCCGCACGAACTACGTCAAGAACAGCGTTTCCTGGTCGGGCGCAGGGTGGGTCGTGGCGAACATGGCCGTCACCCCGGGCTCGGCCGATCCGTCCGGGGGGAGCGCGGCGACGCTCTTCTCCTCTGCAGGGAGCCAGCGGGGCAACGTGCAGTACCTGAACACCTTGGGGCTGTCCGATCCGATAACTGCCTCCACATGGTGCCGAGGGACCTCGGGCGCCCCACCGTACGCCCATTTCGTTCTGTGGTCTCAAGCGTTCAGCTCCGGTGCGGCGACGGACGTGACCACCACGAGCTGGAATCGGGTGCACGTGACTGCTCCAGCTGCCTACACCATCGAGCTCGACACGATTGGGGGCCCCAACGGGGAGCCACCGATTGTCGTGGCCAGCGCGCTCGATGCCTACGGTGCGCAGGTCGAATCGCCTGCCCGCTATCCATCGAGCCTCATCCCTTCGGGCGACTCGCCGGCCACCCGCGCGGCCGAGTCGCTGTGGTCCGAGATCCCGGGCGAGCTCGCGCCTCTCGGCTGGGTCGACGCGACGATCACTTTCGCGCCTCATTACAAGGCCGGCGAGCAGATGGCACAGCACGATCTCGTCTTCTTCGACCTCGACAACCGCGTCTACGTCGATCTCGACAGCACGATCGTGGCGCGCTTCTCCGGCGTGAACCTGTCGACGAACCCCCTCTCCTGGGATCGCGATCAGGTGCTCACCGTCAGCGTACGCTCCAACACGGTGGAGCGGCGTCTCGGCGTCGCGGGTGCGACGACCGGCGACGGAGAGACGACCGCGGCGGCCGTGGGCGCCGTCCCGCTGCCTGCGAAGGCGTATTTCCTCGGGAACGCGAGCGGCTCCGAGGAAGGGGCGGATCTCCGCGGGCTCTCCTTCGCCCAGTAGGACGAGGGAAAGTGAACGTCACGTCCGCCGAAGCAACGAACGTGGACCAGGCCAGGGTCCCCACCGTGCCGCGAGCGCCCCGCATCGACTTGGACCGCGATGTCGGCGGGCTATCGCCCAGGCCGCCGATCGAGCGGGCGCTCGCGGGGCTGTTGGTAGTGCTGACCGTGGGCTCGGTCCTCGCCATCGGCACCGTCCACGTGGTCACGTTGGCGGTGGCCGCGCTTTTCGCGATCCTGGCCGCCGTGCTCGCCGCGAAACTCGGCCGCACGAGCGCGGCGGTAGGCGGCATCCCTTCGCGGGTCCTCCCGCTCTTGGCGCTCGCGGCGTACACGGGTCTGCAGGCCGTTCCGTTGCCTCTCGGCTGGCTTCACCGGCTGGCGCCCGCGACGGCTGACGTGTGGGAACGGGCGCTGATTCCGCTGGGGCAGGCCACGAGCCACGGGGCCCTGTCTCTCGATCCGAGCGCCTCGCTCGTGGAATGCCTGAAGCTCTGCGTGTACGCGTGCATCTTCGTGGCGGCGTTTGTGACGGCATTGTCCAGAGGCGGCGTTTGGGGCATCGCTTTGGTGTTCGGCTCGGGTACGGCCGCGGCGCTCACGACCATTGCCCACGGACTGGCGGGCGCTACGAAGGTGTTCGGCATCTACGAGCCGAGTTTCCCGGCGCTGCAGTGGCACGTTGGTCCCCTGCTCAACCCGAACAATCTCGCCGGCTATCTGAACCTCTCAGTCCTTTGCGGTGTCGGCCTCCTGCTCTCAAGGCGTCCGATCCTGTCGCGATGGCTGATTGGGGTCGGCGTGATGATCATGGTGGCGGTTGCCGTCACCACCGCCTCGCGCGGAGGGGTGCTCTTTCTGCTGACCGCGCTGTTGGCGTTCGCCGGCCTTTTCCGCCTGCGCGTGCGCGGCGATCGCTCCGAGGCGCCCTCCGGGCGGGTGATCGCGCTGATCGCCGCCACCATCGGGGGAGGCTTGCTCTTTGCCGCGCTCGCGGGAACGCGCGCGCTTTGGAGCGAACTCTATAGCAAGAACCTCGAAAAGCTCGAGATGGTCCTCTGGGTGAAACCCCTCATCGCTCAGCACCCCTGGTTCGGCATCGGCCGGGGCGCGTTCGAGAGCGTCTTCCCCGCGCACCGCATCACCGCAGGCCACGTCGTCTTCACGCATATCGAGAGCTTCCCGGCGCAGTGGGTCACCGAGTGGGGCGTCCCGGTGGGCTCCGCCGCATTGATCTTGCTCTGCTGGCTCGTGTGGCCGACAAAGCTCGGTGCCTTCCGCAGCTCCGTCGCGACCGGCGGATGGCTGGGTGCGGTGGCCCTGCTTTGCCAGAACCTATTCGACTTGGCGCTCGAGGTGCCCGCTGTCGCAATTGCTTTGTTCGCGGTACTCGGCACGTTATCTGGCGGCGTCGCCCGAAGGCGTCGACCCGGGTCTGTGAGATATGGGGCAACTCGAGCGTCATGGCTGGCGCTCCCCATTGTGAGCACGCTTGCGCTCGCGGCGGTGATTGCCTGGGGTCGTACGTCGCTGGCCGACGAGCGGGCCCACCTCAGAGACGCGTATGGCGCTGTCGTTTGGGATGACGTTGCCTCCATCGCGGCGCTGCGTGAGCGCGTCCGGCTGGCCATGCTGCGGCACCCTGCCGAACCCTATTTCCCTCTGCTGGGTGCCACGATCGCATGGCGGGCGCGGGACCAGGACCCGATGCCGTGGCTGCAGCGCACGCTGGAGCGGGCTCCCACGAGCGGACGCGCTCACCTACTCTTGGCCGAGGTGCTGACCGGACGCGGCGCGCGCCGCCAGGGCCTCTTCGAGCTCAGGCTGGCCTTGGAGAACGACTCGACTCTCATTGCGACCACTGCGCAGATGGCCCTGCGATGGGCCAGTGACTACACCGAGCTCCTCGTCGCGGTGCCAGAGGGGGCCCAGGGCGCAGCGGCGCTAGATGCGTTCGGCGCGATGTTGGCCGCGACGAAGGAGCGCGAGCTCCGAATCCGTTGCGATCAGGAGGCCATCTCTCGCGATCCCCATCGCACGGGCCCACGAATGCGCCTCGCATCCGACATACTCACCGCACTCGCCACAGGGAAGCCCTTCGATCATCATTGTGCAGATGGTCAGGCGTGCCGGAAGATGGTCGACGCCCACGCAGCCGCGATCGCCGAAGCGGATCCTCGAAATTCCGGCGCGGCGCAGCTGCGCGCACGGCTACTGCTCCTCGATGGGAAGCCACAGCAGGCTGACCAGCTCCTCGCTCACACGTGCGACACCGCGAGCGACCGAATCGCCTGCCTCACGGCGCGCGTCAACGTCGCTGCCGAAGTGACGGCCCCCGAAGCGATGAAGGACGCGTCGAGGCAGTATCTCGCCTCAGCCTGCGTCACGCCGGTTGCATGCGCGGATGCCGAGTCCTGGCTCGGGGACGTGCGCTCCCGCCGCGGAGAGCTGCAGGCAGCGCTGCAGCACTACACGCGCGCCGCAAGGTCCGACTCGTCCGAGCAGCGCTGGCTGAAGCTGGCCGACGCGGCGGTCCGTGCTGGCGCACATCTGCAGGCAGTGGAAGCACTGGAAAAAGTCCTGCACAAGCGCGGAGGAGCGGACCCGGAGCTATCTCGACGACTCACGCGCGAACGGGCCAGGGTAAGCGAGCAAATTTCGGCGCCGTAGGAGCCAAACAAGCACTCCGTCTCACGAGACGCGCAGGGAAGCGGACGCGAATGATGAGATTCAATCACTGCGGCGAAATGCGGCGCCCACAGCCACGTGCTGCATCGTATGATTCCGCCCATACGTGTCAAATGCGCGATGGACAACCCTGGAAGTCCAGTATCGCAGCTTGGCATGTGCTCGTCCACTGTTAAGGAACGTGGGATATTGGTATTCGCCGGAGTCGTTCCTGAGATCCCCAATGCCCTGAATGCCAAAGCTCGACAGCCAGCAAAACCCTCGATCGATCAGATCAAGACGGTAGCGAGTCGCAAATTCCTCGTACCAATTCGGTAGGATTCTGGTGAAGTCGCCCGGGTGACTGTGAATGGGCCAAACGGCTGGAGTGACAACAATGAGCGAACCGCCGGGACGAACGCACTGCAATGCGTTGCGCATGACCCCAATCGGGTCGAACGTGTGCTCCAGGACATTGAAGATCGCCACTGACTCAAACGCGCCGCAGCTCCACGCGGGTCGAAATTCGTCTGGCGGCGCGGAGAAGTCGCACACGACATCAACTCCCGGAGCCTGTTGGAGATCGACGCCCAAAGTGTCATGAATGCCAAGTGAATGCGCGACCTCGCACAGATTAGGCATGTTGTGTGCGAGCTGAACCTTCGCCGATCCGACCTCGAGGAATGGCCCGCGCACGATCCCCAACTTGAAACAAAATTGGAAATACTCGATATCGATCGGGGTCATCCGGCTACACATCGCACATCGTCCTTGCCGTGGCAAGTCACCCGAGGCGGCCAATCGATGAGGCCGTGCGTAGACGGGCAGCCACCTGGGCGCTCAACTGCACGCGTGCGGGGAGCCCAGGATGAACGTTCCCCTTCCCCATGGCCACAGAGCGTCTTGCCCTTCATCGTGAGACCGGGCAAGCCAGGAACCAGCCCTCGTCAGACGGGCTCCCCCACCTTGGCCTCGGTGGTCGCACATGCTAGCCTCCGTTCCCACCCCGAACGACGTACTGGACTCGCAGGAACTTCGATGAAGCGTGCCTTGATTACCGGGATCACGGGCCAGGATGGATCATACCTCACGGAGCTCCTGCTCGCGAAGGGCTACGAGGTCCACGGCATCGTTCGCCGATCCAGCTCCTTCAACACCGAGCGGATCGACCATATCTACCGCGATCCGCACGAGCGAGGCGTCCGGCTGCACCTCCACTACGGGGACCTCAACGACGCGTCGTCGTTGCAGTCCGTGGTCGCGGCCGCCAGGCCCGACGAGATCTACAACCTCGGCGCGCAGAGCCACGTCCGGGTCTCCTTCGACATCCCCGAGTACACCGCCGAGGTCACCGCGCTGGGCACGATCCGCCTGCTCGAGGCGATCCGCAAGGCCGCGGTCCCCTGCCGGTTCTACCAGGCGAGCTCGAGCGAGCTCTTCGGCAAGGTGCACGAGACGCCCCAGCGCGAGACGACGCCCTTCCACCCGCGCAGTCCCTACGCCGCGGCAAAGGCCTACGCCTTCGATGTCACCCGCAACTACCGCGAGGCCTATGGGCTCTTCGCGGTCAACGGCATCCTTTTCAATCATGAGAGCGAACGCCGCGGGGAAACGTTCGTTACGCGCAAGATCACCAGGGCCGTGGGCCGGATCAAGCACGGCATGCAAACGGAGCTATTCCTTGGCAACCTCGACGCCAAGCGCGACTGGGGCCACGCCGAGGACTATGTCGAGGCGATGTGGATGATGCTGCAGCACGAGCGCCCCGACGACTTCGTCATCGGCACGGGCACGACGCACTCCGTCCGCGATTTTCTCGAGCTCGCCTTTGGCAGAGTGGGCCTCGACTACAAGGACTTCGTGCGTATGGACGAGCGGTACCTGCGGCCTGCCGAGGTCGATTTGCTGCTCGCGGATCCGTCGAAGGCGAACCAAGAGCTCGGGTGGAAGCCGAAGGTCACGTTCGAGGAGCTCGTGCGCCGAATGGTCGATTCGGATGTCGAGCTGGCCGCGCGGGAGAAGCGCGCGCGCGGCTGACTAGCAGCGGGACACCGAGGCTGCCGTGTGCGGGATCTTCGGATTCGTCGTCGTCGGTGACCGGTGCGCCGATCCCGACCTCGCGGTCGCGATTCGCGCGCTGAAGCACCGGGGTCCAGACGACTCGGGAACGTATCGCGGAACCGGGGGGGGCAGGCGCTGCGGCCTCGCTCACACGCGACTGTCGATCCTGGATCTGTCGGCCGCTGGACACCAGCCGATGACGACGGACGACGGTCGGTACACGATCGTCTACAACGGCGAGATCTACAACTTCCAGGAGGTTCGTCGCGAGCTCGAACAACTGGGCGAGCGATTCCAGTCGACCGGAGACACCGTGGTCCTCCTGCGCGCCTACGCTCGCTGGGGCTTGGCGGCGATCCCACGACTCCGAGGCATGTTCGCGTTCGGAATCTGGGATTCGCTGACGGGCGACCTCGTTCTTGCTCGAGATCGCCTGGGCATCAAGCCGCTCTATTACGCGCAGCGCTCCGACGGCATCGTGTTCTCGTCCGAGGTCCGGGCCATGCTCGCCACGGGTGCCGTCCCGCGCAAGCTGTCGAGACGGGGCCTCCTCAGCTATCTAGCCTTCGGTTCGGTCGCGGAGCCGGACACGATGGTCGACGCCGTCTCGGCATTGCCTCCCGGCTGCAGCCTACGGTTGACGGCCACCGGCGTCGAGCTGACGCGTTACTGGGAGCTGACGGAGACACCCCGCGCCGAGCTCTCGTTCGAGGAGGCGGTCGAGCACACCCGCGGCGCGCTGAACGACGCCGTCCGCCTTCGCCTGATCGCCGACGTCCCGGTCGGCGTCTTCCTCTCGGGTGGGGTCGATAGCTCGGTGCTGGTGTCGTTCGCCGCTCGATCGGCCCATTCGCCCCTTCATACATTCACGGTGACGTTCGACGAGACGGAGTACACCGAGGCCAAGCACGCCGCGAGCGTGGCGGCCGCATTTGGTTGTACGCATCATCAGGTCCACCTGCCCGCAAGCGAGGCCGCCGCCGACATCAGCGCCGTCGTGAGCGCTCTCGACCAGCCCTCCGCCGACGGCGCCAACACGTACTTCGTGGCGAAGGCGGCGAAGCGCTCGGGCTTGTGCGTCGCGCTGTCCGGCCTCGGGGGGGACGAGCTCTTCGCTGGTTACCGGAGCTTCCGTGTCTTCCAGCTCGCCTGTCGCGCAGCGGGAGCGCTCCGGCCGCTGTCCGGTGGGGTCCTCGATACGCTTCTCACGGGGCACCCGTTCCGCCTGCCGGGCAGCAAGCCGTACAAACTCGAGGAAGTGCTCGTCGGCGAGGCCGACCCGCTCGCGGTCTACTCGACCCTGCGAGGGATGTTTGCCACCACCCAGCGGCGAGCCTTGATCCGCGCCGACTACGTCGCCGACGAGCCGGGGGCGTGCGGTGTGCGAGCGGTCGTCCGGAGCTGCGGCGCAGGGCTGATGACGTCGATGAGCGGGGACCCGGTGAATACTTATTCTGCCCTCGAAATGGATAATTACATGCTCAATACGCTCCTCCGGGACACGGACGCCATGAGCATGGCGCACGCGCTCGAGGTGAGAGTACCGTTGCTGGACCATGTGCTGGTAGAGCGTGTCATGGAGATCCCGGGTGCCCTCAAGCTTCGCCGCGGCATGAACAAGCCGCTGCTGCGTTTGGCCGCGCACGGCATTCCCTCCGCGGCGCTCGACCGCCAGAAGATGGGGTTCGTGCTCCCTTTCGAGCGGTGGTTTCGTGGCCCGCTCCGGGCGTGGCTCGCCGATGCCGTCCTGGGCGAGACAGTGCGTGCGATGGGCGCGCTTGACGAAGTGGCGGTGGGGGCGATGTGGCAAGCGTTCGTCGGGGGGGGTGGCGGCGTGACGGCATCGCGCGTGTGGGCGATCGCCGCGCTCGTCATGTGGTGCGCCGAATACGGGATGAGCATCTAGGCGTGAGAGTGATACTCCCAGACACGGTGCGCTGATGAGGCTTCTCTACTTGACTCCAGGCTGCTTCGACAAGGGCGGGATCAGTCGTTACAACCGGTACCAGATCACGGCGCTCCGCGATCTGTATGGCAGTGACAACATCGATGTCGTGTCTCTCCTCGGGCCGGGGGACGACAGCTTCGAGGGGGGGTTCGACGTCGCTTTCTTCGCTGGCGGCCTGTCGCTCTCTCAGAAAGCGGCATTCATCGCTCACGCGTGCTTGTCGGGCATCAGTAGGCGGCCAGACATCGTGCTCGCGGCACATGTCAACTTGTCCGGAGCCGCCGCCGCGCTCGCGCGCCCGCTCCGTGCGAAAACCATCCTCAACGTCTACGGCTCGGAGGTCTGGAGCGGGTTCCGACGCGACGCCGCGTGGGGGCTGGCGTCGGTGCACCACGTGGTCGCAGACTGCCACTTCACCGCGCAGTACCTCGAAGCTCGCGGCCTTCGACCGCCCGGCTCCATCGAGGTCGTCTGGGACTGCGTGGATCGGTCGCGGTTCTCGCCAGGCGTCGCCTCGCCCGACGTGCGGGACCGCTACGGTATCCCCGACCCGAGCGCAGGCATCAACGTCATGACGCTGGGGCGGCTCTCGACCGACGCTCGCCACAAGGGCTACGAGCGGCTCCTCGACGCGTTCTCCAGGGTTGCCTCGACCTTCCCGACCATGCGCCTCATCTACGCCGGGCGGGGTAACCTCGTGGAGCCCCTGCGCGCCGCTGCCCGGGCGCGGGGCCTGGCTGACCGCGTGTTCTTCACGGGCATGGTCCACGAGCGCGACCTCCCGGACGTCTACCGCAGCGCGCACGTCTTCTCGTTGGTCAGCGATCGAGGCGTCGGTCGAGGAGAGGGCATCCCGCTCACCCCCCTCGAGGCCGCGGCCTGTGGCGTTCCCATCATCGTCGGGAACCAGGATGGCTCGCGCGAAGCCGTCGTCGAGGGCGTCAATGGGTTCGTCATCGATCCCTTCGACATCGACGATCACGCGCGGAAGCTCGCTCTGCTGGCGGGCGCTTCCGACCTGCGCGCCGCGATGGGAGCCGCCGCGACGCGGCGCATCGAGGCGGAGTTCGCCTACGAGCACTTCCGGGCGCGCCATCGCCAGCTCGTGGCGAGCTGGCTCGGCGGGGTGGAGGCCTGAGCCATGTCGCGGTCGGCGCGTTCCTGCCCCGCGTGCGGACAGCACAGCGCCACTCGGGCGTTCGTCGTGCGTGAGTACGCGTATGATCGGTGCGTGGCGTGCCGCACGTGCTTCGTGGATCCGCCGCCGGGCCCGGAGGTGCTGGCCGAGGTCTACGGTCGCCGAGACTACTACGACACCGCACGCCAGCAGGAGCAGCGGCTGCGGAGGGAGGCGGACGGGCGCGCCGCCACGCTCGTCCGCATGGGGGTGCACGCGGTCCTCGAGATCGGCTGCGCAGCAGGCTACTTCCTGGACGCCGCGCGCGCCCGCGGGCTTCGCGTCGAGGGCGTCGAGCCCGGCCCTGCAGCGGCGGACGCCATCGCAGGAGGGCACGTCGTTCATCAGTGCTGGCTCGAAGACTTGCCGGCGTCGGCGCGCCGCTTCGACGCCGTGGTGCTCTGGGAGGTCATCGAGCACGCGTCCGAGCCCCTCACCATCCTGAGCGCTGCTGTCCGGCACCTGGCGCCTGGAGGCGTTGTCGCCCTCTCCACGCCCAGCATGAGCGGGCTGCCTGCGCGGCTGCTCGGGCGGCGCTTCCCCATGGTCACACCGCCCGAGCACCTCACGCTGATGACGCGAAGCGGTCTTGCCTGCCTCCTCGAACGGGCCCAGGTGCACCCGACGCGCTGGACGAGCTTCTCGAACCTCGGTCCCGACCAGCTCGCCTCGGGCCTCAGGCGCTTCCTGCTCGGCTCGTCCCGGCCGGCTTCGACGCTCGCGGCCTCGGTCGCGCGCGCGGGCGCGTGGCCGGCTTCGCTGATGGATCGCGCGGGGTGGGGGAGCGAGTTCGAGGTGTACGGTCGATACCAACCGGTCCACCACGAGGTGCATGGCAGATGAGCGCTCGAGATCTCGTCCTCGGCTTCGCCTCGCGCGTGGCGTCGATCGAGCTGCTCCTGCAGCTCCGCTGGGAGGCGTCCCTGCGGCTGCGCGGCGCGCTCGCGGGCGTCGACCCACGACAACGACGGCTCCTGGCGCAGATCCGCCGCGGCGGTGGACGCCTGAAGGTGAACCTCGGCTCGGGGCCTCTCCCACGGCAGGGCTGGCTCAACGTGGATGGCTGGTCCAAGGCGGCCGATCTGATCCAGGACCTCGGCCGCGGCCTCGATCTGCCGGACGCCTGCGCGCAGCTGGCGTTCTCGGAGCACGTGCTCGAGCACCTCGAGTACCCGCGCCAGGCGCGGGTGTTCCTCCGCGAGATCTGCCGGATTCTCGAGCCCGGTGGTCACGTCAGGGTGATCGTGCCTGACGCAGAGCGCTTGATGCGCGCCTACACCGCCGACGACCGCGAAGCGCTCAAGCGGCTCGCGCCCTCCGAAACCACCCCGATCGAGGCGGTCAACAGGGTCTTCCGGGAGCGCGGCTTCCACCGCTTCGCCTGGGACTTCGATCTACTCGCTTCGGAGCTCGTCGGCGCCGGCTTCCAGGCGGTCCGCAGGGCGTCGTTCCGCGACAGCCCGATCGACGAGCTCAACATCGACCACGATGAGCCCGAGCGCATTCTCCAGTCGCTGTACGTGGAGGCGCAGAAGCCCGCATAGGGCTGCGAGGCCGAGCATGGGCGCAGGGCTGCGAGTCTTGCACGTGATCCCGGGGTTCTTCCCCGCCGTCCGCTATGGTGGGCCCATCGAGAGCGTCCTCCGGCTGTGCCAGGCGCTCGCGAAGGTCGGGGTCGAGCTCGAGGTGGCAACGACCGACGCCGACGGTCCGGACGACCTCCCCGTCGTCACGGCGCGGCCCGTGGATGTCGAGGGTGTGAAGGTGACGTACTTCCGGCGGCGCCCTCGATTCGATTTCGCGATCTCCGCGGGGTTGCTGCGCCAGCTCGTGGCATCGACCCGTCTCTACGACCTGGTCCATGTCACCTCGTCGTTCTCCTTCCCGTCTGCAGCGGCGGCCGTCGCCGCGCGACGGGCAGGCGTGCCCTATGTCGTCTCGCCGCGCGGCAGCTGTCGTGGGTGGGCGCTGGCCCACAAGCGGTGGAAGAAGGCTCCCTATTGGCACCTCGTGGAGCGACGCAATCTCGGCGGAGCTGCTGCCTTACACGCCACGAGCGAGCAAGAGCGCGACGAGCTTTTGTCGCTCTTGCCGCACAGTGATGTCTTCACGTTACCGAACGGTGTCGTCGTGCCGGTGCGTCCCCCGGAGGTGGAGCGCCGGCCCCGCCGCATCCTCTTTCTCGGGCGACTTCATCCCGTGAAGGGGTTCGACGTCCTCGTGCCGGCACTCGCGAAGGTGACCGCGGCGGTGCCCGACGTGGAGACGATCGTGGCTGGGCCGGATGACGTCGGGGAGTGGGCGCGCATCCAGGCGCTCGTGTCGAGGACGCAGCCGCGGCCGCGCATCCAGTATGTCGGTCGCGTAGAGGGGGACGCGAAGTACGCGCTGCTGGCGAGCGCAGGAGTGTTGGTCCTGCCATCCCACAGCGAGAACTTCGGCCAGGTCGTCGTCGAGGCGCTCTCTTGCGCCACCCCCGTGGTGGCGAGCCGGAACACGCCGTGGAAGGTCGTCGCCGACGTCGGCGCCGGCGCCTGGGTCGAGAACTCTCCCGACGAGATCGCGGCGGCCCTGGTCCGGGTTCTGACCGATGCCCCGAGCGCCCAAGCGATGGGCAGGGCGGGGCTCGAACTCGCCTCGAAGTTCTCTTGGCCCTCGATCGCGAGTCAGATGGCTGAGCGCTACGCCGATATCGTCCGCCGCGCCAGGGACGAGAGGAGCCAGCGATGAGAGTCTTGCTGGTGTCGTCCGTGGGCGGACACCTGACCGAGCTCATGGAGCTCGCGCCGGTTCTTCGAGAGCACGAGGTGATCCTGGTCGTCAACGACGACGTCCAGCTCCCGAACTTTCCCTTTGCGCGGGTCTATCGCATCGCGCACGCCGAGCGCGACTGGAGGGTCCTGCTCAACCTGGCCGAGGCAGCCAGGATCCTCGCCGAGGAACGGCCCGAGATCATCGTGTCCGCCGGTGCCGGGCCGGCCGTTCCCGTCGCGCTCATCGGTAAGCTCACGATCGGTGCCCGTGTTGTCTTCATCGAGTCCGCGGCTGCTGTGACGCGGCCAACGCTCACAGGGCGCCTCATGTACGCGCTCTCGGATCGGTTCTTCTTCCAGTGGCCGGGCCTCGTTCGGTACTTCCCACGCGGCGAGCTCGCGAAGCTGGTGCTCCGATGAGGGTATTCGTCACGGTCGGCAATTCGCTCGATCCGTTCGACCGATTGATCGAGATGGTCGACGAATCATTGCCGGATGGACCTGTCGATGGGTTGTGCCAGTACGGCTCGAGCACGGTCCGACCAAGTCGCATGTCGTCGCGCTCCCATCTGACCCGCCCTGAGTTCGAGAATGAGATCGTCGCGGCAGACGTCATCGTCTGTCACGGCGGCGTGGGCACGATCTGGTCCGCCGTTCGCGAAGGTCACGCGCCATTGGTCGTTCCCCGCCGTGTCGCACTGAGGGAACACGTAAACGACCATCAACTCGAGATCGTTCGCGAGCTTGCCGCCGCGGGAAAGATCGTCGCGGTGGAAGGACCAGCCGACCTGAGACGTTGGCTGGAGCGCTTCCAGGCGGGGGAAGTAGTCCGTGAGCGGCCGATGACGCAGAACGTTCAAGGGCTGCGGCCATTCGGCAGCGCGATCAATGTTCACAGGCGGCGGCTGCCGGGCATGTTGGAAGAGGGCGTGCTGCGCCTACTGTCCTCACTCGCGCCGCCGTTGGCGAAGCTCCGTATCAAGTGAGATCATCTGCACGGGAGTGACATTGTGAACATCCGCGACCGCTTCAACCTCATCGGCAACGTAAGAAAGATGCTTCTGGGACGACAGGAGTGGAGGGCGGATAGCGAATTCGCATACTACACTGTGACTCCTGACGGCATCCGTGAAGCCGCGCGGCGACAGATCGAGTTCGCGCAGTCGGGTTATCTTGTAGGCGTACAGATCGCTCATGCTATGGGCCTGCATGGTCATGATAGCGTGCTCGGGAGGGACGTCCTTGATATTGGCTCGGGGGAATGCCTGCTCGGGGGCGCGTTGCGGGTCGCGTGCCGCGCGCGCAGCGTGTGGGCTATCGACGCGGTGCCGCGCCAACTGTGGGCTGCGGCCAGGTATCATGTGGCTGAAGGAGAGGCGTACCAGTTCATCATCGCGAACGCGACGAGCCTTCCATTCGAGGATAGATCTTTCGACGTCGTTACTGCGAATCTCGTGATGCATCACATCGAGCCGCTCGAACCCGTCCTGCTTGAGGCCCATCGCGTGCTGCGCCGCGGCGGCGTCTTTACCTGCAGTGAGCCGGCGCCGGTGCTCGGGATGCTCTTCCACGAGCAAGGTTCGGACAACGAGGCGCCGGTGCCGCCGACACGGCTCGTTCGCGAGCTCGGTCGCGCGGGCTTCGACGAGGTGACCTGGAAGTACTCGTGGGTCAGGTTCAACACGTCGGCGCTCGGGCCGCTCTCCCCCGGCTACACGATCAAGGCGCGGAAGTCGGGGCGGCTCGGAGCACAGGCATCGGCGCCCGCGCTCGCGCGCGCTCCGGTCCCGGCTCCGCTCCCCAACCTCCTGCTCGATGCCGGGTGCGCCCACCTGAGCCGAGCGGTCGCGCAGTGCGAGCAGATCGCAGCGGCGCTCGACGCCGCCGTTACGCCCACAGTGTAACGGTCCGTCGGAACTGTTGACGCCAGCCCTGCGCAGTCCGAAAAGGCGCCGGCTTGCGCCTGAATTTCTCCCGGATCCGGGGCAACTACTTGATCCTGCTGGGGACGCCCGCGCCATGAAGAGCTTCATCGCAGCCTTCGTCGTCGCCGCGCTTGTAGGGGGCGTGCTCACTCCGCTGGTGCGGCGCCTGGCCCTGCGGATCGGCGCGATGGACAAGCCGGGCGGGAGGCACGTCCACGGGCAGTCGATCCCACGGCTCGGTGGGCTCGCGATGGCTGCGGCCTTCTTCGCTCCGCTCCTCGGCCTGTTCTTCGTCGAGTCGGGCGTCGCGCAGGCGTTCACGCAGGAGACGCGCAAGGTCCTCGGGCTCTTCATCGGCGGCACCGCGATGTGCGCCGTGGGGTTCATCGATGACACGAGGGGCCTTCGTGCGCTTCAGAAGCTGTATGCGCAGGTGTTCGTCTCGGTCGTGGCGTTCGCGTGCGGCTTTCGTATCGAGGCCGTATTCTTGCCCATCATCGGCAGCCTGCCGATGGGGATCTTCGCGTTGCCCGTCACCGTGCTCTGGATCGTCGGGGTCGTCAACGCGGTCAACCTCATCGACGGGCTCGACGGGCTAGCAGCAGGAGTCGTGTTCTTCGCCGGGCTGACGAACTTCATCATCGCCTGGATCTCGGGGAACACGCTGGTATCCCTGTTGATGGCCTCGACGATGGGAGCCGTCGTCGGGTTCCTCTTCTACAACTTCAATCCCGCCCGGATCTTCATGGGCGACTCGGGGAGCTACTTCCTCGGGTTCGTGCTGGCTGCCACCTCGCTCATGGGCGCCCCGAAGGCGTCGACCGCGGTGTCGTTGCTCGTTCCGGTGGTCGCCCTCGGCGTTCCGATCTTCGACACCCTGTTCGCGATGGTGCGGCGCTTCCTCGAGCGCCGGCCCATCTTCTCGCCGGACCGGGGCCACATTCACCACCGCCTGCTCGACATGGGCATCACCCATCGTCGGGCCGTCCTGATCATCTACGGCGTCAGCGTGGTGTTCACGCTCTCGGCGATCGCCATCTCGCTCGGTCGCAGCTGGCACGTCGGAGTCGCCCTCCTGAGCGCGAGCGTCGTGCTCGTCGCGCTCGTTCGCTTCGTCGGGTACTTCGAGTACATGCACGGCCGCCGCCGGCAGAAGGCGCGGATCCGCACGAGCGACGCCGAGCGCGTCCGCCGCACGCTGACCACGCTGCCCGCCCGGCTCGACGCCGCGGCGAACGAGGACGAGATCCTCGGGCTTCTGGACAGCCTCCGCGTGGAGGCTCAGCTCACCGCCGTGCAGGTACTGCAGCCGACCGGCGCGGGTGAGCGGACGGCGTTCCAGTCGGGCACCATGGTCGCAGAGCGGAGCGATGACGTGTCCGCCCGCTACCCCATCGGGCCAGATCCCGCAGCGCGCGCCCACCTGAAGTTCGTGTGGGAGAGCGAGATCTACGAAGTGTCACCCCAGACCGATATCCTGTTGCAGGTGGTGACCGACCTCTTCGAGCTGCACCTGCGGCGCGTGAGGAGCGATCTCGCCCCGGCCGATCCGCCTGCGGTCGGGCATCGTGCGGAGCTCGTGCATGCGACGGGACTCGAAGCGCGGCAGGTGCTACCGAGCCAGCGATGACAGCACCGCCGGCCGCCGAACCGCAGCGCAAGCCGCCGTTGATCCTGGGGGTGATCGGCGCCGGCGAGATCGTGCGCAGCGCCCATCTACCCGCCATGCTCGCGCTTGCGGGAGCACGCGTCGACTGGATCGTCGACAAGGACGAGCGAAAGGCGAGGGTGCTCGCACGGAGCTTCGGCGTTCGCCACGTCCCGCTGCCCTCCGACATGGCTGCGCTGCCTGACGCG
The DNA here is from genome assembly GCA_964372055.1 of uncultured Polyangiaceae bacterium. Lineage (GTDB taxonomy): Bacteria > Myxococcota_A > Polyangia > Polyangiales > Polyangiaceae > CAYJPW01. Next base: position 21,083 of record CAYJPW010000005.1, read on the forward strand.
GACGCCGTCTTGATCGCCGTCCCGTACGGTGCGAGGCCGGCGATGTACCCGCAGCTGAGCTCGCGCTCGGCGGTCTACGTGGAGAAGCCGTTCGCGCGGACCGTCGCGCAGCACGACGCTCAGTGCGGCCTCTTCAGGCCCGAGCGCCTGGCCGTCGGCTTCCAGAAGCGCTCCGCGGGGCCCACGCGGGCCATGGCGGAGGTCGTTCGGTCGGGCATCTTTGGGAGCCTCAGGGGGATCAAGGTGGAGCTCGGCGCGCCCGCCACGATCACCGGCGGGAGGTACAGCAGCGACTTCGGCATGGCGGGAGGCGGGTTCCTCTTCGAGGTCGGGGTCCACGCCATCGACCTCGCGCTCCACATCGCGGGGGTGACCTCGGTCGAGCTGCGACGGGTGAACATGATCAAGAACGCCGGGTTCGACGTGCACACGGACGCGACGCTGACCGCGCATCGCACGAACGGCGAAGTGGTTCCGCTCGACGTCATCGTGACGAACCTTCGCTTCACGCGGATGACGAACACGTTCGTCTTCGACAACGCAGAGGTCGACTTCGCCATGTGGTCTGATTGGACCATCGCCGTGCGAGCCCGCTCCGGAGCCAGGTTCGTGCTCCAGCACCCGCTGGCCGACTACCCCGCGACCTCGGCGCAGGTGTTCCACGAGCACTGGACGTCGTTCCTGGACGGCGTCCGAACCGGCAAGGTCAACCCTGCGTGCGCCGTGGAGTCGAGAGCCACCACGCAGGTCGTCGACCTCCTTTACGCCGAAAGCGAGGCCTGAATGCCTCGCGTCGCGATCATCGGAGCCAACGGACAGGTCGGCGTGGAGGTCACCCTCAACCTCCAGGCGATGCCCGACGTTCGGGTCATTCCGATTTGTCGCAGTGAGCTCGGGGCGTCGCTCTTGCGGCGGTGCGGCGTCGATTGCCGAATCGGAGCCGTGGCAGACCGGGAGCGGGCGCGCGCGCTGCTCGAGGGCTGCGATCTAGTGGTCGACTTCTCGCTCCCGCGCGGCCTGCCGTCCGAGGTGCGCCGCCCGATGCGCGCCAACATCGTCAACGCGATCAGCGAAGCACCTGCGGGCGTGCCGTACGTCTTCATCAGCACGACCACCGCGTTCGGGATGCCGATGAGCGCTCGGCGGTACGCGAACTACCTCGTCGCGCGGACGAGCTACGCGTCCTCGAAGCGGCACGGCGAGCGACTCACGCGAGCGATGGGGCTCTTGAGGCGTCGGCCCACGTACGTGCTTCGGCTCGGACAGGTGCACGGCGAGCTGCAAGGTGTGAGCAGGGCGCTGCTCGGGGCGGCCGGCGAGCGAACGATCGCGCTCGCGAAGGCGGGTGAGACCCCTTCGGACACGGTCTTCTGCTCGACCATCGCGCTCGCAATCAGGAACATCGCCCTGGGGCTCGAGCGACCAGGCGACTACACCCTGCTCGAAGCCCCCGAGTGGAGCTGGCGGCGGATGTACGAGTTCTACGCGTCGGAGCGAGGAAAGGTGGCCACGTTCGTCGATGCTGGCGTTACCGCCAAGGGCTCGTCGGGCCCGCTGTCCAGGAAGGTGCTGGGAGCAGCGCTGGGCCTGCTGAAGCGCAACCGCGAGATCCTGACCGCGCAGCTACCCGGCATCGCCCCCACGGTCGAGCAGTACCTGAAATCCGCGCATCTCGCTCGCTCCGCCGCGGCCGAGATCGCTGCGGGGCAGGCGAGGCGCTACCTGGCGCCGACGCACTGGGACGGACCCGTGCCGGGCCAGCGGCTCGGGAGCCTCGAGAGCAGCGCCGCGCGCTCGGCCGCGATGAGCGTCCGCGAGCTGCTCGACGAACGCCTCGGGCCCGAGGGCCACAATTTCGCGATCAGGCGCCCCGATGCGCAACATGATCGTGTCGCAATGCCGTGCAGGACACCATGATCGCTCAGAACACCGTGTATCGCCTCGTCGGACGCGTATGCCCGCCCATCGCCGCGCTCGAGACGAGGGTGTGCGGGCGCCTGCAGAACTGGCTCCCCCCGGCGGGGCGGAAGCCGGTCCGCGCCGGCAACGGCTTCCTGGTGACCGGGGACACGTCGAACGTCCCGTTCCTCACGGGGCTGCACGAGCGCGCGTACATGCAGCTGCTGGGCAGGCTGATCGAACCCGGCGCGACGGTCTACGACATCGGCGCCAACACCGGGTATCTCGCCCTCTGGTTGTGGAGGCACTTTCGGGCGCAGGGCCAGGCGGTCGACGTCGTCGCCTTCGAGCCCGAGCCCAGGACCGTGGCCTGGCTGCGTCAGAACCTCGAGCTCAACCCCGAGGCGGCGGTGCGGATCGAGCCCATCGCCCTGGGCGCGGCGACGGGCTCGCTCACCCTGTGGTCGGTGGGACGAGGCGACGGATCGGTGTCCGCCGATCCTGGCTGGGCACCGCGGCCCGACCGCGCTGCCGTCGAGGTATCGGTCAAGACGGTGGACGACTTCTGTGCCAGCGCTAGCGTTGCGCGCCCGACCTGGATGGTGCTCGACGTCGAGGGCTTCGGCCACGACGTCATCTCCGGCGCCGCCAACGTCCTCGAGATCGCACGGCCGGCAGTCGCGGCCGAAATCCACACCGACAAGGAGCATCGTGGCATCGACGTGCCTCTGCGCCGCCTCGGCTACCGGGTGACGCACGAGCTCCGGTCCGGTTGGGGCGCGCACCTCGTGTGGCAGGCGCGCTGACCGCCACGGAGATCAGGGTGAGTACTGCCGGTCCGCGCGTTCCGCTCGATCGGCGAGGGACTCGAGCGCCGCGCATACGCCGTTGGCGTCGCCGACGCTGACCCTGAAGTAGCTTCCATCCGAGCGCGCCTGCCGGCAGAGCAAATCGACGTCGGACTGGTCGCTGCCGATGAACAGGATGTCTCTGCCGGATTCGACGCACCCGTAGGTCTTCGAGGGCACGCACAGGCCGACGTAGTAGTTCTTCAGGGTGATCAGGTGTGCATCCGGCGTGACGAGCAAGCGGGGCAGGTCCGCGAGCTCGACCGGTGAGCTCCGGTGCAGCGGCAAGCCCGCGGTCGTCACGGCGTCCGCGAACGCTGCGGCCTGAGCGCCGGCGGCATTCAGCCAAAGGGCCATCCGTCCCGTCCCGCGCCGATGGTGGAGGCCGTATCCCCGCACGAACGTCTCGTAGTCGTGTGGAAATGCGACGGCGCCCGAGTACAGGATCACCCGGTGACCTCGAAGCGCCGCGGGGATCGGCATCGGCGAGCTCCGCGGATCGATCGCGACCGGGCTCGAAGAACGCCTGAGCACGATGCGCTCGGGTCTGACGCCTTGGGCCACGAGCAGCCGCCTCTGGTCCTCGCCCAGGACCTCGATGACCGGCATCGCTCGACGCCAGCGGACCGTCAGCCGCTGGAACAGCTCGAGCGATCGGGGCACGCGCGGGAGCTGGCCCATCATCACCTCGGGGTGCAGGTCGGACACCCGGAAGACGACGTGCTTCCTGATGAGCAGGTTCAACGGCCCGATGAGGTGCTCCAGGAAGGGTGGGCTCGCCGTGAAGAGGATCTCGTCGGCGTCGGACACATGCCGCCGAGCCGCCCAGAGGAGGCGGAGGTTCGTCTGCAGCGTCCAGCGGGCCCGCCTCCTGAAGTCGGATCGGTCGACGGGCGAGGCAGGGATCCGGACGACCGTGCAGCGCCCACCGCCCAGCCTCTCGGTCTGCTCCGACGGCGCCGACGACGAGAGCCCTACGAGCACGACGTCGTCGCCCTGCCGCGCGCGCTCACGGCTCTCCGCCAACGCGTACTGTCCGATGGCGCCGTAGTCGGGGGGAAGCCAGTCGACGATGTAGACGAGCCTCGGCATGCTAGGCCGCCACGTGGTCCGGTGCTGGTTCGGGGGTGCGCCCTAGCAGCAAGTGACCGGCGGTCAGCCAGACGACGCCGAGGTACGCGACGCAGAACAAGGTCCAGCGCAGGGGCGCGCGTACTTGAGCCGTCCAGTCGGCTGGTACGATCGCGCGGGCGAGCACCGCGAGCATGGCGGCGGCGATCACCAGCGTGGCCGCGCGCATCCACGTCGCCGCGCCGACGGAAGGTCGGTACGCGAGCACCGTGCCGCCGAGGAGGACCAGGTACGTGACCGCGGTCGCAAGGGCGGGTGCCGTGATGCCCAGGATGGGTGACAGCGACACGTTGAGGGCGACGTTCGTGACCGCCGCGGTCGAGTGCACGAACACGAGTCTCGTGGTGCGCTTCGTGAAGTAGGCCTGGTGCTCGATCACCTGCTGCATCGAGAGAAGCAGCAGACCCACGGAGACCCAGGGGATCACGGCGTCGCCGGTGTCGAAGCGACGGCTCGAGAGCAGCACGCGCGACGCCCCGTCGATGTCCGCCGCGACTGCCCCGGCGAAGAGCGCGCTCAGCGCGGTCACCGCGAGGAGGTAGCGATCGAGCGGCATGGGCTTGTCCGGGTGACGGGCCATGTGCTCGTAGAGGATCGGCGTGAGGATCGGGAAGAACGCGGCCACCACCACGCTCGGCGCGGCCGACGCGAGCTGGCATCCCGCCACGTAGCGCCCGAGCACCTCGTCGCCCTGAAGCGCTCCGACGACGTACCGGTCCGAGCTCGCGATGGTCCAGGACAGGAGGTTGACCAGGAACATCGGTCCGGCGAAGCGATAGAGCGCGCGAGCGTCGAAGGCGCCGTTGCTCCCAGGCTGTCCAGGCTGGCGCGCCAGCTCGCGCAGCCAGGGCAGCCCCAGGAACGCCACCAGCATGGCCGACAGCGCCAGCCCGGCCGTTGCCCCCGCGAGCCCACCGACGAGGAGCACGCCCGCGACCACGGCCGCCACGCGCGCCCAGGCGTCGAGCGTCGATAGCACGACGTAGCGGCCTCGCCACCGGAACGTGTTGAAGCACCCGAGCTGACGCTCGCGGAGACTGCCGAACAGCAGCGTCGCCGCCACGAGCAACGCGACCGCGAGCCCGCCTCTCAGCCCTCGGAAACAGAGCAGGACGAACGGCACTGCCGCGACTCCGCCGGCGACGGCCAGCGCGGAGGTGACGCCGATCCCATGGCGCAGCAACGGTCGGATGGCACCGGCCTGCGCGGCGTCGTGCAGGAAGCGATTCATCGCCTGAGCCACGGGACCGATCAGGAAGCCGCTCACCAGCGCGATGAACGCGTTCACGAGCGCGTACCGCCCGTAGAGCTCGGGATCCATCACCCCGGTGAGCGCCCGGATGCCGACGAACGCCGCGATCGCGCCGAACCCTCGTCCCAGGAGGAGGACCGCCGCCTCACGGCTCGCTCGCGAGGCGAGCGCGCCCGCCAGCCTCGACCGCACCGCGGCGACGCTCATCGGCGCGCGACGCTCACCAGCTCGACCACGACCTCATCGAACGGCAGCACGCGCGACCACAGGCGCTCGGCCCGCTGGTGGGCGAGCGGCGAGCTGTTGGCCTGCGACTCGTAGGCGGCGAACAACGGGCGGGCGAGCCTTCGCCACCACCGCGCAGCGCCCTGCCGCGCGGCCGTCGTGAGCAGCTGCGCGGATTGGAGCTCGAAGCGCCCGCGGCCGTAGGGGTGACCGCAGCCGGGCTGGAAGTGCTGGAACATCGGGATGGAGAGGCCCCGCCGGTGCGTGGGATCGGACCAGACGAGGTGCGCTGCCGAAAAATGCGGCCCTCGGATCACCAGCGTGCCCCCCGAGCACGTCCATGACGTGGATGACGTCGGGCACCTGCTCCAAGACGTGGTTGGCGACCACGCGATCGAAGCTCGCGTCCTCGAACGGCCAGCAGGCGTTGGGGTCGCCGCCGACTCCTCGAGGACATCCATCCCGCTGGCGCCTGGCGTCCTTCGCCACTCGTACCCGATGTCGAGCCGGCGCGCTTCAGGCACGGGCGGGCACCTCTCCTCGCCGCCGGAGCCGTCGTCTGCCCAGAGCGCAGTAGATCCGCGCGAGGACGGCAGCGGCCCCGATGACGACGAACGCCGGGAAATACCAGACGAGCATGTCGAGGAACTGGCCCAGCACCGTTCCCAGGACCACGATGTACGCCGCTCCCGCAACAGGTTGCGACGGAGCGAGCCGCAGCATCGCCCCGACCATCAAGCCCAGGACGATCGGGACCACGACCACGCCGGCCCATCCGAAGTTCCAGTAGGCCTCGGCGGGCGCCGGGATCGCGACCGCCGTGGTCATCGCTCTCTCCCAGCTCTGGATGCCGAGCTTCACCAACCAGCGGCTCCGCGTGTGCAAGCTGCTCAGCGGCTTGTCGGGGTACAGCAGGCGCGGCACGAGCACGGTAGGAACATCCTCGTACGTGCCGCCCATTTCGAATGGCAGCTTGTCCGGAACCATGGTGTAGATGTGCGCCGCGACCCAGTTGTAATCTAGCCTACGACCGGTCTCCTCAAGGCGATCGCGCGAATTGTGCTCGCCGCGACCGTCCGAGGCCCACGTGGCTTCGAGGGCGTTCTCCCAGAATCCTGCTGCCTCAACCAGGCTTGTCGCCGGGCGCGAGCCTTCGCCATCCTGCGCGACGAGGTTACGGAAGATCATCTTTGCCGGGTTGAGCACGACGACCGCCAGGACGCCGACTGCCAGCGTCTTCCAGGGCAACCGGCGCCGTAGGTACAAGTGTGCGAGCACGACATCGCGGATCGCGATAGCTGCGGCGCCGATCGCGCTGGTCATGAACGTGATCAGCAGGTGCCCGCCGAGCAGGATGCCGATGGCGAGGACGTGCTTCTGCCGCTTCAAGAGACTCGAGGCCACGAGCAGCGGCACGACCAAACCTGGATTCAGGATCACGAGCGGCAGGGTACCGAAGCGGCTCGCCGACTCTGCCGAGGTGCGCAGAGCGAAGTTCGCGGTGGAGGCCGCCGTGAGCACTGCAAGCGCCAGTCCGACGCTCGGCGTGAGCCCCCGTACTTCGTCGCCGGTGGGAGGGGGGCGATACTCGCTCGCCCGGGGAGCGCTGATGAACGCCCCAACCAGAAACATCAGCGAGAAGACCAGCGAAATTTCGACTGCGAACGAGAAGGCCTCGGTCACCGGAGCGAAGATCAGCGCGTCGCGATCGACGCCCTGGAGAACCGAAAGGCCGGTCGCAAGGAACGCTTGCCCGGAGACGCAGACCCCTAGGAAGCGAAAGCCCTCGCGGCCAGGGTGCGGTCGCCACCAGAGAAACCCCAGGGTCATCGCCGCGAGCAGGATGGAGGCACCGACGGCGAACTCGTCGTACAGCGGGTCGCGGTAAGCGAGCGCGAGCACCGACCAGACGGCGAGGATGGCGCCGTAGCCGTAGGCTCCCCAGGCCCGTCGGGGAAGACGCACGGTCTGGCCGATCGCGGCGACGGCAGCGCCCGCGCTGTCGGAAGCGGCGCTCACCGCGCCTCCCGCTGCGCCGCGCTCGCGGTTGGTGCCAAGCGCCGCTGCACCCACTTGTAGGCTCGGTAGGAGTCGTCGCGGAGCCGGCGAGCGGCGGCCCCGTCGTGGGCGAGCGTCCTGGCGAGGCGATAGGCACCTGCAGAGCCATGTCGTCGAACGATCTCGACCCCCTCGGCCACCGCGTCGCTCTTCCTGTGCACGCTGGCCACCAGGAGCTGCCGGAGCAGTCGCTCGTCGAGCTGCATGCGCAGCGCCGCGAGCGCGAGGGCTCGTAGGGCGGGCCGGTCGTGGTACAGCCGCTCGAAATTGCGCCGCCTGACGTTCGCGTACTCGACGACGTGAGCCCACTTGAACTCGAAGAGCGGATCCTCGGGCCGGCGTCCCGAATACCCGTAGAGAGGCTCGTGGACGTAGCCGATGTCCGTCTCGAGGCAGAAGCGGTTCAACATGTCCATGTCGGCAGCGATGCCGATCGACTCGTCGAACGTTCCCAGTCGCTCGTACAGATCCTTGCGGACCATCATCGCGCCGTGCGCCACGTACGAGCCCCAGCGCCAGGCCTGCTGCTCGGCGAACCACCTTCCGTCGGCGACGACCGGAAGGTCATGGTGAACCGCATCGACGACGCCCCCTTCGAGCTGCTGCAGCCGCGCGGCGACGTGAACGATCCCGACGCGCGGATTCTCCTGGAACAGCCGGACCGACCGCTCGACCATCGTGGGGGCGTAGTCGTCGTGATCGTGGTACACGGCCACGAGGCTCCCCGTGGCCAGGCGGATCGCGTGGTTCCAGTTGGCGTACAGGCCGAGTCGGCTCGCGTTGGCGTGGTACTGCACCTTGTCGCCGAACGCAGCCAGGTGCGGCCGCGTCTTGGCTGCGTCGCCGTCGTCGGTGACGATGATCTCGATGTGCGGATAGGTCTGCGCCAGGATGCTCCGGATGACCGTCGCCAGCGCTGCCGGCCTGTTGTAGGTCGGGATGCACACGCTGACCAGCGGCCCCGCCGAGCGCTGGGAGGGTTGCGCCCCGCTCATGACCGCTCCAGCGCGACGAGCATGATGCGCGCCCAGTCAGAAGGCAGCAGCGGCTCGACGATGTCGTCGAGGACGGTCAGCGCCACGCCGTAGCTCTGGCAGAGCCGCGGGCGAGCGGAGACGAAGTCGGCGGCCGTCGCGAGCGCCGACGTCAACGGCCGGCCGTAAGGTTTGGCCCAGGTGTAGACGGACAGCGGCTGAATGGGGGTCTTGTTCGCGAGGTGCTGATCGAGCACCCGGAACCCGCAGGCCTCGAACAGCTCCGTGTTCGCGCTGGCCGTCTCGAGCCCGTAGTGGTGGTCGTGCTCGACGAAGCACTGCTGAAAGCGTTCGGCGTCGCGACGGAACCACCTGAAGAGCGGGTTGTGGCAGGCGACGTCGAAGAGGAGGACGGCGCGTCCGCCCGGCCGGAGCACGCGCCTGATCTCGGCCAGCAGGCGGGGCTTGTCGGCGGGCGACACGTGCTCGAAGAAGTAGGCGGACACCAGCGCGTCGTAGGACTGGTCGCGAAGAGGCAGGTGCAACGCGTCGGCTTGCAGCGCGAGCTCGTACCCTGCATCGAGCTTCGCCAGAGAGCCGAACGAGAGGTCGATGGCGGTCGTGCGTGCGTGCTGCGAGAAGAACGTCACCCCTCCGCCGGCGCCGAGCTCGACGAGCCTCGCTCCGCGCTCGACGTGACGCCGGACCCACCAGAGGTAGTGTGTGGAGAGCAGATAGAGGCCAAGCTCGGAGAGCAACCCGCCCGACGGCGTGAACCGGATGGTCGCGTCGTAGGCGCCCTCGTAGAACGGATCCGCGTCGACGAACCGGATCACTCCGCGGTCGATCGGGAAGCGGCGGTCGCAGGCTCCACACCTCAGCCCGTGGGCCTCGGGCCGCAGCGTCCCCCTGCAGAGCGGACAAGCCAGCCGCGCCAGCGCGTCCGCGGCAGGTACGGACCTGGCGGTCCCCTGGCCGTGGTCAGCCGCGATCGGCGAGCTCATGGCTGGGTCCAGTGCGTCGCGCCCCCACCACCGACGGCCTCGTCTCGAGACCGACGGTCTCGATCAGCTTGGTGAGACGTCGAGCGTACGTGTGCTCCCGATGGGCCCGCTCCTGGGCCCGGGCCGCGATGGCCCTGCGCTCCTCGGGACGATGCAGGTAGTGGTCGATGACCTCGTTCAGCTCCTTGGGCCCCTTGAAGGTGACGATCTCGGTGCCCGGCTCGAAGTAGTCCGCGGCCCCAGGAGCATCCGCGACCTGGAATCCCCCGATCCCCGCGACCTCGAACATGCGAGCGTTGGTGGAGTGGATCTCGCCGAAGTGTGACGTGTTGACGATGATCTTGGCGCTGAGGACGGCCTTGATCTTGTCATCGAAGAAGATCGGCTGCCCCTGCCACTTCGAAGCGAACGGGTGATCGATCCAGCGGCCAGGGTGCCAGGCGTAGAACCGGATGTCGCGGTGCATGAGGTGCTCGAGCAGCCGCGCGCGGTAGACGTAGAGGTTGCCGTAGACCATCAGGTCACAACCGAACTTGATGCGATCCGCATCGCTCACGGGAAGCGAATGGTGGATCTGAGGCTCGCAGGACTCGGGCAGGAAATGAACGTTCTCGATGCCGCAGAAGTCACGCAAGCGCTCGATGATGTACGGGTCCTTGAAGAAGAGCCCGTCGTAGTCGGCCAGCAGGAAGTCGTGCGAGAGGAAGTTTACGACGTGATCCTGGAACCACCCCGCGATCTTGGCGCCGGTGCGCTCCTTCACCGCGCGGATGGCGGCAGGCGACGGCAGCGAGATGGGGATGATGAGCACGAGATCCGGGCCGAACTCGGCGGCCTCGCGGACGAACGCCTGCTCCCAGAGCTTGGCGTAGTCGACGGCGAACCCGAGCAGCCGGTTCACGACCTTGGCGGTGGTCCAGCTCCTCCGGAGCGGCGCCAGGTACGAGGGATGGGCGTCGGGGTCGAAGTGGCGAACGTCGTGACCCATCGCGCGCAGGGCGACCCCGCAGTTGGCCGCGGCGCAGTCCAGCGTCCCCGTTCCGAAGATGAGCACCTTCATCCGGCGGCCCCGCTCTCGTCGACGGCTCTCCGCAGGACGGAGCTGATGTGAGCCACTTGCTCGGGGCTCAGCGTGTTCGAGGATGGCAGGCAGATGCCGCTCCGGGCGATGGATCCGGAGCGAGCGAGCTCCCCGTGCATGAAGCGGCATTCGCGGTAGGGGGGCAGCTCGTGCAACGGAACGAAGAACGGTCGCACGTCGACGCCGTTGCCCACCATGATGCGCATGAGCCGCTGTTGACGCTCGCTGGACCATTCGCCCGGCAACTGCGCCACGACCAGCCAGCACACGGGATCCGCCCCGGGGCCCTGGGGGTTGAGCTCGATGGCGGTGCCTGTCAGGGCCTCTCGATACCAGCCCAGGACGCGTGCCTTCTTCTGCAGGAGCTCGGAGAACCTCTCGACCTGCGCGCACCCGAGCGCGGCCTGGAGGTTCGTCATCCGGTAGTTGTAACCGACCTCGGGATGGTAGTAGCGCTGCGTGGGGCTCATCGCGTGGTCCTTGAGGAACCTCACGCGCTGCGCGAGCTTCGCATCGGAGGTGGTGATCGCGCCGCCCTCCCCCGTCGTCAGTAGCTTGTTGCCGTAGAAGCTGAAGCAGGCCGCGTCGCCGAGGCCACCAACCACTCGACCTCCGAAGCGCGCGCCGTGCGCTTCCGCAGCGTCCTCGAGGAGGAACAACGAGTGCTGCGACGCGAGATCGCGCAGCGTGCCCATGTCGGCCGGGTGGCCGAACAGGTGAACCGGGATGATGGCTCGCGTGCGCGGGGAGATGGCTCGTGCCGCCTGATCCGTGTCGATGCACCACGTCTTGGGATCGACGTCGACGAGCACCGGCACGGCCCCGGCCTGGCGTACCGCCGCGGCCGTGGCCACGAACGTGAGGTCTGGCACGAGCACCTCGTCGCCGGGACCGATCCCGCGTGCGACCAGCGCCAGGTGAAGCGCGACGGTCCCGTTGGACAGCGCGATGCAGTGCGAAGTGCCGCACAGCTCGGCGAACGCTCGCTCGAACCGGTCGATGAACTCGCCGATGGACGAGACCCAGCCCGAACGCACCGCCTGCATGACGTACTCGACCTCGAGCTCGCTGAGGTCGGGCTGCGCTACGGGAATCAGGGGGGCCATGGGCTGCCTAGCTCGACGGAGCTGCGGGCTCGCCGGGATGCGTGGAGCCGCGATCGGGCGGGTCCTGAGCGTAGTATCCGTCGCGTTTGTACTGGTAGTACGAGTACTTGTATTCGTGCCGGCTCAGGTTCACGGCATTCAGGACAGCGCCGGCCATCTTCAGGCTCACGTCCTGCAGGGAGCGCATCGCGTGCTTCGCGAGATCGCGGCGGGTGGCGAAGGCTCGGACCACCAGGATCGTGCCGTCCACGAGAGTCGAGAGGATCGCGGCGTCGGTGACCGCCACGACGGGCGGGCTGTCGATGATGACCCGGTCGTAGCGGCTCTTGAGCTCCTCGAAGAAACGCTTGAAGCGGTCGCTGTGGAGCAGCTCGGCGGGGTTCGGCGGGATCGGGCCGGCCGCGATGACGTCGAGGTTCGGTACCTCGGTCGCGAACACCGCGTCATCGATGCTGCCATCGAGGAGCGCGGTGGTCACGCCGACCTCGGAGCCCCGCCGGAACACGCGGTGGATGCGCGGTCGGCGCAGGTCGCAATCGACGAGGACGACCCGCTGGCCGGCCTGGGCCATCGCGGTGGCGATGCATGTGGCGACGGTGGTCTTGCCCTCCGCGGGGCCAGCGCTCGTCACGAGCAACGCGCGGTAAGGCTGGTCGGGAGCCATGAAGATGAGGTTCGTCCTAATCGCGCGGGAAGCCTCGGCAATGCCGCTCGTGGGGTGCTCGTGCACGACCAGCTCTGGACGTCCTTTCGCTGCGGGGGCTGCGACGCGATTGCGCCTCCGCGCGTAATAGGGACGCCGGTTCGCGTCGCTGCCGATCTCGGGCAGGAGGCCCAGGAACGTGACCCCAAGGTCGTGCTCGATGTCCTCCGGCGTCTTGACGCTCTGATCGAGCAGCCCGCGACCCACCGCGGCACCGATGCCGAGCAGCAGGCCTGCGAAGAGCCCCACGGCAATGTTCATGAACACGCGCGGCCGAATGGGGCCGCCGGGCAATAGCGGACGGTCGAGAACGCGGATGTTGTTCACCCGAAGCATCCGGGTGAGGTCGCTCTCCTTGGAGCGCTCGAGCACGAGCGAGTAGAGCTTCTCGGTGTTGTTCTTCGAGCGCTGGAGTCGGTTGTACTCGATCTCGAGCAGGTTCAGGTCGAGCGCCTGCTTCTTCGCCCGCTCGAACAACCCCGACAGTCCGGCCTCCTGACGCGTGACGATGGCGAGGTCGGCATCGAGCGCGCCCTGGATGTTGCGCACTTCCGCGAGCAGCGCGGAGCGGGTGGTGCCGATGCGAGCTTGCGCAGCCTGGACCTCGGGGTGGTTCTCCCCTTTGCCGCCGCCGATCAGGGCCTCGCGGTCGCGGATTGCGTCCTCGTAGCCGTGGCGGAGCGATTGAAGCAGCGTGCTCTGGAGGAGCTCCGACGCCGGTAGGTTCGTCGGATTGTCGGCTCGAACCTTCGCGAGCTCGGCCCGCCTTGCGGCGATCTCTTCCCGCTTCGTCCGGACATTGGTGAGCGTCTCGTTGAGCTGCTTCATCTCCTCGCGGAGCATGTTCGATTGGTCATCGAACGCGACCGAGAGGATGTTCTTCTGCTCCTTGTACTCGTGGAGCGCCATCTCGTTGGATTCGAGGTCGATCTTCAGCTTGTCGACCTGGCTGCGCAACCAGTCGGCGGCCGTGTTGGTCGAGCTGAGCGCGTCGTCGAGATTGAGAGCGATGTACGTGTCGATCAGGACCGAGAGCAGGCGCTGTGCGCGTTGCGGATCGGCATCTTCGAGGCGAACGATTGCGAGGCGGCTGCCCTTGATCGGCTCGACGGAGACCCGGCCGCGAAGCGCGCTCGCCGCGTCCTCCTCCGAGACGTTGCCGATGGCGGGGATGGGCGCGCCTGGGGGGGCGTTCGCCAGGAAGGCGGCATCGTGATTGAGCCCCAGGTCGCTGACCACGGCCAGCGAGACGCGCATCGACTGGATGACCTTGTACTGGGTCTCGTAGTACTCGCGGTTGTCCCAGTAGTCTCCGGCACCCATCTCGACCACCGTGTCGACCCCTCGACCGAGCGGGCGTGGGGGGTTCGGATCGAACTGGAGGCTGGCACTCGCCTGGTAGATCTTGGGCTCGCCAAGGGTCTTGAAGGCCACGGCGAGCGAGACCACGAGCGCCGTCGCAAGCGCCGTCGTCCAGTACTTCCGGACGAGACGCCACACCACCACGTGGTTGATGGTGGGTTCGTCTGCGGCGTCAGCGGCTCGGCTCGGGGTCTGCTTGGCGTCGGAGGCCACTGAACTTTCCAGGGGTTAGCACGGCCCGGACGGGTCGGGATCGGTAGGTTGCGCCAGTGGAGGGGAAAGTTCAACAGATGTGGGATGTTCCCCGACATTGAGCCTGCGCCTACGTCCGCATTGCCCCCGCGAACCCCGCCCTCCCCGGCCTCCCGATCAAATACCCCTGCAACAACCCACACCCCACCTCGAGCAGCGCCTGCCGCTCCTCCTCCGTCTCCACCCCCTCGCCCACCACCAGCATCCCCATGTCGCGACAAAAGCTCGCGATCGACCCGATCAGCCGCTTCTTCATCGGGTGCTTGTCCACATCCCGCACCAGGGCCATGTCGATCTTCACCACCTCGGGCTCGAGCACCGTGAAGCTCCCCAGCCCCGCGTACCCCGCGCCGAGGTCGTCGATGGCGATCCGGTACCCCATCGCGCGCAGCTCGGCGATCTTGGGCCGGACGTCGCGCACCTCGTTGAGCGAGGCGCGCTCTGTGATCTCGAGCACGACGCGGTGGGCGATCTTGGAAAGGGGTGAGTCTGGTGAGGTGAGTGACTCGTCCGCGAGATCGCGCGCGTGAAGGTTCACGAAAAGGCTCACGTCGTCGGGGGCTTTGTCGAAGGCGGCGGTCGCGCGGGCGCGGACGGTGCGGCCGACCTCGCCGAGGCGGTCGAGCTGCTCGGCGGCGTGGAGGACGGCGCCGGGGTGGGGGAGGGCGGGCTCCTCGCTGCGCAGGAGCGCCTCGTAGCCGTAGATGGTGCCGTCGGGGCGGACGATGGGCTGGAAGGCCATCCACAGCGAGTCGATCGCGCTGGAGAGGTGGCGCTGGAGCTTGGAGCGGTCCTCGCCGCCGAGGACGCGATCGACGTCGCGGCGGACCTGGGCCATCCGGTAGAGGAGGACGGCCTTCTCGAGGACGCCGATGAGCTCGGCGGGATCGATCGGTTTGACCAGGTAGCGATAGACGCCGTACTCGATGGCCTGGATCGCGGTCTGGACGTCGGGACCGCCGGTGACGAGGATCACCGGGAGATCGGCGTCGCGCGAGCGGATGTGGCGGAGGAGGGCGACGCCGTTCATGTCGGGCATCGAGATGTCGGTGACGACGCCCTCGAAGCGCTTGGTCGTGAGCCGCTCGATCGCGGAGCGGCCGTCGGCGCACGCCTCGACGTCGAAGCCGGCGTGCTCGAGGAGGCGGAGCAGCGCGCGCCGGACGTCCGGCTCGTCGTCGACGACGAGGAGCTCGCCTCGGGGAACCGGCCGCCCGCTCGCGGTGCGGGTGCTGGCGACGTTCTGGGCGGTCTGGTCCATCGGGACAAGTATCGGTTGGTTGGTGGCGATGTTCAATCGACCTCGACGGCCGCCGAGTGACCCACCTACCACCTGGGCGGACCTGCGACGCGCCGGTAGGATGCCGAGGTGAGGCTCTCGGAGCTCTCGGCCGATGATCTGCGCCAACTGCTGCGCGCGCCGGATCCCCATGCGCTCCTGCGAGGCTCGGCCGAGCCGCCGGCGCGCGCCGCGTACCTGATCCGCGCGCACCTTCTGGAGCGGATGGCCGCCGCGCTCTCGGCGGCGCGCGCCGAGGCGCTGCTCGTGAAGGGGGCGGCGCTCGCGCTTACGCACTACCCCGCGCCGTGGGTGCGCGAGATGAGCGACATCGACCTCCTGGTTCGGCCGGGCGACGAGGCGCGCGTCGTCGACGCGCTCGAGCGCGCGGGCCTCGACCGCGACGAGGGAGACCGCACCCGCCCGCGGACCGCGGCGCTCTTCGGCGAGATCGCGATGAACGCGGACGTGGCCGGCGCGCCCCTGCTCGTCGAGGTGCACACCGGGCTCGACAAGGTCGTCGCGCGGCCCGTCGACCACGCGGCGATCTTCGCGCGCGCGAGGCCGGCCCCGGGACTCGCGGGCCTGCTCGTGCCCGAGGATGCGGACCACGTTCTCCTCGTCGTCCTCCACGAGGCGTCGAGCGAGTTCCGTCACCTGCTGGGCTTCCTCGATCTGCACCTCCTGCTTCGAGGGTCGCCCGACGTCGGCGCGATCCGCCGGCGCGCGCGCGAGTGGGCGCTCGGGTCTGCGCTCTACGTCGCCCTCGCCGGCCTGAGCGCGCTCGGCGCGGGATCGGTGCCGCTCGAGCTGCTCGACGAGCTCGAGCCCGGAGCGCTGCGACGGACGGCCCTCGCGCGCTATTACGACGTGGGCCGCTTTCCGCTCGCGCGCGCGCCGCAGCGGCTCGGCTGGCCCTGGATGCTGCGCCAGACGCCCCTGCGCGACGATCTCGGCGCCTGGTGCCTGGGACTGGCCCGTTACGCAGGGCTCCGCGCCCTCGAGCGCCTTCAAACAGCACACCGGCCGTCAGGCCGGTGACCCGATCCGCGCCGATGACGGCGCGGGCTCACACTCCAAACAGCACACCGGCCGTCAGGCCGGTGACCCGATCACACTCCAAACAGAACACCGGCCGTCAGGCCGGTGACCCGATCCGCGCCGATGAGGGCGCGGGCTCACGCCCCAACAGAACACCGGCCGTCAGGAAGATGCGCCTGACCGCGACGGGCCGCTCGCGCCGGGACGGCGACGCGGAGCTCGTCGCTGCGCGAGAGGCTCGCTGCGGGCCTGAGGCTGTCGCATCACGGAGCGGCGGGTGTAACGATCACTCCCAGAAGAGCGGCGTCCTCGTGTCCACGAACGATCGGATGACGGCCATGTCGTCCTCCGAGACGGCGACGAACATGAGGCCCATGCCGGGCGGGGTGTCGCTGACCTCACTGTAGATCCGAACCCAGCGCACGATGCACACGGCGGAGAGCGCGCGCTCGACGCCTGGGAGGTGGAGCTCGACCGAGACGACGGTCCCGATGGGGCGCAGGGAGTGGGTCGCGACGAACACGCCGCCCTCGGAGATGTTCTCCGTGAGCCCGGCGAAGAAGTTGTGCTCGCTCTCCAGCGTCACCTCGACCGCGACCGGGGCCCGCGGCGACGCGCGTGGCTCGAGGGGGGCGTGGGCGAAGGGGCGCTCGGTGGTCATCGTGGTCATGCCGGGGTCATCGGAGTCGCGCGCTCGAACTTGAGGGCGGTTGCAGCTCAAGGGTTGCGGGAAGTCGCCGATGAGAGACGCATGAACACCATCGCCGTCCATGGCCATGTCCCTACTCGCCCGCTGAGCCGCGCCCCCCGAGGGGAGGTCCTTCTCGTAGATGACGACCACGAGCTGCGCCGGGCGATCGGCCGCGTGCTCCGGCGAGAGGGCTTCAACGTCGAGCTCTGCGCGGACGGGCCGTCAGCAACGGCGGCGCTTCGACGCAAGCGGTTCGAAGCCGTCCTCTCCGACGTGTCGATGTCCGGCATGACGGGGTTGGACCTCTTGCGGCACATCCGCGGGGACGACGTCGACCTCCCTGTCGTGTTGATCAGCGGAGGTGCGGACGCCGAGACCGCGATCCGCGCCATCGAGTACGGCGTCTACCGGTACCTGCTCAAGCCCGTCGAAGTGGACAAGCTCGTCGCCACGCTCGACAAGGCGATCCTCTTCTACCGCATGGCGCGCATCCGGCGTGACGTCGACGCGGTCGTCGGATACGAGGACCGCCTCGAGCTCCATGAGCATTTCGAGAGTGCGCTCGAGACGTTGTGGATGGCGTTCCAGCCGATCACGCGCGCCGACGGATCGCTCTACGGTTACGAGGCGCTGCTCAGGTCGCGCGAGCCCGCGCTCCCCGACCCGGGCGCCGTGCTGCGCGCCGCGGAGCAGCTCGACCGGCTCGACGACGTCGGCCGGGTCGTGCGCGAGAGGGCGAGCGCTGCGTTTGCAGCCGCGCCGCCGGACGCTACCCTCTTCGTGAACCTCCACGCCCGCGATCTCCTCGACCCCACGCTGACGTCGGCCGCGGCCGCGCTCTCGAAGATCGCGCACCGCGTCGTCCTCGAAATCACGGAGCGAGCGCCCCTCTGCCAGATCCGGGACGTCCGGGCCAGGATCGCCGAGCTCCGCTCCATGGGGTTCCGCATCGCCGTCGATGATCTCGGCGCCGGCTACGCCGGCCTCGGCAGCTTCGCGCTGCTCGAGCCGGACGTCGTGAAGCTCGACATGGCGCTCGTCCGCGAGGTGCACAAGAACCCGATGAAGAAGCGACTCGTGGAGTCGATGGCGAGCTTCTGCCGCGACATGGGCATGATGGTGGTCGGCGAGGGCGTCGAGACGGCGGAAGAGCGCGACACGCTGATCGAGGTGGGATGCGATCTGCTCCAAGGCTACCTCCTCGGCAAGCCGGCGCCGCTGCCTCGACCGGCCGACGCCGGCGTGTGAGGTCGCGCCGTGCACGCAACCGAACGCGCGGCTCGGATCGCCCAAGCCTCTGCTTGACGCCCCCAAGTCGGCGGCGTTCGCTGCCCGATGGGGGAGGGCTCGCTCGAAAGGGGCTGCGGCGAGCAAGAGATCGACGGCACCGGTCGCGTCTGCGTCCTGTGTCGACCGACATCACCGCCCGCAAGCAGGCTCGCCACCTCGGCGGAACGTCGCGGCATGGCGAGCCGGCGCTGGCTGGCGCCGACGGGCCCACGCGCGCCGACGTCCTCGCGGCGCCCTCCGGAGAGGCCGCGCTTCGGATGGCGGAGGAGCGCGACAGGGCCATCGACGTGCTCATCACCGACATCCTCACGTCGGGCATGGCGGGGCCGGAGCTCGTCGAGCGCGTCCGGTCCATGCACCGGAGGTCCAGGTGATGTGCACGTGCACGTCGGGTTACGCAGGCGCGGACCCGGAGGAGCTTGGCGCGGTGCCTGCGGGCGACGCCGTTCTCGAAAAGCCGCTGGGCCCGACCATGCTGCTTGCGCGGGTCGACGCGATGCCGCACAACCCCGGCCCGCGCCGATCGGCGCCGGCCACGGCGCCCGAGGAACGCCCCGCCGCGAGCTGCACCTCAGAGCTCCCAGCAAAGGCCGCGGAAGCAGCCGTGGCCGGGGGGGCAGTCGGCGTGCTCCACGCACTCCGAGGTGAACTGGCAGATCCCGCCGATGCAGTAGGTCTTCTCGGGGCAATCGGCGTTGATGCCGCAGGGCAACGGCGGGCCACCGCCGGCGGCGCAGCTCCACGAGCCGACGCAGACATGGTCCTCGCACGATGGCGCGTCGCACCCGCAGTGCTCGTCGCGGGTGCACTCCCCAATCACGGTGCAGCCGCCGTCGAGGCACGCCGAGTCGATCTCGCACTCGTCGTTCGTCGAGCAGGGCATCGCCGGCGCGGCCGCGACGCACTCGCCGTCGCGGCCGCAGACCGTCCCGTCGGGGCAGGGGCCGCCGGGGCTGCACGAACCAGGATTGCTCCGCACGCTCGCGCTGCACGAGACGAGTACGAACAGGGCGAGGGCGGCGAGTGGGCGGGCGATCTGGATCATGGCAGCACCTGAGCTGAGCTTGTTCCGGAGTTGAGCCGTGGCCGCGGGGCGGACGTCTACTGGAGCGTGACCTCGAGGATGAAGTCGCCGAAGCTGTAGGCGCTCGCGTCGTACCCATCGACGATGACCCAGTAGTCGGTGCCCGCGGTCACCTCGGCCGACACCTCCTCCGTGGCGGTCCAGTCGTTGCTGTCGGAGCAGCCGAGCTCGTCGGCCGGCTCCGTCGAGGTGCACGAGCCCTTTCGGATGTAGACGACATGGTCCCAGCAGGCTTTGCTCGACAGCCCGACGCATGCGGAGTTGCCGTAGGCGTCGTCGCCTACCCTCGCGGTCATCGTGCCGGAGCTCTGGGGCACGATGTGGAAGACGCGATCGCGGCCGCCGATCTCCCACGAGCAGGAGCCGGCGTAGTCGTCGGCGTACCCGGTGTTCGTGCCCGTGAGGCTGAGCGCGTTCTCCGCGCCGAGTGCCAGAGCGAATTGCTCGCCGTCGCACTGGTCCAGCGACGCCGGGGCCGCCTCGAACTGGCACGCCGAGCACCCGTCGCCCTCGGCTGCGTTCGTGTCGTCGCACTGCTCGCTCCCGCTGATGACGCCGTCGCCGCAGCTGTCCGCGGTGAGCTGCGCCGACAGGTGGTACTCGCCCGCGGTGCCGTCCTCGGAGTCGATGATGATCCAGTAGGTGCCTGCGGCGAACGCCTGCATGGGCAAGCGGCCGTCCCAGAAGCTCGTGTTGATGCAGTAGTCCCACCCGTCGCCCTGTGCGCAGTCGGCGTTCCGGATCGTCATCGTCGGCACGAGTCCGTTCGAGCCGGAGACGGCCAGCGAGAGCACGCCGTCTTGCACGAGCGTGAGCTCGTAGACGCGGTCGGGGCCGCCGGCATCCGAGCACCAGCCGGTGTAATCGTCCGTCGCGCCGACCGTGGTGCCGGAGATCCCTGCCGTGGCGAGGCCGTCGAGGTCGAGGGTGATGGCCTCCGCGCCGGCGCAGGTGTCGTTGCTGAACGTCGCGGGCAGGCCGCTCGGCTCGACGGTCGCCACGGTCTCGGTCAGCCGCTCGTAGAGCCGAGGCGCGGCGGGCGCGCCCGAGCGCTGCCCGTTCGCGAGGAGCTTCGAGGGCGCCGCCTCGTCCGGGGGGCCCACGACGTCCTGCTCTGCGCTCCGACCGGCAGTCCCCCCGCCGTTGGAAATGCAGCCGCCGGCGATGAGGAGCAGAGGCAAGCTGAACAGACACGAGTGGCGGGCACGCATGGGGACCTCCCTGCGAGTGGGGTGAATTCGGGCGCCCCGACGAGGCGCGATGTCGTCCGGGTGAGGCGTGGTTCGCCGTCGTGTCCCGTGCGATGGTCATCGGCGGCGTGTCCCCAGACTTGAGGCGGCGTGGACAACACAGGGCGGAAGCCGCTCGGACCATCGTGCGCGGGCCGGGTGAAGTGGCCTCAAGGTTCGTGGCCGTCCGCCGATGCTCCGAGCATGATGAGCCCAGCCGTTCTCCTCCTCAGCTCCAATCCCGCCAACCCTGACATCTTCACCGCCGCCGCCAGCGCCTCGCTGGGCGTCCACACCGAGCGCGCCGCGGGCGCAGCCGAAGGATGGCTGCGCAAGCACCACCCGCCCGCCATCCTCGTGGACGACCTCGACGGGCTCGCGCCCGAGGCCTGCGAGCGGGTGCGCTCCGACCAGACGCTCGCGAACGTGCCCATCCTCGGGATCTCGAGCAGCATCAGCGAGCTCCCGTTCGAGCACCTGCTCGCGTCCGGCGCCGACGATCTCTGCGCGCGCAGCGCCTCGACGATTGCCACTCGGCTGCGGCACGTCGTCACGGCAAAGGAGGCGCCCGTTCGCGCTCGCGGTGTGGTCGTCGTCGCCGACGCGGATGCCCGGGGGCGCATCGTGCTGGCGCGCGCGCTCCGCCGCGCGGGCTACGATGTCGCGTTCGCGCACGACGTCCGGCATGCGATCGATGAGTCCATCGCCGACGGCGTCGAGCTGGTGGTCTGGCGCCCGTCGACCTCGGTGGACGCGCAGGACGGGGCCGCCCCGGCGCGCGCTCGGCGGCGCGGGTGCAGGGCGCCTTGGGTGATCGGCGTGCCCCCGAAGCAGCTGGCCCGCACGCGCCAGGCCGTCGCGGCCGTGCCCGACGTGGCGGTCTTCGATGTGTACGGCCCGCCCGAGAACGTGCTGTACGTCGCCAACGAGCTCAGGGCTCGTGGGAGGAGCGATGGCCGAGCCACGCCCAGGTTGCTCTACGGCACGACCGTGCGATTCCGCGCCGCCGGAGCCGAGGAGGACGAGATCGGGTTCTCGTTCAACATCAGCGCAGGCGGCCTCTACGTCCGCACCCTCGCAGCCCCGCGCAACGGCGACGACATCTGGATCGAGTTCCAGCCTCCACGCAGCGCTCGCCGCGTCCACCTGGAAGGCCGGGTCGTGTGGACCCGCGGCTTCGGGCCCAACGACGACGCCATTGCTCCTCCGGGCTTCGGGGTGCAGATCACCGGCGGGTCTGTCAGGGACCTCGAGTGGCACAGCAGGAAGTGCGCCGAGTACCTCGCGGAGCTCGGCTGAAGGGCCGGCGTTGGCCGCAGCGCATCGCGGCGCGGTCACCCCTGAAGTCGTTCGGGGCCCTCAGGAGTCGCCGGTGAGCCCGTGTCGTTTGACGAGCCGCCGGAAGTTGGAGCGGTCGAGACCGCTCAGCCTCGCTGCCTCGGTGAGGTTGCCCCCGGCACGGGCGAGCGCATGCTCGAGGTAGCCCCTTTCGAACGCGTCCTTCGCTTCGTGCAGCGGCCGATCGAGGCCTGCAGGCGCCGGTCGCAGCGACGCCTGGACCGCGAGGCCGCGGATGGAGGGCGGCAGCAGCTCCGACGTGATCGGCAACCCCTTCGCGAGCACGACGGCGCGCTCGACGGCGTTCTCGAGCTCGCGAACGTTCCCGGGCCAGCCGTACGCCGACAAGTGCTCGACGACGTCGAGCCCGAGCGGAGCCTGCGGTAGCCCGAGACGTTGCGCATGCTTCTGGACGAAGTGTTGCGTCAGCGGCGCGACGTCCTCCGGCCGCTGACGGAGCGGTGGCACTTCGACGGATACGACGTCGAGCCGGTAGAGGAGATCCTGGCGGAACGTGCCGGCACGGGCCGCCCTCGCAAGATTCTTGTTCGTCGCGGCGATGATGCGCACGTCGACCTTGCGGCTGTCGTTCGAGCCGACCGGCTTCACCTCGCGCTCCTGAAGCACGCGGAGCAAGCGGACCTGCATCCCCATCGGCAGCTCGCCGACCTCGTCGAGCAGGAGGGTTCCGCCCTGCGCTTCCTCGAAGAGCCCGCGCCGCGACGAGAACGCCCCGGTGAACGCTCCCTTCACGTGCCCGAAGAGCTCGCTCTCGAGCACCGTCTCGGTGAGCGCGCCGCAGTTGACGGCCACGAACGGCTTGGCCGAGCGCCTGCTGCGCTCGTGGATCGCCCTGGCGACGAGCTCTTTCCCGGTGCCGCTTTCGCCGAGCACGAGCACTGTGGTGTCGGCTGGCGCGACGCTCTCCACCAGCGCGAACACCTGGCGCATGGCCTTGGACTTCCCCACGAGGCCCTGAAACCGATCGGCGAGCTCGAGCCTGCGTTCCAGGAAGCGGTTGCGGTCCAACAGCCGCTTGTGCTCGAGCGCGCGGTGGACCGCGGCCGCGAGCACCTGGATGGGCTCGAAGGGCTTCTGCAGATAGTCGAACGCACCCTGCCGCATCGCCTCGACTGCCGAAGAGAGCGCGGTCGATCCCGTCATCATGACGACCGGGATCGCCGGCGACTCGGCTCGGATCTCCGCCAGGACGTCGATCCCGCTCTCTCCTCCAAGGTGCAGGTCGAGGAGCACGACGTCGAACGCGTCGTGCTCCTTGCGTATGCGCTCGAGCGCCGGGCCCGCTGCGTTGCAGCCGACCGTCTCGAAACCGGCATCCGCAAGATAACGTGAGACGCTGCGGACCATCTGCTGCTCGTCATCGACGACGAGGACCCGCCCCAGCGGGGTCCGCTGCTGCGGCTGATCCTCCCCCACGCTGCCCATCACAGCGAACGCGTAGCTTCCCTCGAAGAGCGGGTCAAGCCGCCAAGAGGCGGAGCTCACGCCTGCGTGCGCCGCACCGGGTCACTCCGACCCCGAGCGGGTCAGTCCGGCGCGAGAGGAGACGCGTCGCCCGCGACGCGGAGGTCGTGACGACCCGTCACTCGCTCAACTCGCTCGCGTCGCCCTTGCGGGGGCCCACCACCTCGAGGTGGCCCCTGCCGAGCTCGTTGTCGTGCTGGTCGAAGGCCTCGACGCGGACGACCCAGGGGCCCGGTGGCACCTGCGCGGGGATCCGGGCGCGCCATACGTCTCCCCGGCGCCACCACTCGACGGGCACCTCGGTCATGTTCACCGTGACCCGGAGCTTCGGTTCGATCGTGTCGACCGGCCTGCCCGAGTCGACGATCCGGACCATCGCGTCGACGGGGTCGAACGGCCACCGCGCCTTCTTCGGCCCGAGCTCCACGATGGCACCCAGCGACGTGGGCACGAGCGTGATCGGTACCGACGCGCAATCGCCCGCCAACCGCACGCGACCGGACACGCGCTCACCGTGGGTGGCGAGCAGAAGCGACGACGCTCGGAGAAACCCGGTCTTCCCCAGGCTGATCTCGAGATCGTTCGGATCGTCCCACGTGACGAGCCGCGCGGCCGGAAGCACGAAGGTGCCCTCGTGCGCGACCCCGCCGGCCGGCACCGCGGCCAGGGCCACCCGAACCGTGCCGGGCTCCCCCGGCAATCCGGTGAGCCCTTCGGGACCGCGCGTCCGCACCCGGATGGAGTAGCGTCCGCGGCCGAGCGGGGGCGTCGCGACCGAAGTTGCGCCCGGACCGAGCGAGGACCGGGCGATCACGCGGGTGAAGCCCTCGTCGATCGCCACCTCCGCCTCGTATCCGGTTGCACCCGCGACGGGCTCGAAGTCCAGCGCCACCGATGCC
Organism: uncultured Polyangiaceae bacterium; assembly: GCA_964372055.1. GTDB lineage: Bacteria > Myxococcota_A > Polyangia > Polyangiales > Polyangiaceae > CAYJPW01. The sequence continues at coordinate 45,314 of CAYJPW010000005.1, forward strand.
CGCTCCTCCTCGGATGTCACGATGGCCAGCGGACGCCTGGTCCCGTGGCCCTCTCGGGACCACGCAGGCGCCGCCGCGAGCCGGTGGCCCGTGGGGACGACTTCCCGCGTGCGCAGCTCGACGGCCAGGCCCGCCGGGAGCGGCTTGAACGCCCCGCGCGTGGCGACGCGGGCGTCGCCCTCGTAGCAGGCGACGGCGAGGCCGGCCTTGCGACCGCCTCGCGCATCCAGCGTGCGCATGGCGAGCTTCGTGCCCGGGCGCGCCGCGACCATCAGCTCGCCGTCCGAGATGACGAGAGGCATGACGGCGCGCTTGGCTGCGGGCACCTCCACCTGGATCTCACCGCCGCGCAGCTCGATCCGCTGGGCCGCGACCTTGCCTTCGAAGCCGAGGACGACGTCCGCCGTCCCAGCGAGCTGGACGGCCGAGTGGGGACCGAGGTGAACGAGAGCGCCTCCCGGCAGGAGCAGCGAGACCGGCACATCGCCGCTCCTCACCTGGGCCCGCGGTCCCAAGCGCGCGCCCGGCAAACCCGGCAGCCACGACGAGGCGCCTGATCCCCGGAGCTCCGCGCCCTCGCCGTCGACGATCACGGCCCCGCGCTTCGGGGGGGTGACCGCGTCGGGGAGCTTGGCGTACCCAGGGGTCGCGAGCGACGACAGAGCCAACGACAGAACGACCGCGCTGCTGGAACGGATCGCCGAGAGTTTCTTCATGGATGTGGCATCGGCTGGCCGACGCCGACCTTGAGCCCGATCCCCCGCCTCGCCTTGGCGGTCATGGCCGGCCGGGCGGGGCCTGTGCCGCGAGCAGCGGACCGGGCTCAAGGGCTTCCGACACCGGCCGATGATCCGAGCAATGACCCGGTGCGCCTCCATCCGCCCCGAACACGGTCCCGCGCTTGCCGCGGGCTCTGGCGAGAGACGGCTGTTGCTCGCCGACAGCAAGCCGACCGCTCCGGCTCTGCGCGCGGTGCGGCCACGATCGTCGAGTGCGCCCGGCGCCGCGGAGCCCCTGGCGAGTGTACAGCCCGGGCCGAACGAGCCCGACGACCGGCCGACGCCGGTTTGCCCCCCGCCCGCACCCCTGGTCCGAAGCGCGGCCGGCCGGCGTGCGGCTCTGATGCCCCTCGACGGGCCCTCGGCGGGGAGGGCGATCGAGCTGCGCGGGCCGCTGCGTCTCGGGCGCGGCCGCGACGTGGACGTCCGTGTCGAGGACGACGATGTCAGCCGACTGCACGCGGAGATCCGGCGCGAAGGCGCCGACTGGGTGCTGGTCGATCTGGGATCGCGCAACGGCACGGCGGTCCACGGCGCACCGTGCTCGCGGAGCATCCTGCGCGACGGCGATCTCGTGACGATCGGGCGCCGCGCGACCTTCCGCTTCTCGCTCATGCACGAGGAGCACCAAGCGCTGCTCTCGCGCCTGTACGAGTCGAGCGTCCGCGACTTGCTCACCGGCGCCTACAACCGGGGCCACTTCGACGAGCGCCTGCGCAGCGAGGTCGCCTACGCCATTCGCCACGGCACGCTGCTCGCCCTCTTGCTCTTCGACCTGGACCACTTCAAGAAGGTCAACGACACCCACGGCCACCGCGCCGGCGACGCGGTGCTGCGCTACGTCGCCGGTGCCGTCTCGAGCCGCCTGCGGGCCGAGGACGTCTTCGCCCGCTACGGTGGGGAGGAGTTCGCGGTCATCCTGCGCGGGGTCGACCGGACGGGCGCGGCGCGCGCCGGCGAAAGGCTGCGTGGCGCCATCGCAGGCGCCGCGGCGATCTTCGAGGGCGCGTTCGTCCCGGTCACCATCTCGGTCGGATGCGCAGCGATCGACTGCTGCAGCGAGCGCACCGCCGAGGCGCTGGTCGGGGTCGCTGATCGCCGGCTCTACCTCGCGAAGCGCGCGGGTCGGAACCGCGTAGCGGCCGCCGATCCGTGATGGAACGTCGCGGAGCATACGCCGCTCGCCGGGGCGGGCGGCCCCGGCGAGAGCTCCTCGAGACGGCTTTTCAGTGCACTACCGCGCTGTCGGCCGCTGAAAGCACTTCGCGGACCTTGCGCATGAGCTTCTCCGGCGTGAGCGGCTTCTCGAGGAAGCAGACGCCGGGATCGAGCACGCCATCGTGACCGATGCTGTTGTCGGTGTAGCCCGACATGTAGAGCACCCTCATGTCCGGCCGGATCGTCGAGAGCCGATCGGCGAGCTCGCGACCGCTCATCATCGGCATCACCAAATCCGTCAAGAGGAGGTGGATCTCGCCCGGGTGCCGTTCCGCGAGCAGGAGCGCCTCACCGGCGTTGGCCGCGTCGAGCACCGCGTGACCGCTGCGCGAGAGGATCCCCCTCGCGAGTACGCGCAACGAGTCCTCGTCCTCGACGAGCAGCACGGTCTCGCTGCCTCGGAGGGACGGCGGCGAGGCCGTCTGCGGCGCGCTCGGCCTCACGTCCACTTCGTTGGTCCGCGGGAGGTAGATCTTGAACGTCGTCCCCCGACCGGGTTCGGAGCACACGGACAGGTGCCCCTGGCTCTGCTTGACGATCCCGAAGACGGTCGACAGCCCGAGGCCGGTGCCCTTCCCTTTCTCCTTGGTCGTGAAGAAAGGCTCGAAGATGTGCGCCACCGTCTCCTTGTCCATCCCCGCGCCGGTGTCGCTGATGGCCAACAACGCGTAGCGCCCCGGTTGTACGCCCGCGTGGTGACTCGCGTACTCGACCCCGAGATCGACGGTCGCCGTCTCGACCGTGAGGTGTCCTCCATCGGCCATCGCGTCCCTCGCGTTGACGACGACGTTCATGATCACCTGCTCGATCTGCCCGACGTCCACGTTGACCCAGACCGGATCGCGCGAGGGGATGATCGAGATCGCCACGCTCTCGCCGACCAGACGGCGCAGCACGCGCGCCATGCGCTCCACGAATTCGCTGAGGTCGACCAACCTCGGCTGGAGCACCTGCTGGCGGCTGAACGCCAACAGCTGGCGCGTCAGGTCCACCGCTCGCTCCGCCGCCAGCTTCATCTCTTCGAGGTCAGCGCGCATCGGATCGGCCTGCGCCAGGTCCTGCATCAGCATCGAGGCGTAGCTCAGCACGACCGACAAGACGTTGTTGAAGTCGTGGGCTATCCCGGCGGCGAGGCGGCCGACGGCCTCCATCTTCTGGGCATGGCGGAGCTGCTCTTCCGCTGCGGCCAGCGCATGCTCGGTGCGCCGCCTCTCCTCGAGCTCGCTCTGCGCGCGCCGGAGGAGCTCGGCGCGCTCTTCGGCGAGCGCCTCGAGTTGCCGGCGCGCGACCACCTGCTCCGTCGTTTCGTAGAAGATGTCGAGCACGGCCTCGACCTCGCCGGTCGTGGAGCGGAGCGGGACGTAGCTCGCGGTCAGATAGGCCTGCTCTGGGGGAGAGTCGGGCCGCCGGCGGATTGGAAAGGGCTTGTCGACGACCATCCTCAGCTTGCCATCGAGGAGCGTGAGGCGGCTCAGATCCATCTCGGGCGGTACGTCTGGAAACACCTCGGATGGCGTCTTGCCTCGGAGCGACAGCTCCGGGAACATGGCGCGCCCCGCAGGGTTGACGAATTCGTAGGCGAGGTTCGGGCTGGATTGCACCGCGATCCCCACCGGTGCGTTGTCGACGATTGCCCGAAGGAGGTTGCGCTCTGCAAGGCGGTGATCGATCTGCTGCTCCTCGGTGATGTCGCGCATGCATGCCAAATGGCGCCCAGGCACGATGCTCGCGACCGCCCGGTACTCCACCGTCCGCACCTCGCCGTCGGCGCGGCGGATCAGGAGGTCGCCGTCCTGCACTCCGTGGCGCAGGAACGTCCGCCATGCCTTCTCCCAGTCGAAGCCCGCCATCGGCTCCGCGAGATCGTCGATGCGGCGCCCGACGATGTCCTCGCGCGGCACCCCGAGGAGGCGGCTCGCGGCCAGGTTGGCGTCGCAACAGCGGCGATCATCGCCCGTGATGAGCACTGCGTCAGGCAAGTGCTCGAACAGACCCTCACCCCAGCTCGCAACCATGTCCCCTCCACCTCGTCATCGTGTGGCCGCCCCAAAGCAGCCGGCGTGCCGACGGCTCGGCGCGAGCGATTCGCGGATTTTGCACCGACGCGACGGGCACGATCAGGCGGCGGCCGCAGGTTTTGCGCCGGGTGCGCAAGACGCAACCGCTTCGGGGCGCCGGGGCGAAGCGTGCAGCCTCGATCGCGTCGCGCCGCGCGGCGAGGAGTCGCCGCCGGATCCCGGCCCCGCTCCCGTCGCCCTCACCTCGGTAGCCGACTGCGTATCCTCAGCTGCCAATTGCTTCCAACTTGGGGGCTCCGCCCCCAAACCCCCGCGCAATTGCCGGCCGGCTCGCGCCGGTCGGACACCCGCCCGCCGCTTCGCTTGGGTTGGGTCAATTCGCTTGGAGAGCCCACGCGCGCGAGGATCTGGTCGAATCCGGGCACCCAGCGGTCGGATCCGGGCGTCCCCTGACCGGCTTTGCTCCGCAAGTCCTCAAAATCACGTATCCGACACTCTGGCCCGCCACTTGCTGCGACGGAGGGGAACGGTGGAGACCACGGACCGAGAGCTTGCTGGAAACGACAGGCTCGCGCGCGGAGTCCTGGATAGCCTCCTCGAGGGCTGCCAGGTCATCAGCTTCGACTGGCGGTACCTCTACGCCAACGACACCGTCGCCGGCCACGGCCAAGTCACGAAAGAGCAGCTCGTCGGCCGTACCATGATGGAGTGCTACCCGGGCATCGACGACACCCCGATGTTCGCCGTCCTGCGAAGGTGCATGGCGCAGCGCCTCCACGATCGCATGGAGAACGAGTTCGCCTTGCCGGACGGGTCCAAGGGCTGGTTCGAGCTCCGCTTCGTGCCGGTGCCGGAGGGCGTGTGCATCCTGTCGCTCGACATCACCGAGACGAAGCGTTCGCGGGAGGCGCTGCGCCGAACCGAGGAGCAGCTGCTGCATGCCCAGAAGATGGAGGCGATTGGCCGGCTCGCCGGCGGCGTCGCGCACGACTTCAACAACCTCCTCTCCGTGATCCTCAGCTACACGCAGATCATTCTTTCTGACCTGAGGCTCGACGAGCCGCTGCGCGCCGACGTCGAGGAGGTGAACAAAGCCGGGAAGCGCGCCGCCGATCTCACCCGGCAGCTCCTCACGCTCAGCCGGCAGCAGGTGCTCGAGCCGAGGATCCTCGATCTCAACGGGGTCCTCGCCGGCATGGAGAAGATCCTGTCCCGCGTCCTCGGCGCGGACGTCGACCTGGCGATGATGCCGTCGTCCGCCCTCGGCAAGGTGAAGGCGGATCCCGGGCAGATCGAGCAGGTGCTCATGAATCTCGTCGTGAACGCTCGCGACGCGATGCCGTCGGGCGGCAAGCTCACCATCGAGACGGCGAACGTCCGGCTCGACGAGGCTTACGTCCGCGAGCACCTTGGGGTCGCGCCCGGGCGATACGTGATGCTCGCGGTCAGCGACACCGGCACCGGCATGGATGCGGCCACGATGGCGCGGATCTTCGAGCCCTTCTTCACCACCAAGGACAAGGCGAAGGGCACCGGCCTCGGGCTGTCGACCGTGTTCGGGATCGTCCAGCAGAGCGGCGGTCACGTCTGGGTCTACAGCGAGCCGGGCCGGGGGGCGACGTTCAAGGTCTACTTCCCCCGAGTCGAGCACGGCGCGGAGCTGCTCCCGTCGCAGGCGCCGCCGGTCTTGTCCACGCAGGGCACCGAGACGATCCTCCTCGTCGAGGACGACCCGCAGGTGCGAGCCGTCGCGCGCGGCATGCTGCGACGCAGCGGCTACCGCGTCCTCGACGCACCGAACGGCGGAGAGGCGCTCTTGATCTGCGAGCAGCAGGCGCGGATCGATCTGCTCCTCACCGATGTCGTGCTCCCGCTGATCAGCGGCCCTCAGCTCGCCGAGCGGCTCACGGCGCTACGCCCGGAGATGAAGGTCCTCTTCATGTCGGGCTACACGGGCGAGGCCGTGGTCCATCACGGTATCCTCGACTCCGGGGCGGCGTTCCTGCAAAAGCCGATCACCCCGGACCTGCTCGGCCGAAAGGTCCGCGAGGTGCTGGGGCCCGCCGCGACCGGCGCTCGCCCGATCCGCGGCTGACGCCAGCGGGCATCGGCAGAACGCGACCGACTCGCAATCGCGCGCGGAGCCGAACGCTTCGCATGTCGAGCTCGGTCGAGCCCCGCCGATGGCCACGCCATGGACGCCGACACCGAGCCGACCCTGCGCACACAGTCGCCTATGTTCTGTTGGTGATCCCCGCGAGCGTCCTCCCCACACTCTTCCATCCGTACACCCGCGGCCCGGACACGCGGCAGCCCGGCCTCGGCCTGGGGCTCGCGACCGGGAAGCGGCTGGCGGAGGCGCACGGCGGCGAGGCCGGCGTCGTCTCGGCGGAGGGCTCTCGATCGACCTTCTGGTTCGAGTTGCCGGGCGCCTGAGCGATCCCACGCGCGGAACGCTACCGCGCTGGTCTGAGTGCCTCGCGGATCTCGGCGAGCAGTCGGTCGGCGTCGAAGGGCTTCCGGAGGATCCGGTTCAGCGGTTCGGCAGCGAGGTGCGCCGGGATGGGCATGGCCGAGACGATCACGCGCGGCACGCGGCGCAGCTCCTCTCGGCATGTCATCGCGGCGAGCACGTGCAGGCCGGAGACGAACGGCATCATCAGATCGAGAACGATCGCATCGGGCGGTGGCGCCTCGGAGAGAATCGAGAGCGCCTCCGCGCCACCACCCGCCGTCCGGACGTGAAGGCCTTGCTGCTGCAACAGCTCCGCGATCGCGTCCCGGATGTCCTTCTCGTCGTCGACGACAAGCACGGTCCGAGGTGTCGATGTCGGCTGGGGGTTGAGGTGCGGAGCGATGTGCATCGCGATGGAGCTCATGCGCGCCAGGCTCGCAGGTACGGCGCCGCGCTCCCATCGGGCTCGACCGGAACTGGTCCAGCGGCCGTCCTCGAGCGCTACGCCTCGCCGAAGGCGATGTCGGTCACCATCCGGCCGTGCCACGACCAGAACGCAACCGCAGCGTGCTCTCGCGCGACGACCTCGAGCTCGAGCCCCGGGGCGACGTAGAAGATCCACCAACCCGGCTTGCTCGAACGCACGAGGGGCGCTGCAAAAGTCAGCATGCCGCCGCCACGAGCCCCTCGAGCTCGTCCCTGCTGACGTCGTTCGCGACGGGGATGAGGTGGGCGTTCGTCTCGGCCGCCAGCAAGTCGAGCTCGACGGCTGCCGGCCAAAACGCGTTCTCCGGAACGACGATCGCGGCGATGCGCCTGCCCTTCGCGAGCGCGGGGGCGGAGGCGGCGTCGGCAAGGCGCAGGAGTAGGCCGGCATGCGTGGCGGCCTCTCGGCAGTGGGCGAGAAGCTCTCTCGTCGCGTCGATCACCAGCAGGATCGGGAACTCGGTGCGAAGGGTCCGTTCGGCGTCGGTCGTCATGGGGTGGTCATCGGCGGGTCGGCGGCGACCTTGAGCGCCGTCGCGAGGCACGAGCGGGGCGGCCGTCAGACGCTGTCGAGTGCCAGAGAAGCCCGCCACTTTCGCGCGGGAAGGCGCAGCCCTCCTCGCGCGAGAGCGCGGTGGCCCGCGCCGATCCCGCAGAAGAGCGAGCCGCTCGAGGCACGGCGGTGGGTGCGATCAGTGGCCGGGCTCGTCCCGATGCGGTGTCCAGGGAGCGCACGCCTGCCAGCATCGCGACCGCCGTGGTGTGGTGGGGCCGCGCCATCCTCCTGCGGGCGCCGGCGGCCCCTGGCTCCCCAGTCCGCTCCCGGTGGGGAGCCAGGGGTACGCCACCCGCAGACTCGGGCTCACTTGTGGCGAGCTGGGCCGGGCTCGAAGTCGGCGTGCTCCTACCGACGCGATGGCAGCACGTCCGTGGGGCTTGTCGCGTGCACGCGTGGTGACGGCCGACGTGCTCCGGAGCAGTGCGTCGCCGCTGGCGAGCTAGTGCTCAGCGACCGGTCCGCTCGACCGCCTGCAGCGTGGCACCTGCGAGGCGCTGGACACATGGGAACGCTGCACGAGGTCTCCCCGTGGTTGCGGTCGGTGCTTGCCCAGTTCTCGGCCGTCACCGCGGCGGCGCAGCGATGCAGGGCACGTCCCCGGCGGGCTCCGTGCGGCGCGGGCGCGCCCGCGATCGCGCGTGCGCGGCGAAGGGCGCACGGGCCGCAACCGGCGCGGGCCAGGTGGACGCGCACCGCTCCTTCAGCCGCCGCACCGCCTCGGAGTGGAGCTGAGAGACGCGCGACTCGGTGATCCCGAGGATCCCGCCGATGGCGCGGAGCGTGAGATCGTCGCCGTGGTAGAGGTCCAGGATCTGTCGCAGCCGGGGCGGGAGCGCCTCGAGGGCGATCTCGAGCTTGCGCCTCGCGCGGCTCTCCTGGAGCTGCTCGTCCGCCGGCAGCGACTTCGCGTCGCCCACCTCGGTCTGCGGCTCGCCATCCTCGGCGCCGGCGTCGAGGCTCACGCTCTGGCCCACCTCCGCCCTGGCGGCGTAGGTCCGGAGCTGCTCGATCGGGAGCCCGAGCTCGCGCGCGAGCTCGTCCTCGCGCGGCGCGCGCCCGAGCTGCGCGTGCAGCTGCGCCGTCGCCGCGCCGGCGCGCTTCACGTGCTTGCGCAGGTCCCGGGAGAGCGGGTCGTATTGCCGGAGCTCGTCCAGCATCGCGCCGCGGATGCGGAACTCGGCGAACGTTTCGAACGCCTTGCCGACCGAGGGATCGAAACGGCGATACGCGTCGACGAGGCCGATGAAGCCCGCGCCGGTCAGGTCGTCCACGCCGATGTGCCTCGGCAGGCGGGTCGCGAGCCGGCTCGCGATCCTGCGGATGACGGGGATGAAGCGGACGGCGATCTCGCGCGGCAGCGGCTGGCTCTCTCGTGCGTGCTCGTTCATGGTCCCACCTCTCGGAGCAGGGCTGCTCCAGGCACACCGCTCCTGTTCGCGCCGGGGCGCGTCGGAGCCTTCAGGTCTTGAGCCGCGCCTCGCATCCGTGCAGGCAGCCGGCCCCGAAGCGCAGAACAACTTCCGTGCCGCGCGGCATCGCTCCCCCGACTCAGGGAAGCGCGCGAATCCGGCGAGCCCGAGCGGGCCGAGGTCGGTGATAGCGGGTCGGCCTGACCCTCTCCGGGTCAGATTGACCCTTGGTCCGCGCCGATCGGCAGACGGCGGCGGACCGCCGCCGATCGCGCGAAGGCCGCGCGGTCGCTGCCTGCTCCCCGCGCTGGGGTCGGCGTGATCGTGCGGCGTCGCTGCGGAGCCCGGCCGTCATTCCCAGAAGATCGGGTTTCTGCTGTCCACGAACGCTCGGATGACGGAAATGTCATCTTCCGAGATGGCCACGAACATGAGGCCCATGCCGGCGGGCACGTCGCTGGCGTCCCCGTCCATCCGCACCCAACGCACGACGCAGGCCGCGGTGATCGATCGCTCGACGTCCTTGAGGCGGACCTCCACCGATACGTCGGTCCCGATGGGAAGGAGGGCGCGGGTCGCGACGAACACGCCGCCCTCGGAGATGTTCTCGGCGCGCCCGGTGAAAAAGTTGTGCTCGCTCCGGAGGGAGACCTCGACCGACAGGTCCGCGCGTGGTGTCACGCGCGGCTCGAAGGACTGTGGGTGGAACGGGAGCCCGATCGCCTTGCTGCTCATGGATTTTTCAACGACCGTCTCGGGGTCGACTTGAGGGTGGCGCAGCTCTCGAGTTGACGTCCGCCATGCCGCGGGTGGCATGGCGCGGAAAACTGCGCCTCGCGGTGGTTGGCGGGAGGGCGTCTACTGGAGCGTCACCTTCAGGATGAAGTCGCCGAAGCTGTAGGCGCTCGCGTCGTAGCCATCGACGATGACCCAGTAGTCGGCGCCCGCGGTGACCTCGGCGGTCACCTCCTCGGTGGCGGTCCAATCGTTGCTGTCGGCGCAGTCGAGCTCGTCGAGCGGGTCGATCGAGGCGCAGGAGCCCTTACGGATGTAGACCACGTGATCCCAGCACGCCTTGCTCGACATCGCGACGCACGCGGAGTTGCCGAAGGCGTCGTCGCCGACCCTCGCCGTCATCGTGCCCGAGCTCTGGGGGACGATGTGGAAGACGCGGTCGCGGCCGCCGACCTCCCAGGAGCAGGAGCCGGAGTAGTCGTCCTTGTAGCCGGTGTTCGTGCCGGTCAGGCTGAGCTCGTTCTGGGCGCCGGCGCCGAGGGCGTGCTGCTCGCCGTCGCACTGGTCCAGCGACGCCGGAGCCTCCTCGAACTGGCACCCCGAGCAGCCGTCGCCGCTGGTCTCGTTCGTGTCGTCGCACTGCTCGGCGCCGCTGATGATCCCGTCGCCGCAGGAGTCCCCATTGAGCCGCGCGGAGAGGATGTAGTCGCCCGCGGTGCCGCCCTCGGAGTCGATGAGGATCCAGTAGGTGCCGGCGGCGAACGGCTGGGTGGGCAGCCGGCCGTTCCAGAAGCTCGTGTCGATGCAGTAGTCCCACCAGTCGCCCTGCTCGCAGTCGGCCTTGCGGATCGTCATCGTCGGCACGAGGCCGTTCGAGCCCGAGACGGCCAGGGAGAGCACGCCGTCCTGCATGAGCGTGAGCTGGTAGACGCGGTCGGGGCCGCCGGCGTCCGAGCACCAGCCGGTGTAGTCGTCGGCGGCGCCGACGGTGCTGCCCGCGATCGACGCCGTCGAGGTGCCCTGGAGATCGAGCGTGATGGCCTCCGCGCCGGAGCAGGTGTCGTTGCTGAACGTCGCGGGCGGGCTGCTCGGCTGGACGGTGGGGACGACCTCGGTGAGGTGCTCGTAGAGCGTCGGCGCGAGGGGCGTGCCCGCGCGCTGCCCGCTGGCGAGGAGCTTCAGCGGCGCGGCCTCGTCCGCGTCGGGTCCGTCGTGCTCGAGATCCGGCTCGGCAGAACCGCTTCCGGCGCTCGGGCCGCCGGACGCGCTCGAGAGGCAGCCGCCGGCGAGGAGGATCAGGGGGAAGCCGAGCAGACACGAGTGACGGGCACGCATGGGAACCTCCTTGCGAGTGGGTGAGCTCCGACGCCCCGACGAGGCGCGCTCTGTTGCGGGCGAGGGCGGCGTTCGCCGTCGTCTCCGCGTGCGATGATCATCGGCGCTCGAGCGCCTGACTTGAGAGGCGGCGAGCCGACGCCTATGCCCGGTGCGCTCCGGGGAAGTAGAGGCGGAACGTGGTCCCGCGACCGAGATCGCTCTCCACCTCGATGTCCCCCGCCGCCTCCTGCATGACGCGGTAGACCGTCGCCAAGCCGAGCCCCGTCCCTTTGCCGGGCGACTTCGTCGTGAAGAACGGCTCGAACACCCGATCGAGGGTGGCGGCGTCGATGCCGGTGCCCGTGTCCGAGACGGCGAGCACCACGTAACTGCCGCCGGCGGCTCCGAGGCGGCCTCGACCCGCCGCGGCGAGCTCGACGGTGGAGGTCGCGATGCGCAGCGTCCCGCCCCGAGGCATCGCATCTCGTGCGTTCACCGCCAGGTTCAGCAGCGCCTGCTCGATCTCTCCGGGATCGGCGCGCACCCAGCTGGACGGCGCGGCGAGGTCGAGCTCGAGCCGCACCCCCGTGCCCGCCACCCGGCGCAGCATCCGGCTCGCGTCGCGGATCGCGGCGTGCAGGTCGAAGTCGCGGGGTTGGGACGTGCGCTGGCGCCCGAACGCCAGGAGCTGCTGCGTCAGCGCCGTCCCTCGCCCGGCCGCCGCACGGATCTCGACGATCTCCTCCCTCCGAGGATCCCCCTGCGCGCTGCCGTCGAGCAGGCATTCGGCGCTCAGGATGATCACGCCGAGCAGATTGTTGAAGTCGTGCGCGAGGCCCGCGGCGAGGTGGCCCATGGCCTCCATCTTCTGCACCTCGCGGAGGCGCTTCGAGAGAACCTCGCGCTCGGTGACGTCGCGAACGATCCAGATGTCGACCGGCTCGGGACCGAGATCGGCGCGCGAGACCGAGATCTCGACCGGCACCTCGGTGTCGTCTGCCCGCACCACGGTGAGCGCGCGCAGGGACCCCGCCGCGGCGTCCTGTTCATCCCGAGGCCGGAAATCGCCGAGTCGCCTGCCCACGATCTCCGGGGCCGGCAGCCGGAGCAGCCGCTCCGCGGCTCGGTTCGCGTCCGTAATCTCGCCGGCGGCGCGTGTGACGAAGATGGCGTCGTTCGCGCGCTCCATCAGCACGCGCTGGCGCCGCTCCGAGGTCGCGAGCTCGGAGAACGCGCGCGCGAGCTCGATCCCGACGGCCATCTGGCCGGCGACGGCCGTCGCGAACAGGCGCCAGTCTTCGGCGGTCACGTTTTCGGGGCGCCCCGCGAGCAGGAGCGCACCTCGGCGGCCGCTCTCGGCGCCGAACGGCGCCAACAGGAACGGGCCGCCCAAGCGCGTGCAGAGCTCGCCGAACGGCGTTGCGCCTTCCAGCATCTCGCCCGACTCGAGGACGCCGTCGAGCAGCTCGGCCGACCCGAAGAAGCGCTCGACGTCCCGCGGCTGGAAGCCGTGCAGCGCGCGGACCGCGACGGTGCCGTCGGGCTCACGCACGTAGATGGCGCCGCGCGACGCGCCGGCCGCGTCGAGGCACATCGCGAGCATGTCCGAGAGCGCCGCGTCGATGCCCCCGGAGCGCGCCAGCGCGCTCGAGAGCCCGGAGATGACCGTGAGCTCCGCGGTGAGGATGGTGCAGCGCTGCGCGAGCCCCAGGTTGCGCTGCACCTGGCGATCGAGCTGCCGCGCGACGCGGCGGACGCGCTCCACCTCGATGTCGGGGTGCGTCGAATCCGGCGGCTGGCGCGGCGCCGCCGCGCGCCGCACGACGAGCCGCAGCGCCTCATGGAGCTCCGCGAGATCCGGCGTGCGCACGACGAACGCCGATGCCCCCGCGCCGCGGGCCAGGTCGCGATCGGCCTGCTCCAGGTAGCTCGAGGTGATCAAGATGACGGGTATGGCTCCGAGGTCCGGATCACGGCGCAGCGCGTGGCAAAGCTCGAAACCATCGACGTCGGGCATCAGGACGTCCGTCACCACGGCGTCCGGCCGCACCGCGCGGGCTTGCTCGAGGGCTCGCCGGCCATCGCACGCGGGGACCACCTCGAAGCCGAGGTGCCCCAGACGAAGGCACGCCAGCTTGAGCTGCACCGGATCGTCGTCGGCCACCACGAGCCGCAGGCCTTCCCCGAAGCGCTCGGAGCCGTCGCCCGGCGGCGGGAGGTGCGCGCGCACGACCTGCACGAGCCGGGACGGCTCGACGGGCTTGGCGAGGACGTCGTCGAACGCGGCCGCCGAGACGCGGGCCTCCTCGAGCTGCGAGAGCAGGCCGGAGAACGCGAGGATCGGGACCTCCGCGGCCCCTGGGAGAGCCCGGAGCTCCGCGAGCACGGCGAACCCATCCATGTCGGGGAGGATCAAGTCCTGAAGCACGAGATCGGGCCGGTCGTCGCGCATCAGCCGGATCGCTTCGCGACCGGAGCCTGCCTCGAGCACGCGGTAGCCCTCGCTCTCGAGGGTGACGCGCACCATCTTGCGCGTGATCGGGTTGTCCTCCACCGCGAGGACGGTGCGCGATCTCATGGCTCGGACGCCCCGCCGCGGAGCACCTCGGCGAGCAGCCCGGCGAGCGCGCGCGTGTCGATGGGTTTGGTGACGTACCCGTCGCAGCCCGCCTCGCGGGCCCGCTCCTCGTCGCCCTTCATCGCGTACGCGGTGACCGCGATGACCGGGATGTGGGCCGTCGCGGGATCCTCCTTCAGCCGCCGCGTCAGCGTGAGGCCGTCGGTGTCCGGCAGCTGGACGTCCATGAGGATGACGCGCGGCTGGCAGCGCTGGATCTCGTCGAGCGCCTCGCGCGCGTCCCGCGCGGTGCGCACGTCGTAGCCCTCCGTGGTGAGCAGCACGCGCGCGAGCTTCAGGTTCAACGGGCTGTCGTCCACCACCAGGATGCGTTGGCCCGTCACGGCTCGGCCCCCGTCGTGCGCGTCGTCGCGCCGCGCCGTCCCACGAGGAGCTGGAGCTGCTCGACGAGCACGGCGGTCCCGCCGTTCCCCTTCTGGACCACGGCCTGCGCGGATTGATGCAGGTGCAGGAGCTCCGCGCCGCTGAGGTCCTTCACGGTCCAGACGATCACGGGGACGCTCGGGTGGCCTTCGCTGCGACGCAGGCGCTCCAGGAACTGGAAGCCGTCCATGCGGGGCATGAGCAGATCGAGGACGACCGCGAGCGGGGGCGTGGTCGCGATCGCGGCCAGCGCGCTCTCCCCATCACCCACGCAGAGCGCGCGGTAGCCGAGCTGCGTGAGCGCGGCCTCCATCAGGCGGAGCGATCCGGGGTCGTCGTCGACGACGAGCACGAGCCCCGACCGCGTCTTCGAAACGCCGGCGCGCTCGAGCGCGTTCAGCAGCGTGGGACCGTCGACCGGCTTGGGCAGGACGTCGTCCACCGCGAACCCCGCGACGGCGCCTTTCTCGGCGACCACGGTGACCACGATGACCCGGGCTCTGCGGCTCCGTCCCTCGACCCGGATCGCGGCGAGCACGTCGAGCCCGTTCATGTCGGGCAGCAGCAGATCCAGCGTGATCGCGTCGAACACGCGCTCGTGGCAGAGCCGGATCGCCTCGGCGCCCGTCGCCGCGATCTCCACCGCGTACCCGGCGCCGTCGAGCGTGCGCACGAGGAGCTCCCGGTCCCGCGGATTGTCCTCGATGACGAGGACCGAGGGCCGCTCCCCCGGAGAGCGGGAGGAGAGCCTGGGGAGAGGCGGCAGGTGCTCCTGCTTCCCGGTGGGGAGCACCGCGTGGAACGTGCTGCCGCGGCCGGCGTCGCTGCGCACCCCGACGGAGCCGCCCTGCGCCTCGACCAGCCGCTTGGTCAGGGCGAGCCCCAAGCCCGTGCCCGCGTGCCTCTTCGACGCCCCCGCGTCGAGCTGCTGGAACTCGACGAACAAGCGGCCGAGATCGGCCTCGGAGATGCCGATGCCGTCGTCCTCGACCTCGACGCGGAAGGTGTCGCTCCCCTCCCGCCGAGCGCGAACGGCGACGTGGCCTCCTTCGCCGGTGAACTTCAGCGCGTTGGAGAGGAAGTTGTAGAGCACCTGCTTCAGACGCGCCGGGTCGAGCACCACCGGGCCGAGCGCCGGATCGACGGCGACCTCGATCCGCAGGCGCTTGGCGGCCGCGCTCGTCCGCATCATCCCCACGACCTCGGCGACGAGCCGCGCGACGTCGACGGGCTGCGGCCGGAACTCGAGCTTGCCCGACTCCACCTTGGCGAGGTCGAGCACATCGTTGATGAGCTGGAGCAGGTGGGCGCCGCTCGCGAGGATGTCGCCGAGGTACTCCTTGTGCTCGGCCGAGACCGGTCCGACCTTGCCGCCGTGCATCAGCTCCGCGAACCCGATGATCGCGTTCAGCGGCGTGCGCAGCTCGTGCGACATGTTCGCGAGGAACTCGCTCTTGAGCCGGTTCGCCTCGTGGATCCGGCGGTTCTGGGCCTCGAGCTGGGCGCTCCGGGCCTGCATCTCCTCCAGCCGCCGCCGCTCGGTGACGTCGCGGAACGCCACGAGCCCGCCCTTGAGCGTGCCGTCGGCATCGCGCAGCGGCCGACCGTCGGCGAGGAAGACCGCCCCCTCGGGATATTTCGGCGCCTTCACGAGGAGCTCGACGTCGTCCGAGGCTTCGCCGCGGATGGCGCGCGCGAGCGGTGTCTCCTCGCGGGGAAGCTGCGCCCCACCCGGCACGAGAAACGTGACCGCCTCCGCGGCGTCGCCAGGCGTCGCGCCCATTTGCTCGGCGGCGCGATTCACGATGATCGGATGCCCTCCCTCGTCGCACACGATGATCCCGTCGCGCATGCTGTCGAGGACCGACTCGAGCACGCGCGTCTGGCGCCGCAGCGCCTCCTCCGACCTCGCCAGCTCTCGCGCGCGCTCCTCGGCGAGCTGCTGCTGCACCACGAGGAGCCTGGATTTCGTGTCGATGTACTCCTGGGCGATCACCGACATCGCGCGATCGACGAACGACTGCATCGCGCCGAGGGCGCCCGACAGCCGGCTCGGCTCACCGGAGTAAGCGGCGACGATCCGCGGGAGGAGCTGCAGCGCGAAGACGTGCGCCAGGTCGTACCAATCCGCGAACGAGATGCCGAGCTCGGCGTAGGTGGAGCCCTGCAGCTTCAGGTTGGCCTCGTAGGGGTCCCAGTCGCCCGCCATCGCCGCGCCCAAGAGCGCGCGCGACGCCTCGTCCTGCTCGCGGATCTGCTCGGGCGACATCGCCGCGACGATCGGCCCGAAGGCCGTGTGGCCGGCGGCGACACGCAGCGTCTCCGCCTGGAGCGCGTCGTACTCTCGATCGTAGACCGCCCAGAAATCCGTGACGGCGGTTTGCGCATCGGCGTCAAACCAACATGCGGCTCGCTCGTGGGTTTCCATCGTGTTCCGTCCCCGCAACCCGGGTGGAGGGCTCCGTGCGATGGAAGTGTGTGGACGCACGCGAGGCGGCTCACGCGAGAATGGATGTCCGCCACGGGCGGATTCGCCGCCCAAGCAAGCGCGCGTGGCCTCGCCGACACGGTCCGCTCAGCATGATGACCTCCCCGCACCCTCGGCTACGCCGGTCCACAAAGCCTACATCGCGTCCCTCGTGGACCTCGGTATCCTGCTCCTGTGGAGATACCTGCGCGTGAACTGGGTGAGCTCCTTCAAGAGACCGAGCTCGAGGTGCAACGTCTCCTTGCGGCGGTGCGCGGGGCCCGTGAGCTGATAGGCGAGCGAACCCTGGATCCCGTTCGCGCGTATCTCGTCGCCGAGGAGCTTCGATGCGCGCGAAGCAGCGCGGAGGCCATGCTCCGCGACGTTCAGGAGGGTATCGACCGAGCGGCCGATGCCGTGGACGACACGGATGCACCGTGCTCCTGGACGACGCAGGTCATCTGCCGCGTGGCGATGACGCGTGACGCGGCGGGATAGCTGACTTCGACCGGCCTGCGGGGAGGGAACAGGGAATGCTCGCTTGCCAGACCCATCCATCGAATACGAGGCCGGACGGGTAACCATTGGCGGAAGAGTCTTCCGGCTCCTCCGCCGGGGCGAATCCGCGTGGGATATTTTCGAGGGGGACCGCCTCTTCGGCTGGTTTCTGTTGGGCGGGAAGGACGACCGCGGAAGGTGGGTCATCGCGGATTCGGAGACGATGACGCACCCATGGCCACTGGTCGCGATCACGGCAACGACCGTCGGCCGCACGTGGGCCGATCTCTGCGGCGACCGCGATCCGCATCCATGAAAGCGCAGCGGGCGACATCTCGCTCGCACCGAGATTGCGGGCGCAACGGTCCGGACGCGTTGTCGGGGGGTAACTGTTCACGCGCGTCAGATCGCCTGCCCCGCAACGACGCTTGCTCCTCGCGACCGCCCAATCGCCTCGACGAGCGCGTTGGGCAAGACGCGTCAGACGCGGACGAGCTCCCCGTGGCGGGACGAACCTAGGCGGAACTGGCCGCGCCGGTCGGTGTGATCCAGGGTGGCCGCGTCGATGCTGGCGCCCCTCGCGGCCGAGTATGAACCTGCAATCGCGCTTACATTTGGCGTCGCCGAGCGTCACCGTGCTTGCGGCCGCATAGGGGAGAGCTCGCGCGGGTCATACGTTGCGGGCGTTCCGTCTGAACGTGCCGTCCCCGTGCTTGCGGGCGCCGAGCCCGTAGGATCCAAAGCCCCGAGCCAGCCATCGCGAAGATCGGCGCCCACGGCACCCCGCCACCCGCGGGCGCGACGGAGCAACCCGCCGTCCCGCCGGCGCTCTCCTCGAACGGCTCGGCGTAGAGCAGCGATAGCCCCACCTCGTCGTCGCCGGAGAGGTCGCGCTTCTTCGTCTCGCCGCGAGCCGTCGTGGGGAACATCGTCGCCTCGGCGACGGCCGGCTCCTCGCCCAGCCCTAATACGTGCCCGAATTCGTGCGTGAGGATGCTCTGGAGGTCGTACCGGCCGCCGTCGTGATCGGCGTAGTCGCCGTCATCGCCATCGCCGTGGTCGCCATCGGTCTCGTCGAGCTCGGCAGGATCGCCGGGTGGCAGCTGGGCGAAGCGACGGGTGGGGCCTCCATTGATTACGATGTCCGCATCGACGATCCGACCGGACTCGTCGTACGAGAGGACGGTGACCGCGAGGGCGTGCCCGGCGGGCTCGAACCCCTCCGCCGCGAAGCGGATGGTGCTTCGGTTCGCGCGATCTCGGTGATACCCCACCTCGTCAGCATCGCCCTCCTCGACCGCGAACACAGGGACGTAGGCGTCGGGAACGGCGCTCCAGGCGTCGATCGCGGCGAGCACCGCGTCCGCAGCGCTCGGCTCGATCTTCTTGAGCGACGGATCGACCACGAGGGTCGCCGACGGAGCCGCCCAACGGACGGGGGCGCCGGCGGCGTCGCGGATCGTGTACGCAGCCACCGTGTGGGTGCCCGCCATGAGCGCGCCGATGAGCAAGATGCACGAGGTTCGCACCACAGCAACAACGGCGGAGACGTCGCGACCTTGAGCCGCCCCGTTTCCGGCGAGTGGATCGCGTCGAGCCGCTCAAGGCGCGCCGGCTCTCGCCGATGCAGTGGGAGATGCCGGCACCATCCAAGAAGCAACGCATCCTGATCGCGGAAGACGAGCCGCTCTCGCGCCGGATGCTCGAGATCACGCTGAGCCGGTGGGGCTTCGAGGTCGTGATGGTGGCGGATGGGCTCGCCGCCTGGGCGGTCCTCCAGCAGCCCGACGCGCCGCGCCTCGCCCTGCTCGACTGGCGGATGCCCGGGCTCGACGGCGTCGAGCTGTGCCGGCGTTTGCGTGCCCGGGAGGGGGAGTACACCTACATCCTCCTCCTGACCTCTCACAGCACCGTCGACCAGGTGGTGCTCGGCCTCGAAGCGGGCGCCGACGACTACGTGGTGAAGCCCTTCGTCCAGCGTGAGCTGCAAGCGAGGCTGCGGGCGGGCGCTCGCGTGCTCGCCCTGCAGTCGGATCTCGTCGCGGCGCGGGAGGAGCTGCGACGCCAGGCGACGATCGACCCGCTCACCGAGGTGATGAACCGTCGCGCCCTGATCCCCGCTCTCGAGCGGGATTTGGCTCGCGCGCTGCGGGACCGCACCGAGCTGTCGGTCCTGATGGTCGACGTCGACCGCTTCAAGGCCGTCAATGACGAGCACGGCCACGTCGCCGGCGACGCCGTGCTCCGCGAAGTGGCGCGGCGCCTCTCCGCGATGCTCCGCGCCGGCGACCTCGTGGGGCGGTATGGGGGGGAGGAGTTTCTCATCCTGCTGCCTTGCTGCCCTGCTCGCGAGGCGGTCCTGGTCGCCGAGCGTTTGCGGGCGGCGATCTCCAGCGCGCCGATCGACACCGAGCAAGGGCCCGTCCGGGTCACCGCGAGCTTCGGGGCCGCCGCGCTCGCCCCGTCACGGAAGACCGCGCTGGCGATGGTCGCCGCAGCCGACGAGGCGCTCTACAAGGCCAAGGCGACGGGTAGGGATTGCGTCGTGCTCGCGCCGCACGCGTCCTCCTTCCCGACCGCACTCACGGCGAAGCTCGCGGGCCGCCGTCACGGCGCGCGCATGGGCTCGCCGTGAGCACCCCGTTCGGAGCGGGCCCGCCGCGGTCGGTGCTCCTTCTGGGGGCTCTGTCCTACCCGCTCTGGCACATGATCACTGCCATGTTCCCCCGGAGGGTCGACCCGGTCGCGGAGCGGATCGCCGTCGCGGTCGTCTGTGTCGCGCTCCTCGGAGCGTCGTACTTGCCGACGGTTTCACGCCGCCAGAGCGTGCTGAAGAACGCGGTCGTCTGGTTGATCACCGGCCACTACTTCCTCCTCCTGACGCGCAATCATCTCGAGGGCGACTGGCTCGCCGGGACCTTCGTCGTGATTGCGGCCGCGAACGGGCTGGCCGACACGCCGCGCACCGTCACCGCCTACAGCGTCTATGTGATGGCGTTGTCCGTCCTCGCCGGCGCCGGCGCGCACGCGCTGCCCCACCGCCGCGTGATGCTCGTCGCCGGCGTCGTCACGGCGCAGTCCCTCATCGCCCTGGCCACACGCCGCCGCCTGGAGGTGGAAGGGACGAAAGCTTCCGAGCTCTCGGCCGCGCACGAGCTCGTCGTCGACGTGCTCAACGCGGTCCCGGATCCGATCTTCGTGATGAACGACGATCTCCGCTATCGGGTCGTCAATGACGCGTTCTGTCGGCTTCTCGCGCGCCACCGCGGCGAGATCCTCGGGCGCCGCGCCGACGACGTGTTCCCGCGGGCACCGTCGACGAGCCGACCCGGAGCACCGCCGGCGCGCGAAGCGATCGCGACACAGCTCGTCCTGCCTGGAGCGGAAGGCGATAGGGTCATCGCGGCGAAGCTCGCCGGCTTCCGCGATCCCTCCGGCCGACGCGCGCTGGTCGGGGCGCTGCGCGAGATCACCGCCGAGTCGCGCATGCAGCACGAGCTCCGCGAGGCCGGCGAGCTCTTCCAAAGCTCGTTCTCGCACGCCGCGATCGGCATGGCGCTGGTCGCGCCCGACGGCAGGCTCGTCAAGGTCAATCGGGCGCTGTGCGATCTGCTCGGCTATGCCGAGGACGAGCTGCTCGCGACCGACGTCGCCTCGATCACCGAGCCCGAAGACGTCGCGCGCGAGGCCGAGTGTACGCGCCGCATCCTCGCCGGCGAGGTCTCGTCGTGTCAGTTGGAGAAGCGGTACGTGCACAAAGAGGGCCGAATCGTCTGGGCGTCGCTCGCCGTCTCCGCCATGCGCGACGCCGCGGGGCGCCCGGCGACGCTCGTGGAGCAGATGCAGGGCATCGACGAGCGGCGCCGGATCGAGACGTCTCTGGTGCGCGCCAAGGAAACGGCGGAGGCGGCGACCCGGGCCAAGAGCGAGTTCCTCGCGAACATGAGCCACGAGGTGCGCACCCCGATGAACGGCGTGCTCGGCGCGCTCGACCTCGCGCTCGGCACGCCGCTGACCAGCGAGCAGCGCGAGTACCTGGAGACGGCACGCCGCTCGGCCAGGGGCCTGCTCCGGCTGGTGGACGACGTGCTCGACTTCTCGCGCATCGAGGCCGGCAAGCTGGAGCTCGACGCGGTCGCGTTCGACCTCCGCGGCGCCCTCGGCGGCATGCTCGACGCGCTGGCGCTGCGTGCGCGCGAGCGCCGCATCGCGCTGGAGCTGGACTTCGCGCCGGAAGTGCCGGGCGAGGTGGTCGGCGATCCCGATCGCCTGAGGCAGGTGATGCTGAACCTGGTCGGCAACGCCCTGAAGTTCACCGAGCGCGGCGGCATCAAGGTCGGGGCGCGCGCCGGTCGCCGGACGGATGGACACGTCATGATCGAGTTCTGGGTCCAGGACTCCGGCATCGGGATCCCGGCGAGCCACCTGCAGTCCATTTTCGAGGCGTTCACGCAGGTGGACGGGGCGGACACCCGCAGGTACGGCGGGACGGGCCTCGGGCTGTCGATCGTCCGGCAGCTGGTGTCCCTGATGGGCGGCGAGATCGACGTCGAAAGCGAGGTCGGCCGCGGCACGACCTTCCGCTTCACCGCGCGGTTCGGGCTCGACGTCGAGTCGGCGCCGAGAGCGTCGGCATGGCGCGACAGCAGCGCGCTCTTGGAAGATCCTCCGTCGCTGACGCGGGTCGCTCATGTTCCCCGCGACGTGCTCTTGGCCGAGGACAGCCCCGTGAACCGCCTCGTCATGACCCGCGCGCTGGAGCGCGCCGGGCACCGTGTCCACGCGGTGGAGGATGGGCGCGCCGCGCTCGACGCGCTCGCGCGCCGCTCGTTCGACGTGGTGCTCATGGACGTCCAGATGCCCGGTGTCGACGGTCTCGAGGCGACGCGCGCGCTCCGACGCCGGGAGCGCGACGGGGCGCCTCGCACACCGGTCATCGCGATCACCGCGCAGGCCATGCACGGCGATCGGGAGCGCTGCATCGGCGCGGGAATGGACGAGTACCTGACCAAGCCCATCGACACCGCGCTGCTGCTCGCCGCCATCGAGGCCACCACTACTGGTCCCAAGGCCCAGCCGCCCAGCGACGGGGACGCTCCATCGGGGCTCTTCGCGTGCGCCGGAGACGATCCGGCGCTTCTCTCCGAGCTGGTCGAGATCTTCGTCGCGGAGACGCCGGGGTCGCTCGACGATCTCGGGCGCGCGCTGCGCGACGGAGAGGGCGCCCGCGCCGCCGGGATCGCGCACCGGCTCGCGGGCGCGCTGGCCACCGTCGGTGCCGAGGCCGCCGCGGCGGGCGCGAGAAGGCTCGAGAAGGCCTGCGCACAGGGCGAGCTGGCGACCGCATCGGCCGAGCTGCCGGAGCTGCGCCGGGCGATCGAGCACCTCGCCGATGACCTGGTGGCGCTCCGCCAAACCCTCTGTCCGGGCGTGGCTTCCGAAGAGCGGGCGGCTGCGCCGCCGCAGCCTCTCCACGAACGCTGCGCGTGACGCCCCTCAGCGGCCCGCGCCGGCTTCGCTCCGTGGCCGCCCGCGCCGCCTGCTGATCGAAGATCGCCGTCATCTTGCGGTCAGCGAGGGCGCGCGTGTGGGTCCTCACCGTGTGCCGCTGCGCGACGGATCCTGCGCTTGGCGCCGCGGCGTTGCGTGCGACACGGGCTCGCGCGCTCTGGACCGGCTAACCTTGGCCGGCGGCGATGGACTCGAACGGGTACGTGAAGCGGATCGAGAGCGTCGAGCACTGGAGGGCGCTCGCGCCTGCGCTCCCGATCTCGGACGGGCTCGTCCCCGTGCCAGCTGCGGGGAGCGGAGCACCGGACGCGCTTCGCCCGGCCGGGTGGTGGCACGAGCAACGCCCGCACATGGTGGAGGAGGGCTACGTCGAGCTCGAGGGCGCCGTGCCGCTCGCCGATGCCGGGGCGCTCGCGTATGGCATCGATCGACTCGTGCGGGCCGGCGAGCATCCGCTCTTCGTGTTCGTCTACGACGCCGCGTGGAGGATCCTGGAGCGGCTCGCGCCGCTCTGCGCCGCGGTGCTCGGACACGAGTTCGAGGTGCTCGAGGACTTCTGGGCGTGGAAGATCGATCCGATCGCGACGGGGGACGCCCGCGAGCCCGGCACGGGTCGCGGCTGGCCGCCCCATCGCGGCTGGTACGACGCAGTGACGCGGGACGACGGGCTCCCCGCGATGATGAACCTCTGGGTCGCGCTCACCGACGCGGGCCCGCTGAACGCCTGCATGTACATCGTGCCTACCTGCTTGGATCCGGGCTTCGCCGGCGATCTGAGGTCGCACGCGTTCGAGCCGCAGCACGCGCGGGCGCTCCCGACCCGCGCCGGGTCGGTGCTCGCCTGGAGCGCCAACGCGCTGCACTGGGGGGGCACGGCCAGCCGGCGGACCACGTCGCCGCGGATCAGCCTCTCGTTCACGGCCCGCCGCCCCGGCTTCGCCGCGGGTGGGGCGCGTGCGCTCGAGCTCGCGCGACCGTTGCCCTTCCGCAAGCGGCTCGACCTCATCGCCGACCAAGTGCTGACCTACGGGGAGAACGAGGCGAGCGCGACCGAGGCCGCGAGGCGCTGGGCGACGTTGGTCGCGGGCATGAGGGCGTGCAGGCGATGAACCGCAAGCTCGCGCTCGACCCGCGCGTGCGGTGCACCCTGGAGCTCGACGGCAGGACAGTCGAGATCGCGAGTGGCGATCTCGGGCGGTTCCTCGAGCTGTTGCCCGAGCGCGATCTCGGTAGCGCGCCCGCCGGCGATCTGGTCGCGCGGCTCTTCCGGAGCGGCATGATCGCTCCCGTCGAGGTCGCGCCGCCGAGCCCGCCGTCCGCGTGGCGCGAGCGCCTGCCGTCGCTCGCGCTGTCGCCTTTTCTGGCGCTCTCCCCGACGCTCGCGGCGGGCTCGTCGCGACCGAACGGGATCGAGGCGCCGATCGCCGCGTTCCTCGACCCCGGGTTCGTGAAGATCGTGACCGAGCTCGCTGCCGAGATCCGCGATGGAGTGTACCGGGCCGGCCACGTCGCTGCGGTCCGCGGGATCGCGCTCCGGGCCGACGAAGGCCTCGCGCTCTTGCATGATTTGGCGCAGATCTGGCTCGACGCCCATCCGGAGGCCAAGCGCTGGCTCCGCTGGGAGCGCCGGCCCGACGGTGCGCTCGAGCTGGCGGTCGTCGACGGGGCTCGGGTGTCCTCCCAGTCGCCTGCTTTCACGACCGTGTCGCTGCGCGTCGGTGTGCCCGGCAAGGCGCGTGCGGTAGATCCGCGCGATGTGCTCGTGCCGCTGCGCGAGCTCGCATCGCTGGCCCGCGTGCTCGATGCGCTCCGCGACGCGGTGCCGGCCGCGTCGGTCGCGGGCGACCTCGAGCTCGCGTCGGTCCGCCGAGCGCTCGACGCCATCGAGGCGGTGGGCGGGCTCGTTCCGCGCCGGCATGAAGCGCCGTCCGACGGCCATGCGGCGGCCGAGCCCGGACCGCGCATGTCGCGGCTCGCCGCGGTGGATGGCCCGGGCGTCGCGCTCGCCGTCACCCACCTCGGGCACGCGGCGCTCCTCGTCGAGGGCGGAGGCCGGCGCGTGCTCGTCGATCCCTGGTTGTTCCCCTGGGACGAGGCGTACGAGGAGCAGCCTCCGACCTTGGCGGAGCTCGGTCGCGTCGACGCGATCGCGTTCACGCACCACCACGAGGATCACATGGATCCCGGCTCGCTCCTGCTCCTGCCGCATGACGTGCCGGTGCTGGTCGCGCGCGACACCGGGCGGCCGCTGGGGGCGCGGACCCCGGCGTACCTGCGGCTGATGGGCTTCGACGACGTGCGCGAGCTGTCGCCGGGCGATCGCTTCGACGCCGGCGGAGGGCTCACGATCGAGGCGGTGCCGTTCTACGGCGAGGCGAGCGATCGGCTCGGCTGGGACGCGACCTGCTTCGCCGCCTCGCGCCACGGGCGCAGCGCGCTCCTCCACGCCGATGCGGCGCCGGATGGCCACGGCCGTTCGCTCCTTGCGACCGGCGCGCTCGCCGATTTGCGCGCACGCCTGGGCCCTGGCTCGGCGACCGAGGGCCGGATCGACGTCGTCTTCGGAACCTGGTGGCAGGAGCGCGAGTTCGCCTGCGCGGTGTCCCCGCTCGCGATCGTTGTGCCCTCGGCGAGCGCGTCGGCGTGGCTCGACGTCACCGAGCGGTGCGACTGCCCACCCGAGTTCGTGGCCGGCGTCGCCCGGGCCGCCGGCGCGAAGCTCGTGGTCCTCTACGCCGAGAGCGGGAGGGAGTGCTTCCTTCCTCGCAATCGCGTTTCGGGGTACCTGCGGGCGGTGTCCTTCCTGTGGAAGGGCATCGACGCGTACCGCGCGCGCGTGCGCGAGGCCGGTGCCGAGCTCGAGCAAGCGCAGCCCTACCTGCGGGTCGTGCTGCCGGCGACGGGGGACCCTTACCTCGACGACGCTGCGGTCGCACCCAGCCGGCGCGCCGCGCGCACCTGAACGGGCCGTGCCACCGACGGGCGGCGCGATGTTCTACGACGCCCCAGGCCGCAGGCCGAGGCAGGAGAGGATCACCGCCGCGCGAGATCGGCGTCGAGAGCGGCGTGCACGGCGGGCAGGCCGGTGTAGTCGTGCCCGAAGCGCAGGCGCGCGACGGTGACGGTCCGGGCGAGCGTCTCGAGGACCGCGAGCTCCTTGCGGAGGTAGTCCTGAGACCGGCTGTCGAAGCGGTGCAGGTGGTGGGTGAGCGCCAGCAGCGCTTGTTGGGGCCGGAGGCGCTCGATCGCGATCGCCGCGCCCTCGCCGGGCTCGAGGACGTACACGCGGCGCAGCGGCAGCGGCCCGGCGGCCGCAGTGAGGGACACGCGCAGCTTCTCGGTGCGCGGCGACGCCGGCGTCCGCGGCAGGCCCGCCGCCACCGCCGACGCCGAGTCCGGCCAGAGGCGGAGCGAGGCGTAGCTCGGGTGCACCATGATCCCGCCGGCGGCCGCCGAGAGCGCCAGGCAGTCGTCGCTCACCAGCGCCGCATCGCCTGCGGCGCCGGCCGCGGCGGCGCGGCGCGCGAGACTCGCCGCGAGCGTCGACTTGCCCGCCCCCGACTCGCCGGTGAAGGCGATGACCCCGTCGGAGGTCGCGACGGCGCTCGCGTGGAGCGCGGGCCGGCCCGAGAGCTGGAGCACCTTCGGCAGGACGTGGTCGATCAAGAGCTGCTCGACGGCGGCGTGCGGCGTCGCGCCGATGGGCACGCACACGACCTCGGTGCCCGCGGCGCTCGCCCAGAAGCTCGCGGCGCCGTGGATGCAGAGCACGCAGCCTTCGACGCCCCGGCCGACCGAGACCAGCGGCTCGTCGCGGTCGTCGGCGATCGAGACCTCGAGCGGCATCGCGCGCGCGCTTTCCGGCAGCTCGGCCTCGAACCGGACGTGCACCGCGGCCGAGCCGTCGCCCTCGGGCGCCGGCGCGCCGAGCGTCGTGAGCGGGACCGGGCTCGCGAGGCGCGCGCCGCTGATCTCGTAGAACAAGGTCACGGCGTTGCCCACGCGCGGGCGCAGCGGCGGGTGCCGCGACGACGAGCTTGTGGTATCCGTGAGCGCGTGACGTACGCGGACGACGTTCGGATCAGCTGCTCGCCCGACGTGCTCTCGCGCGTGCTCGAGGGCGAGGCAGTGCTCCTGGATCTCGCTTCAGGCACGTACTTCGGCCTCAACGTGGTGGGCTCGCGGGTGTGGGAGCTGATCTCCTCGGGCAAGAGCCTGGGCGAGGTGCGCGCCGCGTTGCTCGAGGAGTTCGAGGTGGACCGCGAAGTGCTGGAGCGCGACCTTCAGGACCTCCTGAAGCAGCTCCTGGAGCGCGGGCTCATCCGGTCCTGAGCCTCACATCGTGCCGGCCATGCGGAGCATTCCGCCGCCGTCCGCGGGCACCGATCCGCCGCCCTGCGTGATCGCCTGGACCGAGCCGAACTCGACGAGCGTGGGCTTCTCGTAGGCCGCCTTGGTCCTCGTCGAGGTCGTCGCCGGCGTGTCGTTCCTGTCGTCGCTCATGGTGCTCATTTGTGCCTCATCCCATCGATTGCCGGAACCACAGCTCGAGCGCGGTCGCGTCGAGCAGCGGGTTCATCAGGTCACCCACCGGCGCTCTGGTCTCAAGGAGCTCGAGGACGCGGTCGCCCCGGAGCATACCGTGGTCTTCGAGCCGGCTGCATCGGAAAAGTTCGCGCAATCCGGCCCGGTGCGCGTCCACGAAGGCGCGATCGAGGTACGGGTTGAAGATCGCGAAGTCGCGCCGATCGCGCACGAGCGGCGGGAGCGTTTCGGCGAGCGCGCGCCGGAGCACGGGCTTCATGACCCAGCCGCGGACGCGCTGCTCGTGCGGGAAGGCGAGGAGCAGCTCGATCAGCCGCGCGTCGTAGAAGGGGTGCCGGAAGTCGATCCCCCGGTGCGCGGCGTACCGGTCGAAGCGCTGCAGCGCGAGCGGGTTGTTGCCGTCCTCGCCCGTGATCCACCCCTGGAGCTTGCGGGCCACGCGGCTCGGGTAGTCGCGCTCGGCGTCGCGGCGCGCCTGGTCGGCCGCGAGCTGCCAAGCCTCTTCGGAGACCTCGCGCGAGAGCCAGGGCAGCGTGCGACGCGGGAGCACTTTGCGACCGATCCGACGGACGCTCGCGGGGATGAACGGCCGCACGCCGTAGGACCACACCGCCTCCCAGGTCTCGCGCGCCAGCGGCCGCTCGGTGAGCCCGACGTACTCGGCGGCGTCGCGCAGCTGGCCCTCGGCGATCATGTACGAGAAGTCCCAGCCGGTGCCTTCCATCAAGTCGTCGCCGCCCATGCCGGTGAGCGCGACCCGCGCGCCGCGGGCCTTCGCCTCGGCGAGGAGCGGGTCGAACATCGAGACGGTGGGGTGGAAGTACACGTCCGGCAGCAAGCGCGACGGGTCCGGCCGGCAGAGCTCGACGTCGTCCATCGGCGCGACGTCGATCATCGGCGTCCCGCACCGCTCGCCGACGGCGTCGCTGTAGCGCTGCTCGTCGCAGGGAAGGCCGGGGAAGGCGAGGTGAAGGAGCACGAGCGGATCGCTCGCGGCCAGCCCCGCGCGCCGCAGCCGGTCGGCCTCGCACGCGATCGAGGACGAGTCGAGCCCGCCCGAGACGACCACCGCGACGGGGCCGCGCGCGCGTAGGCGGCAGCGCACCGCTTCCCGGAAGACCGCGCCGAAGTGATCGGCGTACTCGGCGTCGGTTGCGTAGCGGATCTGGCGCCACGGATCCGGCCACCAGTAGCGCCGGACGTCGACGGCGCCGTCGCGGGCGACGAGCGCGTGCCCGGCGGGGAGCGAGAAGACCCGGTCGTAGAGCGTCTGGTCGCGCTCGCTGTAGCCGCCGTTGAGCCAGAGCGCGAGCGACGGCCGGTGCGGGCGCTTGTCGACCTCGCCGCCGGCGAAGAGGGCGAGCATCTCCGAGGCGCAGCGGAGCGCGCGCCGGTCGTGGTGATAGTAGAGCGGCCGGATGCCGATGGCGTCGCGCGCCGCGAGCAGGAGGTGCCGCTCGTCGTCCCAGAGGACGAAGGCGAAGTCGCCCGTCAGGTGGGACGGGCAGGCCTCGCCCCAGCGCTCGTAGGCGTGCAGGATGAGCGCCGCGTCCGACGGCTCGTCTTCTCCGGGCGAGCACAGCTCGCCGATGAGCTCGCGGCGGTTGTCGAGGCGCGCGTCGGCGACGACGGCGCGCGGGCCTCGTCGCAGCGGCTGCGCGTCGAGCGCGTCCTCGTCCGTCGCGGCGAAGAGCGTGTGCCCGAGCGCGGCCGGGCCAATGACGGCCGCGCTCCGGCCGTCGGGCCCCCGGTGGGCGAGCGCGTCGATCATCGCCTCGATGGCCGACGGGCCCAGGCGGTCGCTCGAGGCCGCCGCGGCGCCGAGGTCAGACGGGGCGCCGTCGAGGCGCAGAATCGCCGCGATGCCGCTCACGGTGCGCCTCCGCCGGCTTGGTAGGCGGCGATCTCGGCGAACGGCGCGGCGCCGACCGGAGGGGCGCCGGCGTCGCGCACCGGCTCGACCCAGGCGTGCGCCTCGATCGGATCCGTCGAGGAGCCCCCGGGCCGGCGCACGCCCATCACGAACCGCGCGCGCGTTCCGTCCCGTCGGTGCAACCAATACTGGAGGAGCGACTGCGGCAGGCACCGCCCGTCCACGAAGTGCGCCCGGTACACCGCATTGACGATGCCCTCGCCCTCTTCCACGCCGACGGACCGGCCTCGAGGCCGCGGCGCAGCCGCCTCGATCCACGAGAGCGTCCGGCGCAGGCCGAGGAGCGCCACCGACAGCTCGACGAGCGGTGCGCCGAGCCACGCTTCGGCCACGAACCTCCGCGTCTCCGGCCCTGCGGCGAGGAGGCGCCGCACGGCGCTCCGGGACATGCGAGGGATCTTCATGGGCCGGCCGGGCGACGGATCATGGTAACCGTTGCGGGGGCCTTATGAACTATTCAGGCCAGCCGGGCCATCGGGCGCGGGTCGGGGCGCTCGTCCTCCTCGACGTGCTCGCCCGGCTGATGCCCCCCGCCGCCCTGCTCGCCCTGGCGCACGGCTGGGCCGATCTCACGCTGTTTTCGGCGCTCGTCCTCTCGGTCGTCTCGGGCCTGCGGGGGTTCGTGATGGCCTCGACGACGGCGGCGTCGCTCGATGCGGCCTGGCGCACCGTCATCGACGCCGCCCGGCGCAGGCCGGTGATGTCGCTGCGGCTGCGGCGCGAGGACGAGGAGAGCGTCGCGATGCTCATCGAGGCGATCCGCGAGTCCGCCCTCCACGCGGCGGTCTCGGTCCCGCAGCTCGCGTCCGTCGCGATCACGCTCGCCATCGTGGCCGCCGCGGTCGCGTGGCTCGTCGGTCCCGCCTGGCTCCTGCTGGGCCTGGCCGTGCTCGGCGTCGCGGGCGGCGTGGTCGCCGCCATCCACCGCCGGCTGCGCGGTGCGCGGGAGCGCGCCTGGTCGGGTTTCGCCGAGCTCTCCCGCGATCTCCGCGTGCTGGTCGACGCCTGCACCGAGCTGCGCGCCAACGGTCGCGAGGAGCGCTTCACCGGCGCGCTGCTCGGCGACGTCGAGCGGACCGTGCGCGGCGAGCGCGCGGCGAGCCTGTGGAGCGCGGTCATCCAGCTGCTCCCGGTCACGATCGCGATCGCCGCGATCGCCGCCCCCGTGAAGGCAGGCGTGCACTCGATGGCGGCGGCGCTGGGGCCGGGGCGCATCGCCGACGCCTTCGTCCTCGGCGCGTCGGGTGTGCTGCTCGGCCTCTCGCTCGTGTCCGCGGTGGAGACGGCGCTCGCCTCCGGGCCGCAGCGGCGCGCCCTCGCCGAGTTCCTCGCACGCTCGGGGGCCGCGACCGAGGGCGGCTCGTCCGGAGCGCGGCCGGGCACCTCCGGCTCTCCGATCTTCGGCGAGGAGATCGCGCTGGACGCGGTGTCATTCCGTTACCCTGGCGCGACCGTCGACACCCCCGAGACGCTCGGCTTCCGCTGGCCGGCGAGGCAGGGTCTGGCCCTCCTCGGCCCCAACGGCGCGGGCAAGAGCACCATCGCCCTGATGCTGCTCGGCCTCCTGCGCCCCACGGGGGGCGAGATCCTGGTCGGGGGCGAGCGTCGCGTCCTCGCCGCCGAGGGCGCCCCCGTCGCGTACCTGCCGCAAGGCGCGTTCGTCGCGCCCGGGTCGTCGGTGGCATGGCACCTCCGCCTCCTCGCGCCCGATGCATCCGACGAGGCGATCGACGCCTGCCTGGAGCGTGTGGGGCTCGGGCCCGTGCTGGCGGCGCACGCGCGCCGCAGGGGGGCGGCGGCGCGCGAGGTCCCCGCCGGCGAGCTCTCCGGCGGGGAGCGGCAGCGGCTGCTGCTCGCGCGGCTCCTGCTCCAGGACGCCGACCTCGTCGTTCTCGACGAGCCCGAGGTCGGCCTCGACGCCGCCGGCCGTGCCTGGCTCCGCGGCCTGCTCGAGGAGCTCGCGGCGACGCGCCGCGTGCTCGTCATCGCCCACGACGAGACCGTGATCCCCGCGGCGTTCGCGCGCCTGCGCTGCGGCCGCTCCGAGCCGCGCATGGGCGCCCCAGGAGCGCCTGGTCCCGCCGCGGCACGTGCTAGCCTCGCCGGTGGATCATGTTAGAGTCGATCCAGTGGATGAACGTTACGCGAGGTGCTTATGAATGCTCGTCTCCTGACCGCTTCGATCGTGCTCTCGTTCCCGCTCGTCGCCTGGGGCTCTGGATGCGGGGGAGGTAACGACACCGAGACCAGCGGCACGACGACGGCGACGACGACTGGGACCTCCACGACCACGAGCACGACGACGAGCTCGACGGGCGGCGGTCAGGGCGGTGACGGCGGTGAAGGCGGTCAAGGCGGCCAGGGCGGCGCCGGCGGCGGCACCGGCGGCGTCGGCGGCGTGAGCGGCGGCGGCGGCACGCCGGGCAGCGATCTCTGCCCCGTGCAGGTCATCAACATGAACCTGAACGAGACCGCCACGCTCAACGGGACCACGGCCGCGGCGACCGACGACTACTCGTCGTTCTGCGGAGACACGACCCCGGCGGCCGACAACAACGACGTCGTCTACGGCTTCAACATCCCCGAGGGCGTCGTCACCTTCGATTTGCAGGCCGCGCCTGGGAGCACGCTCAACCCGGCGATGTACCTCGAGCCCGAGTGCGGCGTCGCCGATCCCGCGGCTTCGTACTGCTTCGACGGGTTCACCGATCACGAGTACTTCAAGGACTACTTCTTCGCTGGCACGATCTACGTCGTGGTCGACGGCGTCGGGGGCACGGCGGGCGACTTCACGCTCAAGGTGACCACCGCCGACTCGGCGTGCGGCGACGGCGTCCTCGGGCCTGAGGAGCAGTGCGATCCGGTTCCTCCCGGCCCGAACGACGGCTGCATCGATCCGGGCGCGATGAACCAGTGCAAGTTCGAACCGCCTCCGGCCAACAAGGACGTGTGCAACGGCGAGCCGGTGGCGGTGCCGCAGGGGGTGACGACGCTCCTCGCCACCGATGGACACACGAACATCGGGTACACCGACGACTACATCGGGAGCTGCAACGGCGACGTCGGCGGCGCCGATCGCGTCTACCAGCTCACCCCGGCCGTCACCGGCACGCTGACCGTGAAGATCGGGTACGAGGTCGACGGGGTCACCCCGACCTGCGACGCGACCCAGCTCCCGCCGACGTGCTGGGACCAGGCGATCTACCTCCGCGCCTCGTGCACCGACACCCTGACCGAGCTCGACTGCAGCGACATCAACTTCGCGACGCCCGAAGAGGTGACCGCGCCGGTGGTCGCAGGCGTGCCCATCTTCCTCATCGTCGACGGCTACGACAGCAGCGTGTACAGCATGGGCACGTACAACCTGCGCCTCGAGCTCAACTGACCCACCGATCGCGCTCAGCGCGAGCCCCGTGTCCGAGTACGGAGTCCACGACTACAGCCGGATGATCGCCGACGAGGTCCGCACCGCGGCCTTCGTCGCGGCCATGCGGCAGGTCGTGAAGCCGGGGGCGGTGGTCCTCGACATCGGCACCGGGACGGGCTTCTTCGCGGTGCTCGCCTGCCAGCTCGGCGCGCGCGCCGTCCACGCCATCGAGCCCGGCGACGCCATCCAGGTGGCGCGCGAGGTGGCCCGCGAGAACGGCTGCGCCGATCGGATCCGGTTCTACCAGGGCGTGTCGACGGCCATCGACCTGCCCGAGCGCGCCGACGTCATCGTCTCCGATCTCCGCGGCGTGCTCCCGCTCTACACCCGGCACCTGCCGTCGATCGTCGATGCGCGGCGGCGTCACCTCGCCGAAGGGGGGACGCTCATCGGGGTGAGGGACACGCTGATAGCTGCGGTGGTCGAGGCGCCCGAGCTCTACGAGAGCTACGGCCTGGCGAGGGAGCGGCGGCCCTTCGGCGTCGCCATGGAGGCGTCGCGAAGCCTCGAGCTCCACGCCTGGCGTCGGGGTCGCGTCGAGCCCGGCGCGCTCCTCGCGCCCGCGCAGGTCTGGGCCTCTCTGGATCACGCCCACCTCGAAGCGCCGGACGTTCGAGGCGAGGTACGCTGGACCGCCGCGCGCGAGGGCACCGCGCACGGGCTGCTCCTCTGGTTCGACGCCGAGCTCGCCGACGGCATCCGTCTGTCGAACGCTCCCGATCGGCCGGAGCTCGTGTACGGCAGCGCGTTCTTCCCCTGGCTTCGTCCGGTGGCGGTGGCTCCCGGCGACCAGGTGCGCGCCACCCTGGACGCGCGGCTCGTCGGCGACGAGTACCAGTGGCGGTGGACGACCGAGGTCTGCGACGCCGACGGCGCGCGAAGGGAGGCCTTTCAGCAGTCGACGTTCCACGGCGCTCCGCTCTCCCCCGAGCGCATCAAGCGCAGCGCCGCCAATTACACCGCCTCGCTGCGCGAGCCAGGGCGCATGGCCCGGTTCGTCCTCGAGCGCATGCACGGCCAGGCGACCGTGGCGGAGATCGCCGCAGCCGTCCGCGCTCAGTTCCCCAACCGCTTCGCGACGGCCAAGGAAGCGCTGGCCTACGTCGCCGAGCTCTCGGTGAAGTACGGCTGACGGCTTCTTGGCCCGCCCACGGGGCCATCGCTACGCTTTCCCCGACGTGATCGGCGATCTCGCGAAGCGCCTGGTGAACGGCGTCGTCCTCGTCCTCGCCGGTCTGACGTTCTTCCTCGTCCCCGTCGGGAAGAAGACGCCTGCCCAGCACGTGGTCGCGATCTTCACCACCGCGCCGGCGCGCGAGGCGGCCGCCGCGTTCCGCGCCGCCGCGGCGCGGGCGTACACGCGCATCGCGGGTCAGGTCGCGCGGCTCCGCGACTGACTTGTCTAGCAGGCCGCCCGCGCTCGCCGCGGGCGTGTGCTCGCCCAGGCCGCGGTCACCGCGCCTTGCGCGGATCGGGCACGTTGGGGTGCTCGTTGTAAAAAGCGTCGAGGCTCTCGCGGGTGATCTCGCACTCGATGTCGCCGCCGCGGAGGATCTTCGCCTGGCACCCGAGGCGGCTCGTGGCCTGCACGTCGAACGCCTTGTCGAGGATGTCCTCCTCGTCCTCCTCGGCGTCGCTGAGGAGCTCCTTGCCCTTCTTGACGTAGACGTGGCACGTCGAGCAGGCGCACACGCCGCCGCAGGCGTCGCCCTCGGGCGCGTGGCACTTCTTCGACGCCTGGAGCAGCGTGGTGCCCTCGGGCACGTCGGTCTCCCACGTCTGGCCCAGGGCCCGGAAGGTGACCTTGGGCATCAGCGGCCCCCGCCGGCGCCGTGGGCCTCGACGTGCGCCTCGACGCCCTGCGCTCCCGCGACCGACGACTCGATCTCGCCGACCTGCTTGCCGGCGATCGCCTTGGCGATGGCGCGATCCATCCGCCGGCCCGCCCACGCGTGGGTGGCGTGGTCGAGCTCCTCGGCGCGCGCGTGGATGAGCGCCGGCTCGGAGCCGAGCACGGCCTGCTCGAGCGCGGCGAGCGCCTCGTCGATCTTGGCCCGCTCGCCCGGCTCGAGCAGATCCGCGTCGGCCGCGAGCGCCTTGCGCGTGGCGGTGAGGACCCGCTCGGCCTCGACGCGCTCCTCCACGAGCCGCCGCATCGCCAGGTCCTCTTCGCCGTGATCGAGCGCTGCGAGGAGCATCTCCTCGACCTCGGCGTCGCTGAGCCCGTAGCTCGGCTTGACCTCGACCTTCTGCTCGACGCCGGTCGTGAGCTCCTTGGCGGTGACGGCGAGCAGGCCGTCGGCGTTGACCGTGAACGTCACCTCGAGCCGCGCCATCCCGGCCGGCATCGGCGGGATGCCCTTGAGGACGAAGCGCGCCAGCGAGCGGCAGTCGGCGGCGAGCTCGCGCTCGCCCTGCACGATGTGGAGATCGAACCCCGTCTGGTTGTCGGCGTACGTGGTGAAGACCTGGCGCGCGCCGGCGGGGATGGTCGTGTTCCGCGGGAGGATCTTCTCGGCGACGCCGCCCATGGTCTCGAGCCCGAGCGAGAGCGGCAGCACGTCGAGGAGCAGCACCTCGCCGGCGCGCTCCTGATCGCCCGCGAGGATGTCGGCCTGGATCGCCGCACCCAGCGCGACCACCTCGTCCGGATCGATGTCGCCGAGCGGCGGCTTGCCGAAGAGCTTGGCGACATAGTCGCGGACGAAGGGCACGCGCGTCGCGCCGCCCACCAGGATCACGCCGTCGAGATCCGCGGCAGCGATGCCGGCGTCGCGCAGCGCGCGCCGGCAGGCGACGCCGGTCCGCTCCACGATCGGGGCGATCAGCCCGTCGAAGCGCTCGCGAGTGACGGTCAGCTTGCGCGTCTCGTCGCCCTTGCCGCCCCGCACCGGGATGTCGGCCTCGACGCACGCCGCGTCGGTGAGACCGTGCTTGATCCGTCGCGCCGCGTCGAGGGCGAGGCGCACGAGCTCGTGGGTGCGCTCGCGCTCGCCCACGCCCATCTCCTCGAGCAGGACCTCGGCGAGCGCGCGGTCCATGTCGTCGCCGCCGAGGGCGCTGTCGCCCCCGGTGGACCTCACCTGGAAGACGCCGTTGTCGAGGAGGAGGATGGTGACGTCGAACGTCCCCCCGCCGAGGTCGTAGACCGCGAAGAGGCCGTTCTGCTGCTTCTCGAGGCCGTACGCGAGCGCCGCCGCCGTGGGCTCGTTGAGGAGCCGGAGCACCTCGAGCCCGGCGAGGCGCCCCGCGTCCTTGGTGGCCTGGCGCTGCGCGTCGTCGAAGTACGCCGGGACCGTGATCACCGCGCCGCCGACGCTGCGGAGCTCGTCGATCGCAGCCTGCTTGAGCGCGCGCAGGATCTCGGCCGAGACCTCGACCGGCGTCACCACGCGGTCGTCGACCTTGAAGCGGACGCTCTTCGCCTCCTCCGGCGTCGTCGGCGGGACGAAGTCGTAGGTCCCGAGCCGGCGCGTCTCGGGATCGTCGGCGCCCCGCCCCATGAAGCGCTTCACGCTCACGATCGTCTGCCGCGGCTTGAGCCCGGAGAGCAGGAGGGCGCTGCGCCCGACGATGACCGCTCCCCGCGCGTCGTAGTGCACCGCCGACGGCACCAACCGGTCGCCGTCGCAGTTGGCGATCACCTGCGGCCGCCCGTCGCGCACGCGCGCCACCAGCGAGTTGGTCGTGCCGAGGTCGATCCCGATGGGCCGCGGCGCGGCCTTGGGATCGAAGATCTCGAGAAGCGACATGGTCCTCTTCGTGCCTCCGTCAGGGCGCGAGGTGCTCCTCGATGGCCCCTACTTCATCCATGAACCGCCGCAGGTAGCGGAGCTCGCCGAGCAGCGGGACGACGTCGCCTCGCAGCTTCGCCGCGTCGTCGCCGGCGGCGGCGAACCTCTGCGCGAGCCTGGCCACCGCGGCGTCCTGGCGCGCGCGCATGGTCTCGCCGAGCTTGCCCACGCGGGCGAGATCCTTCGCCCGGTGCGCCTCGGAGAGCTCCTCGCGCAGCTCCATCATCTCCATGAGGAGCGCCGGCGGCGGCTTCGGCTCGCCCGTCTCGCCCACCTCGAGCCCCGCCCGGCGCAGGAGCGCCTCGGCGCGCTTGATGGGATCGCGGAGCGCCCGCCAGGCCTCGTTCACCTCGATGGCCCGCCCCAGCGCCATGCGGCGCTCGGCCGAAGGCGCGCCCGAGTACCGGTCGGGGTGGAGCGCCTTCGAGAGCTCGCGATGGCGCTGCTCGATCGCCCCGAGCTCGAGATCGAAGCGCGCGTCGATCCCCAGCGTCGCGAACGGGTCGGAGCCCCCGCGAGCTGCGGGCGGGCTGGGCTTGGGGGCAGAGCCCCCATCGTGATCGACCCGCAGGGTCGATGTCTCGGGGGGTTTGGGGGCAGAGCCCCCATCGTGATCGACCATGGGACGTGCGAGCGCGGACGGTCCGCTACGAGACGGTGAACGAGCTGCCGCAACCGCAGCGCGTGGCCTCCTGCGGGTTCCTGAACTTGAAGCCCTGGTACATGAGGGTCTTCTCCCAGTCGAGGACCGAGCCGCCGAGGTAGATGATGCTCTTCTTGTCGCAGTGGACCCGGACGGTCGCCTTCCCCTCCTCGGCGAACTCGAGCACCTTGTCGCCCGGACGCGGCGGATCGTCGTCGTACTCGATGACGTAGGCGAAACCCGAGCAGCCGCCGCCCTTGATGCCGACGCGCAGCGCGGCCTCCGGCGTCCCGCGCTTGGCCATCGCGGCGCGGATCGCGTCCACGGCCAGCGGCGTCACGCCGATGGTGTCCTTGGCGACGCTGGTCGAGACCTTCTCGACCGGCTTGAACGCTTGCTTCTGGGCTTCGGTCAGGGTCATCGCTGCCTCACTCGGCGTTCGCCTGCGCGCTCTCCGTCGCGGGCGCCTGCGCCAGCGCCTGCCGGGCGCGCTGCTTGGCGCGGAAATCCTCGATCGCGCTCTTGATCGCGTCCTCGGCCAGCACCGAGCAGTGGATCTTCACCGGCGGGAGGTGGAGCTCCTCGGCGATCATGCTGTTCTTGATGGTGGCGGCCTCGTCGACCGTCTTGCCCTTGAGCCACTCGGTCGCGAGCGACGACGACGCGATCGCCGATCCGCAGCCGAAGGTCTTGAACTTGGCGTCCTCGATCACGCCGTCGTCGCCGACCTTGATCTGCAGGCGCATCACGTCCCCGCACGCCGGCGCACCGACGAGCCCGGTCCCGACGCTCTCGTCGTCCTTGTCGAGCGTCCCCACGTTTCGCGGGTTCTCGTAGTGCTCGATGACCTTGTCGCTGTATGCCATGGCTCGCGCTTCCTTCTCTCTCTTCTAGTGAGCCGCCCACTGCACCGAGGCGAGATCGATGCCCTCTTTGTGCATCTCGTAGAGCGGCGACATGTCCCGGAGCTTCTGCACCTTGCCGATGACGAGGTCGGCCACGTAGTCGACCTCTTCCTCGGTCGTGAACCTGCCGAGGCCGAAGCGGATCGACGAGTGGGCCATGTCGTCGCCGATGCCCATCGCGTGGAGCACGTACGAGGGCTCGAGGCTGGCGCTGGTGCACGCCGAGCCGCTCGAGACGGCGACGTCCTTGATGGCCATCATCATCGCCTCGCCCTCGACGAAGTTGAACGAGACGTTGAGGTTGCCGGGGAGGCGGTGCTCGAGCGAGCCGTTGAGCTCGATGGAGTCGAGCGCGGCCCAGAGGCGCGTCCGAAGCCGCTCGCGCAGGGCGAGGATGCGCTTCGACTCCTCGCGCCACTCGGCG
Source organism: uncultured Polyangiaceae bacterium (assembly GCA_964372055.1). Classification (GTDB taxonomy): domain Bacteria; phylum Myxococcota_A; class Polyangia; order Polyangiales; family Polyangiaceae; genus CAYJPW01. Next base: position 83,438 of record CAYJPW010000005.1, read on the forward strand.
CCCAGGATCTCCGCCGCCTTGCCGAAGCCGACGATCGCCGGCACGTTGAGCGTGCCCGAGCGGTTGCCGAACTCGTGTCCGCCGCCGTCCATCTGGGCGGTGATCCGGACGCGCGGCTTGGAGCGGCGCACGTAGAGCGCGCCGATGCCCTTCGGGCCGTACATCTTGTGGGCGGTGATCGAGGCGAGGTCGACCTTCATCGCCTCGACGTCGAAGTCGGTCTTGCCGATGCCCTGGACCGCGTCGCTGTGGAAGAGCACGCCGCGGCTGCGGGTGATCTTGCCGATCTCGGCGATGGGCTGGATGGTGCCGACCTCGTTGTTCGCGAGCATGATCGAGACGAGGATCGTCTTGTCGGTGATCGCGTTGGCGATGTGCTCCGGGCTCACCAGGCCGTCGCGGCCGACGCCGACGTACGTGACCTGATAGCCCTCCTTCTCGAGGCGCTTGCAGGTGTCGAGCACGGCCTTGTGCTCGATCACGCTGGTGATGATGTGGTTGCCCTTCTCGCGGTAGAACTCGGCGACGCCCTTGATGGCGAGGTTGTCGCTCTCGGTCGCGCCCGAGGTGAAGACGATCTCCTTCGGGTTCGCGGCGCCGATGAGGGCGGCGATCTTCTCGCGGGCGGCGCCGACCGCCTCCTCGGCCGTCCAGCCGAAGGCGTGGCTGCGGCTCGCCGCGTTGCCGAACTTCTCGCTGAAGTACGGGAGCATCGCCTCGACCACGCGCGGGTCGACCGGGGTCGTCGCGTGGTAGTCCATGTAGATCGGGATCTTGATCGCCATGTTCGTCTCGCCTACTCGGTCCCGCGCGCCGCGGCGGGCGCGTCGGACGGCGACCCGTTCTTCGGGTTGCCCTTGCAGTGGATGCCGAAGACGAGCTCGGGCTCGCCCGCGGTCCGGTCGTGGACGTTGCAGTTGCAGCAGGCCGCGACGAGCTCGCCCGGGCTGCAGACCTCGCAGGTGTCGAGGTAGCCGAGGCTCGCCTCGAGCTCGCGCTGGAGCGCCGCGAGCCGCGCGATCTGGGCGCGCGTCTCCTCGAGCTTCTGCGCGTAGACGGCGCGGATCTGCGCCATCGCCGCCGGCGCCGAGGGCGCCTTCTCCCACGTCGCCAAGAGCTCCTGGATCTGCGAGAGCGAGAGGCCGAGGTCGTGGAGCTTGCCGATCCAGCGCACCCGATCGACCGCGTTCTGATCGTAGAGGCGGTAGCGCCCCTTGGATCGCGCGTGCGGCTTGAGCAGGCCGATCTCCTCGTAGTGGTGGATCGCGCGCACCGTCTTGCCGCCTGCCTTCGCGAGATCGCCCACCTGGAGCAGCTTCTCGCCCTCGCCGTCGTCGATCGCGCCCTGGGGCGGACGGGGCTCGCCCGGCGCCGCGATGCGGAGCGCATCGGCGACCGGGAGGTGCCGGACGGGCAAGTGGTGCTGGGTCATGGCGGGGCCTTCTACCCTAACCCTCACGCTCGCGTAAGGGTCGTTTGGACAACTCTAACCCTCACGTGCGCGTTAGGGTTGGCTACTTTCTAGGCTCCCGTCTGGGGCTTGTCAACACGACACCCCGAAAACCCGCACTTTTCGACGCGATGCGCTTACGACGCCACCGTCCGGAGCCCGAGGTTGGAGAACCTGGAGTCGGGCGGGTAGCCGTTACGGCTGGTGCAGTGGAGATTCCACGGCAGGTTGTTCCACCCTCCGCCGCGAGTGACCCGAGGCGTGCCCTCGGCGTAGTCGTCCGGGTCGATGAACGGATCCCGTTGGAGCTCGGAGGTCGTGCTCCGTCCAACGCCGTCGCCTCGCCCCGCCCGATCGCCGTGCCTCTGGGGGTCGTCATCGTGCTCGGCGCCGATGGCGGCCCGATCGTCGGCAGCGTCCCGGCACCACTGCCAGACACAGCCGACCATGTCGCGGACGCCGTACGGGCTCGCGCCCTTGGGGAAGACGCCGATCGGCAGCGTGCCTCGCACGAGCCCACGTACGGCGCAGGCATCGTCGATCCACGCCTCTCCCCACGGGTGGCAGCGCCCCTCGACGCCGCAGCAGGCCTTCTCCCACTCGGCCTCGGTCGGCAGCCTCGCGTCGCGGAAGGCCGCGTATGCCTCGGCCTCCCACGCGCTCACGCCGACGACGGGGTGGTTCGGGACGAGGTACGCGGCCCACTCGTCCTCGCCCCAGAACCGCGGCGCCTTGATGCCTCCGGCCGTCCGCCAGGCCCATCCGGCGTCGGACCAGTAGCGGCGGCTCCGGTAGCCTCCCGCGTGGATGAACTCGGCGAACGCCGCGACCGTCACGGGGTAGCGATCGATGGAGTACTCCGAGAGGTGAACGGTCGTCGAGCGACCGCCCGAGCGTCGATGCTCGAACGGTCCCTCCGGGATGCGCACGCGATCGCTGGCGAGCGCGCGCGGATCGCCGATCGCGGCGAGCTCGCGCCCCGCGGCCGCGCGTTCGGCGAGCGTCGCCGCGCTCTCGAGCGTCGCGAGGAGCTCGGCTACCAGGCCCGGTGCATCCGCCATCGTGCTATGGATAGACCGTGGTCAAGATCTGTACGAGGTGTTACGTGGTATGGCCAGGCGGGTATCGCTGTCCCGAGTGCGGGGGCTCGCTCGTCCACACCTCGGAGGACGAAGCCAAGGAGCTGCCCGACGCCGTCTGGAAGAACCAGCGCGTCGACTACGGCGCCCGGCGCGGGATGATCTACCGCTTCCTCGGGATCTTCGCCGGCCTCGTCACCGCGCTCTACGGCGCGCGCAGCTCGGTCCCGCTCCCGGCGCCATGGAGCACGGTCGGCATCATCGCGTCCCTCGTCGTGGGCTTCGGGGTGTTCTGGGCGATGTACGTGCTCGCCGGCCGCGGCGTGCGCATCTGGGTGCTGCGCAGGGGCCAGGTGCAGAAGCGCAAGCTCGCGCGCGCGCTCCTCGCGCAAGCCGTGAAGCGCTAGCCGCCGGCCGCGCCGAGAGCTCGGGCAGGTCGCCGCACTCACCGGACCCCAGCGACAAACTCGAGCCCCCTCTCCCGCGAGGGAGAGGGGGTTGGGGGTGAGGTCGGGGTTGGGGGTGAGGTCAATCCGGCGGCTTGATCACGGTCCCGACCGTGCCGGGCTTCGCCGACCACTGCCAGTTGTCGACGAGCGTCGTCGAGTCGACGAAGTGGTCGCTCGAGTCGTAGGTGACGAATCGGATCGTGAACTCCTGCCCCGGGCTGACCGGCGCCGTGGTGCGGAGCCAGCCGCTCGAGCCGTTGGTCCAGCCGGGGTAGCCGTCGTTGGCATCGAAGTCCGTGCCCGTCACGCCCGTCGTTCCGAACGCGCAGTCGAACGTCTTCACCGGGGCGCTCGGGGGCACGCTGCATGGGGCGCCGCCGGGGCAGCCGCAGATGTCGAGGAACGCATTGTTGACGCTGATCGGGTTGTTGAGCGCGTCGAACGAGATGTTCCCGTCGGTCTGGCCGTTCGGGTACGGCGTCATGTAGGCGAGGAAGAAGTCGTTGTACGTCTGGCAGATGAACTGCGGCCACTCGTACGTGAAGAAGTCGAAGTCGAACGAGAGCCCCTGCGCGTTCGAGGGGGCCTTGATGTTGAGCTCGAGCCCCGTCGCGTCGTTCGGCGCACCCGTGGTCACGCTCGGGCACGACGGGCTCTCCTTCGGGAACCCGGGCGGGCTGTTGCCGACGTAGCCCTTGTCGAAGTTACGGTGCACGAAGCCGGGATCCGTCTCGCGCCGGGCGGTCCCCGAAGAGACGGCGAGCAGCGCGCTGCCCTGCTGAGCAGGGTTGTTGGGCCCGAGGTCCGGCAGGATGCCGTGGCCGAGGTGGAACTTCGAAAGCTGCGTCGGGTCGACCGGCGGCGGGCTGCCGTCGGCGAGCACCCACTTGGCGCTCGTCACCCACTTGCAGAGGCCGATCGCCTTCGCCGCATCCATCGGGTCCGAGCTGTCGAGCGCCAGGCCGCTGTCGTCGCAGGTCGGGAGGTTGTCCTTCGTCCCGTCGCAGTCCTCGTCGACGGGCTCGGGCGTCCCCGCCTCGGTCGGCTCGGCGAGCACCTCGACCGCGTCCGGGTTCACGAACTCGTCGCAGTCGTTGCAGTCGCCGTCCATCTCGCTGAAGCCGTCGCCGTCGGCGTCGTCGGTGGTCGTGCCGGGATCGCAGGCCATGCCGCCGCCCGTCCCCGTGCCGACGGTGATGTTCGGCTCGCCGCCGGTGCCGTTGCCGGTCGTCCCGCTCGTGGACGTGCCGCTGCCGCCGGTGCCGCTCGGGTTGCCGCCGGTCGAGGTGGTGGCGGGATCGGGATCCGCCGAGCAAGCGCCGAAGGTGAGACCCGCGCCCAGACAGGTCAACCCGAGGAGGGCCCAGGTGGTATGCCGCTTCATTCAGACTCCAGTGGTTCGTTGTTAAGCAGAGATCACTTGGGGACCGGCACCGGCGCAGTGCCGGTCTCGGAGGGCTCGACCTCGAAGACGAAGTTGTCGAGCAAGATCGTGGAGTCGAGGACGCCGTCGCCCGAGTCCCAGATCGTGAAGAGGATGTCGATGTCGCCGCCGGGGTTCTCGACGGGCGCCGTGGTCTGCAGCCAGCCGGTGGCGGCGCTGTTGTCGGTGGGCCCGAAGATGTCCTCGTCGAAGCCGGTGCCGGCGAGCTGCTCGGGTCCGAGCGCGCAGTTGAAGAACGCGCCGTTCGACGCGTTCTGGGGGTGGCAGACCTCGAGGAACCCGGCGTTGACGCTGATGGTGTTCCCCTGCGAGTCGAAGGAGATGTTGCCGTCGGTGCCCGCGGGCATCGGGTTCAGCATCGCGACGAAGAAGTCGTTATACACACTGCAGATGTAGTTCGGGAACTCGTACGTGTAGAAGTTCAGGTTGAAGCTCAGCGACTTCGCGTTGGTCGGCGTCTTGATGGTGACGCGGAGGCCCGCCGAGTCGTGCGCCTCGCCCGCCTCGATCATGCACGCGGGCGACGTCTTCGGATAACCGGCGGGGGTGCCCGTCGTGTAGAACTTGTCGTAACCGCTCACCGGCTGGTAGCCGGGATCGCTCGGCGTGCGCGCGGTGCCGGACGAGAGCGCGAGCATCTTCACGCCCTCCTGCGCGTTCACGTTGGGCCCGAAGCTGCCCAAGATGCCGTGGCCGAGGCCGCTCGGGTCGTAGTTCTGCAGCGGGCTCCCGTCGGCGGCGACCCACTGCGCCGACTTCACGCCCCAGCTCTCGCCCGAGGCCATCTTGCAGAGGCCCATCGCGCGCGCGCCGTCGAGGCCGTCGGAGCCGTCGAGCGCGAGGCTCGCGTCGCACTCGTTCGACGGGTCGTCCTTCTGGCCGTTGCAGTCCTCGTCGATGTTGTTGCCGAGGTAGTCCTGGGCGCCGGGGTTCATCTGCGGGGTGCAGTCGTTGCAATCGCCCGCCGCGCCGGTCCAGCCGTCGCCGTCGTTGTCGATGTTCGGATCGACCCCTTCGCAAGGCGGCTCCTCGCCGAGCACACCGGCGCCCGCCCCGGTGCCGGTGCCGGTGGTGAAGCCGATGTCGTCGCCGCCGGTGCCCCCCGGGCCGCCCGCGCCCGCACCGGTGCCCTTGAAGCCGTTGGTGTCGTTCGTCGCGCTGCACGCGACGGCGAAGCCGGCGCCGACCACCGCGGAGAGAGAAGCAAACAAGAAGGTGCGCATGGACGTGAGCCTCCGCGGCAAAGGTATCTCGAAGGATACCGATCGCCTTGGCCGCTGTCACGTCCCGCCCGACCCGAGCCGCCGCTGCGCCCGGAGCGGCTCGCCCCCGCCGCGGACGTGGCCGCCGCGACTGGGCTCGAGCGGCCGCGAAGCGGACCGCGCTTGACTCGAGCCGAAGCGCGAGCCCGTCAGGCGTCGATCTGGAGCTGGCCCTTCTTGCCCTTCTTCTTCTGGTCCTTCTTGGACTTGTGGGACGAGCCGTTCTTGTGGGTACCGTTCGTCCCGAGCGAAGGACGGAGCAGATCGTCGGCCATCTTGGCGGCGCGGTCGGTCTTCTCCCAGCTGAACTCGCTGCGGCCGAAGTGACCGTAGGCGGCCGTCTTCAGGTAGACGGGCTTGAGGAGATCGAGCTGCTCGATGAGCGCCTTCGGGCGCATGTCGAAGTTCTGCAGGATGTAGCGCTCGAGGACCTCGTCGGCGACGCGGCCGGTGCCGAACGTGTTGACGTGGACGCCGACCGGCTGGGCGACGCCGATGGCGTAGGCGATCTGGACCTCGCAACGCGCGGCGAGGCGCGACGCCACCACGTTCTTCGCGACGTAGCGTGCGTAGTAGCAGGCCGAGCGATCGACCTTGCTCGGGTCCTTGCCGCTGAAGGCGCCGCCGCCGTGGCGGCCCATGCCGCCGTAGGTGTCGACGATGATCTTGCGGCCGGTGAGGCCGGCGTCGCCGTAGGGGCCGCCGATGACGAAGCGGCCCGTGGGGTTGACGTAGATCTTGGTGTTCTTGTCCATCAGCTTCGACGGCATCACCTTGTCGATGACGAGGCTCTTCATCGCGTCGAAGATCGTCTTGTGCTTGACGTCGGGGCCGTGCTGCGTCGAGAGCACGACGGCGGCGCAGCGGATGGGGACGTCGTTCTCGTACTCGATGGTGACCTGCGTCTTGCCGTCGGGGCGGAGCCAGTCGACTTTCTTCAGCTTGCGGACCTCGGCGAGGCGGCGCGCGAGCTGGTGGGCGTAGCTGATCGGGGCCGGCATCAGGTCGGGCGTCTCGTCCGTCGCGTAGCCGAACATCAGGCCCTGGTCGCCGGCGCCCTGCTCCTTGTAGAGGCCCTCGCCCTCGGTGACGCCGCGCGAGATGTCGGGCGACTGCTTCTCGATCGCCGTGAGCACCGCGCAGGTCTCGTAGTCGAAGCCCATCGACGAGTCGGTGTAGCCGATCTCCTTGATGGTGCTGCGGACGACGACGGGCATGTCGACCCAGGCGGTCGTCGTGATCTCGCCGGCCACGATGGCCATGCCGGTCTTCACCATCGTCTCGCAGGCCACGCGCGCCGTCGGGTCCTGCGCCAGGATTCCGTCGAGGATGGCGTCGGAGATCTGGTCGCACACCTTGTCGGGGTGACCTTCGGTGACGGACTCGGAGGTGAACTGGTACCGGCGCATGCGATCTCCTTCTGGGGCTGGGAAGGCCGTACGCATACGCCGTGAGCCCGGCATCGTCAACGCGGCAATCGCGACAAAAAACGACAAAGGCCGAGGGCTACGGAGCCCTCGGCCTCGCGTGTGTCGTCGGCGACGGAGGAGCTACTTGGCGAGCCCTTCGAGCTTCGCGACCAGGTCGGGCGAGAAGGTGCCCTGGGCGAGCCGCTGCCGCACCTGCTTGAAGATCCCGTCCCACTTCGCCTTCTGGTCCGCCGTGAGGGTGACCACGGTCATCTTGCCCTTCATCCGGGTGAACGCCGCGGCGTCCTCGTCGCGGATGCGCTTGGTGAGGGCGGCGCCGGCGACCTTGCCGGTGTCGAGGATGAGCGCCTTCTGGTCCGCCGGGAGGGCGTCGATGCGCTTGCTCGAGAAGACGAGGGCACCGATGGCGCAGGCGCTCACGTCGGTGACGATGGTGTCGAGCTTCGAGGCCCACTGGAGCTGCTCGGCCGCCAGCGCCGGCGCGCTGATGACGTTGATCGCGCCGGTGTTGAGGTTGGGCAGCACCTCGGGGACGTTGAGCGGGACCGGGGTCACGCCGCCGATCACCTGGTAGAGGATCGGCTGGACGATGTCGTCGCGCCACATGTAGGGCTTCTTGCCCTTGATGTCGTCGGGCGAGGTGATCTGGAAGCCCTTCGACATCACGTGCACCTGGCCGACGTCGCCCCAGCCGCTGAGCACGAAGCCGGCGTCCGCGAGGCCCTTCTCGAACTCGCCCTTCATCGCGTCGCGCGCCGCGTCGAGCTTGCTCCACGAGGTGAACAGGCCGGGCATCTGGAGCGCGAGGATGGGCTTGTAGATCTTGCTCAGGCCGACGGCGGTGACCGCCGCGCCGTCGAGCTGGCCGGACTTCATCTTGCCGACCATGGCGCCCTCGTCGCCCTGCTGGCCGTTGTAGAAGAACTGGAGCTCGACGGCCCCGCCGCTCTTCTCCTTGACGGCCTTCTCCCACACCGAGAACACCTGACCCCAGGGGCTCGACTTCGGCGCGAGCGTCCCGATCTTGATGACCTCGGCGGCGCGGGCCTCTTGCGAGAGCCCGATGCCGGCGAGCATGGCGAGGGCACCGACCGCCTTGACGAACGCCCTTCTTCGCAACTTCATGAGGAGTCCTCCATCTTCCTGGTTGTGCCCACTCTCCGTGCCGCCTCGGGGTCGGAAGGGGTCGAGCTCAGCCGCCGCGTATAGCGAAATCGCCCTCGCGCGGATAGGGGCTAGCCTCGGCGCGGGCGGCGGCGGCCCACCGGACGGTCGGACGCCACGAGCGGTGGGACGGGGCCCGGCCGGGCTTATTCACCCCTGCCGAGCCTCGGTCCGGACGAGGTGGTCGGGCGTCGGGGTGCCGAGGAGGGGTGCGAGCCGGGTGCCCGGGCCGGGTCCGGATGGCCTAAGATGCCGTCGATGAAGCTCGACGAGGTACGCGCCTGCCTGGAGGCCGACGGCTGGCCGGTGGAGCCGCTGTCCGAGGTGACGGTGCGCAGTCGCTTCCGCGGGAACGGGCGGATCTTTCCGCTGTTCATCCACCTCGAGCCCCCGTTCATCACCTTCGCCGTCATCCCGTTCGCGCGGCTGCCGAACGAGGAGGCCGACGCCGAGGAGCTGCTCAAGCGGCTCTTGAAGCTCAACCGCGAGATCAACCTCGCCAAGTTCTCGCTGGACGACGACGGCGACGTCGTCCTCAGCGTCGAGTACCGCCTCGAGGACCTCGATCCGAGCGAGGTGCGCGACGCGGTCGACGTGCTCTCGTTCTATGCGGACAAGCACCACGCCGAGGTCATGGCGCTCGCGGCGCCGGCGTCGTCGGAGTAGCCGGGCCGCCGGCGCCCGGCGGCGTCACCGCGGGTACTTCTTCACGTTGCGCACCAGGACCTCCTGCGTCGGCCCCCGCGTCGACGCCTTCGCGCCGATCGCGCGACGGGCCACGATCGGCTGGATGTCGTAGCCGCGGTAGAGCCGGCGGACCTCGGGGGTGTCGCTGTTCGACAGGGCGAGGAGGCAGCCGCGATCGTCCAGGGCGCGGAACGCCTCGGCGAGGCGCTCTTGGTCGGCGGCGTCGAAGCTCCCGTCGCAGTAGCCGGCGAAGCTCGAGGTCCGGCTGAGCGGCACGTAGGGCGGATCGAGGTAGATGAGGTCCCCTTCGCGGGCCGCGCCGACGAGGTGGTCGAACGTCGCGTGGGTCAGGTGCGCCCGCGCCAGGGCGGCCGAGCACGCGCGCAGCCTGTCGGCGTCGAGGATCCCGGGGTTCTCGAACCGGCCGGCGGGCACGTTGAAGAGGCCGCGGCTGTTGGTGCGGAAGAGGCCGTTGAAGCAGGTCTTGTTGAGGTAGATGAGCCAGGCGGCGCGCTCGACCGCCGGCGCGCGGCGCTCGGTGTTGAAGCGCTCCCGGACCGCGTAGAACTGGTCCTCGTCGTGACCGAGCTTGAGCTCGGCGAGGCGCTCGATCAGCGCCTCGACCTCGGACCGCACCGCCTCGTAGGTGACGATGAGATCGGCCACGGCGTCGCTGAGGAAGGCTCGCGCCGGCTGGAGGCGGAAGAACATCCCGCCCCCGCCGAGGAACGGCTCGCGGTAGACCCTGCGCGTCGCGTCGGCGGGCAGGAGCGGGATGATCTCGTCGGCGAGCGCCCACTTGCCGCCCGCCCACTTGAGGAAGGGCTGTGCACGGCCGGCGTCCGGCGGAGGGGCCTCGGGGGCGCACGCCCGGGCGACCTTCGTCGCGCGCGGCGGCCGCTCCTTCGAGGCGGCGCCGGCCTCGACGCGCGCGCGGCGACGGAGGGGCGTCTTCCGCTGGAGCGGGGCCTTGCGCTGCATCGCTCGGGAGCGGGGGAGGGGATCGCGCGCGGCCAACGGGAACCTCGGCTACACCGGGGATCGCCCGCGGGCAAGCAGGGCCTCGACCTGGCGCACGAGATCCCCCGAGTCCACGGGCTTGGTGACGTACGCGTCGGCGCCGGCGTCGAGCCCGCGGAGCTGGTCGATGCGCCCATCCTTCGAGGTGAGCATGACGATGGGGACCGTCGCGTGGCGCGGGTCGGCGCGGAGCGCGCGGGTGAGCTCGTAGCCGTCGACGTTGGGCATCATCACGTCGGTCGAGACCGCGTCGAACCGGTGCTCGTGCGCGCGCGCGATCGCCTCGGCGCCGTCGGCCGCGGTCGTCACCTGGAAGCCTCGCGCCTCGAAGGCGCGCCGGATGGCCTCGCGCACCACGTCGCTGTCCTCGGCGATGAGGATGTGCTTGCCCGGCGCCGGGCCCGCTGCCGGCGCCGGCGAGGCGCGCGGCGCGAGCGCCACGGCGTGACCGCCCGCGGATGCCGCGCTGGTCACGGCCACGAGGTCGATGAGCAAGAGGACGCGATCGTCGACGAGCGTCGCCCCGGCCACGAACGGCGCCGCCGCGAGGAGCGGGCCGAGCGACTTGATCACCACCTCGTGCCTTCCGAGGAGCTGCTGCACGAGGAGCCCGAAGAGCTCGCCGCCGACGTCGACGACGACGACGTAGGCCGCGGCGGCCTGGGCGAGATCGCTCGTGTGCTCGAGGCCGAGCGTCCTCGTCAGATCGATGATCGGGACCAGCTTGCCGCCGACGCGCAGGCTGGACCCGCCCGCGACGGCCTCGAGATCCTGTTGCGTGACCGCCTGGGCCGAGGCGACGGCGTCGAGCGGGATGGCGACGGCTTCGCCGCCGACGCGCGCGGCGAGGATCTGGGTGATCGCGAGCGTGAGCGGGAGGCGCAGCTCGACCGTGGACCCGGAGCCTTTGGTCGAGTCGATCACCACGGTGCCCTTGAGCTGCGCGATCGCCTGGCGGACGACGTCCATGCCGACGCCGCGCCCCGAGACGTCGCTCACGACCGCCGCGGTCGAGAACCCGGCGCGGAAGATGAGCTCGTACGCCTCGCGGTCGGTCATCGCGGTCGCCTCGGCCTCGCCGAGGATGCCCTTCTCGACGGCGCGCGCCTTGAGCTTGGCCGGGTCCATCCCCGCCCCGTCGTCCTTGATCGCGACGATGATCGAGCCGCCGCGCTGGCGAGCGTAGAGGGTGAGCGTGCCCGCGCGGGGCTTGCCGGCGGCTTCGCGCACCTCGGGGCGCTCGATGCCGTGGTCGATGGAGTTGCGGACCAGGTGCAGGAGCGGATCGTCGAGCCGCTCCACCAGGACCTTGTCGAGCTCGGTGTCGGCCCCCACGAGCTCGACCTTGACCTCCTTGCCGAGCTTGTTCGACAGCTCGCGGACGGTGCGCTGGTACTTGGTGAAGAGCCGCGCGATGGGGATCATGCGGAGCTTCATCACCTGGTCGCGCATCTGACCGAGCGCGAGGCCGAGGCTGGCGAGGCCGCCGTCGAGCTCGCCGAACGACTCGCCGAGGACGCGCTCGGTGCGCTGCATGTCCTCGAGGAGCGGATGGGCCACCGCGACGCCGCGCGGATCGATGGCGTCGCTGATGAGGCGGCGCAGCTGGGCGAGATCCTGCGGGATGGACGCGTGCCGCTCCGCCGCGCCGGCGAGGCGGCTGCGCGCGAGGACCAGCTCGCCGACGAGGTTGAGGAGCAAGTCGACCTTCTCGAACTCGATGCGCAGCGTCCCGGCCCCGCCTTGCTGGGCGAGCTTGCCGGCGAGCGCCGCGGGCGGGGCGCGGGGCGGTGCCTCGCCGGGGCGAGCCTCGGTCGCCGCGGCCGGCGCCGCTGCGGCCGGCTCGTCCCGGACCGCGCCGGGGTTCTCGAGCATCGCGAGCACGCGTCCGGGATCGACGTCGATGGGGCGGCGCTGCTGGGCGCGCTCGAGGATGGCGCGGAGGACGTCGAGCGCGGCGAGGAGCGCGTCGACGACCGGCCGATCGGCGGCGCGGTGGCCGCTGCGGAGCTCGGCGACCAGGTCCTCGGCGGCGTGCGCGACGCGGTTCATTCGCGCGAGGCCGGCGAAGGCGCTCGATCCCTTGAGGGTGTGCAGGTCGCGGAACAGCGCCGAGACGAGCTCCTTGTCGTCGCCGCGCTCCTCGAGCTGGAGCAGCTTCTCGGCGAGCGCGTCGACGCGCTCGTTGCACTCGTCGAGGAACGCTCCGATCATGTCCTCGGCCAGGTCGGGGATCCACTCGCGATCGTCGCCCGCCGCGCGCTCGGTGGCGGTGCCTGCGGCGGCGGCGGGAGCCGGCGACGGAGCCATGGCGGCGGCGCCTGCGCGGAGCGCCTCGGCGCGCTGCTTCAGCGCGGTCTCGTCGACGCGGGCCCCCGACTCGTCGCCCGAGCGCAGCGCCTGCGCCGACGCCTCCAGCGCGTCGAGCGCCTGCCCGAGCGGCGCGGCCGGCCCGGCGCCGGCGTCGATGACGGCGCGCGCCAGCTCCGCCAGGCCATCGGCACCGAGCAGCAGCGCGTCGACCGCGAAGGGCACGAGGGCGGCGCCGAGCTCTCGCGTGCGCGCCGCGCCCGACCGATCGAGCGCCGCGCGCGCCGAGCCGACCCGCATCGGCGCGAGGGCGAGGAACAGCTCGTAGAGCTCCGGCGAGGTCGTCACGGCGTCTTCACTCCCGAATCGTCTCCTCCTTCGGCTTCACCTCTTCGTGCGGAACGATCGCGCTGCGCTTCACCTCGATGTGCCGGACCTCGCCCGAGCGCACCACGGTGAGGCCGACGGTGGTGCCGACCTCCCCCCGGAGCAGCGCCTTGATCTCCTTGAGCGTCAGGTCCTTCACGTAGAAGCCCTCGATCATGAGGATCTCGTCGCCCGGCAAGAGCCCGGCGGCGGCCGCCGCCATGCCCGCGGGCACGTCGCGCACGTAGAGGGCGTGGCTCTCGTTGTCCCTGCCGAGGACGGCCCCGACCGAGCCGACGCCCGCGCCGCACGAGACGGCCCCGGCCAGGATGATCGCGCCCCAGCGCTCGAGCACCGGGCGACGATACCGCGCCCCGAGCCGCGCCGCGCGGGTATCCTCGGTGGGTGCGGACGCACCGACTGGCCCTGGCCGCCCTCGCGCTCTCGGCCGCGGCGACTGTCGCGGCGTGCACCCTCGAAGGCGACGAGGCCGGCTGCCGGGCCGACGACGAGTGCCCGGAAGGGACGACATGCCGTGCCGGCGCCTGCTTCCGGTACACGACGGACGCCGGCCCGCCGCGCGATCCCGCCGAGGCGGGCGCCGAGACCGGCGGGCCGGATGGCGGCGGCGACTGAAGAGGCGTCGGACCCGCGCGCCACCGGAAGAGGCACCCGGAGTTTGCCCACTCTGCGTGAGCGGAGCCCCGGCCGGCACGGACGCCTCTCGCTCCATCGACGGATCCCGGAGCGTGCCCGTTCGGCGTAAGCGGAAGCGCGGCCCTCTGTCCACGCCGCCTGCGCCGCGCAGAACGCACCGACCGCGAACGCCGCGCGGCGCCGCGTAGGCCCGGTCGCGGCCAAGCCTCGCCGAACGTTCGACGCCTCGGCGCGTGGGGACGCATCCCGCCGGCGCCGGACGTCACCGCCGTGGGGCCTCGATATTGCACGACGTGCCTCCGCGGGAGCGGTGGGTCAGCTCGCTCCCGATCCCCATCGGGTGGGCCCGCGGACACACGTCGTCCGCGTGCCCGCGCGCGCGCTCGTCTGGAGGACGTCAGCATGCAGGATCTCGGCGGCACCATCCGGCGATACCTGTCCGTGGGCGAGGCCACCGGAGCGGTCGACGCGACCTCCGGCGCTCGATCGTGGCGCCGGCTCGTCACGACCCAAGACGCCGTCATGCTCGGCTACCTCGGCGTCATGCGTCTCCTGCTCGCGCGCGCCGCCCCGAGCCCCGCAGGCGCGAGCGCCGCGATGCACCTCGACGGATGCATCGCGGCGATGGTGATGGCGATCGCGATCGCGCGCGGTGTCCCGACCTTGCCGTCTCGCGCCCGCGACCTCGCCTACAGGGCCACGCTCTCCGGCCTGGTCATCTACAACTACGTCCTCCTCCGCGACGTGCTCCCGCTCCTGCGGGCCGACTCGGTCGATGAGCGCCTCTTCGAGCTCGACCTCCGTGCCTTCGGCGTCGAGCCGGCGCTCTGGCTCGAGCGCTTCGCCACGCGCCCGGTCGTCGAGTGGTTCTCGTTCTTCTACTTCAGCTACTTCCTGGTGTGCGCCGTCTACCTCGTCGTGGGCGGCTTCCTCCAGCGCTCGCGGCGCGCATCCACCGAGTTCGCCCTCGGCACGCTCGTCGTCTACTGCGTCGGTCAGCTCGGCTACGTCGCCGCGCCCGGCTACGGCCCCTTCGTCCATCTCGCCGATCGCTTCGCCGCTCCCATCGACGGCGGCTTCTGGTGGCGCTGCGTCTGGGAGACCGTCGCCGCCGGCGGCGCGATGAAGGACATCTTCCCCTCCCTCCACACCGCCGGCCCCACCTGGTTCGCGATCTTCGCGTGGCGCCGCGCCTCGCTCGACCCCCGCTGGCGCTGGCCCGCCGCCGCCACCACCTTCATCGCCGCGAACATCATCGTCTCGACGATGCTCCTCCGCTGGCACTACCTCATCGACGTCGTCTGCGGCCTCGCGCTCGCCTTCACCGTGGGCCTCTGGCTCGCGCCTCGTCTGGTGCGCGCCGAAGAGGAGCTCCGCACCCGCCGCGGCTGGGGAGGCGTTTGGCCGAGCTCGTCGGGAGGGTAGCTTCTCGTCACGCCCGGGGGAGGGATGCGAGCGCGGGCGCCGGCGGCCCGCGAGGTTCCTCCCCAAAACTCGCTGGCGCTGGGGCGGCTTCGCCGCGCTGCACCCGCCGCGCTGGCCCTGCCATCGCAGGGCCGTCTCGGGGCTCAGGCGACGGCGAGCTTGGCGCGTCGCGTGGCGCCGCGCACGTAGCGGCCGTTCAAGAAGATCACGCCGTAGATCCAGCCGAGGCCGACCGTGGCGAAGAGCACCTGGCCGATCCAGAGGGCGTTCAGGAACATCGACGCCACGACGAGCGACAGGAAGAAGTCGCCGTTCGAGATGCTCCACAGGAACCCGATGAACCGCGCCGTCGGCGAGGACTCCTCGCGCAGGAGCTGGCGGATGTGCTCCTCGCCGGTCGACGACTGGCTGCGCTCGGGGTCGAACCACTCGTGCTCGAACGAGAGGTGCCCCATGCGCCCGATGAACACGTCGAAGTGCGCGAAGAGCGACGACTTCGGCCCGAGCGCGAGCACCTTGCGGCGCAGCGAGTCGACCGTCTCGTCGCGGCCGTGCTCGAAAATCGAGCAGTACTTGAGCTTGTAGTAGTCGGCCGCAAAGGAGCGCGTCGCCGCCTGGAAGATGGCGAGGACGAGAACGCCGTTCACCGACATGTACGGGCTCCACCATCCCGCGGGGGGCGCGTGGAGGTGGAAGTGCCAGAAGATGCCGACGTAGAGCAAGACGACGCCGACCCAGTCCGCCATCGCGTCGATGGCGTGGCCGGTGGGGCTCATCAGGTTCTTCGCGCGCGCCAGCGTCCCGTCGGCGCAGTCGAGTATCGAGCGGATCTCGAAGAGCACCGCGGCGAGCGCGAGGTGCCACGGATCGTCGAAGGTGACGAAGTAGCCCGACGCCGCGGCGAACAGGACCGTGATCAGCGAGATCTGGTTCGGCGTGATCGGCGTCTTCACCAGGAAGGCCGACACGAGGAAGCGGGCGACCGGGTAGCGGTAGTAGCGGTTGAGGGGATCCTCGAGCCGCATCTTCCAGCCCACCGGAGCGGCTCGGGTCGCAGGCCCGAGCGCGAGCACGTGTTCCGGGGTCGCCTGCGCGATCGCCCGCGCGGCGCCGACTTCTTCCGCACCTGCTGCGTCGGTGGAGGAACCGGAGGACATCGCGCTGCTCCGAGGCAAACTCATAGACCGTCCGCCCCCAAATACCAACCCGATTGCGAGACGGAGTCCTGCGCAGCGCACCGCGTGCGAAGCGGCGTTCGCACCGCGTTGGGGCGAGCGACTAGAGTCGGCGCGCCAGCTCGCGCGCGCGCTCGACGTCTTCCTGGAAATCGATCTCGGTCCAGGCGAAGTCGTCGACCCGCTCGAAGCCGAAGGCGACCTCCTTGAAGGCGCGGTCCATCGCCGCCTCGTACTCCTGATCGAGCCGACCCGCGGCGACCTCCTCGTCGAGCAGCCGCTTCATCACGCGGCCGCCCTCCGGCCCCACCTTGGCGAAGCCGACCGACTCGCCGGCGAGGTCCCAGCTCGGCCCGACCCGTCGCGCGATGGTCATGACGCGGCCGTCGCGCGTGCCGAGCATCATCTCCTCGCCCGTCTCTTCGGAGCGGCCGTCGAGCAGCACGCAGTTCTCGTGGCTCGAGCCGACGAGGCGCCGGAGGAGCGCCGCGGGGTAGAGCACGTCGGCGTCCATCCACATCGCGCCCGCGAGGAGCCGCTCGGCGGCCACCTGGAGCGACACGATGCTGCCGTGCACGAACCTCTCGTTGTAGACGAGCTCGATCTCGAGCGCCGACGGCAGCTTCGGCAGCGTCGCCTCGATCTTCTCGCGCTGGTAGCCCACGACGATGGTCAGCTGGGTGACCGTGCTCTCGAGCAGGTTGACGGCGTGGCGCTCGAGCAGCGTCTTGCCCTCGATCTCGAGCAGACACTTGGGCCCGTCGCCCGCGAGGCGCCTGCCGCGACCGGCCGCGAGGAGGATCGCCCTCATCGCCGCGCCTCGGCCGCGAAGCGGGCGGCGAGCTGGGGCGGCGTCGGCTCGACGCGGCCGATGCCCTTGGTGGTGCCGCCCTCGACGACGCCGAGGACCATCACCGGCCCGGGCTGGCTCTTGGCCGCGCGGAGCGAGGCCTCGAACGCCTCGAGCGTCTCGGCGCGGTGCGTGGCCCGGTACCCGGCGGCGCCGGCCACCGACTCGAGCCGGATCTCGTTCGAGATGGTGCGCTGTCCGCCCGTCGACGCGTGCGCGTGGTTGTCGAGGACGACGTGGAGGAGGTTGGGCGGCGCCTCGCTCGCGGCGCTCGCGAGCGTGTTCATGCCCATGAGGACGTTGCCGTCGCCGTCGAGCACGACGACGCGCTTCTTCGGCTGGGCGAGGGCGACGCCGATCCCGATCGAGAGGCCGAGGCCCATCGACCCGATCATGTAGAACGTCGAGGGTCGATCGCCGGCCGTGTAGAGCTCGCGGCCGATCATCCCGTTGCAGCAGATGACGAGGTCGCCGGGGCCCGTGACGTCGAGGACCGCCTTGACCGCTTCGAGCTTCTTCATCGGGCTACTCCAGGATCCCCGCCGGCGCGATGAGCGCGACCGGCTTCTTGGTGGCGGTGAGCGCTTCCTTCGCCCACGCGACCTGCGGTCCCATCGGCTTGCGCGTCAGCACGCGGTGCGGGATCTTCATCAGGTCGAGGATGGGCAGCATGATCTCGCCCATCATGATGTGCTCGGGCGCGTCGTTGCCGCCCTCTCCTCGCCAGGAGATGACGAGGAGGCAGGGCAGGTCGTACATCGTCGAGAGCGACGCGAGCGCGTTGACGCTCACGCCGAGCCCCGAGTTCTGCATCAGCACCATCGGGAGCTTGCCCCCGAGCCAGGCGCCGGCGGCCATGCCGATGGCGCTGTCCTCGCGCGTCGCCGAGACGTAGTGCGCCTCCTTGTCCTGGTCGAGGATCGAGACCAGGCCCTTGAGGAGCGAGCAGGGCACGCCGGCGAAGAAGTCGAACCCCGCCTCCTTCAGCGCGCGCACGAAGTCGGGGGCCATCGACGGCCCGGAAGCGCCGTGGGACATGGCCGCTACTCCTTGATGAGGTTCCAGGCGCGGCGGTAGTCGTCGAACGTGTCGATCTCCAGCCAGCCCTTGTAGACGTCGATGGCCTGCACCTCGGCGCCGCGGTCGATCGCCTCCTGGAGCAGGTCGGTGAAGGAGGCGGCGCGGAGCGACTCGGCCTCGTGGAACTTGCCGCTCTTCTTGGTCTCGAGGAGCTGGTTGTGGAGATCGGTCAGCGTCCGCGCGCCCTTGGCGGTGAACATCGCCATGCCGACGAACTCGCCGTGGGCCTCGGCGGGGGCGATGGCGCGGCCCACGCGGGCGACGCGGTGCGGGGCCTCGGCGCCGACGAAGCGGTAGCCCGCCTCCTGCGCGTCCTTGAGGACGACGAGGTCGGGCGCGCCGCGCCCGGCGTCCTGGCGCGGGTTCTCCGACCAGGCGCGGTCGACGAGGATCGAGATGTCGGCCGGGCTCTTGAGGAGCTTCTCGAGGTGGCCGCGCTCGAAGAGGATGTCGCCGTAGAGGAAGAGGAAGGGCCCGCCGAGCTCCTTGCCGGCGCGGAAGAGCGAGAAGACCTCGTTGGTCGAGGCGTACTCGTCGTTGTCGTAGTAGCGGACGTTCGGGACCTTGAAGGCGTCCTTCTTGTAGCCGCGCACGACGGCGACGTCCTTCACGCCGCACGCGTTGAGCACCTCGATCTGGCGCTCGATCACGGTCTTGCCCTTGATGTCGAGCATCGGCTTGGGCAGCTCCTCGGTGAGCGGGAGCAGGCCCTGGCTCTGGCCGGCGCCGAGGACGACGGCGGTGACGCCGGGGCTGCCGGAGGGCATGAACGATCCCTCCTCCTGCTTCATCTTGTCGACGCCGATCAGGTGGTAGACGCGCTCGAGCGGGACGACCTTGTCCTCGACGCTGCCGGTGTACATCTCGCGCTTGAGCGTCTGGAGCGTCTCGGTCATCGCCTTGATCGACGAGCGGACGGCGTGGTTGGCGAAGATGATGAGCTTGAAGCCCGCCTCGGAGAGGGTGCTCACCTTCGTCGACTTGTAGATCGTGGGCACGCACACGAGCGGCGTCCCCTGGCGGTCCCACTGCTTGGCGAACCCCATCACCTCGTCGGGGTCCTTGCTCTTCGAGTGGATGAGGACCATGTCGGCGCCGGCGTCGGCGTAGGCGCGGCCGCGCTTGAGCGCCTCTTCCATGCCCCAGCCGGCGATGAGCGCCTCGGTGCGGGCGATCACCACGAAGTCCTTGTCGCGCTGCGTGGCCTTGGCCGCGCGGATCTTGCCGGCGTGCTCCTCGACGTCGCTGAGCTCGCGCTTCACCCCCGCGTAGAAGCTGCACCGCTTGGGGAAGATGTTGTCCTCGATGCAGATCGCCGCGATCCCCGCGCGCTCGTACTCCTCGACGCAGCGGATGACGTTGATGGCGTTGCCGTAGCCGTTGTCGCAGTCGGCGACGACCGGCAGCGCGGTCACGTCGTTCATCATCTTGGCGGCGTGGAGGTTCTCCGCCATCGTGAGGATGTTCGCGTCGGGCACGGCGTAGCTCGCCGAGATCTCGAAGCCGGAGGCCCACAGGCCGTCGAAGCCCGCCTCCTCCCCGATCTTGCCCGAGAGCCCGTTGTGAGCCCCGATGATGACGATGGGGCCCGGGCGGGCCATCAGTTCGCGAAGCTTCCTGGCTTTGGTCACGGCGATGTCTCCTGCTTCGAGCGACGCGCGCCTCGGACGTCGGCGCCGAAAAGCCGGGCGCCGAAGCCTCGTGGGCGGTTCTGCCCGGGGCGCGTCGTTATCATTCATCGCGCGGCGACGCCAATGCGCTGAGCGTCCCGGGTGTGCTCCAAGGCGCGAATTCCGCTACGCGGTGAGGGCGCCGAGGCCCCGGCGCGAGCTCCGGCGCGGCGCGCCCGGCCTCACTCGTCGTCGGCGACGCCCCGCAGGACCACGAGGCCCGGCCCCCGGGCGAGGCGTGCCTGGCAGGCGAGCCGGTGCGAGGGGGGCGCGTCGAAGATCGCGAGCACGTCGCGCTCGTCGGCGCGCGCCGGCTCGAGGAGCTGCGCGCCTTGCATCACCACGACGCGGCAGGTGCCGCAGGTCGCGGAGCGGCACGAGAAGGGGATGGGCGCGTGGGCCTCGTCGCAGAGGTCGAGCAGCGAGCCTCCCTCCGGCGCCTCGGCGGCGACGGCGGGCCCGAGCTCGCCGGCGAGGATCTCGATCCGGGGCATCGGCGGGAGCTTACCGGGCCGGGCGCGCCGGTCGACGCAAACGATTGGCGCCCCCGCACCCAGGCGGTATAGCCGGCGCCATGGCAGCCGAGCATCGCGAGGTGGTGATCCTGGGGGGCGGGCCTGCAGGATCGACGCTCGCATCGCGGCTGGCCCAGCGGGGCCGGCGGGCCCTCGTCCTCGAGCGCGAGAAGTTCCCGCGCTTCCACATCGGCGAGTCGCTCCTGCCCCGCTCGTGCGAGGTCTTCGAGAAGCTCGGCGTCACCGAGAAGCTCGAGCAGCGCTACATCCGCAAGTACGGGGCGCGCTTCCTCTGCTCCGAGACGAGGCGGGTCAACGCGTACAGCTTCAAGGAAGCGTTCGACGGGCGCTACGACCACGCCTACCAGGTGCCGCGGGGCGACTTCGACCACCTGCTCTTGCAGCACGCGGTCGAGCTCGGCGCCGAGGTGCGCGAGGAGTGGGAGGCGACCGAGGTCCTCTTCGAGGGGGACCGCGCCGTGGGCGTCAAGGCGCGTCCCTGCCCCGGCGGCAAGCCGGGCGAGGTGGTCGAGATCCGGGCGCCCATCGTGGTCGACGCGACCGGCCGCGACACGCTGCTCGCCTCGCGCATGCGCCGCAAGGCGGCGGTCGCACGGCTCGACAAGACGGCGTTCTTCACCCACTGGACCGGCGCCTTCCGCGAGGAGGGCATCCACGAGGGCAACATCCAGATCGTGATCTTCGAGCACGGCTGGTTCTGGTTCATCCCCTTCAAGGGCGACCTCAGCAGCGTGGGCGTGGTCTGCTCGACCGACTGGGTGAAGCAGCGCAAGAAGGACGAGACCCTCGACGCGTTCTACGACCGCACCGTCGCGGCCTCGTCGTGGGCGAGCGAGTTCCTCGCCGGGGCCAAGCGCCAGGCGCCCGTCCGCGCCCTCGCCGACTTCTCCTACCGCATCGACCAGCTCACCGGCGACGGCTGGCTCTTCGTCGGCGACGCAGGCGGCTTCCTCGACCCGCTCTTTTCGACCGGCGCGCACCTCGCCATCAAAGGCGCCGACCTCGCCGCCGGCGCGATCGACGACGCGCTCAAGAGCGGCGACGTCTCGCGCCAGAGCTTCCTCGCCTACGAGAAGGCCGTCCGCTACGCCGTCGACCTCTTCCTCGGCGTCGTCCAGGCGTTCTACGCCGGCCACTTCCGCGAGACGCTCTTCGAGGAGAACCAGCGCCAGACGATGCGCAAGCTGATCACGAGCATCCTCTCCGGCGACGTGTTCCACCAGGAGAAGACGCCGCAGTGGGCGCCGTTCGTGACCGAGCGCTACCCCGCCGACGTCCCCTCGTTCTCGTAGCGCCGGGGCGCGACCCGCCGCGCCCGAGCCGCCGTCCGCGTGCCACAAAGAACAAGTCCACAGCCCCCGCGACAGGCGAGGCCGTGGACCTGGTGCTGTTCTGCCGCTCAGGCGGCGCGAGGCGATCTGGGATCTACTTGCACTGCGGGATGTTGGCGATGCCGTCGAGCGCCGCCTTGCAGCCGGTCTTCAGCCCGGCCTTGCCCTCGGCGGTCGCCGCGGCCGCCTTCCAGGCGTCCTTGTTCTGCTTCATCGACGACTCGTAGGTCGCCTTCGCCTCGGCGGGCATCTTGCCCATGCAGGCTTCCATCTTCTTGAAGTACTCGTCGCACTCCGCGACGCCGATGGAATCGCCGGCCGCGCCCGACTTCCCGTCGCCGCCGCCCTCCTTGCTGCATCCCACCACCAGAGCACTCGCCATCAACAGCGCGATCATCATCTTGGTCATTTGTCGCTAGCCTCCACTTGCCGGCGCCTCGCGCCGAGGGCGCGCATCCTGCCACACGTGTCGGCGGCCTTTGCAAGGATTTGCCGAGCCCGCGGGAAAAATCAGGCGACGAGGTACGACGAGTCGCAGGCTTGCGCCGGCGCTACGCGGGACATCCGAGCAGGATCGCGTGCTCGCGTCGTGGACGCCGCGCGAACGCCTGCGCGGACGGTCCGTGGAAGTGCGGGCGCTCCTGCGATGCCGTCGCGACCATCGCGAGCCGCACGGCCGAGGCGGCCGTCGTCACCACGTCGATGGCGTACACCGCCTCGCCCGCGACGACGCTGTCGGCGAGCAGGAGGACCGCGAGGCCGCCCGGCTCGAGCACGCGCCGCATCGCGCCGAGCGTCGACTCGAGCTCCTGCGCCCAGCGAGCGCGCCCCTCGCGCGCCCCGAGCGCGTCGAGCCTGCGGCGCGAGCCGATCTCGGCCGACTCGAACGCGGCGGTGCGCAGTCGCAGCCAGCGGAGGCGCGCCTCGTGGTGCGCGAGGTAGTCGTACGTGCCCGGGTACGGCGGAGAGGTGGCGACGAGCGCGATCGATCGGTCGGCGATCCCCGCGAGCACGCGCGCGTCACCCTCGACGACCCGCGCCGGCGGCGCCGCGGCGAGCGTCGGCTCGACCTCCTCGAGCCGCCGGCACAGCTCCTCGGTCTTCTTCACGAAGAGCTTGGCCGGGTAGCCCGCCGCGATCCGCCGCGGCGCGGCGTGCGCCGACGTGTCCGAGGTCTTGCGGCTCACCTTGGTGAGGATGGACGAGAGCACGAGCTCGAGGTCGCGGCCGGTGCGCGCGTCGAGCGCGTCGAGGCCGACGCGCAGCCCGTCGAGCTCGAGCAGCACGTGGGTGTCGAAGAGAGCCATGTCCTCCTTGCCGTACCGCCGGCTCGGGCCCGCGCGCGCTTTGCGGCGCTCGTCGGCGGTCGCCGCCACGCGCTGCGCGGCCTCGCGCAGCCGCTGCCGGTCGGCCGGGCCCACGGCGCGCGCCTTGAGCTCGGCGAGCCGGACCGCGAGCGGGTTCGCGTCGACGCCGAACGCGCGCCGGCCGGCGAGCCGCGCCTCGACCACCACCGTACCGCTGCCGCAGAACGGATCGAGCACGGCGGCGCCGCGCCTCGAGAGCGCCTCGACGAGGCGCCGCGCGGTCAGCGGGTGCATCCGCGCCGGGTAGCTGTGGAAGCCGTGGACGTGCGCGCGCGCGGCCTCTTCGGCCTCCTCCGACGTCGGGACGTCGAGCGCCTCGGCGAGCGCGCGGGCGTGCGCCGGATCGCCCGTCGTCGCCGAAGCGCCGCCGACGTGCGAGAGCGATCGCCGCGCGGCGCGTGGGCGCGGATCGCCCGGGCGCGGGGGGCCCTTGTCGGCCACTAGTGTCCTGTCTCCGAAGCTCGCTCACGAGCTTCGGAGCGCCGCTTACGCGGCGCCCGCTGCTTCCCAGCGGGGACACTGTCGTCTGCTCGGGGCTTAGCCCCGCACCCCGGGCGGGGGGGGGCGGGCCCGCCGGGGGGGGGGGGGGGGCGGGTGGGGGGGGGGGGGGGGGGGTTGGGGGGCGGGGGGGGGGGGGGGCGGGGGGGGGGGGGGGTGGGGGGGGGGGGCGTGCCCGCCGCAAGAATTTGCAGCTGCGCGGTACCC
>CAYJPW010000005.1:106904-122629 GCA_964372055.1 uncultured Polyangiaceae bacterium
CGCTGGGTTGCGCCGCTTCCGCGGCGCCCGCTGCTCCCCCGGGGGTACACTGTCGTCTGCGGGGGGCTGCGCCCCTAACCCCGGCGGCGCGGTCGCGGCCGCGCTGGTGTCCTTGCTCATTTCCGTTGTCGATCGGTTCAGCGCATTTCTGAGCCCGGACACTAGCGCTTGCGCTCCACCGGCGCGAGCAGCGTCTTCTGCGCCGCGAGCGACGCCGCCTCGTCCTCGGCGGCCTCGTGCTCCGCCGCGCTGGCGTCCGGATCGGGGGCCGCCGCCGCGGCCGGGTGCGCGACGCGGAGGCGCGAGCTGTAGGCGATCTCGCCCTCTTCGGTGATGTCGCTGCGCACCACGTCGTTCACGTCGAGCAGCGCGAGGAGCTGCTCCGCCTGCGCCGTGTCGACGCGGAGCTTCGCGGCCAGGTCGCCGGCCTTGAGCGGCCCCGTCGCGCTCTGGGCGATGTCGGTCGCGACCGAGAGCCACGCGGCGTCGAGCGCCGGCTGAATCTCCTTCCCCCGCGCTTTTGCGCGCGCCATCGCGAAGCCGAGGAGCGACGCGGCGGGCAGGCCGAGCATGATCGCGGCGACGAGCGCGGCGGTCGCGCTCCAGGCGAGCCCGAGGATCGCAGAGAGCGCCAGGACGAACGGCAGCACCACGGCGGCGCCCACGGCGGCCGCCCTCCAGCCCGCCCGCGCCTTGCGGGCGGCGTCGGCGCGCTTCAGCGGCGCCGCCTCCTTGCCGCTGCGGCGGACCGCCGGATCGTCGAGCGGTACGCGCGGGGCGCCGCACACGTCGCACACGTAGCGGAGCTCTTCGTCGGGCGACTCGCCGGCGACGGCGCCGCAGAGCGGGCACTTCGAGGCGTCGCTCTGCATCGCGCCGCAGCGATCGCACCGCGCCGCGCCCGGCGCGATCTCGGCCGAGCACGCCCGGCACCGCGTCGAGGCTGCGGCGCTCACGACGCGCGCGCCGCCGCCCCGCTCGCCGCCGCCCGGACGACCGCGTCGAAGAGGGCGCGCCCGTCGGCGCAACCGAGCAGCGCCTCGCTCATCCGCTCCGGGTGCGGCATCAGGCCCATCACGTTCTTGCGCGGCCCGCCGTAGATCCCGGCGATCCCGTCGAGCGAGCCGTTGGGGTTGGCCTCGGGCGTCACCTCGCCCCGCGCGTCGCAGTAGCGGAGCGCGACGAGCCCGTCGCGCTGCAGCGCCGCGAGCGCCGTCGCGCTCGCCTGGTATCGCCCTTCGGCGTGGGCGATGGGGAGCCGGAGCACCCGCGGCACGCCGGTCGTGAAGGGCCCCTCGGCGGCGGGCGTGACGAACAGGTCGCGGCACTCGAACCGGAGGTGCGCGTTCTGGGTGAGCGCACCGGGCAGGAGCCCCGCCTCGGTCAGGATCTGGAACCCGTTGCAGACGCCGAGCACGTACCCGCCCCGCTCGGCGTGACGCCGGATGGCGGCGACGATCGGGCTCGTGCGCGCGATGGCGCCGCAGCGCAGGTAGTCGCCGTACGAGAAGCCTCCCGGGATCGCGACGAGCTCGGTTCCCGCCGGCAGCTCGGTGTCGCGGTGCCAGGCGGTCGACGTCCGCACCTGGACCACGTCGCGGAGCGTGTGGATCATCTCGGCGTCGGCGTTGGAGCCCGGGAAGACCACGACCGTGGCGTGCATGCCGCGCATCTAGTCCGGTTGCCCGACCCCGTCCAGCCGCCGCCGAGCCAGGCCCGTACCGGGCCGCGACGGGTCGTGTCATCATGTGAGGCCATGTCGCCCTCGCCGACCCGGCTGCGCAGCGACTCCGTGCTCGGCCGGCCGGCGGCGCGCACCGGCGGCATCGGCTCGGCGGCGCTCCGGGTCGCGTCGGGGTACGCGCTCCTCGCCGCGCTCGCGACCACCCTCGCGCTGGTGCTGCGCGACGAGGTCCCGTGGGTCCACCCTTCGCCGTGGCTCTCTCTCGCTCCCCCCGTCGCGGCGGCGGTGAGCGCCGCCCTCGGGCTCGCCGTCGCCGGCGTGGTCGTCGTCTCGACGCGCCTGCTGGTGGGCCGTTTCTCGTGGGCGCGCCGCCTCCACGCCGAGCTCCGCCCCGTCGCGCGTGAGCTCACAGGGGCGCGGATCCTCGTCCTGGCCGGGTTCTCGAGCCTCGGGGAAGAGCTGCTCTTCCGCGGGCTCCTCGCGCCCTGGCTCGGCGTGCTCGGCTCCTCCGTGCTCTTCGGGCTGGCGCATCAGATCAAGGGCCCGAGCCGCTGGGTGTGGGCGGGGTGGGCCACGTTCGTCGGCCTGGCGTTCGGCAGCCTGTTCGCGCTCACCGGCTCGCTCGTCGGGCCGCTCGTGGCGCACGCCGTCATCAACGCCATGAACCTCGCGTACCTCCGCGACCACGACGCCGCCTGGGGCGACGACCGGGCGAGCGGCGGCGGCATGCAGCGCACGCCCAGCTGACGTCGGCTCTCCGCGTCACGCCCCCGAAGGTGCGCGGCGTCGCCGAGGAGCGGTCTACGGCTTTCCGCCCTCGCCGGGGTTGCCGGGCCGAGGCGGGCGCGGCGGTGCGCCGAGCCGCGGTGCGGCGTCGGGCAGCGGCCGCGGATCGCGCGGCGGCAGGGGCGGCGGCGGCGGCAGAGGTCGGGCGACCGACGGCCGCGTGGCCGGCGCCGCGGGGACCGGGCGAGGCGCGGCCGCAGGAGCCGGAGGCGGGGGCGCGACCGCGGGACGCGTCTGGAGCGGCGGCAGCTTGAGCCCGGTCCGCATCCCCGCCCGCGCAGGCGCCTCGGTCGCGGGTCGAGCCGCGGGAGCCGGGTCCGAAGCGCGCCCCGGCCTCCGCGGGGACTTGGCGGCGTCGTCGGCGGCGGCGGGGGCATCCGGCACCGGCGCGCGCGTCGAGGGAGGCGCGAAGTCCTCGACGCTCGAGGGGGGGCCGCCCAGGGCCGGCGGCGCCGGCAGCTTCGCGTCGGGCACGCGCCTGCTGCCTGCGGCGGGCAGGTCGAGCTCGGCGCGCGCGGTCTCGTCCTCGAGCCGCACGGCCTCGATGAGGAAGGCGCCGATCGACTTCTGGCTGCCCGGCGCCTCGCGCGGGGGCAGCGGCGAGAACGAGAACCGGCCCACCGTCCACCCGAGCATCGTCCGCAGCGCCGCCAGCGCCGAAACCCTGGTCCCGCCCACGGTGCCGTGGAGCACGAATCCCGACGCGATCTCGAGCTGCGCGCGCCGCTTCTTGCTGACGACCTCGAAGAGCCCGGTGCGCCGCTCCATCTCGAGCACGGTGAGCACCGTCGCGATCGACATCTGGGCGAGGTCGCCCTCGATCGCGGTCGCCTCCTCGGCCGGGATCGAGAGGAAGCTGTTGCGCCGCTCGCGCAGGCGGGAGGCCATCTGGACGAGGGCGCCCACCTGGGCGACCACCTCGTCAACGCGGAACGGCTTCGTCATGTAGACGTCCGCACCGACGTGGAAGCCCTCGAGACGCGACTCCTGATCGTCGAGCCCCGAGAGGAAGAGGAAGGGCGTCACGGCGACGCGCGACGGCTGGGTGCGCACGTTCCTCGCGACCCAGTAGCCGTCCTGATCCGGCAGATCGATGTCGCAGATGATGCAGTCGGGCTCGACGGCGCACGCCGTATCGAGGCCGGCCTTCGCCGTCGTGCACACGGCGACGTCGAATCCGGCATCGCGGATCGCGCTCGAGAGCAGGCGGGACACCCACTCGTCGTCCTCGATGACGAGCACCAGCCCGTTGGGCATGAGTTCACGAACGGTATCACGTGCCCCGCTCGCCGGGCCAAGTGGCGGGACCCACGTGCGCGCTCGGACGCAGGGCGGCCCGCCTTCGCGGCCGCTCGAGGCGCGCGGGGCGCAGTTGTCGCACCATGTCCGGCGCCGGCTGCTACCATTCGGGCGTGGGATCCGAGCGCGTCCTCGTGGCCATGAGCGGCGGCGTCGATTCGTCGCTCGCGGCGGCGCGCCTCCGTGACCAGGGCCTGGAGGTGATCGGGGTGACCCTGCACCTCTGGGATTACCCCGACCAGCCGGGGGAGCGCGGTCGCTGCTGCGCTCCGGAGGACCAGCACGACGCCCGCCGCGTCGCCGACCGCCTCGGCATCGCCCACTACACTTTCGACCGGCGCGAGCTCTTCGAGCGCCACGTGGTTCGGCCCTTCGTCGACGCCTACCTCGCCGGCGAGACCCCGAGCCCGTGCGTCGCCTGCAACCGGGGGGTGAAGATGCGCGAGCTGCTCCCGCTCGCCGATCGCCTCGGCGCCCGCTGGATCGCCACCGGGCACTACGCGCGGGTGGTCGAGGAGGCCGGCCGGCCGCGCCTCTACCGCGGGCGCGATCGCCGGAAGGACCAGAGCTACTTCCTCCACATGCTGCGTCCCGACGAGCTCGGGCGGCTGCTCCTGCCGCTCGGCGACTCCACCAAGGAGGAGGTGCGCGCCGAGGCGCTCGCCCGCGGGCTCCCCGGAGCGACCAAGGGCGAGAGCCAGGAGCTCTGCTTCGTGGGCGCCGGCCGCTACGCCGAGTTCGTCGGCGCGCGGGCGGAGGGCCGTATCCGGCCGGGGCCGATCCTCGATGGGGCGGGGCGGGAGGTCGCCCGCCACGACGGCGTGCACCGCTTCACGCTCGGCCAGCGCAAGGGGCTCGGCGTGGCGCTCGGCCGGCCCGCCTTCGTGATCGGCGTCGACGCCGCCACCGGCACCGTCCAGCTCGGCGACGAGGCCGACCTCCTCGCCTCCGGCGCGCGCCTCGAGCACCCCGAGCTCGCCGACGACGTGCGCTTCCCGCTCGAGGCCGAGGTGCGCGTCCGCTCCCACCACGACGGCGAGCGCGCGACGCTCGACCACGAGATCGATCCCGCGACGGGAGCCGCCGTCCTCGTCGCGCGGTTCGCCAAGCCGGTGCGGGCCGTGTCGCCCGGCCAGGTGGCGGTCGCCTACCGCGGCGAGCGCGTGCTCGGAGGCGCCACGATCCGCGAGCCGCTCCGCGTCGCACCGGCGCGCGAGCAGGCGCGCGAGCCGCAGGCGGTGTCGCCGTGAGGGCGAAGGCGGTCCCGCTGGCGCGCACGGCGCACCTGGGGCGCGCGTCCCTGGCTGCGGGCGCGCTCGCGCTGGCGATGCAATGCGGCTGCTCGCTCGGCGCCGGGACCGGCGACGTGAAGAGCGATCACCTCGTCGCCGACGAGTGCTGGGACGCCGAGTACGACCTCTTGCCGGACTTCTTCGCCGCCGTGCCCTTCCGCGAGACGCTGCAGATCCGCGTGCAGCGCGGCAACGATCTCGCCGAGGTCTCCGACGGCCTCTCGGTGCTCGTCGACGACGTCGACAAGGTCCGGGGCAATGCCGACGAGGGGATCCCCAGCCTGCTCGGCAAGTCGCTCTGCGTCTCGCTGCCGCCGGGCGTCGCGCCGCCGGGCACGCCGATCGGCGCCGAGTACAGCGGACCGACGTGCGGCACCCCCGCCGGCGACGGTGGCCTCGGCGTCATCCCGCTCGTCGAGTGCGAGAAGCCGCTCGTGCACATGTCGCTCTACCTCCAGCGCTCGTGCCACAACCAGAACACCGTGCTGTATGCGGTGAGCGGCTCGGCGCGCTTCACCGAGCTGTTCAGCGGCGATCCCAACGAAGAGGAGGCCGCCGAGAAGCTCACCGAGGCGACCTTCGACATCCAGGTGGGCGATCCGCGCGACGCCCCGCTGGGCGAGCCGGTCGAGGCGATCCCCTGCGAGAAGCAGTCGCGCGTCACCGGCTCGTTCCGCTTCTACTTCGAGCGCGGCCAGCCCGGCCAGCCGTTCCCCTGAACATCCGCGCGGGCGTCTCTCGGCACGATGCTCAACTTGTGCAATCGCTCCTGGGCTGCGCGTGGCGTTGGATCGGCCGCGCGGCTTCGCTTACTCTCCGTGAGCGGTCCACACAATGTGCGAGCGACCTCGCCCGCGCGCCCCTTGCGCGCATGGCAAGTCGCTGCGATCTCGCGGTAAACTCGGGCACGAATGGCTCACCCTCCGCCCAGACCTGCTGCTCCTTCCCGTGGGGGTGGACCGAGCAGCGGCGCGGGCTCTGCATCTGCATCGGGCACCCGACAGAAGGAGCCCGAGAAGCAGCCCGGAACTTTCTTTCTAGGTCGCTATCGCGTCGTCGACGAGATCGGCGTCGGCGGGATGGCGAGCGTCCACCTCGCCCGCATGGACGGGCCGGGCGGTTTCCAGAAGTGGGTCGCGATCAAGCGCATCCACCCGCACCTCGTCGAGGACGATCAGTTCGTCGACATGTTCCTCGACGAGGCGCGCATCGCGGCGGGCATCAACCACGCGAACGTCGCGCAGGTGTTCGACCTCGGGAAGGACGACAACACCTACTGGATCGCGATGGAGTACCTCCACGGCGAGCCGCTCCGCGAGATCATGCGGCGCGCCGAGGAGCGCCACTCGCTCATCTCCGCCGAGCTCGCCGCGCGCATCTGCTCCGACGCCGCCGAGGGCCTGCACGCCGCGCACGAGCTGCGAGGAAAGAACGGGCAGCTGCTCGGCCTGGTCCACCGCGACGTCACGCCGCACAACCTCTTCCTCACCTACGACGGCTACACCAAGGTCGTCGACTTCGGCATCGCCAAGGTCGCCGACCGCCTCTCGTCGACGCGCGCAGGCACGCTCAAGGGCAAGCTCGCGTACATGTCGCCCGAGCAGGTGCGCGGCGCCGAGGTCGACCGGACCACCGACATCTTCGCGCTCGGCGTCGTGCTCTGGGAGCTGACCACCGGCCACCGGCTCTTCCGCATGGACACCGATCTCGACACGCTCGAGAAGGTCCAGGCCTGCGTCGTGCCGCCGCCCTCGACGATCGTCCAGAACTACCCCGTCGAGCTCGAGAGCGTCGTCATGAAGGCGCTCGCCAAGCGCAAGCAGGACCGCTTCCAGACGGCGCGCGAGCTCTCGCGCGCGCTGCAGAACTTCCTCATGCGTCGGGGCGCGTTCGTGGGCCCGGAGGAGGTAGCGCACTTCGTCCGCCAGGTCTTCTCGGATCGGATCCAGAAGCGCGAGGCGCACCTCGCGTGGGCCGCCGAGGTCACCTCGACGATCAACGTCGACCAGCTCCGCGCCGGCCAGGCCGTGCTCCCCGGCTCCGCCGAAGAGATTTCGCTCAACAGCTACTCGGATCGCGATCCGCTCGCGGTCACCGACGAGCGACGCGGGGCGCGCGCTCCCACGCCCCCTCCGTCGCTTCCGCACCCCGCCCCTGCGAGCGGGCCGTACCCGGCCAACGCCGGGGCGCGAAACGGCCCCGCGTACGCGCCCACGCCTCCGCCTGCGCTCGCCGCCCCGCCGCCGCAGGCCGCGCCCGCCGCCGCGCAGATGGCGGCGACGTCGTTGATGGACGACGACGAGGACGTGCCCACGGCCGTCGCCACCCGCGACCACCTCGAGCGGGTGGGCATGCGACCGGCGCCTCAGCCGGAGCCGCCGCGCCAGGGGCCGCGCCCCGCCGCGGGCATGCCGGCGCCGGCGTTCTCGCCCGAGCCGCCGCGCACGCAGGCGTTCCCGCAGATGCCCAACTTCCCGCCCAACGACGAGCACACCGCGGCGCTGCCGTCGGGCGCGTTCCCGGGCGGCGACGATCTCGGCGCCACGATCGCGCTGCCCGGCGGGATGACCTCGCCGGCCGCCGCGGCACAGGCGTTCCCCGGCCAGCCGCAGGGCTACGGCGGGTTCGGCAACCCGCAGCAGCAACCGCCGCAGGGCTACGGACAGCAGCCGCAGCTCGGCAACGGGTACGGCGCGCAGCAGCAGCCGTTCGGCGGCGGCGCGCCGGGCCAGCCGAACACGAGCTCGTTCCCCGCCATCTCGATGCAGCAGGCGCAGGCGGCGCAGCAGCACCAGATGCACCAGCCCCAATCGCAGGTCGAGACGGCGCTCTCGCTCCCGCGCCCCGATCCGGCCGCGCTCTGGCTCGCGCAGCAGGAGGCGGCCCAAGGGCAGCAACGCAAGAACACCGGCGTGCTCGTCGCGGTCGGCGTCCTGACGGCGCTCTGCGTCACCGGGATCGGCGCGCTCCTCTACTTCAAGCTGCGGACGCCGCCGGCGCCCGCGCCGATCGCGGTCGGAACCGAGACGCAGACCGCCGTCCCGACGCCGGCGCCGCCGCCGACCGAGACGGCGGCCGCCGCGCCCAGCGACAGCGCCCCCGCGCCCGAGCCGAGCGCGACCGCCGCCGCGACCGGTGCCCCGTCGGCGACGCCCACCGCGCCCAAGCCGACGCCGACCTCGACCGGAGGCACGGCGCCGACGCCCGTGCCGAGCTCGACCGCGAGCACCGCGACCGCCGGCAAGGAGGAGCCCGGGTTCCTCACCATCGTCTGCACGCCCTACTGCGACGACGTCGTCGACCAGGGCCGCTCGCTCGGGCCCTCGCCGGTCGTCCGCGTGGCGGTGAAGCCGGGGCAGCACCGGATCACGCTCAAGCGCTCGGGCCAGCCGAACAAGGTGATCAGCGTCATCGTGGTGTCGGGCCAGGTGACGGCCCAGCGCGTCTCGATGAAGTAGCGCCCGTGGGCGCGCGCAATTCCTCCGACTCGCGGTCCCGCTTCGCGGGACACGCCGCGAATTCGAAGCGATCGCCGGCCGGGGGACGCGGGCTGCGCCGCTCGCGGTCGCCGGCCCGCACCGAGACCGTGCGCGTGACCGAGCTCGCCGCCGGCGGCGACGGCGCAGCTCGGCTCGCGAGCGGCGAGGTCGTGTTCGTGGAGCGCGCCGCGCCGGGCGACCTCGTCGAGATCGGCCTGGAGCCGGCCTCCCGCGGCGTGGCGCGCGCCCGTGTGCTTCGCGTCGTCGAGCCCGGTCCGGACCGCGTCGAGCCGCCGTGCCCGCACGTCGAGGCGTGCGGCGGCTGCGCGTGGATGCACCTCGCGATCGCCGGGCAGGAGCGCGCGCACGCCGCGATCGTGCGCGGCGCGCTCGAGCGCGCGCTCGGCCCCGGCGCCGCGGTCCCCGAGGTGCGCGTCCACCCCGCGCCGGCGTCGCTCGGGTACCGCACGAGGGCCCGGCTGTTCGTGAGGGCCGAGCGCGGCATCGTTCGCGTCGGCTACCGCGCGGCCGGCGCGCACGCGCTCGCGGCGGTCGACAGCTGCATGGTCCTCGATCCGCGCCTCGCGCCGGTGCTCGCCGAGCTCCCGGTCGCCCTCGCTGGTGCGCGCGGCGAGGGCGACGCGGCCATCGCGCTCGGGGCGGGAGAGCGGCCGGTCGTCGAGATCGAATGGAAGGGCGAGATCGCGGCGACCTCGTTCGCGGCCGCCGACGCCCTGGTCGCGCGCGGCGCGTGGGCGGGCGCGCGCATCCGGCTCGAGGGAGCCGCGCTCCCCGCGTCGTTCGGCGATCCTCGCGCGCGCATGGAGGGCCCCGACGGCGCGCCGCTGGTGATCGCCGAGGGCTCGTTCGCGCAGACGTCGAGCGCGGGCTCGGCGCTGCTCGCCCGGCGCGTCGCCGAGCTGGCGCGTGCTCGAGGCGGCGCGGCGGCCGCGCGCCCGCTCCGGATCGTGGAGCTCTTCGCCGGCAGCGGCACGCTCTCGGTGGCGCTCGCGCCGGGCGCGGAGGCGTTCACCGCGGTCGAGATCGCCCCCGACGCCGTGAAGGCGGCGCGCGAGAACCTCGCCGCCCGCGGCCTCGCCGGCAAGGTCGTGTGCGCCGACGCCGACGCCTTCGCGATCCCTGCGCGCACCGACGTGGTCGTGCTCGATCCTCCGCGCGCCGGCGCGCCCGGCGCGGCGCGCGCCATCGCCGCGTCGTCGGTCCGCTCGGTCGTCTACGTCTCGTGCGATCCGCCGACGCTCGCCCGCGACGCCCGGACCCTCTCCGCCGCGGGCTACTCCATCACCGACGTCGAGGCGTTCGAGCTGTTCCCGCAGACGAGCCACGTCGAGGTCGCCCTCCGCCTGGCGAAAGACCCGAGGTCGCGCGTAGAGTAGGGCTCGATGATCCACCGGGTCGACGAGCGACTGCGCGCCGAGGCCCGCCGCTACCGGCTCGTGTTCACCTGCGAGCGCTGCCTCGAGTTCGACGCCGAGGGCGATCGCTGCTCGCTCGGCTACCCCTCGGAGCCGCACAAGCGCGTCGATCTCGAGGCGGCCGCCGAGGTCACGTTCTGCAAGCACTTCGAGCTCGGCTGATGGCGCCGCGCGCCGCCGCGCCGCGCGCGGGCCGATCGCACCCGCCGACGCTGACCACGCTCGCGCGCGGAGCCATCCGGGAGCACGCGCTCACCCGCCCCGGCGACGTGATCCTCTGCGCCTGCTCCGGCGGGCCGGACTCGAGCGCGCTCCTCGACGTCCTCGCCGCGCTGCGCAAGAAGCTGAAGGTCGAGCTCGTCGCGCACGGCGTCGATCACGGTCTCCGGCCGGAGGCCGCGGCCGCGCTCGAGCTCGCCCGCGCGCTCGCGGCGCGCCTCGACGTGCCCTTCGCGATCACGCGCGTCGACGTGGCGCGGGGAGCGAACGTCCAGGCGCGCGCCCGCGGCGCCCGGCGCGCGGCGCGCGGGGCGGCGGCGCGGCGCGCGGGAGCCGCGTCGATCGCGACGGCGCACACCGCCGACGATCGCGCCGAGACGGTGCTGCTCCGCCTCCTCCGCGGCGCGGGGCCTCGCGGGCTCGCGGTGCTCCCCCCGCGCGCGCCGCTGCCCGGAGGTCCAGAGGGCTCTCCGGACCTCATCCGGCCGCTGCTCGCGGCGCGTCGAGCCGACGTGCTCGCGCACCTCGAGCGCCATCGGATCGCGTTCGCCTCCGATCCCAGCAACACCGACCCGCGGTTCGCGCGCGTGCGCGTCCGGCGCGAGCTGTTGCCCCTGATGGAGGAGCTCTCGCCGCGCGTCGTCGAGCACCTCTGCGCCCTCGCCGACATGATCGCCGAGCCTGCGAGCGAGCCGGCGCTCGCCGATCTCGGACGCGCGCAGCGGCGCAGCGTGGCGCGAGCGCGCCGGCTCGGCCGCCGCTCCGTCCGGCTGCGCGTCGCCGGCGGGCGCGAGATCGAGGTCCCGGCCCTGCCCGATCGCCGGCGGTGATAGCCTCGCGGCGTGCTCCGAGGGCGAGGGCGAGGCGTGGTCGCGGCGCTCGTCGCCGCCGTCGCCGCGGCGAGCGCGTGCGGCGGCGGCGCGCCCGAGCCGCGTGGCGTCGCCGCTGCCGCTCGCGCAACGTCGCTCCCGGCGGCCCCGCTCGCGGGCGCCTCGTCCGGCGCGCCCGTCGAGCCGCCGGCGTGCGCGCCGTTCGCCGGATCCGCGTCGCCGGCCTCGCGCCCGCGCCCGGTGCTTCAACGCCTGCCGGCGGGCAACGTCTCCGGCCTGGCGATCTCGACGCGCGGCGAGCTCGCGCTCGTGGCCGACGACGGGACCGTCTCGCTCTGGGACACGGCCACGCGCAGCCTGACGACGGTCCGCAAGCGCCCCAGCACCTCGATCGCGCGCTGGGAGACCGTCACCTGGGATGACGGCGGCGACCGCCTCCTCATCGTCGATCCGGACGGTGTCACGTCGATGGACCGAGGTGGTGCCTTCACCGACGCGCGCCGGCGCCTCGCGTTCCCGGCGGGCTACGGGGTCGAGACGACGTGGCAGCTCCAGGCTTCGCCCGCGGGGCACCTCGCCGCGGCGGCCGGCCCGCTCGGCGGCGATGCCAAGCTCCTCGTGTGGCCGCCGGGCAAGCGCGGCGAGCCGGCGCGCGTCGTCCCGTTCGCGGGCGGCGTGGGCTCGTTGGCGTTCGCGCGCTCGCGCCCCGTGCTCGCCGTCGCGGCGACGCGGCGCAAGGTCGCCGAGGGCACGCCCGAGAGCGACGCCGGCGAGGCCCCGCATGGCGCTCCCGAGGCACGCGCGGCGGCGCGCGAGCGGCTCTTCGAGACCACGCTCCACCTCTTGCCGGCCGACGGCGGCGCTCCCGGAAGAGCCGTGCTCACGCGAGGCGGTGTCTTCGACGTGCGCGACCTCAGCGCCGACGGGTCGCTGGCCGCGCTCGCCACCGAGGACGGCCGCCTGCTCCTCGCCGACGTCGCGACCGGCGCGATCCGCTGGACGGGCCGCCTGCCTTTCTCCGACGCGACGCCGGCGGCCAAGGCGGCGCGGCACGTCTTCGGCGAGACGCGCTTCGCGCCCGACGGCCTCGCGCTGGCGAGCTTCACCCACGCCGGCCTCGCCCTCTACGACGTGCGCTCGGGGCGCCTGCTCGCGACCATGGGCGCGCGGATCCGACCGCACGACGAGCTCTCGTTCGCCGGCGAGGACACGCTCGTGGTGACGTCGCGCGACGACGCCGCCTCGGCGAAGGAGCACGCGGCGACGTGGTGGTCGCTCGCCGATGCCGCGGTGACCCGGACCGAGAAGCGCGATTCGGCGTTCGATCTCGACCCCATCGGCGGCGCCGGCGATGTCGTCATCGCCCGCACGGCGCAGACGCGGGCCTGCCCGTTCGAGAGCGCGCTCGTGACGGTGGAGCGCCGCGCGGCGGCGGCGCCGTCGAAGCCGCCGCGATCCGGCGCGGTGCTCGCGGCCGCCCCGAAGTGGCCGCTGGCGGCGGAGGAGTCGGTGTCGTTCTGCGTCGAAGGTCTGCGCGCCACGGCGCTCGACGCGCGGCGAGGGCGGCTCGTCGTCGAGGGCCCGTTCGATCGCAAGGCCAAGGCCCACGCGCAGTACCTCCTCGATCTCACGACCGGCAAGCGGACCGCGCTCTCGCGCTCGGAGGGCTTCGCGCCGCTGCCGGCGGTCGGGTACGGCTTCTCGGCCGATGGACGGCTCCTGCTCATGGCGCCCGACAAGGCCAGGGGCGTCGGCGTGTGGGACGCGACGACGGGATCGCCGATCGCGCTCGACCTGACGCCGGCACTGCCGAAGCTCGGCGGCAAGCCGGCGCGCGTCGGCGTGGTGGCGCTCTCCTCGGACCGGGCGCGCCTCGCCGTGCAGCACGACGAGACGAGGATCTCGTGGCTGGAGCTGCCGGGCGGCAAGCTCGTTCGTACCGTCACCGCCGACGCCGCGATCGAGCTGCTCGCGTCGCACCCGGATCCCGCCACGTTCGTCGCGGCGCTCGCCGACGGTTCCATCCGCGTCTACCGCGACGGCGCCGTGGTGGGGTCGGCACGCAGCGACGGCGGCGCGATCGGAGCCCTCGCGGTGAGCCCGAGCGGGCGGCTCGCGGCGACGCTCGGCGAGGACCAGGCGGTCCGCGTCTGGAGCCTGGGCGACTCGCCCAGCGTGCGCGCGTCGCTCGTCGACTTCCCCGATCAGGAATACGTCGCCTTCACGCCCGGCGGAGCCTACGCCGGCACCAGCGAGGTCGCCGACCGCCTCAGCTGGGTCTTCGACGGCCCGACCGAGGCGCACCGCTTCGAGCAGTTCTCGAGCGTGTTCTCGCGCCCCGAGCTGGTCCGGCGGCGCCTCGCCGGCGCGGACGAGGACGTCGAGCGCGCGCCGGGCAGGCCGCCGCGCCTCGCGTGGAGCGCCCCGCCCGAAGTCGTCGCCGACGGCCGCACCGCCCGCGTCCGCGTGCGCGCCGTCTCCGCGAGCCGCGTCGACGTCGTGCGCGCCTACGTCGAGGGACGCGCCGTGGCGGCCGCGGCCGTCTGCGCGCCGAGCGGCGAGGCCTCGCTCGAGCTGCCGCTCTTGCCCGGTGAGAACCGCGTCGTCCTCGTGGCGTTCGATCCCGACGGGCTCGCGTCCAACCCCGCCAGCGTGGATCTCGCCGGCCCCAGCGCCGCGCGCGCGCCGGACCTCTTCATCGTGGCGGTGGGCGTGAGCCGGTACCCGAAGCTCGCTCCGTCGATGCAGCTCGACGCCGCCGACGACGACGCGCGCAGCATCGCCGCC
Organism: uncultured Polyangiaceae bacterium; assembly: GCA_964372055.1. Lineage (GTDB taxonomy): Bacteria > Myxococcota_A > Polyangia > Polyangiales > Polyangiaceae > CAYJPW01. The sequence continues at coordinate 120,717 of CAYJPW010000005.1, forward strand.
GCCTTCGGCGCGCAGGCCGGCCCCGGCAAGCCGTTCGCCGCGGCGCGGACGACGCTCTTCGTCGACGATCAGGCGACCGCCGCCTCGGTCACCAAGGCCCTCGACGAGCTCGGCGCCATGAAGCCCGACGACGTGGCCATCGTCTTCTTCGCCGGGCACGGCCAGAAGCCCTCGGAGGCCGAGGACATGGTCCTGCTCACCGGCGAGTCTGCGGCGAAGGCCGAGAGCCTGCGCGCCACCGGCATCGGCTGGTCGATCATCGGCAAGCGCCTGGCGCGCGCCCGCGGACGCGTGCTGGTCCTGCTCGACGCCTGCCACTCGGGTCACGTCACCCAGGACCTCACGGTGCCCAACGACGCGCTCGCGTCTGCGCTGGTGCGCGCGGAGCGCGCAGGCGCCGTGGTCTTCGCCGCGGCCAAGGGGCGCCAGCTCAGCTTCGAGGCCAACACCTCGCGCGGCCTCGTCCTCGAGCCCGGCGCCGCCGCCGCGCTGGGCGCGCCCGGCGGCGCGCACGGCTTCTTCACCGCGGCCGTGCTCGAGAGCCTCGAACGCAAGAGCACCGATCGCAGCGGCGATGGCGCCATCCAGCTCTCCGAGCTCATCGACGAGGTCCGCGGCCGCGTCGAGCGGGCGTCCGGCGGCCTCCAGGTGCCCTGGGTCGTCCGTCGGGAGATCTTCGGCGATTTCCGGATCGCGCGACCGACGCGCTGATCGCACGTCGAGGGCCCCTCGGCGACGGCGCCCGCCCGGACCGGGCGCTTTGCACTTCTTCAAACGGCCGTGAGGCGGCGCGCCGCGCCCCCGCGGACCAGGAAAACCGTGGAGTTCCTGCCCTCTACCGCACCCGGAGGCGGTGAGGTGCCGCCCCGAGCGTCACGCCGGCTCGACCGCTTTTGCCCCCAGTGGCATGCTGCTAGGAAAAGAAGGGTTACAGTTGGGCTCGTGCCCGCTCGAGCCCAAGCCCGAACCGCGTTCGCGGTCGCTCCAGCCTTCCGCCGTGTCGTCCTCTAGAGGGTCCTCGTGAAGCAATCGCATAAGACGCTCCTCCTCTGGGTCCTGCTGATCATGATGTTCCTCGCGATCTGGCAGTTTCTGAGCCCGGATCGGCAGACCGCAACGCAGGTCCCCTTCAGCGACTTCATGGCGCTCGTGAAGGCGGACAAGGACAAGGAGCCTCACGTCGAGTCCGTCTCGGTGAAGGACCGCGAGTACACCTTCTGGGTCAAGGACCCGAAGTCGAACTCGAAGACCAAGAAGGTCGCGCTCGGCCCGGAGAACGCCGACGAAATCACCCAGACCCTCGTCGAGAACAAGGTCACGGTGAGCTTCGAGAAGGAGGACGCCTCGCCGTTCTGGTCGGGCGCCGTGGTGACCATCCTTCCGATGGTCTTCCTCCTCGTCATGTTCTACCTGTTCATGCGCCAGCTCCAGGCGGGCGGCGGCAAGGCGATGAGCTTCGGCAAGTCGCGCGCGCGCCTCCTCAACGAGACGCAGAACAAGGTCACCTTCGCCGACGTCGCCGGGATCGACGAGGCGAAGGACGAGCTCGAGGAGATCATCGCCTTCCTCAAGGACCCGAAGAAGTTCCAGAAGCTCGGCGGCCGCATCCCCAAGGGCGTCCTCATGATGGGCCCGCCCGGCACCGGCAAGACGCTCCTCGCCCGCGCCATCGCCGGCGAGGCGGGCGTGCCGTTCTTCTCGATCTCGGGCTCCGACTTCGTCGAGATGTTCGTGGGCGTCGGCGCCAGCCGCGTCCGCGATCTCTTCGAGCAGGGCAAGAAGCACGCGCCCTGCATCATCTTCATCGACGAGATCGACGCCGTCGGTCGCCACCGCGGCGCGGGCCTCGGCGGCGGGCACGACGAGCGCGAGCAGACGCTCAACCAGCTCCTCGTCGAGATGGACGGCTTCGA
>CAYJPW010000006.1:0-120889 GCA_964372055.1 uncultured Polyangiaceae bacterium
GAGCAAGCCCAGCTCCGTAGAGGACGCTTCCCACCAGGCTCATCAGGAATAGACCACCAACGCGATCCCATCGTAGGATGATCCAGCAAAGAGCATAGGGAGGAAAGAAAAAGTAGAGGAATCCACACAGCGCCGATTCCTTGAATGCGGCGATGAGCATGCGGAGTCCGTAGACCCCGGACATGACAACCCCCAGGATCTGCAGCGCCAGCCCCGAGTTGTCCATGACGCTCTCTTGCGGGAGCATCACCATGGAGACCGCGAATGTGACTAAGCCGATCAAAGCAATCGCCAGCAGCCACCACGGCGTGCCTTTACTGAGCATCTTCTGTTCAAGCTTGTCGCGCGCAATGGCCCGCTCGGCCGCATCCAGGGCCTCCACGCCGTGAGTCGGAAGCTCACCCAGATCTTCGTCATCTTCGATAACCTCGGTGCCTACGCGCGTCTTTAGTCGCCGCCCCACGCGCGTATCGTATCCACACATCACGCAGATGACGGCCGACCCGCCCAATTCCGCGCCGCAACCGGGACAGCGCACCACGCCAGTCCGCAGGCCCGCGTCATCCATCAACTCCGAGACCCGCCGCGCGGTGGGCGCACGTGGAGCGGCTGTGTCGGCGGACGCCTGAGGAATCGTCAGGACCGCCGAACATTGCGGGCACTTCACCCGTTTCCCGGCGAGTTCATCCTTGGCTGCAAACTTTTTTCCGCATTGGCAAGCGACTTTGATCGGCATGGGCCACCTGAACTTGGGATCAGAACGGAGCGGACTCGGCTGGCTGGCAAACCGCCCCCCGGCAGAACGACGACCGCCGCGAAAATCTGGTAAAACCCGACTGGCCGGCGCCGTGGACAACACCACGCCGAGCCGCGGACCAACGCCTATTTTGCACGGAGGAGGGCGGGGAAACAAGCTGCGGTTGGCTGGCCGCCTCCCTGCCAAAATGGCAGGTCGCCAGGCCAGCCCCCGGTGCCTGGACCGGGTCATTGGGGGGGCGCCGCCGGGGGTTTGCGGGGAACCCGCGGACGCGGGCGCGCCGCGCGCGACGGCGCCGTCCGGAGCGTCTCGGGCCGCAGGCCCGAGCGCGAGCACATTTTCCGGCGTCGCGCCGAGCCAGCTCGCCTCGTGGTGCGTGACCGTCGGCGGTCCGTCGACCTCGGTCGGGTGATCCTCGATGAGCCCCCCCATGGGCGCGTCGCTCTGGCGCGCGCGCATCGACGTGCGCCGCGCCCGCGTGATGTTCGCCGGCTGGATCGCGCGCCAGGCGGTGAGCGCCTCGCCGGCGGTGGCGAAGCGGCGCTCGCGCTTGCGCTCCAGCGCGCGCTCGAGGAACCGCTCGATCCCGCTCGGCCACTTCTCGCCCGTCGCCTCGGCGAGCGACGGCGCCGCGCGGTCGAGCTTGAGCGAGACGAGGACGGCCGCCGTGGTCCCCTCGAACGGGAGCCGCCCGGAGAGCGACCTGAACGCGACCGCGCCGACGGCGTAGATGTCGGCGCGCTCGTCGGCGCGCGCCGCGCCGCGCACCTGCTCGGGCGCCATGTACGCGAACGATCCGAGCGTCGCGTCGAACGCGGTGAGCGTCGGCTCCTCCTTCTCGCGGCGCGTGAGCTTCGAGATCCCGAAGTCGAGGATCTTGGCGCGCTCGCGCCGGTCGGGCAGCCCGAGGTGCTCGAGGAAGATGTTGCCCGGCTTGAGGTCGCGATGGATGACCCCGGCGGCGTGCGCGGCCGCGAGCCCCTGGAGCACGTCGTCGATGATCGGGCCGACCTCGCTGAACGGCAGGTACTGCTCGCGCTTGAGCCGGTCGGCGAGCGACTCGCCGGTGAGCTGCTCGAAGACGAGCAGGTGCGCGCCCTCGTCGGTCTCGCCCACGTCGATGAGCTGGCACACGAACGGGCTCTTGATCGCCGAGGCGATCTTCGCCTCGCGCTCGAAGCGCCGCACCAGATCCGGCTTGAGCGCTGCTCGGGCGAGCAGGACCTTGATCGCGACCTCGCGATGACCCTTCGGCGACGTGGCGGCCCAGACCTCGCCCATCCCGCCACGACCCAAGAGCCGCGTGATGCGGTAGCCCGCGAGAATGTCGCCCGGGTGGATCGTCACGGAACCTGGATCGGCACCGTACCACAGTCGGTTCGCGAATAGGGAAAGGGAATCTTCTCTGGACGACGGGTCGCGATCGCACCGCGGAGCCGACCCGAGCGAGCGATTCGCGTCGCGCGATCGCCGGGCGCTGCGAACCACCACCTCGCGCGAGCGCCGAGGCTCGCCTGCGAATGGAGGGCGGAAATTGGGGTGCGACGGCGCGCTCCCCTGCTAGGCTCGCACCCCCATGCCGCGGACCGCCGAGGACGTAGAAAATTATCTCTTGAGGCTCGACCGTCGCTTCGAGAACGACGCCGGGACATACCTCGTCTCCGGCGGCGCGTCGGGGCCACCGATCGCCATCCGTGTGGTGCCGCCGATCATCGCGATCCGCGTCGCCATCGGCCCGGTCCCGCCCGACGCGACCCACCAGACCAAGATGTTCAGGAAGCTGCTCGAGTACAACGCGTCCGACCTGATGCACGCCTCGTACGGCATCGAGAACGGCACCGTCGTCCTCGCCGCGGCGCTCGAGCTCGAGAACCTCGATCAGAACGAGATCGAGGCCGTCCTGAGCGACATGGACCTGGCGCTCGCCCGCCACGTCCCGGCCCTCCACGAGGCCGCGAAGGACTGAGCGTGTCCGCGAACCGATTCGGCCGATCGCGTCGGGGGACTCACCCCCCGGCCGCCGATCGCCTCGCGTCGCGGGGGCGTCGCCGCCTCCGCCCGTGGGACTGAGCGCATCGCCGGGCGTCTGAGCTGCACCGGTAGCAACGTTGGGGTAGTGGAGAGCTGAGCTATGGGAATCTTCGCGCGTCTGGCGACCCTCATCAAATCGAACCTCAACGATCTGATCAGCAAATCGGAAGACCCCGAGAAGATGCTGAACCAGGTCGTCATCGACATGGCGAACCAGCTGATCGAGGCGAAGAAGCAGGTCGCCGTCTCGATCGCCGACGAGAAGCGCCTCGCCAAGCAGGCCGAGCAGGAGGCGGCGAACGCCGCCGAGTGGGAGCGCCGCGCGATGCTCGCCATCAAGGCCGGCGACGACAACCTCGCGAAGGAGGCGCTCGCCCGCAAGAAGGAGCACGAGCAGCTCGCCACCACGTTCAAGGACCAGTGGACGAAGCAGAAGCAGGCGGTCGAGCAGCTCAAGACCGCCCTCCGCCTCCTCAACAACAAGATCGAGGAGGCCAAGCGCAAGAAGAACGTCCTCATCGCGCGGAAGAAGCGCGCCGAGGCGCAGAAGGCCATCCAGGAGACGATGAGCGGGCTCAACAACGCCTCGGCGTTCGAGACGTTCGATCGGATGGCGACGAAGATCGACCAGATGGAGGCCGAGGCCGAGGCCGCCGGCGAGATCCACGAGCAGTTCACCGGCGACACGCTGGCGCACAAGTTCGGCCAGCTCGAGGCGACGGCCGGCGCCGAGGACGACCTCCTCGCCCTCAAGCGCAAGATGGGCGTCGCCCCGCCGGAGGCGCCGAGGCCCGCCGAGACGACCGCGCCGGTGCGCGTCGCCGGCGCCCCCGCGCCCGCGGCCCCGGCACAGGAGCAGGACGAGCTCGCGGCGGCGATCGCAGAGCTCGAGGCCGAAGAGCAGCGGGAGCAGGCGAGGATGAAGCGCTGAGCGCGGCCGCCGCGCCGCGCCGAGAGACATGAGCGAATCCGGGACCACGGATACGGGGCGCGAGCGGCCGGCGCGCAAGGAGTCGATGAGGCCGTCCGCGGCCGACGGGCCCCCGCCCGTTCACGCCGAGCAGGTGACGGCGTTCCTCGAGCGGGTCGGCGTCAGCTCCACCGCCGGTCTCGACGACGTCGAGGCCAAGCGCCGACTCGAGGAGCACGGCAAGAACCGTCTCCCCGATCCTCCGAGGAAGAGCGCGCTCATGCGCATCCTCGAGCAGCTCATCAACCCGCTGGTGCTGACGCTGCTCGCGGCCGCCGCGATCGCCATCGTCGTCGGCTTCACCGCCGCCGCCCACGAGAGCTTCCTCACCCGCTTCGGCGACGCGATCGCCATCCTCCTCATCGTCGTCTTGAACGCCCTCCTCGGCTATTACCAGGAGCGCCGCGCCGAGGCGGCGCTCGACGCCCTGCAGAAAATGACGGCGCCGAGCGCGCGGGTGCGGCGCGGGGGCAAGGTCGCCGTCGTCCCCGCCGAGGAGGTCGTCCCCGGCGACATCCTCGAGCTCGAGGCCGGCGACGCCATCGCCGCCGACGCGCGCCTCGTCCAGACGATCGACTTCGCGAGCGAGGAGGCCGCGCTCACCGGCGAGAGCTCGGCCTCGGTGAAGGACGCGCTCGCGCCGGTCGCGCGCGACGCCCCGCTGGCCGACCGGATGACGATGGTCTTCACCGGGACCACGGTGGTCCGCGGCAAGGGCCGCGCCGTCGTCACCGCGACCGGCGTCAAGAGCGAGCTCGGCAAGATCGGCGAGATGATCCGATCGGTCGGGGACCAGAAGACCCCGCTCGAGGAGCGGCTCGAGGGCTTCGGCAGCACCATCCTCCGCGTCTGCCTGGTGCTCTCGGCGGTGCTCCTCGGCTGGGGCTTCCTCAAGGGCGGCCGGCCTTGGCACGAGCTCCTGCTCGAGGCCGTGAGCCTCGCCGTCGCCGCGATCCCCGAGGGCCTCCCCGCCATCACCACCATCACGCTGGCGCTCGGGATGCAGCGCATGGCGCGCCGCGGCGCCATCGTCCGCAAGCTCCCCGCCGTCGAGACGCTCGGCGCGGCCACCATCATCGCCTCGGACAAGACGGGCACGCTCACCCAGAACGAGATGACCGTCCGCTTCGTGTACGCCGGCGGCCACCGCTACAAGGTGAGCGGCGAGGGCTACGACCCGACGGGCGTCTTCACCGACGAGGCGGGCGACGAGCTCAAGATCCCGGACCTGCCCGCACCGCTCAGCTACACGCTCTCCACGGCCGCGCTCTGCAACAACGCCCAGCTCGAGCCGGAGGGCGACATCGCCTCGCGGCGCTGGAAGGTGATCGGCGATCCCACCGAGGGCGCGCTCCTCACGCTCGCCGCCAAGGGCGGCCTCGCCAAGGAGAGCGTCGCCCCCTCGCACGAGTTCATCCACGAGCTGCCGTTCGACAGCGACCGCAAGCGGATGACGGTGATCACGCGCGACAAGGACGGCCGCGAGATCTTCCACGTCAAGGGCAGCGTCGACGTCCTCTTGCCGCTCTGCGTGAAGTTCGCGAGCGATCAGGGCGTCCGCGGGCTCACCGACCAGGACCGCGATCGCATCCTCGGCGAGGCCGATCAGATGAGCGCCCGCGCGCTCCGCGTCCTCGCCATCTGCCGGCGGGTGAAGCGCAAGGGCGCCGCCCCCGACGACGTCGAGCGCGAGCTCACCTTCCTCGGCCTCGTGGGCATGATGGATCCGCCGCGCGCCGGCGTGAAGGAGGCCGTCGCGACCTGCACCAAGGCCGGCATCCGCGCCGTCATGATCACCGGCGACCACAAGATCACCGCCACCGCCATCGCGCAGGAGATCGGCCTCTGGGCCGAAGGCGACGAGGCGATCACCGGCGCCGAGCTCGCCGATCTCGAGGACGCCGAGCTCGCGACGCGCATCATGAACCTGCGCGTCTTTGCCCGCACCACCGCCGAGCAGAAGCTGCGCATCGTGCGCGCCTTCAAGGCGCGCGGTCACGTCGTCGCCATGACCGGCGACGGCGTCAACGACGCGCCCGCCCTCCGCGAGGCCCACATCGGCGTCGCCATGGGCCTCGGCGGCACCGACGTGGCGCGCCAGGCCGCGGACCTGGTGCTCGCCGACGACAACTTCGCGACGATCGTCGAGGCGGTCCGCGAGGGCCGCGCCATCTACCGCAACATCCAGAAGTTCATCTTCTTCCTCCTCTCGTCGAACGCGGGCCTGCTCGTCGCCGTCTTCGTGGTGAGCTTCTTCGGCAAGTGGCCGCCGCTCACGCCGCTGATGATCCTCTGGATCAACCTGGTCACCAACGGCGCCCCCGCGCTCGCCCTCGGCGTCGATCCGCCCGATCCGCACCTCATGAAGGAGCCGCCCCGCCGGCCGGACGAGGGGCTGATGACGAAGCGCGACTACCTCGGGATCATGTTCGTCGGCGCGGTGATGGGGGCGCTCGCGGTGGTGCTCTACGCGATCTCGCCCCAGGACGAGGAGTCGCTCAAGCACACCAGGGCCCTCGCCTTCTCGCTGCTCGCGCTCTCGCCGCTGTTCCACGCGTGGAGCTGCCGCAGCCCGTTCCGCTCGGCGCTGTCCTCCCGCCCGCTCATCAGCCTGCCGCTCCTGGTCGCGTGCTTGGCGAGCGCGGGCATCCACCTGGTCGCGGTGCTGGTGCCGGCGCTCCGGCCCGTGTTCCGCACGTACGCGCTGGGCGGGGACGAGTGGATGATTCTGCTGGGGCTGGCCAGCCTCATCGTGCCCGCGGTCGAGATCGCGAAGCTCTTCTACCGGCGGCTCTACCCCGGCGAGGCGCCGCCGCCGGCGTCGGTCGCCCCCTCCCAGGCCGGCCCCCTCGAGGCGAAAGAGCCTTAGCCAGAACAAATCGACCGGACCCCGCGTCCAACCCCCCCGAGCCCATGCGCCGCCCAGACCCTACGCGTCGCCTCCTCGTCCCCGCCCTGGTCCTCGCCGCTGCCGCCGCCTCGGCCCCGGCGGGCGCCGAGTCCCTCCGCGCCGACCTCTTGGAGCCGAAGACCATCAAGCTCGACGGCGTCCCCAAGGAGTGGCCGGCCGGGATGGTGTCGCTCTCCACGGTGGTCAGGGGCAAGCCGAGGAAGCCGGATCTCGATGCCCGGGGCGTCATCGCCTACGACGCCGGCAACGTCCTCGTGGGCGCCGACGTGGTGGACGACCACCTCAAGGCGGGCACCGATCGCGTGGTGCTGGCCATCGGTTTCCCCGGCGGCTCGGCGTACGAGGTCGAGATCTACCCCGGCGAGCCGGGCAAGTCGGCCGGCTCGGTGAAGATGGACGGCAGGCCGGTCGCGGGCGCGAAGGTCGTCGAGGCGCCGCGCGACGGCGGGTACACGCTCGAGGCCTCGATTCCCTGGACGGCGTTCGCCGCGGCGCGCTCGGTGCGCGTCGGCCTGCGCGGCGCGCTCTTCGTGCACGACGGCGACGACGGGCCGGTCGACGCCGTCGTGGGCACGGCGGCGAGCTCGGCGTACGCGTCGCTCCCCGCGCTGTCGACCGAGGCGGAGCAGGCGCTCGCCGACGGGCTCTTGCGCGACAAGGGCCTGCGCGCGGCGCCGCTCCACAACCTCATCGCCGACGTGGCCGGCGACTCGATGAAGGAGCGCGTGCTCGTCTTCGATCGCTGGCTCGTGGTCCTGGGCTCGAGCTTCCGCAGCGGCGCCGAGTACTACTTCGCCGATCTCGGCGTCGATCCCTCGGCGGGGATGCTGCCGGCCGTCCAGCTCAAGGACCTGACCGGCGACGGACGCGCCGAGATCATCACCCGCAAGCGCTTCGGCAGCGGCGGCAGGTTCCGCGAGATGATCCAGGTCTCGTCGTTCGGCGCCGGCGACACGCCCAACGTCATCTTCCAGCACGAGGTCGGGCTCACGACCGAGGTCGGCTCGGTCGCGAACGAGGTCGTCTTCGTGCCCGACGGCGCCAAGGCGGCGATCCGGGTCGAGACGGGCGCCGCCAAGGGCTTCCACGCCGGCAACTACCACGAGGCGACCGAGAACGGGTTCGACCCGCTGCTCTTGCCCTGGGGCTCGATCAAGTCGCAGACCTACAAGCTGAGCGGCGCGACGTACGCGAAGGCGTCCGAGGAGAAGCAGGAGCCCACGGCCGCCCCGCCCCCGCCCAGGTCCAAGGAGCCCGCCTCGCCGAAGCGCGCCGCGCCCAGCGCCGCCGAGCTCGCCGAGAAGGTCTACGACCAGTACAAGAAGGACCGAGGCATCACCGCGCGCGCCCGCTTCGACGTGGCGGCCGACGTCGCCGGCGACCGGCAGCCCGAGCGCGTGATGCTGCACGATCGCGAGATCGTCGTGCTCGGCAAGGGCTACAAGGGCGGCACCGGATACGACTACCTGGCGCTCCCGCAGTTCGCGACCGCGAGCGACGTGACCGAGCTCGTGGCGCGCGACGTCACCGGCGACGGCAAGGCCGAGGTGGTCGTGCGCGGCGTGCTCCACGCCGCCGCGCCGCCCGACCTGGGCGGCACCGTCGATCGCGACATCGTCCTCGTCTTCCACGTGGGCGACCACGGGATCAAGCGGATCTTCGCCGCCGAGGTCGCCCGCGGGATGGGCACGAAGCGGATCGAGGGCGCAGTCGCGTTCGGCGGCGGTGAGATCGAGCTCCGCCCCGGCAAGGCCATGGAGTGGACCGAGAAGACGTACCCGTTCAACGCGGACACCGGTCCCGTGGGCGGGTACGAGCCGCTCCTTTTGCCCTGGGGCGGGGCCAAGCCGGTGCGATATAAGTGGGGCGGGTCGGCGTTCGAGCGCTGATCCGCTCCCATGCTCCTCCTTCGCCGCGCGCCTCGTCTCTGCTTCGTCCTCGCGATGGCGGCGGCCGCCGCGCTCGCGTCGCCGTCGGCTCGCGCCGGCGAGCCCACGGCCGCCGAGCTCCAGCACGCGAAGGAGCTCTTCGCCGAGGCCGAGAAGGCGACCGAGGCCAAGAACTTCCAGAAGGCCCGCGACCTCTTGCTCGAGGTCGCGAAGATCAAGGAGACGCCCGGCGTCGTCTTCCACACGGCGAACTGCGACGAGCAGCTCGGGCACCTCACGGCGGCGCTGCGCGGCTTCGAGCGCGCCGAGGCGCTGGCGACGGCGCAGGGAATCGATCAGGTCAAGGACCTCACGCCGCCACGCCTGGCCGCGCTCCGCGAGCGCGTCCCGCGCCTGGCCGTGAAGCTCCCGCCCGACGTGCCCTCCGCCGAGGTCCGCCTCGACGGCGCGGAGGTCGCCGCGAAGGAGCTCGGCGAGGTGCGCCTCGATCCCGGCAAGCACACGGTCGAGGCGACGGCGCCGGGGCGCCGGCCCTTCACGAAGGCGATCGATCTCGAGGAGCGCGCCGCCGTCACGATCGCGGTGAGCTTGCCGTCCGAGGCAGGCGCACCGGCCCCGATGGCGGCGGCGCCCGCGGCCGGCGCGAGCGCCGACGCGGCGCCGAGCGGGGGCGGCGTGCCGATGGCTTCGATCCTCCTCGGCGGCGGCGCGATCGCGCTGATCGCCGGCGGAGTCGTGGCCTTCGCCGTGGCCGGCTCCCAGAACGCCGACGGCGAGGCGGCCTGCGCCAGCCCGGCGAGCTGCGATCCGGGCGCGCGCGACTCCGTGCAGACGCTCGATCGCGTCGCGCTGGGCCTGTGGATCGGCGGAGCCGTGTGCGCCGGCGCGGCCGTCACCCTCTGGGCCACGGCGCCCGAGCCGGCCGCGCCCGCCGCGGCGCTCCGCGCCGGCCCGGGCAGCCTCTCGGTCGTCGGCTCGTTCTGATCACCCGTCCTGAGGAGGTCCCATGGCAGCTCGATTCTCCGTCATCGCGATCGCGGCCATGCTCGCCGGCGCCGGCTGCGGGGGCGGCGAGGACACGACCAGCCCGAGCGGATCGGGCGCCGCGGGCGCGACCGGCGCGACCGCGGGCGGCTCGACCGGATCGGGCACGACGGGCGGCGGGACGGGCGGATCCACGCCCGTCGGCGAGACGATCACGCTCACGTTGGAGAGCTTCGACGTGCAGCCGGGGACGGAGCGCCAGGTCTGCAAGATCGTCAACCTGCCCGCCGACGTCGACTTCGACGTGGTCCGCTTCCGGTCGGTGATGGGCAACAACTCCCACCACTTCAACGCCTACAAGGTCCTCACCGATCCGACGGCCCCGGTGACGGGCGGCGACGGCGTGGTCCACGACTGCGCCCCCGCCAGCGAGCAGCTCGCCGGCGACGCCGCCTACATCTTCGGCGCCGCGACGCCCGAGCGCGTCGTCGACGTCCCCGCCGGGGTCTCGTTCCACCTGCTCGCGCAGCAGCGGATCATCCTCGAGCAGCACGTGATCAACGCGTCAGGCGCCGTGATCCAGGGAGGCTCGACGTTCGAGCTCTCGCGCCCCACGGATGGGACCTCGATCGAGCATCACGCCGACATCATGTGGATGGCAAACTGGGGCTTTTATCTCCTCCCCAACAAGGAGTCGTCGTTCACGACCCACTGCGACGTCCCCTACGCCGTCGAGCTCTTCGGGCTGATGTCGCACACCCACGCGCTCGGGACGCACTTCTCCATCGAGAAGTGGACCGAGAGCTCGACCACGCACCTCTACGACTCGACCGACTGGCAGCACCCGCCGTACGAGGAGTACGCGCCCCCGGTCGCGCTCGCCGCCGGCGAGGGGCTCGAGTGGACCTGCACGTGGAACAACGTGACGCCGAACGCCGTCGGGCCCGGCAAGAACTCGACCGACGAGATGTGCATCACCTTCGGGTACGCGTACCCGACGGACACGCTCGACGCCGATCCCATCCAGTGCAACTGAGCCAGCACTGAAACTCGGACGGCGCACGCGTCGCGCCTGCAGCGATGTGCTTGCACCACGACGCGTCGCTCGCGCTTGCCCGCGCGGCCTCCGCGCGGGGCCGCGTGCTCGGCACGCGCGGTGCACGGGTGCTTTCCATCGACCTCCTTCGGTCGATGCAGCAAGCACGCCCCCGGCGGCAACGCCGCGCGGCCAACGGAAAGGGACACGCCGTGAGCACGCCAACCTACAGCGTCCTGGTCGCGGTCGACTTCTCCACCGCCGCGCAGGGAGCGCTCGCCCGGGCCCTGCGGCTCGCCGATGGACACCCGATCGCCGAGGTGCACGTCGTCGCCGTGATCGAGGGCGAAGCGCGCCTCCACCGCAGCGACGTGCCGCCCGACGCGCTGACCCGGCTGAACGAGCTCGCCAACCAGGCGCTCGCGGATCTCCGCCGCGGCGGCGCCGAGCCGCACATCAAACGCGTGGTCACCCACGTGGCCGCGGGATCGCCGGCGCGCGAGATCGTCTGGCTCGCCGCCCATCTCGATGTCGATCTCGTCGTGGTCGGCACGCACGGCCGCACCGGCGCCTCGCGCGTGGTCCTCGGCTCGGTCGCCGAGCACGTGGTCCGCCACGCCGGATGCCCGGTCCTCGTGGAGCGCCCCAAGCACCACGACGTCGCGGCGAAGGAGCCCGCCATCGAGCCGCTCTGCGAGGACTGCCGCGCGCGCCGCGTCGCGAGCGGCGGCGCCGAGCTCTGGTGCGAGCGCCACGGCCAGCACCACCCCCACGCGCACGTCTACGCCTGGTCCGGCCCGCCCACCGGGGCGGCCCGCCCCTGGGGCTTCTCCGGCTAGCGCGCGAGGGAGCGTCGGGTCGCGTGCCTCGCCCGCCCCCGTTGGAGCCCCCCTCCGACCCGTTGCCCTGAGGGGCGCATTTTTCTGAGCGCTCCTCCGCCGTGGCGCCGATACACTCTTCGTGGCCTCCCACGACGACACCACCCGGCGACCGCGTCGCCGCGCGGGCGAGCCCCGAAGCTCGGCCGCCGCCAGACCCCCGATGAGCGATCCCCTCCTCGCCGGCACGCCGTACCGGATGGTCGCGCCCCTCGGGCGCGGAGGCATGGGCGAGGTCGTCGAGGCGGAGCACGTCGCGCTCGGCAAGCGCGTCGTCGTGAAGCTGCTCCACCTCACCCTGGCGGATCGGCCGGACCTCGTCGACCGCATGCGGGTCGAGGCGCAATCGCTCGCGCGCCTCGTGCACCCGAACCTCGTCGCGGTCACCGACTTCGGACAGACCCCCGACGGCCGCACCTACCTGGTCATGGAGCGCCTCTACGGCAGGACCCTCCGCGAGGAGCTCAAGGACCGCGGCCCGCTCCCGGCGGGCGAGATCGTCGACATCGGCCGCCAGGCGCTCGCGGGGCTGTCGGTCGCGCACGAGGCCGGGATCGTCCACCGCGACGTGAAGCTCGACAACCTGTTCCTCTGCGACGCGCTCGCCGACGGGCGCCGGCTCGTGAAGGTGCTCGACTTCGGGATCGCCAAGGTGCTCGCCAACGCCGGCGACGGCCGCGCGCCGGCCCCGCTCGCGTTCCCGACCGAGGAGGGCGTCTCGGTGGGCACGCCGCGCTTCTTCTCCCCGGAGCAGGCGCGGGGCCAGCCCGTCGACGCGCGCACCGACATCTACGCGATGGGCGCGGTGATGTACGCGCTCGCGACCGGGCGCGGGCCCTTCGACCACAAAGCCACCATCTACGAGCTCACGCGTGCGCACGCGATGGAGCCGCCGCCGCGTCCCTCCGAGGTCGCCTCCGCGACGGTGCACCCCGAGCTCGAGCGCGTGATCTTGAAGGCGCTCGAGAAGAAGCCCGAGGACCGCTACCCATCAGCCGCCGAGCTCTCGGCCGAGCTCGCGCGTGTCTCGAGCGCGCTCGATCCGCTACGAGGCCTCGCGTGGGCGCAGACCGAGGTGGTCGAGCCCGTCTCGCCCCCCGGCGCCGAGCAGGCGAAGGCGCGGGAGAAGAAGGCCCTCGACGCGCGCGCCACCGTGAGGATGCCCGAGCTCGCCGACGCGCAGGACGCGGCCCGGCGCGAGGCACATGCCGACCGATTCGCGCCGCCGAGCCCTGCTGCGGGGCGGCCGCCCGAGTCGGCGGTGCGCGCGCCCGCGCCCGCGGCGAGCCCCGGGCCAGTCGCGGCGCGCGGCACCATGATGCTGCTCGAGCCCCAGCGCGGTCCTCATTCGCGGCCGCTCGAGTCGCCGCGCCCGCCCAGCGTCCCGCCCGGGGGCTCGGCTGCCGGCCCTCCCGCAACGATCGCGCACGCCGGCGGGCACGATCCGCGCGGCGGAGCGGCCGCGCAGGCGCCGACGTCGGTCGCGATTCGACCGATGCCCCGCCCCGGCGCCGCCTCCGCTCCGGCGCGCCGCACCGGGATGTTCATCCTGCTCACCGTCGTGAGCGCGCTCGTGTTCGCGGGCCTCGCCGCGCTCCTGGTGACGCGCTTCCTCCACTGAAGAGGCCTCGAGGCGAGAGGTCCGACGCCACTCGGTCCGGCGGTGCGGGGGCAGAACCCCCGCTCGCGACCGAGCCGCGGCGTGCGCGGCTACGGGAAGACGACGGCGGTCGGCGTCAGCGCCGCATTCTGGGTCTGGTTGCCGATCTGACCGGCGTAGTTGCCGCCCCAGCAGTAGGCCTTGCCGGCCGTGTCCACGGCGCACGCGTGATCGTTGCCGAGCGACAGGTCCGCGATCGGCGGGAGCCCCGCCACGGCGCTGATGTCGACGGGCTGGGTGGCGTTGGCCTGCGCACCGTCCCCGATCTGGCCCGCCGAGCCCGCGCCCCACATCCACACGTCGCCGCCGGCGATGACGCCGGAGTGGCCGGCCCCGAGGGCGATGCGCTCGACGCCGGACACGGCAACGGCGATCGGCAGCTGCTGATCGGTGACGCCGCCGTTGCCGAGCTGGAACGTCCCCGCCTCGCCCCAGCACGAGAGCCCGTTCGCGTTGGCGGCGCAGGCGTGCGCGTCGCCCGCGCCGAGGTGCGTGATCCCGGGCAGCGCGGCGACCGTCTGCGGCAGGTAGCCTCCGCCGCTCGCGCCGTTGCCGAGCTGCCCCGAGGAGTCGAGCCCGAAGCACTTCAGCGCGTCGCTGCTCGTCCGGACGCAGGTGAACATGTCGCCGGTCGTGACCTCCTTCACGCCCGACAGCACCAGCGTCGGCGAGGACAGGTCGCCCCCCGCGACGCCGAGCTGGCCGCTGCCGTTGTTGCCCCAGCAGTAGAGCTCTGCACCGGCCGTGACGGCGCAGGTGAACGCGCCGCCGACGGAGACCTGCACGACGTCGCTGATGCCGGGGACCTCGATGGGCGCGAGCTCGGTCGCGCTCTGGCCATTGCCGAGCTGTCCGTTGCCGTTCGCGCCCCAGCAGTAGAGGGCGCCGCTCTCGAGCACGGCGCACGCGTGCTGGCGCGCCGAGCCGCGGTTCGCCGCCACCTGCACCGCGGGTCCCGGGAGCGCCAAGAGCTTCGGCGAGAGCTCGAAGCTCCCTGCGAACCCGAGGCCCAGGTTGCCCCACTCGGTGTTGTTGCCCCAGCAGTAGACGCTCCCGTCCGTCGCGGTCGCGCAGGTGTACTGGTACCCGGCGCTGATCTGCTTCACGTTCACGCACTGCGACGCCGCGCACCCGACCGTGCAGGTGACGCCGCAGCCGCCGCAGTTGACCTTGTCGGCGACGGTCGGCGTCTCGCAGCCGTCGGTCGCCCCGTTCGCGCAGTCGCCGAAGCCGTCCTCGCAGGCGCCCATCCCGCACACGCCGGCTGCGCAGACCGCCGCCGCGTGATCCGGCGTGGGACACGGCGTGTCGCACGCCGAGCAGTGATCGGGTGAGGTCATCAGGTCGACGCACCCCGCGTCGCCGCACGAGGTGAGGGGGTCTACGCACCCTCCGCCCTGGCCACCCTCGCCTCCGGCGCCTCCGCCTCCGCCGCCGGTCCCCGTCCCGGTCGATGTCCCTCCGCCGCCCGTGCCACCGGTCGACGAAGAAGAGCTCGTGGTCGGGGTCGATTGGAACGAATCGCCGCCGCAGGCTGTGAGGAGCGCTGCGGGCACGGCGAGGCGCCGGGCAAGACGGGAAGAGAAGGAGGACAGGTACGAAAGGGAAGCTCGCATTCCGCGAAGCATACCAGGCCCCGCGGCGCGCCGGCCCCGAGGGAAGCGCAAGCCGCGCGCGTAGCGCACTGCACGCTTGGTCTGGTGAGATGACGAAGATTCGACGCAGCGGTGCGCGTCAGTTTTCCGTCGGCGCCCTCTCCTACTTTCGCAACTATTCAATATTTAAGCAGTTTGCCCTTTTGGGTTGACCTGGACCGGGATTCGCATATTCCCTGGCCTCGCAGCTTCGAGCTCACGAACCGTTTTCGCGAGCCCGTCCGCCCCCGCGGGAGGCCCATGCGCACTTTCATCGACGTCCTTCGTGACAACGCGCAACACACCGACCGTTCGGTGACGTTCGTGCGCGCCAACGGCCAGGAGCGGGTCGTCTCGTACCCGGATCTGTGGCTGGAGGCACGGCGCCGTGCCCACGCGCTCCAGGCGCTCGGGCTCGTGAAGGGCGACCGCATCGGCCTCATCCTGCCCGAGCCGGACGAGTTCGTCCTCACGTTCATCGCCGCCCTCACCGCCGGGCTGGTCGCGGTGCCGATCTACCCGCCCCAGACGCTCGCGAAGCTCGAGGCGTACGGCGACACGGTGCGGCACGTCCTCAAGGCGTCCGGCGCGAAGGTGCTGGTCACCAGCGAGGCGCTCAAGCCGATGATCGAGACCCACCTCGTGGCCGACGGCGGGAGCTCGGCGCGGGTCGTCGTCGAGGCGGAGGTCCGCGAGGCGGCGGGCTTCGGCGGGCAGTCGCCCGAGCCGGTGTCGCTCGACGACCTCGCCTTCCTCCAGTTCACCTCGGGCTCCACCTCGCGCCCCAAGGGCGTGATGGTGACCCACCGGAACCTCTCGGTGAACAGCCACGCGATCATGTTCGACGGGCTCAAGTCGACGCCCGACGACCGCGGCGTCTCGTGGCTGCCCCTCTACCACGACATGGGGCTCATCGGCTTCGTCATCGCGCCGCTCTACGCGCTGGTGCAGGTGATGTTCCTGCCGACGATGGCGTTCATCCGCCGTCCCTCGCTCTGGCTCGACGCCATCCACCGCTTCCGCGGCACCATCACCTTCGCGCCGAACTTCGCGTTCGCCCTCGCCACGCGCGCGGTCACCGCCTCGCAGGCCGCGCAGTGGGACCTCTCCTGCATGCGCGCGCTGGGCTGCGGCGCCGAGCCGATCCAGGCGGACGTCCTCCGCGGCTTCCTCGATCGCTTCGCGGCGCAGGGCCTCAGGCCGGAGAGCATCCTGCCCTCGTACGGCATGGCCGAGGCGACGCTCGCGATCACGTTCGCCGACGTCACCGCCCGGCTCAAGACCGACGTCGTCGACGTCGACGCGATGCGCGCCGGCAAGGCGCTCTCGCTCGCCGACGCGCAGCGACCCAGCGGCGGCTCGATGGAGCTCGTCTCCTGCGGCAAGCCCTTCCCCGGGCACGAAGTCGCCATCGTCGGCGCCGCGGGCGCGCACCTCGGCGAGCGCCAGGTCGGCGAGATCTGGCTCCGCGGCCCGAGCGTGACCGCCGGCTACTTCGGCGATCCCGCCGCGACCGACGAGACCTTCGGCGGCGGCTGGCTCCGGACCGGCGACCTCGGCTACAAGGCCGGCGGCGAGCTCTACATCTGCGGCCGCTCGAAAGACCTCATCATCCTCAACGGCAAGAACTACTACCCGCAGGACATCGAGCGCGTTGCCTCGAGGGTCGACGGCGTCCGCGACGGCCAGTGCGTCGCGTTCTCGCGCCTCGATCCGTCCGGCGCCGAGGAGGCGGTGATCGTCGCCGAGGCCCGCAAGAGCGGGGCCGACGCGATCATCGCCGCCGTCATCGCCGCGGTCCGCGCCGAGATCGGCGTCACCATCGCCGAGGTCGTGCTCATCAAGCGCGGCACCCTGCCCAAGACCTCGAGCGGCAAGGTGCGCCGGCGCGAGGCCAAGCGCCGCCTCGAGATCGGCGAGCTCGAGCTCGTGGGCGACGGCGACGAGCCGCGCTCCGACTCGATGCCGGCCCCGTCGGTGCCGGCCGATTCGCTGCCCCCGCTGCCGAGCTTCCGTACCCCCAGCATCCGAGGAGCCTCCGATGGGATCCAGTAAGCAGGACGTCGAGGTCAGCTACGACGTCTCCAACGAGTTCTTCCGCCTCTGGCTCGACGAGCGCATGAACTACACCTGCGCCGTCTACGAGACGCCCGACCAGTCGCTCGAGGCGGCGCAGCTCAACAAGCTCAAGATCCTGTCGGACTTCGCCAAGGTCACCCCCGACAAGAAGGTGCTCGACATCGGGTGCGGCTGGGGCGCTTGCGTCGAGTACCTCGTCTCGGCGCGCGGGGTGAAGAAGGCCGTGGGCGTGACGCTCTCGACCGAGCAGGCCAAGGAGGTCAACGCCCGCAAGATCCCCGGCGTCGAGGTGATCGGCGCCGACTTCCGCGAGTTCTCCTACCCCGAGAAGTTCGACTCGCTCATCTCGATCTGCATGATCGACCACCTCTGCTCGCCCGAGGAGGCGCGGCACGGCAAGGCGATCGACATCTACCGGGCGTACTTCAAGAAGTGCTGGGAGCTCACCAACAAGGGCGCCTGGTTCGGCCTCCAGACCATCCTGCGCAACCGCGTCCCGCGCATCAAGAAGGACCTCGAGGACGTCTACTTCTGCACCCACGTGATCTTCCCCGGCGGCCTCAACCCGCGCCTCGAGGACATCATCCAGGCGGTGAACCCGTACTGGGAGGTGATGCAGGTGAACACGCGCCGCCAGGACTACGGCCGGACCACCGGCGAGTGGCTGCGCCGCATGCGCCTCCACGAGGCGAGCATCCGCCAGAAGTGGGGCGACAAGGTCTTCGACGACTACGATCGCTATCTCTCCACCTGCGTCCGCGCCTTCGACATGCACTACAGCTCGCTCGCGCAGTACGAGCTCCGCCGGATCGACTAAGCCATGACCGAAAAGAAAAACCTCCTCGCGATGTTCAAGGTCGTCGCCGCCCGCGTCGACAAGCGTGAGTTCCCCCACGTCACCAACGAGTCGGTGATCACCGATCTGGGCATCGACTCGCTCTCGATGATGCAGATCGTGGGCGAGATGGAGTCCGAGCTCGGGATCATGATCCCCGACGAGGACCTGGTCGAGCTCGTGACGGTCGGCGATCTCTGCAACAAGATCGAAGCGCGCCTCTGACGGGGGCGGGCGCGGCGAGAGCCACACGGGAGCGGCGATGAGCGGTCGTCTCGAAGAGAAGCTCTACAAGGAGTACCTCGGCTGGTTCGAGAAGGCCGAGCGCGAGCGCCGCTGGAGCGTCTTCGACGACATCCCCTGGGAGCGCGTCAACAAGGGCGCCAGCGAGGAGCTGGCGCTCTGCGCCGAGACGTTCTGCTCGGTGGAGATGTACCTGCCCGACTACGTCGCCGGCGGCATCAACGTCGTCCGGAGCTACTTCGGCCAGGCGTGGTTCCAGGCCAACTGGGCCTACGAGGAGTCGAAGCACTCGCTCGCGCTCTCGCACTACCTCGTCCGCTCCGGCAAGCGGACCGAGGAGCAGATGTTCGATCTGCAGACCAAGATCCTCGACAAGAAGTGGCAGCTCCCCTTCACCACGGCCCGGCAGATGACGTTCTACGGCTGCGTGCAGGAGATGGCGACGTTCGTCATCTACGTGAAGCACCGCGAGCGCGCGGCCGCCGAGAACGACGAGGCGCTCCGCACGATCTACGACTTCGTCGCCCGCGACGAGATCGCCCACTGCCGCTTCTACCAGAACGTGATCAAGGTGCTCCTCGCCGAGGATCGCGAGGGCACGCTGCGCGACATGGCCCACGTCCTCGCGAACTTCCAGATGCCGGGGGTGAACCTCGTGCCCGACTACGACGCCCGCATCCTCAAGATGCGCGAGGCGGGGATCGATCGGAGCGTCTTCATCCAGAAGGTGTACATGCCGATCATGAAGTACCTCGGCGTGTCGCGGCACGACATGCTCGCGGCCCAGGGCGCGGCGATCCACGCCCGCGCCGACGCCAACGACGCCGCGGCTCGCTCCCAGGCCGAGCTCGCGGACGCCGAGTAGCGGCGATGCGACGGCGCGTCGTCGTCACCGGCATCGGCGTCGTCTCGCCGCTCGGCAACGACGCCGAGAGCTTCTGGCAGGGCCTCTGCGAAGGGCGCTCCGGCGTCGGCTTCATCGACGAGTTCCCGACCGAGAAGCTGCGGAGCGACATCTGCGCGAAGGTCACGGGCTTCGACCCGCGCGGCCAGCTCTCGGCGAAAGAGGCCGAGATCTACGGGCGCGTGACGCATTTCACGCTCGGGGCGGCCGCCGAGGCGATGGCCCACGCCGGGCTGGGCGCGCTCCGCCGCGCCGGCGGCGACGACGCGGAGGACGAGCCGGTGGTCGTAGGCGGACTCGACCGCTCGCGCATCGGCTGCCTGATCTCGACGGGCCAGGGCGCGGTCGACGTCTTCGAGGAGCAGATCGCGCGCGCCAACGAGCGCGGCCCGCGCGCCGTCTCGCCGTTCTTCATCCCCGCGGTCATGCCCAACGTCGGCGCGGCCCTCGTGACCATGCGCTACGGGCTGATGGGGCCGTCGTTCAGCCTCGCCAGCGCCTGCGCGACCGGCACGCACTCGATCGCGACCTCGGCGATGATGATCGAGGCCGGCGAGGCGGACGTCATGCTCGCGGGGAGCGCCGAGGCGGCCACGCGCCAGAACACCGTGGCGGGCTTCGGCAACGCCCGCGCCCTCGCGAGAGCGCTCGACGGGGATCCCACCAAGGCGAGCCGCCCGTTCGACCGGCGCCGCGCCGGGTTCGTGATGGGCGAAGGCGCCGGCGCGCTCGTGCTCGAGGAGGAGCAGCACGCGCGGGCGCGGGGCGCGCGCCCCCTCGCCTACGTCGCCGGCTACGGGATGACGAGCGACGGGCAGAACCTGACCAGGCCGCGGGCCGAGGGGCTCGGCGTGGTGATGGCGCTGCGCCGCGCGCTCGATCGCGCCGGCGTCGGCCCCGACGACATCGGGTACCTGAACCCGCACGCGACCTCGACGCCGCAGGGCGACGCCGCCGAGTACCGCGCGCTCCACGAGGTGTTCGGCGACCGGCTCGCCCGCATCCCGATGTCGGCGACGAAGTCGATGATCGGCCACCTCCTCGGCGCCGCCGGCGCGGTCGAGACGATCGCGGTCGTCTGCTCGCTGCGCGATCAGGTGCTCCACCCGTCGATCAACGTCGACGAGCTCGACCCCGATCTCCACGTCGATCTGGTGCGCGAGCGCCGCCGCGCGGACGTGCGCTACGCAGCCAAGCTCTCCGCCGGGTTCGGCGGCCACAACTGCGCGCTGGTGCTCGAGCGCGCCACGTGAGCCGAGTCGCACGGTCGTAAGAGCGCGGGGGCGCCGTCACTTCAGCGTGAGCGTCACGGACTCCGTCGCGACGTGGCACCCCTCCTCGCCTACGTCGACCGTCCTCGCCGCGACCAAGCTCCGGTCGGCGCTCGTGGCGGTGATCAGGAACGTGCCACTCTCCTCGACCCCAGCCGACCAGCTGTCGCATCCGCTCGCGCCCGGACCCGGGTAGCAGTCGGCCACCTTCTCCGGGCCGCCGTCGATGGTGTAGGTGACCTTCGCGTCGTTGACGGGCTGTCCGGCGCCGTCGACGACCGTCACCACGACCGACGTGCGCGCCTCGTCGGTGCAAGAGGAGTTGGACAGGATGCAGCCCGCGAGCGGCGAGACGGCAGCGACGACGAGCACGAGAAGCAGGCGGTTCATGCGCGTGAGCCGAGCACATGTCGTGCCACGCACCCGCGAGACGACCGCCGGCGCGGAGATCCGGGAGGCACGGTCGAGGCGAGCGACGACGCTGCGGACGCCGGCGTGAGCCGCGGCACGCGACGGGCACGTGCGACATCGCCGCCAGGGGGTTAACCTCTGCCGCGATGCAGTGTCCCGCCTGCCTCCAGAGCCCGCCCGAGGGGGCGCGCTTCTGCCCGGCCTGCGGCGGGACGCTCCCGGGCGCGGGCGAGAGCGCGCCCGACGCGCTCGAGGGCAAGATCGTGGGCGGGCGCTACGTGGTGCGCCAGCTGCTCGCCGAGGGCGGGATGGGCCGCGTCTACGTGGCCGATCAGCAGATGGGCACCACGGTCCGCAAGGTGGCGCTCAAGGTCATGCTCGCCGACTACGCCCTGAACCCGAAGGTGGTGACGCGGTTCCTGCGCGAGTGCGGCATGGTCTGCGAGCTCGAGCACCCGAACACGATCAAGTTCTACGACTACGGCCGCACCGAGGACGGCGATCTCTTCATCGCCATGGAGTTCGTGCCCGGCGAGTCGCTCGCGGCCGCGATCAAGCGCCAGGGGCCCATCTCGCCCGAGCGCGTCGATCGCATCTTCTCGCAGATCTGCGGCTCCTTGCAGGAGGCGCACGACAAGGGCATCGTCCACCGCGACATCAAGCCCGAGAACATCATGCTCACCCAGCCGGCCGGGGAGCCCGACGTGGTCAAGGTGCTCGACTTCGGCATCGCGCGCCGCGACGGGGATCGCGACCCGCGCCTCACGCCGCTGGGGCTCGTGCTGGGGAGCCCGCCGTTCATGAGCCCCGAGCAGTTCCGCGGCGCGGACGTCGACGCGAGGAGCGACATCTACTCGGTGGGCGTCGTCGCCTTCAAGGCGCTCACCGGCGTCCTGCCCTTCAAGGCCCACGAGCTCTTCGAGTGGGCCACGCTCCACATGAGCGCGCCGCCGGTCCCCTTCGACGGCACGCCGGGCGGGCCCGCGGTGCCGGCGAGCATGCGCGCGGCGGTCCTTCGCGCGCTCGCGAAGTCGCCCGATGACAGGCCTCAGTCGATGCGCGAGCTCTACCAGGAGCTGACGATCGGCGCGGGCGGCCGCACCTCGCTGCTGGGACGCAGCCAGCCGCCGCCGGCGTTTTCGAGCACCCCGCCGCCGCCGGCGCCGCCGAGCGAGAGCCTGGCGCCGACGCAGGTGAAGCGCTCCTCGTACCGCCCGCCGACGTTCGCCGACGTCGCGCCGCCCGCGGGCCCCCTCTTCGAGCGACCGCCGCGCGACGCGACGGAGGTGAAGCCGCCGCCGGCGCCGCCGAGCGAGAGCCTGCCGACGGAGGCGAAGCGCTCCTCCTACCGCCCGCCGACGTTCGCCGACGTCGCGCCGCGCGCGGGGCCCTTCTTCGAGCGACCGCCGCCGACGGTGCGCGAGCCGATCCCGCCGACGGTCCGGCAAGGCGAAGCCAAGAGCAACACGCTCGCGATCCTGGCGAGCGTCGCGCTCGTGGCGCTGGCGATCTTCGGCGGCGTGCTCCTCGCCAAGCGCCTCGTCGACGGTCCTTCCGGCGCCCCGCCCCAGCCCACCCCTGCGGTCGCACCGCGGGGCGAGCCGCCGCGACCGCCGACGGTGCGCGCACCGGGCGGGACGCCGCCCGCCCCCGTGCCGCCGGGCGCGGGCGCGGCGACCTCGAGCCCGACGGCACCGGCCGGCGACGGGAGCTGCCGGCGGACGATGCAGGCGGCGGCCGCCGGGCAGTGCGCGGCCGCGCTCGGTTTCCGGGCGCGTTGCCCCGCCAGCGATCCCGAGCACGCCGCCGCCCACGCGGCCTACGGTCGCTACTGCGGGTCGGGCGCGCCCTGACGCTCGCTCTCCGGCAGAGCGGCGCTCGCGTCCCGCGCGCGGGCTGGTCGCGCGCCCACCGAGGCGCTACGTGCGGACGATGGCCGATCACGAGAACCGCCTCGCGCGCGAGCGCTCTCCTTACCTGCTCCAGCACGCGAAGAACCCCGTCGACTGGTACCCGTGGGGGCCGGAGGCGCTCGAGAAGGCGACCAAGGAGGACAAGCCCATCCTCTTGTCCATCGGGTACGCCGCCTGCCACTGGTGCCACGTGATGGAGCGCGAGAGCTTCGAGGACGAGGCGATCGCCCGCCGCATGAACGAGCTCTTCGTCAACGTGAAGGTCGACCGCGAGGAGCGGCCCGATCTCGACCACGTCTACCAGCTCGTCGTCCAGCTCATGGGCCGGTCCGGCGGCTGGCCGCTGACCGTGTTCCTCACGCCGGACCAGCGGCCGTTCTTCGCCGGCACCTACTTCCCGCCCTCGGATCGCTACGGCATGCCCGGGTTCCCGAAGGTGCTCGACGCGGTCCACGACGCGTACGTGAGCCGGCGGTCGGACGTCGAGCTCCAGGCCCAGGAGCTCACGCAGGCGATCGCGCGCGTCCACGCGCCGCGAAGCGACAGCGACTACGAGCTCGGCCCCGACCTGCTCGCGCGCACCTCGCGCAAGCTCCTCGCGCGCTTCGATCCCCAGCACGGCGGCTTCGGCAAGCGCCCCAAGTTCCCGAACACGATGTCGCTCGACATCCTCCTCCGGCGCGGCGTCCTCGAGCGCGACACCACCTCGGCCGACGCGGCGCGGCTCGCGCTCGAGAAGATGCACGCCGGCGGCATCTGGGACCACCTCCGCGGCGGCTTCCACCGCTACTCGACCGACGAGCGCTGGCTCGTGCCCCACTTCGAGAAGATGCTCTACGACAACGCGCTCCTCCTGCGGCTCTACGTCGACGGCTGGCGCGCCTTCGGCGAGGAGCGCTTCGCCGAGGTGGCGCGCGAGCTCGTCGGCTACGTGATGGCCGAGATGGTCGACCCGGCCACCGGCGGCTTCTTCTCGTCCCAGGACGCCGACTCCGAGGGCGTGGAGGGGAAGTTCTTCGTCTGGACGCTCGCGGATCTCCGCGCCGCGCTCGGTGACGACGAGCTCGCCTACGAGGCGGCGCGGCTCCGCTTCGGGATCACCGAGACCGGCAACTTCGAGGAGACCGGCGCGACGGTGCTCTCGGCGGCGCGGTCGATCGAGCAGGTGGCGATCGCCCTCGGCAAGGCCCCGAGCGAGGTCACCGCCGCGCTCGACCGCGCCAGGCCGCGCATGCTCGAGCTCCGCGAGCGCCGCCCCCGCCCGGCGCGCGACGAGAAGGTGCTCGCGAGCTGGAACGGCCTGATGATCGGCGCGCTCGCCGACGCGGGCCGCGCGCTCGACGAGCCCACCTGGGTGGAGGCCGCCGCGCGCGCCTTCGCGGCGATCGAGACCAAGCTCGTGGAGGCCGGTCGCGTCCGCCGCTACCTCAAGGACGGCGAGGCCGCCCCCGGCCGCGGCTTCCTCGACGATCAGGCCTACGTCGGCAACGCCGCGGTCGACCTCTACGAGGCGACCGGCGAGCCCCGCTACGTCGCCGTCGCGAGGGCCATCGCCGAGGCGACGCTCGAGCACTTCTGGGACAAGGCCCTCGGCGGCTTCTGGTTCACCCCCGACGACGCCGATCGACTGATCGCGCGGACGAAGGAGGCGTTCGACCAGGCGATCCCCTCGGGGGCGGCGATGGCGGCGCTGCTCTTCCTGCGCCTCGGCGAGCTCTGCGATGCATCGTTCACCGCGCCCGCGGAGAGGCAGCTCCGCCAGCTCGCCGCGACCGCCGCCGACGATCCCTTCGGCATGGGCCAAACGGTGTGCGTGCTCGACCGCCTCGTCCGCGGATCGGTCGACGTGGTCCTCGTGGGCGACCGCGACCGTGCCCGCGCCCTGTCGTCCCTCGCGTTCCGGGCCTACCTCCCGAACCGCACCGTCGCCACGATCGACCCCGCCGATGGCGCGAGCGTCGAAGCCGCGAAGGTCCTCGCCGAAGGCAAGCCCGCGCGCGAAGGCGAGGCCGTGGCGTACGTCTGCCGCGCCCGCACGTGCTCCGCAGCCGTCACCACCCCCGAAGGGCTCGATCCGCTCCTCCGCGGATGAGGGGATCGCCGGGGCATCGTCGGGTGGGGCTCGTCACTCGACGTGGCACGCCCCGACCTCGCACTCGGTCGCGAGCGGCTTCGGCGCGCACTCACACCCCTGCACGGGCGCGGGCGCTCCGGATTGCGCACACCCTCGTCCCACCGCGGCCGCACGCTCCGCCGACGGCGCACAGACCTCGACGCGCCGGCGCGTCCCGTCGTCGAAGTCGGTCAGCATCGCGCACGAGCACTCGTACGTGCGACCCCGCTCGGCGCACGAGGCGCAGAGCGAGGCCGCCACGATCCCCGACGCGAACGCTCGCCAACTACGGGGGCGCAACGCCTCCGCCGCTGACGCCCTGGTTCCGGATGTGGAACTCGACGCGCCGGTTCTTCTGGCGTCCGGCCGGCGACTCGTTGTCGGCGATCGGCCGCTTCGGCCCGAACCCGTCGGACGCCAGCCTGCCCGCGTCGATGCCGTGCGCGACGAGGTACTCGAGGCAGCTCCGGGCGCGGTCCTTCGACAGCTTCTCGTTGATTTCGTCCGAGCCCCTGTTGTCGGTGTGCCCTTCGATGTCGAGGTGCTTGATGTCGGGGTTCACCTTCAAGAGCCGCACCACCTCGTCGAGGATCGGGTAGCTGTTCGAGAGGATCTTGGCGCTGCCGGTCTGGAACTGGACCTGCTTCAGGATCTGGATCTCGCTCGACCCGGAGATGCGCCGGATGAACTGCGGGCAGCCGTTCTTCGCGGGCTCGGGGCTCGCCTCGCCGGGCTCCTTCGGGCAGGCGTCCTTCGCGTCGGCGACCCCGTCCTTGTCGGCGTCGTCCTCGGGGCAGCCGTCCTGATCGTCGATCTTGTCGAAGTCCTCGGGCTGGTCGGGGCACTTGTCGCTGATGTCGGGGATGCCGTCGCCGTCGCGATCGGGCAGCGCCGGGCAGCCGTCGTCGGTGTTCGGCGGCTTGTGATCCTCGGGGTCCATCGGGCAGAGATCGATGTCGTCCGGGATGCCGTCCTTGTCGGCGTCGCCGCCGTGCGATGCGTACCGGTCGGCCTTGAAGCGCTTGCCGGGCGACCTCGGATCCGTGTCGGCGATCGAGAACGAGTAGCCGGCGAGGAGGACGGCGCGGAAGTCGGGCGCGTAGCCGGCGGTGAGGCGCGTGCCGCCGCCGACGCCGACGTAGCCCTGCTTCTTCTCGTCGGTCGCGAGCCGGCCCTCGAGCATCCACTCGAGCGGCGTGTTGTCGGCGTCGGCGCCCGTGTGGATGCCCCGCGAGCCGAAGACCTCGCCGCCGAGGCGGAGATCGCCGTTGCGCAGCGGCACGAACACGCCGCCGCCGAACGTCCACTCGTGGCCGGCCTGGAACTCGTTCACGCCCAGAGTGGGGCGGAAGTGGATGCCGGTGTTGAGCACGACGAAGAGCGACTTCAGATCGTACTCGGCCGCGACCTGGAACCCTCCGGTAGCGGAGCGATCGCCGCCCCAGGAGTACCCGTTGCCGGTGGGAACCCAGATGATGCCGTCGACGCCCAGCTTGAAGGTCCTCGCGTCGTTGCGGTAGGCGATGGCCCGCAGATCGAGGCGGAGGTCCATCGGCGCCGCCGCGACCGCGCTCACCGAGTCGTTGCAGCCGCTGCAGCCGGCGGCCGAGGTCGGGTTCGTGGCCTGGAAGGCGACGATCGGGAACTCGGCCTGGAAGCCGAACCGGTCGGTGATCTCGACGCCGGCGTCGAGGTAGCCGATGAGCTGCGCCTTGACCGGCGCGCCCGTCGGCGCCAGGGCCGCGACGTCGTTCGTCTGGCTGACGTGGTTCTCGGTCCGGAAAGGGTTGAGGCCGAAGCCCAGCCCGATCTGCCCGTAGAAGCGCGTCTTCTCCCCCATCTGCGGGCGCCACAGCCCGATCGCGTCGTCGGGGGCGCCGGCCATGAAGAGGCGGTCCAGGTACAAGGTCGGTTTGCCCGCCGCCTGGGCCCACGCGCCTCGCGGCGTCGCGAGGATGAGCGCCAGGGAGGCCACGGCAAAGAGCGCCGCTCGGAGTGCCCTCGAGGGATTCGCAGATCGGGTTCGCATCGGTCGTTCCGTGCGCGCGTTGCTCGCTTCAGGGTCGGACTGCGTTCGTGCTGCGGCGAAGAATGCTCGGGCCGGGTGGAGTGCGGCGGGCCGCTCCCGGCGAGGCGCGGGGCCACGCTACCAGAACGACGAGGCCTGGCGTGCAGTTACTGCGCGCACACCCGAGCCACCGCACATTCTCTTCCTTCCTCACCCTTCGGCTCCCGCGCAACCTGGCCGCCGGGTTGAGACGGCCGGTCCCCGAAAGCTACATGACCGGCCGACGCCGGGGGACTTTCCCGCCCAGCCTGCACTGGAGCTGTTGACCCGCTCCAAGCATTGTGCTTTCTTCCCGCCCCCCGAGCCGGCGCTGTGCGCCCTCGAGGCCGCCGGAGAGACAGAGCCATGAAGCGCACCTACCAGCCCCACAACACCCGCCGCGTCCGCACGCACGGCTTCCGAGCCCGCATGGCGACGGCCGGGGGGCGCAAGGTCATCAACAACCGGCGCCGCAAGGGCCGGAAGCGGCTCGCGGTCACGATCTGGCAGAAGTAGCTCGCCCCGGGGGCGCGCGGCTCCGCCGCGAGCAGCGCATCCGACGCCGGGCCGATTTCGTCCGCATCCAGGACGAGGGAGCGCGCGTCACGACGCGCCACCTTCTCATCCTGCTCTCGCCCAGCTCCGCTGCTTGGGGCGGGCTTGCGCGCGTCGGGGTCGTCGCCTCGCGCAAGGTGGGCGGCGCCGTCCAGCGAAACCGCGCCAAGCGCCTGGTGCGGGAGGCCTTCCGGCGACGCCTCGGCCGGATGCCGGCCGGCCTCGATCTCGTGGTCATCGTCCGTCCCGGAACGGACGAGCTCGGCCTCGCTGAGCTCGAGGCGGAGCTGGCGAGCGCCGAGCGCGTCCTCGAGCGCCGGGCGGCCGAGTGCCTCGCGCACGGCGCCACGCCCGACGGTCCCGGCGGCAACCCTCGCAGGGCGCCGCGTCCAGCGACCAAATAGAGCGACGAGGGCTCCCCGAGGTCGTGCCCCCGCTTGCATCACCCGGCGACAAGACCCAAGCTCGTGGCTCGGACCACGGACCGATGGCCACGATCCTCATCGCCCTCATCCGGGTCTACCAGCTGACGCTGTCGCGCCTGATCATGGCGCTCTTCGGGCCGGTCTGCCGCTTCGAGCCCTCGTGCTCGCGCTACGCGGTCGCGTGCCTCGTCGGTCATGGGGCGCTGCGCGGGAGCTTGCTTTCAGTCAAGCGACTGTGTAAGTGCCACCCATTCCATCCCGGCGGGTACGATCCCCCGCCACCCTCGAAAAACCACCCAAGAGACCCCCACCGCGCGGGGACCGACCCAGCACCCGGGCGCGCGAGCGCCCCCTCGGCCCGACGCGCGACGGCCAGAGCCTAGGCTTTGCCACCTCAGCGTTCGTAAGGATTTCATGGAAGGCCAAGGCCAACGCGGCTCCCTCACCAAGTGGCTGCTCTTCGGGCTCGCCATCCTCCTCTTCTGGACCTTCGGGCGGAAGGCGATCTTCGGCGACTCGGCGGTCCAGCTTCAGCCGCTGACGATCAACGACTCGACGGCGGCCCCCGCCGAGAGCCGACCGGCCGAGCAGATCTGCGAGATCAAGGGCGACCGCTTCGACGCCAAGCTCTCGTCGCGCGGCGGCTCGCTCCGCAGCTTCGTCCTCACGGACGCGAAGTACCACCAGACGGAGAAGAAGGACCAGCCGATCGACATGGTGACGACGGGGCTCGAGTCGCGGATGCCGCTCCGCACCGATCTCCGCCTGCCCGGCGGCTCCGCGCAGCAGGTCCCGTACGACGATCTCGACTGGAAGCTCGCCGCGAGCGACGGCAAGAGCTGCACGTTCACCTACGAGGACGGCGCGGCCCCTGCCGAGGGCAAGCCGACGACGCGCCTCACCAAGACGGTGCGCGCCACGGGCAAGCCCTTCGAGCTCGAGATGGCGCTCAAGGTGGAGAACCTCGCCCCCGAGGCGAAGAACCACCGCCTCACCGTCGAGCAGACGGCCTTCCGGTACAAGAAGGAGACGGAGGGCCACCTCGGCCTGATGTCCGAGCACCTCACCGAGACCGTCGCCAAGACCAACCAGGAGACGGTCCGCAGCCACCCCGACGCGTTCGATCCCGACGACTTCAAGGGCAAGGGCTTCACCGACGAGAAGTGGCTGCGCGCGCCCGGCGAGGCGAAGTGGGTGGCCACCAGCTCGAGCTACTTCACCAGCCTCGCGGTGCCGGTGCAGGGCCCCGCCGCCCCGTACGCCGAGTCGCAGATCGAGGAGTACTGGAACCACAAGACGCACCCG
Source organism: uncultured Polyangiaceae bacterium (assembly GCA_964372055.1). Taxonomy (GTDB): domain Bacteria; phylum Myxococcota_A; class Polyangia; order Polyangiales; family Polyangiaceae; genus CAYJPW01. The sequence continues at coordinate 28,852 of CAYJPW010000006.1, forward strand.
AAGAAGGACGACGATCCGGCGTTCGGCCACGCCTACCGCGCGCGGCTCGCCTACCCCGAGCGCGAGCTCAAGCCGGGCGAGTCGGCCTCGTACGAGGTCCTCGCCTACCTCGGGCCGAAGGAGCGCGACGTCCTCGCGCATTTCGGCGGCGGCCAATACGACGTCTCCGAGGTCATCAACCTCGGTTGGTTCGCCGTCATCGGCAAGGTCCTCATCTCGTACATCTACTTCCTCCACCGTCTGGTGGGGAGCTGGGGCTGGGCGATCTGCCTGCTCACCATCAGCGTCAAGCTCGCGCTCTTCCCGCTGAGCCTGACGCAGATCAAGAGCAGCGTGGCGATGCGCAAGCTCAAGCCCGAGATGGACGAGATCAACGCCAAGTACAAAGACGACGTCGCGCAGCGCGGCCTCGCGATGCAGGAGCTCTGGCGCAAGCACGGCGTGTCGAGCCCGGTCATGGGCTGCATCCCGGTGATGCTCCAGATGCCGGTCTGGTTCGCGCTCTACACGGCGCTGCAGACGGCGGTCGAGCTCTACCACACGCCGTTCGGCCCGGTGATCCCGGACCTCTCGCAGCCCGGGCTCTACTACATCATCCCGGCGGTGCTCGGCATCTCGAGCCTCATCCAGCAGCGCATCATGCCGCCGCAGGGTGATCCGGCGCAGCAGAAGATGATGATGTACATGATGCCGGCCATCTTCACCTTCATGATGCTGTTCCTCCCCGCCGGGCTCGGGGTGTACATGCTGACCAACACCTGGCTCGGCATCGGCCAGCAGCTCCTGGTCGAGCGCTACCTCAAGGCGAAGAGCGCCGGCCCGGCCGCGGGCATCGAGGTTCGAGAGAAGAAGCCTTCGGGCGACGACGACGACAAGCCCTCGCGCGTGATCGCCGAGGCAGGCGGGGCGCCCGCACTTGGAAAGGGAAAGGCACGTGTCCGTGGATAGTGGAGAGACCAAAGAGGCGCCCGCCGTCGAGGCCGCGCCCGAGGCACCGAACGGCGCCGCCGCAGCGCCCGCGCCCGTCGTCCCCTTCGAGGAAGACGGCCGCGCCGACGTGGCGCTCGACTTCGTGATCGACGTCCTGGCGACGATGGGGATGGACTGCACCGTCGACCTCCTCGAAAACGAGGAGGAGGATCCCCCCGAGGAGATCCGCCTCGAGATTGAGGGCAAGGACGCCGGCCGGATCATCGGGAAGAAGGGGCAGACGCTCGCGGCGCTGCAGTTCCTCGCCAACCGTGTGATCAACCGCCCCGGCAAGCTGCGGCGTCACGTGATCATCGACGCCGAGGGCTACCGCCAGCGGCGCGAGGACACCCTCTCGTCGATGGCGCGCCGCCTCGGCAAGCAGGCGGTGGACGAGGGCAAGATCATCACCTTCGAGCCGATGAACCCGCAGGATCGCCGCGTGGTGCACCTGGCGCTCGCCAAGTTCCCCGGCGTCGTGACCAAGAGCGACGGCGAGGGCGAGGCGCGCCGCGTGCAGATCATCCCCGTCCGCCGCTGAGCCTGCCCGGGCGAGGCGGCCCCAGCCGCCTCGTCACGAGCCTGCCGAGAGGACGCGCGCCACTACCGCCGGACGCGGATCCGGAAGCAGGCGCCCGGCGGGTCCTCGCCCGAGAGGGTGAGGGCGCCGCCCATGCTGGCCACGGCCTGGCGCGCGATCGCCAGGCCGAGGCCGGTGCCGCCGGAGCCCTTCGTCGAGAAGAACGGCTCGAAGATGCGGTCGCGCAGATCCGCCGGCACGCCCGGCCCGTTGTCCCGGATCGACACGCGCGCCTCGCCGGCGGTGGCGTAGACGCGCACCAGCACCTTGGGCTCGGCGCACCGGCGCACGGCGTCGAGGGCGTTCTCCAGCAGGTTGACGATGACCTGGCGGAGCAGGCCTCGCTCGGCGAGCCCCTCCACCCCGGGCTGGAGCGCGAGCTCCACCGGACTGGCGTCGCCGCGCACCGACGCCAGCGCGTCGCGCGCCACGTCGCCGAGATCGATGCGCGCGAGCGCGGGGCGCTCGCCCTTGGCGAGGGCGCTGAGCGAGGTGACGATCGAGTCGATGCGGCGGAGCGCGCTCTCGATGTCGCCCAGGATCTCCGCGCGGTCCTGGAACGAGAGCGGGCGCCGCTCGCGGGCGCTGTCGTCCTGGAGGATCTGCACGTTGAGGCGGACCGACTGGAGCGGGTTCCTGATCTCGTGGCAGATGGCCGCGGTGACGCGGGCCGTCGTCGAGACGAGCGCGTTGGCCTCGTTCCGCTCGAAGAGCTCGCGCGAGCGGGTGAGCAGCTCGTCGTGCTTGCGAAAGCGATCGACGAGCACGGTGACGTCGGGCGCGGAGAGCGGCCGGTGCAGCGTGGCGCTCGCGCCGGCCGCGAGCGCCGCCGACTCGGGCACGCTCTCGCCGAGCACCGCGATGGCCATGAGGTCGTTCGGCGGGGAGGTGACGCGGCGCAGGAACTCGAGCGCACCGGGCACCGCCGTCTCGATGATCGCGAAGCGCGGCAGGTAGTTGAGCGCCAGCGCCGCGGCCGGAGTGGACGCCGGGATCGAGAGGAGCCCCGAGTCGCTGAGCGCCCGCGCGACGGGCGCGAGATCGGGCCCCTCGCGCATCATGAGGAGGATCGACACGCGCGACACGTTGACGATGCCGCTGTCCTGCACCGAGTCCTGCGCCGAGGACAGCGCGGGCCAGGGGGTCGGGGTGCGCGACATGGGCGTGGATCGGCGTCGTGCGGGCGGCCGCGGCCGCTCTGCGCCGCGTCTCCCGTACGTGTGGGGGCCGACGATTCTGCCCGAACGCTCGCTCGCCCGCCACGTTGACAGGGGTCGACCTCTATGCATAATGCCGCGCTCCGCCCCCTGGCGCGAACCGCTTCGCGGTCGCTCGAGCCCCCGGGCGATCCCAGGAGCCGCACCATGCAGATCTCCCCCATCCTCGCGAAGATCGAAGCTTCTCAGGCCCGCGAGGGCATCCCCGAGTTCCGCGTCGGTGACACGGTGCGCGTCCACTACCGCATCGTCGAGGGCGAGAAGGAGCGCATCCAGGTCTTCCAGGGGATCGTGCTCAAGAAGCACCGCGCCGGGATCCGCAGCACCTTCACCGTCCGCAAGGTGAGCTTCAACGTCGGCGTCGAGCGCATCTTTCTGCTCCACAGCCCGCGCATCGACAAGGTCGAGCTCGTGTCGCGGGGCGTCGTTCGCCGGTCGCGCCTCTTCTACCTTCGCAACCTGTCAGGCAAGGCCGCCCGCGTCCGCGACGCCAAGGATGGCTGACCTGCGCCGCGGCGCCCGCTGACGGGCGCTGCGCCGCGTCGCGCCCCCTTTCGCTCGCGGGCCGCGTTCCCGCCCGCTCGAGCCAGGAGGGCGCTTGCGCCGGCCGCCGGACCGCGTTCGCGCGGGTCGAGCCAAGATCGTGTTCGCGCCCGCGGGCGGAGCTCGCACCGCTCGAGGGACTGGCGCCGCTCGTGCGGAGTCGCCGGGGCCGTGGGCGCGGCGTGCGATGGCGCACCGAGGCAGTCCCCTGGGCCGAGTGGCCGCGCCGCGCGCCTCGCGAGGCGCTCGAGCCGCGCAGCGGCTGCACTTCTTCTTGATCTGGAGGCGAGCGCCCACGGTATGCTCCCGCCCGCGGGCGCCTCTGCGCGGCGCCACGGCTCCACCAAGAAGGATCCCCCATGATCTGTCCGCGTTGCGGCGCGCCCACGACTCCAGCCGACAAGTTCTGCGCGATCTGTGCCTCTCCCATCGGACCGCCGGGGCCTCCTGGCTTCGGGCCGCCACCCGGGTTCGGACCGCCGCCGGGACCGCCGCCGGGCTTCGGACCTCCGCCGCCCGATCCGGGAGGCTTCGGTCCCCCGCCGGGCTTCGGGCCCCCGCCGGGGCCGCCGCCGGGGTTCGGGCCGCCGCCGGGATTCGGTCCGCCGCCTCCCGCGCCGCCGCCGGGCTTCGGGCCGCCGCCGGGGCCGCCGCCTGGATTCGGGCCGCCGCCAGGACCGCCGCCGGGCTTCGGGCCGCCGCCGGATCAGGGTTACGGGCCCCCGCCCGGGCCGCCGGGCTTCGGTCCCCCGCCCGGGTTCGGGCCGCCTCCAGGGTTCGGGCCGCCGCCGCCCGCGTTCGGGCCTCCGGGCGGCGGGTTCCCCGAGCCGCCGCCTCCTCCTCCGGGGGGAGGTGGCTACCCTGCACCTCCCCCGCCTCCTGGGTTCGGGCCGCCCCCGGCCCCGCCTGCGGCGCAGGGAGCGCGGTGCGTCCAGGGCCACGCGATCCCGCCGGGTGGCTCGTTCTGCATGGAGGGCGGGCACCCGCTCGCGCTCGAGGGGATGCAGATGGGCGGCGGTGACGCGTTCGGCGCGACGGCGTTCGCCCCGCCCGGAGGCGCGCCGCTGCCACCCACCGGGGCGATGTCGGGGTTCGGCGGCGAGCCGCAGAACCAAGGCTTCCCCAAGCCTCCGCCGGCCGCCGGCGCCCCGCCCCCTCCCCCGCCCGCCCCGCCGTCGCCGCCGCGTGCATCGACGCAGATGCCGGGCCAGCAGCCGCAGGGTCAGCCCGCCCCCTCCGCGGACGGCCGGCGCGCGCTCGCCGGGTTCCTCGTCAGCTACCAGGACGACGCGAACGGCAGGTTCTGGCCGCTGTGGCAGGGCCGCAACGTCATCGGGCGCGCCGAGACGGGGCAGGAGGTCGACATCCCCATCGGCCACGGCACGACGTCGACGCACCACGCCGCGATCGAGTGCGACGGCCCGCGCTTCACGTTGAACGACCTGGGATCCACCAACGGGACGTTCCACAACGAGGAGGCCATCGGCTTCCAGGGGCGGCGCGACCTGCGCGATGGGGACAAGGTCCGCTTCGGCGGCTACACCGTCATCATCCTCAACGCGGCCGCCCGCGTTTGACGAGGTTTCGCATCCCGGGGAGATCGGCACGCGCTCGACTCGAAGCCACGCCGGCCGGGGCCATCGCGCCGCGGCCGGCGCCGGGGACATCAGTGGAGGATCGGACGAAATGACAGCCCACCAACACCGAGCAGGCCGGCGCGCCCAGGTCGCGCTCGTCGCCGCCGCCCTGTCGTTGATCGCGTTGATCGCCGGCGCCCGCCGGGCCTCCGCGGCGCCCGAGGCGCACATCCTCCGCATCGATCCCCGCGCCAGCCAGGTCGACGGCTCGCCGGTCCTCACCACGGTGATGGAGATCGTGCAGAACAAGCGCGTCTCGGATCTCACCGCCTCGTGCGCCACGCTCACCGGCGACGGCAACCTCGACTGCGTGGCCAACGCGCTCGAGGCGCCGGGGGCGCTCTACTCCGGCTTCGATTTCCCCGAGAAGAACGCGATCCTCACCGTCACGGTCGACGGCACCGACACCCCGGCCAAGTTCGTCAGCAAGGCGCGCTGGGGCGACTCGACCAAGGAGCCCGGCGTCGGCACCGCGTGGCTCATCCTCATCGACGCCGCCTCGACCATGGGCCCGCGCTTCGACGAGGCCAAGGCCGTCGCCAACACGTTCGTCGCCAACATGGGGCCGAACGACATCGTCGACGTGATGTTCTTCAACGACCGCGCGGTCGTCCAGGACTCGCACTGGATCAACAACAAGCAGGCCGCGAGCGGCTTCATCGCCGGCGTGCCCCGCACCTACCCGACGCAGGGCCGCACCCGCCCCCTCTTCAACATCATCAAGACGGCGGCGACCGACGGCTTCAAGGAGCTGGGCAACGCCGGGCAGCAGATCGTGGTGCCGATGCACCAGGCGATGGTGGTGCTCTCGAACGGCTCGGCCGGCGCCGATCCGAGCTCGACCGCCGCGGCCTCGAACCTGCTCCGCGAGTACCTGACCAAGGGCCGCTTCCCCGAGAACAACGAGGTGCTGCCGAAGACGCCGGTGCCGGTCGTCTCGATCTGGTTCCCGAGCAAGATCATCGAGGAGTTCGGCGCCAACGCGCGCGAGTTCATGGAAGGGCTCGCCAACACCGAGATCGGCGGCTTCTTCAGCATCGTGCGCGACCGGCAGGAGTCGCGCGCCGCCAACATCGTCAACTCGGTGCGCACCCGCTTCAACAAGATGTTCATCGTGAAGTGGCAGGTGTCCTGCGTCGCGCCGAGCATCACCCAGACGTTCAAGCTCTTCTTCAGCAACACCAACCCGCCCATCGCCGGCGACGCGACGTTCCAGAACGTGCCCGTGGGCATCGATCCCACCACCTGGCCGCTCGACATCGATCGCGAGGCGACCGAGCGCGCCGCGAAGAAGAGCCCCGCACAGCCGGGGGGCAGCTTCAAGGTCTTCGGCAACTTCTGCTGGGGAGGCAACGCCAACCGCGCCGAGCTCTACATGGTGCCCAAGAACCAGGCGGCGCCGGCGACGCTCCAGGGCGGCAACCTCGACGACGCGAAGAAGGCGCAGCGGACGCTGATCGAGAGCGGCATGCGCGGCAAGGCCGTGAGCGCCGGCGACAGCGTGGTCGAGTTCGAGCTGCCGAACTCGGAGAAGTTCCTGGTCGGCAAGGGCGACCAGATGACCGCGCGGATGATCATCTACGACAACCAGGCGCGCCGCACGAGCGCGGTCACGGCCGAGAAGATCCTCACGGTCAAGGCCAAGGAGGCCGACCTCCCGTTCCTCCTCATCGGAGGGATCACCTTCGGCGGCGTCGTCCTCATCCTGCTCGTCGTCTCGGTCGCGCGCGGCGGCGGGCGCCGCCCCCGCGGCGGCGCCGGCGCAGCGGCGCCGCGGCCCATCGTCGCCGGAGCCGCCCCGGCGCCGTTCGCCCCCGCGGCGGCGGCCGCCGGGCCCGACTTCACCTACGGCGCGCCGCCGGTCGCGAACGCCACGCGCGCCACGCTCTCGGGCTCGCAGGGCATCTTCACCGTCCTCGTCGGGAGCGAGATGCGCGCCGGCCGCGACGGCGCGGCCTGCCAGATCCTGCTCACCGAGCCCAGGGTCTCGGGCACCCACGCCACCGTGAAGGTCGAGGGCGGCCAGCTCCTGGTGAAGGACGAAGGCTCGAACAACGGGACCTTCGTGAACGGCCAGAGGATCCCGGCCCATACCTGGACGCCGATCCCGAACGGCGGCGCCCTCCGGTTCGGGCCCGTCGAGTTCAGCATCCGTTTGGAGTAGCGTTACCCATCCTCTCCGCGCCCTCTCCCATGCAGACCTCCGGGTCCCTCACGCGCCTGAAGATCGAGTTCGCGCAGGCGAGCGATCCAGGCCGCGACCCCAACAAGCAGGTCAACGAGGACTCGTGCGGCTACGCCGAGACGAAGTTCGGCCACCTCTGCGTGCTCTGCGACGGGATGGGCGGCCATCACGGCGGCAAGGAGGCGAGCCGCACCGCGATCACCACCATCTTCCAGGTGATCGAGCAGACGGCGGCGGGGACGACGCCGGTGCAGGCCCTCAAGGCCGCCATCGAGGAGGCGGGGCGGCGCGTCTACCGCCTCGGCGGCCCGCCCGAGAACCGCGCCCGCCCCGGCTCGACGGTCGTGGCGATGCTCCTCCACGACCGCGGCGTCGACGTGGCCCACGTCGGCGACAGCCGCGCCTACGTCATCCGCTCGAACCAGATCTACCCGCTCACGCGCGACCACTCGATGGTCCAGGGGATGATCGACGCGGGGATGCTCACCGAGGCGCAGGCCATCGGTCACCCGGACGCGAACAAGATCACGCGCGCGCTCGGGATGAAGCCGGAAGTCGAGGTCGAGGTGCGCCCCGAGCCGATGGAGCTCTTCAACGGCGACGTGCTGCTCCAGTCGAGCGACGGCCTCACCGATCTCGCGCTCTCGGCCGACATCCTCGGCGCCGCGCGCCAGGCGCTCAACTCGGGCGATCTCCAGCACGCGTGCAACACGCTGGTGCAGCTCGCCAACGACCGCGGCGGGCACGACAACATCACCGTGCAGATGGCCCGCGTCACCGACGCCGGACCCAAGACGGGGACGACGATCCCCCAGGCCGCGCACGGGCAGGCGCGCGGCGGGCCGCCGAGCTCGAGCTCCGGCGGCTCCAGCCCCGGCGGGCTCGTCGCGGCGGGGCAGGCCCTCGGCGCGGCGGGCGCGCGCCCGATCCCGGAGACGTTCCCGATGACGGCGCCCGACAGCCGGCCGGGCGGCGTGCAGTGGGCGCCGGTGCCGCCGACCGCGGTGGGCGCGGGGGCGCCCACGCCGCAGCCGTACGCGGAGGCGCCCGGCGCCGGCGTCAGCCCGACGGTGCCCGGTCAGCCTCCCGCCAGCGCTCCCGGCTGGAGCTCGGGCATGTACCAAGGGCCGCAGCCGACGCAGGCGCCCGAGTCGCTCGCGCCGTACCGCCTCGACGGGCAGCTCCCGCTCCCGCCCGCAGTGGGCTCGCCGTACGGCGGCGCCGGGCACACCGCCCCGCCGGGCGGCGCGCCGGGGCCGATGATGCCGATGCCGCCTTCGATGTCCTATCCCGAGGCGCAGCCGGCGCGCGGCGGCATCGTCTTCGTGATCATCGGGCTCTCGGCGTTCGTCGCCGTGATGATCCTGCTCGTGGTCTGGGCGCTCTTCCTCCGCGGCTGAGCGCCTCGACGCGGCGCGGCCGCGCTGCGGTGGGCGCGACCGCCGCGCCGTCAGCTCGCGGCGGTTCGGAAGGCCGCGCGCCCTACGAAGAACGGGCCCATCTGGCTGATGAACTCGGACGTCTGCCGCGTCTTCCGCATCGCCTGGACGATGTGCGAGAGCGGATAGAGCTCCTTTCCGACGAGGCCGATGACGAACTCGTTGTCGCGCGCGTCGAGCCCGTGGCAGGCGAGGCGGATGTCGTGGGCGAGGTTCTGCGCGCCGTAGGCGCGGCCGATGGTGCCGTGCTCGCGGAGGATCGATCCCTGCTCGCGGCCGTCGAGCTTGGTGAAGGCGCCGCTCCGGCGGAGCGGGTACCACACGGCCCAGGGCCACTCGGGGTTCTGCGCCGTCTCGGCGGGGCGGCGGAGGAGCCAGTACTCGAGCTCGGCCTCGTAGCCGGTCGAGTAGGTGCGGCCCATCATGGTGAGCTCGGGGCGGAGGCGGAGCGCCTTGCCCTCGGCGCCGTTCAGCACCGGCCGCACCGCGCGCACGAACGCCGTCGGATCCTCGCTCCAGGTGAGGACGCCGATGCCGCGCGGATCGTTCGCGTCTTCATACAGCACCGCGCCAAGCTTCTGCGCCTGGAGCGCGCGGCCGAGGGCGTGGAGCACCTCGGCGGGATCGCTCGAGACCGCGCAGTCGAAGACCAGGAGCTGCATGAACAGCCGCCGGTCGAGGGACTGCGGCTGGCCGTCGCGGGGGGCGCCTCGCTCGGAGACGTCGATGTGCGGCAGGCCGTCGCCGCCGCCGCCGTGCCCGGCCGGCGGCCGGCCATGAGTCGGTTCGGTCATGGCCGTGTGGTAGTGGCGATCGCCGGCGGGAGCAACCCGAGGAGCGCGCCGCGGGGCGTGGGGCCGGCTGGACGCGGCGCTGCGGCTTCTCGTACGTTGGCGCAGGGACGCATGACGCACCGGAGCACGCGAGCGGCGCGAGGCGCAGGCCTCGGGGCGTGGCTCGCCGCCGCCTCGCTCCTCGTCGCGTGCACGCAGCCGCCGCCGGAGCCGGTGCGGGTCGGCACGAACATCTGGATCGGCTACGAGCCGCTCTACGTCGGCCGCGATCGCGGGATCGTCCGCGACGACGAGGTGCGCCTGGTCGAGTACCTCTCGGCGACCCAGGTGCTGCGTTCGTACCGCAACGGCGCGGTCGACGCCGCCGCGCTGACGCTGGATGAGGCGCTGCTGCTCGCGCAGCAGTCGCCCGACGTCAGGATCGTCCTGGTGCTCGACGAGTCCAACGGCAGCGACGCCGTCGTGGGGTCGAGCGGCGTCGACGGCCTGGCTGGTCTGCGAGGCCGGCGCATCGGCGTCGAGGCGGGCGCGCTCGGCGCGTACGTGCTCAGCCGGGCCCTGGAGCGGGCGCGGCTCGGCCCCGACGACGTGACCACCGTCTCGCTCGCCGCCGCCGAGCAAGAGCGGGCCTACGCCGCCGGCGCCGTGGACGCGGTGGTGACGTTCCAGCCCGCCCTCAGCCGGCTGCTCGCCGCCGGCGCGAAGCCCCTCTTCACGAGCAGCGAGATGCCAGGAGAGATCGTCGACGTGCTCGTCGTGCGCGCCAGCTTCATCGCCAAGAATCCCGCCGCGGTCACGGCGCTCCTGGAGGGCTGGTTTCGATCGCGCGACCAGGTCGTGACCCACCCCGCCGACGCGGCGCGCGCGATGTCGCGCCTCGGCCTCTCCGAGGCGGAGACGCTGGAGGCCCTGCGCGGGATCGACCTCCCCGATCTCGCAGAGAACCGGACGCTCCTCGACGGCGACGATCCCGCGCTCGCGCGTTCCATTCGCCAGCTCGCGGCCGTGATGCGCGCCAACGCGCTCCTCGCCCCCGAGGGCGGCCCCGATCTCGACGCCCTCGTCGATCCCGCGCCGCTGAGAGCCACGCGCCCATGACCAGCCATCGCCGGCCGGCGTATCCGCGCATCCGCGTCCTCATCCCGGCGGTGCTCCTGCTCTTCGCCGGCGGGGCATCGCTCGCGGCCCTGCGCTACGACACGCGCGAGGGCGAGCGCGTCGCCGAGGAGCGCGAGCGCGCCGATCTCGTGGAGCGCATGAACCACCTCCAGGGCACGCTCGAGTACGTGCTCAACGCGAAGGACGACGAGATGGTCCGGCGCGTCGTCTCGGAGCTCGGCTCCGACCCGCGCGTGCGCGCGGCCCACCTCCTCGGGCCCGACGACGTGGTCGTCGCGAGCACCCGGCTGGCGCTGTGCGGGAGGCCCGCCGTCGCCGCCCTCGCCGACCTCGACGCGACCCTCGACGAGCCGTTCTCCGCGATCGCGGCGGAGGCCCGCCGCAGCATGACCCAGGAGGTGCTCGTCTCGCGCGCGCGCGACGAGCTCGTCAGCGTGACGCCGGTGGCGCTGCCGGCGGGGGCGCACGAGCTCCGCCCGTCGGCGAGGGCGCTGCTGGTCATGCGCCGCGATCTGGCCGGGCCCAAAGCGCACGCGCGACGCCGGGCCGAGTCGGCGGTCGTCCTCTTCGGCGGCGCGATGGTGATCGTCGCCGCGGTGCTTGCCCTCGTGCTCCACTTGCTGGTGACGCGGAGGGTCGGCCGCCTCGTCTCGGCGACGGCACGAATCGCCGAGGGCGACTTCGCCGCCCGCACGGGCCTCGCCGGCGAGGACGAGGTGGGCACGATCGGTCGCGCCATCGACGCCATGGCGCGCCGCCTCGAGGGCGACGAGGCGGAGAGCGCCGCGGCCGAACAGCTCCTGCGCGCGAGCGAAGAGCGCTACCGAACCGTGTTCGAGCAGGCGTCCGAGGCGATGCTCGTCATCGACCGCCACTGGAAGTTCCTCGACGTGAACCCGAGCAGCTGCGCCTTGCTCGGTCGCTCGCGCGAAGAGCTCCTCGCGATGGGCCCCGCCGACATCATCGCGCCCGAGGACCTCGCCCGGATGCCGCTGCGCAAGGCGGAGCTCGAGGCCGGCGCCACGCTCACCCTCGAGCGCCTCCTCTGGCGCAAGGACGGCGCTCGCGTGCCGGTCGAGCTCGCGGTGAGGACGCTGCCCGACGGGCGGAGCATCGCGCTGATGAGGGACATCCGGCCGCGGCGGGAGGCGGAGCAGATGCGCGCGAAGCTCCAAGCCGCCGAGCGCCTCGCCTCGATCGGGGCGCTCGCGGCCGGCGTGGGGCACGAGATCAACAACCCGCTCGCCTACGTGATCGCCAACGTCGAGCACGCGATCGAGGCGCTCGCGGGCGCGAATCCAGGCCGGGACCGACCGGCGCCCGACGCGGCCGCGCGCGCCCGCGAGGCGCTGGCAGGGGCGCTCGAGGGAGCCGAGCGCGTCCGCCGCATCGTCCGCGATCTGCGCGCCTTCGCCCGCGCCGACGACGACGGCACCGGGCCCGTCGACGTGCGCGCCGTCCTCGATCTCGCCGCGAGCATGACCGGCCACGCTCTGCGCGACCGCGCCCGGCTGGTCAAGCGCTACGACGAGGTCCCGCCGGTGTTGGGCAACGACGGCCGGCTCGGCCAGGTGTTCCTGAACCTCCTCGTGAACGCGGCCCAGGCGATCCCCGCCGGGGCCCCGGAGCAGCACGAGATCCGCCTCGGCACGAGCACCGACGCCCTCGGGCGCGTCGTGATCGAGGTCAGCGACACCGGGCCGGGGATCCCGCCCGATCTCGCCGAGCGCGTGTTCGAGCCCTTCTTCACCACCAAGCCGCCCGGCGAGGGCAGCGGGCTCGGGCTCGCCATCTCACGCGAGATCGTCGCGGCGCACCGAGGCGAGATCACCGCGCGCGGCGCCGACGGCGGGGGCACCACGTTCCGGGTCGTGCTGCCGGCGGCGCCCGCCCGCCCGCCGGACGCCGCCGCCGCCAGGAGGGCCGCCGCCGCGCCGCGTCCGGAGCCGCAGGTGCTCGACGTCCTCGTCATCGACGACGACGCGCTCGTGGGCAAGGCGATCGGCCGCACCCTCCGGCCCCACCGGGTGACGGTGGTGACGAGCGGGCGCGAGGGGCTCGACGCCTGCGCCGCGCGCGCGTTCGACGCGATCCTGTGCGACCTGATGATGCCGCGGGTCGCGGGCTGGGACGTCCACCGCGAGCTCGCCGAGAAGCACCCCGGCCTGGAGCGGCGGATGGTGTTCATGACCGGCGGAGCCTTCACGGACCAGGCGCGCGCCTTCCTCGCGGCCGTGCCGAACCGCGCCGTCGAGAAGCCGATCGACATGGCCGCGCTCCAGGCCGCGCTCGACGAGGCGGCGACCGGCGCCGCGACGGACGCCGGCGCGCCTGCCGACGCGGCCGCCTCCGCGACCCGCGGTCCGGGCGGAGCACCCAGTCCCGAGCCGCCACGCGATCAAGACCACGCACCGGCAGCACGTCCTGCACCCTGACACGCGCGAGGCGGCGGCGTAGCATGGCCGCGGAGGCCCCATGCGCCACGTCTTCTTCGGCTCGCTTGCGATCGCAGTCCTCTTCTCCGGAGCGTGCTCCGGCACCGCCGACACCGTGCCCTTCGACGGGTCGGGCGGCGGCACGAGCAGCGGTCAGGGTGGCGGCAACACGACCAGCAGCAGCGGCACCAACACCGGCGGCTCCACCGGCACCTCGTCGACCACGTGCACGGGGGCCGAGCAGAAGTGCGAGGGCGCGGTGCACTTCGTCTGCGACGGGGGCCAGTGGACCCAGGCGGACTGCCCCGCCGGCCAGGGCTGCGACGCCACGACCGGCACCTGCGCCGCCTGCGCGTGCTCGCCCGCCAATCCGCCGGTGTGCATCGACGACGCCACGGTCCAGCAGTGCAGCCCGTCCTGCACCGAGCTCGAATCGACGCCCTGCCCCGGAGGCACCACCTGCTTCATGGGCGCGTGCGTCAACCTCGTGTGCATCCCGGGGTCGACGACCTGCGCCGACACCCAGTCGGTCCAGGTCTGCTTGCCCGACGGAAGCGGCTACGAGCCCGCCGTCGCGTGCGGGCAGAAGGAGGCCTGCGTGAGCGGCAGCGGTTGCCAACCGCTCTGCGACATCGCCCTCGCGAACCCGAGCAGCGTCGGCTGCTCGTTCTTCGCCCTCAACATGGACAACTTCAACGAGGGCAACCCGGACGCGGTCGTCATCGGCAACACCAGCGACACGCTCACCGCGGTCGTGAACCTCTACGGCTCGCCCGGCGGCGTCGAGACGCTCCTCCAGGGCAACGTCCAGATCCCGCCGCTCGGGCTCTACACGTGGATGCTGCCGAACGGCGCGAACGACGTCATCGAGGCGGCCTCGGGGCTGCGCGTCGGCGGCGCGTTCCGGCTCCAGAGCGACATCCCCGTGATCGCGTACCAGCACTCGCCCCTCCAGCCCCAGGCGACGAACGACGCGTCGTGCCTCCTGCCCGAGGGCACGCTCGGCACGCACTACGTCGTCGGCTCGTACCTCGACGCCCTGGGCTCGTACCCGAGCTACGTCAACGTGGTCGGCACGGCGCAGGGCACGACCGTCACCGTGCGCCCCAAGACCGCGACCGTGGGCGGCAGCGGCGTCCCCGCGATCTCGGCCGGCCAGACCCAGACCTTCACGCTCAACCGCTACGACACGCTCCAGATCTCGGCGGCGGGCGGCTCCGGCAACGACATCACCGGGATGGACGTCCTCGCGACCGCTCCCGTCGCCGTGTTCGGCGCCGTCGAGTGCGCCCAGGTGCCCGCGGGCTACACCTACTGCGATCACCTCGAGGAGCAGTCGCTCCCCGAGCAGGCGTGGGGCCAGATCTACGTGGGCGCCCACGCGCCCAAGCGCGGCCTCTCCGACCGGTACTACTGGCGCGTCATCGCCTACAAGGACAACACCACGATCGACACCCAGCCGCAGCAGACGGGCTTCCCGCAGACGCTGAACGCCAACCAGTTCTACGAGTTCTGGACGCAGGAGAGCTTCATCTTCACCGGCAACGAGGCGTTCGCGGCGATCCAGTACGTCACCGGCCAGGACGCCTTCGGCGCCGGCACCGGCGATCCCGCGATGATGACCGCGGTCCCGGTCGAGCAGTTCTTGAACCGCTACGTGGTGCTCACCCCGAGCGGCTACTCGAAGGACTACCTCCAGGTGATCCGCCCCGCCGGCGGCGCCGACGTGTTCATCGACGGCAACGCGGTGCCCGCCAACGAGTACTACACCGTCGGCCAGTTCCAGGTCGCCGACCACCTGGTCGGCCCTGGACAGCACTCGCTCCTGAGCGTCGACCCGTTCGGCATCATGGGCGTCGGCTACACCGGCGTGACCTCGTACGCCTACCCGGGCGGGCTCGCGCTCAAGATCCTGCACCAGTAAGCCGTCGCCGAGCCGACCCGGCGTACGCCGCCATGCGGTCGGCGGGCTCACATGGCCGCCGACCACCCCCGGATCGGCCGGCTCTCCCGGGCTCGAATATCCGGCGGTTGCCCCCCCGGGGCGTTCGTGGTGAAACCTCTGCGCACATGATCCCCGGCTTCGGCAAGCAGAGCATCACCCTCGGCAGCGCCCCGACCTGCGACGTGGTGCTCGCCGGCGACGGCGTGGCCCCCGAGCACGCGCGAATCGTCCACCAGGGCGGCGGGAAGCTGATGTTCGTCGCAGGCGGCGCCGCGCCGAGCTTCGCCGCCGGCCGCCAGCTCGCCCCGGGCGAGCAGGTGCCTTTCGACCTGCGCACGCCGTTCCTGCTCGGCCGCGTCCCCGTCCCGCTCAACCACCCCGCCATCACCCTCATGCTGATGGCCCAGGGCTCGCTCGCCGCGCCTCCGGGCCAGATCATCCTCGGGCGCGATCCGGCGCGCGCCTCGATCGTCATCCAGCACCAGAGCGTCTCGAGCCAGCACGCGACCGTGGCGCTCGACCGGATGATGGTCATCGATCACAGCTCGACGAGCGGCACCTACGTGGGCACGACACGCATCGCGCCCAACGCGCCCACGCCCCTCGATCCGAACGGCATCATCGCCTTCGGCCCGGTGCCGGTGCAGGTCTCGCTCCTCATGCGCCTCGCCCAGGCGGCGCAGACCCCGGCGGGGGCGCGGCCGCCCTCGGCCCCGCCCCCCGCGATGGCGCAGCCGATGGCCCCGCACGGAGCCCGGCCGCCCTCGGCGCCGCCGCCCGCGATGGCCGCGCAGCCGATGGCCCAGCCGATGGCGCACGGTCCGGCGGCGCAGCCGGTCCCGATGGCGTCGGCCGTGATGCAGGCGCCGCCCGCGGCCGGGGCGGCGGGCGCTCCGGGCAAGAAGCACAAGACGGTCCTCGGCCACCTCGACTTCGCCGCCGGCGGCGCGCCGGACGTCATCACCATCGGCCGGACGCCGGACAACAAGATCGTCGTCCCGCACCCGCAGGCCTCGAGCCGGCACGCGTTCCTCCACCAGATCAACGGCCAGCTCTTCATCGAGGACCGCGGCAGCGCCAACGGCACCTACGTCCGCGGCCACCGCGTCTCGCCGGGCCAGAAGATCGCGGTCCAGAACGGCGAGAAGATCTTCATCGGCCCGATGCCGCTGAAAATCGAGATCTCCGGCGCGGGGGCCGCCGATCTCGTCCAGGAGGACTACTCGGCCGATCGCTGGGCGGGCCGCCCCCTCTACGAGATCGAGGCCTGGAGCCTGGTCCTCGACGTGCCCGACCGCGAGAACCCTCGCGAGATGAAGACGTTGCTCGACAACGTCTCGTTCAAGGCCCTGCCCGGCGACATGATCGCGCTGATGGGCCCGTCGGGCGCGGGCAAGACGACGCTCCTCCTCGCGCTCAACGGCTACCTCCCGCCGACGAGCGGCGTCGTCCGCATCAACGGCGAGGACCTCTACAACATCTACGACACCCTGCGCGGCTCCATCGGCTACGTCCCGCAGGACGACCTCGTGCACCCCGAGCTCACGGTCTTCGAGGCCGTGCGCTACTCGGCCAAGTTCCGCCTCCCGCCCGACTACTCGGACGAGGAGATCGACGCCCGCGTCGAGCAGACCATCAAGGACCTCGGCCTCGAGGGGGTGAAGCACCTCCAGATCGGCAAGCCCGAGAAGAAGATCCTCAGCGGCGGGCAGCGCAAGCGCGTCAACATCGCCCTCGAGCTCGTCACCGATCCCGTCATCCTCTTCCTCGACGAGCCCACCTCGGGCCTCGCCGCCGACGACACCACCGCGTTGATCACCTTGCTGCACGACCTGACGAAGGCGACCGGCAAGACGATCATCATGACGATCCACCAGCCGGCCAAGGACGAGTTCGAGAAGTTCAACATGTGCCTGGTGATGGGCTACGGCGGCGTCCCGATGTACTTCGGCCCCACCAAGCCCGACGCCTACCGCTTCTTCGGGACCTGGAAGGAGCGCGCCGGGCAGCGCAACGACATCGACAACCCGCGCGACATGTTCGAGATGCTCGCGGCGCGCGAGCGGCCCATCTACGAGCAGATGAAGGCCCGCGATCCCAACGCGCAGCGCGGCCAGGCGCGGCGCGCGGCCGCGATGGAGTGGCGCAAGGAGTTCTTCGTCGACTCCAACCCGACCTACCGCAAGATGTACTCGGGCCCGCGCGAGATCGGCACCGGCCAGGGCCAGCGCGGGATCCCGGCGTCGCGCGCGACGACGTCGGGGCAGCTTCGCCTGCTCCTCTCGCGCTACTTCAAGGTCAAGGTCCGCGACGTCGGCGGCACGGCGATCATGCTCCTGCAGGCGCCGATCATCGGCGTCCTCCTGGCGATCGTCTTCGGCGGCCAGGAGAAGGCCATCCCGGCCTGGTGCCTCGGCGCCCTCCAGCAGCTCGGCCAGCGCGCCGGGCCGGGCGGCGGCACCAGCGCCGCCGTCCTCGACAAGCTCGAGCCGACGACCGATCACACCGGCGCGGTCTTCTTCCTCGTCGTGGCGGCGATCTGGTTCGGCACCTCCAACGCGGCGCGCGAGATCGTGGCCGAGCGGGCCATCTACCTGCGCGAGCGGATGGTGAACCTCGGGCTCGTGAACTACGTGATGTCGAAGTACCTGCTCCTCGCGGGCTTCTGCGTCATCCAGTGCACGGTGCTGCTCGCGATCGTGTTCTTCATCCTCGGCTTCCACGGCGGCCCGCAGGCGTTCGCGATGCAGCTCGCCGCGCTCATCGCGACCTCGCTCAGCGCCGTGGCGCTCGGGCTGCTCCTCTCGACGATGGTGGCGTCGTCCGAGGCGGCCATGGCGCTGACGCCGATCGCGCTCATCCCCCAGGTCGTCCTGGGCGGGCTGATGGTGCCGATGACGACCATCCCCCACCTCAAGTGGCTCATGTTCGTGATGCCGGCCCGCTGGGGCTTCGAGGGGGCGATCGCGCAGGAACGGCTCGCGCTCGCCCAGGACTCGGCGTGGCTCATCAACCTCAACCGCCCCGACGCGCCCAACAGCCCGGGCGACTTCGTCGAGGCGGGCAACTTCAAATGCGCGGTCGCGCAGATGGCGTCCGACACCTTCGCTGGCGCGTGGGGTTTCACGAGCTACGAGAGCAGCTGGATGCCGTTCGCGATGCTCGGGGGCACGACGGTGTTCCTCCTCGTCGTGCTCTGCATCGTGCTCAAGCGCCGCGATCCCGTCTGACGTGCTTCCCCGAGCCGCCCGCCGCCTGGCCCCCACGAGCCCCGGCCTCGCCGGAGCGGTCTCGTTCGTGCTGGCGGCGGTCCTCGGCGTCCGCCCGGCCGCGGCGCAGGCTCCCGTGCCGAGCGGATCCTCGAGCGCGCCGCCGCCGGGGCAGGTCCCGCCCGACCGCGGCGCCGTCTCGGTCCCGCGCGGCGCCGGCGGCGCGGTGATCACGCCGCCCGAGCAGCCGACGCCGGGCGGCGCGGGCGTCTCCACGCTGCCGCGCCCGCTCAACTACGAGGCGCCGCGCTACCCGCCCGAGGCCGAGGCCGCGGGGCTCGAGGCCACGGTCACCCTCCAGCTCGACATCGACAAGCAGGGCCGCGTCACCAAGGCGTTCGTCGTCAACCCGGCGGGCCACGGCTTCGACGAGGCCGCCGTCGAGGCGGCGCAGAAGCTCCAGTTCGAGCCCGCGCGCAAGCCGGACGGCACGCCGTTCGCCGCGCGCATCCTCTACCGGTACTCGTTCACCCTCACGGCGAAGGAGGGGCCGGTCGAGGGCCCCGAGGGGCCGAAGGCGCCCGAGATCGCCGAGCCGCTGGCGGGCCAGGTCCTCTCGAGCCCCGGCGAGGCGCCGCTCGCCGGCGCGACGGTCGTCGTGCGGCGCGTCGGCGGCGCGGCCGGCGGCGAGCAGAGCGTCACCACCGACGCCGACGGCCGGTTCCGCTTCGCCGGCCTCCCGCCGGGCCGCTACGCGGTGTCCATCCGGGCGACCGGCTTCACCGATCTCGACGTCGAGGAGGAGCTCTCGCCCGAGGAGCCCATCGAGGTCTTGTACCGCCTCGGCCTGACGGGGAAGTCGATCGAGGTCACCGTCCGCGGCGCCAAGCCGCCGCGCGAGGTCACCAAGCGCACCCTCACCCGCCGCGAGATCAGCCGCATCCCAGGCACCAACGGCGACGCGCTCCGGTCGGTGCAGAGCCTGCCGGGCGTGGCGCGGCCGCCCGGGATCGTGGGCCTGCTCATCGTGCGCGGCTCGGCGCCGCAGGACACGCAGACGTTCATCGACGGAACGCCCGTCCCGCTCATCTACCACTTCGGCGGGCTCTCCTCGGTCGTGCCCACCGAGATGATCGACAAGATCGACTTCTACCCCGGCAACTTCAGCGCCCAGTACGGCCGGGGGATGGGCGGCATCGTCGACGCGGGGCTGCGCTCGCCCAACGGCGACGGCAAGTACCACGGCCTCGTGCAGGTCGATCTCATCGACGGGCGCCTCTTGCTCGAGGGCCCGGTCCCGCTGGTGAAGGGCTGGACGTTCGCGATCGCCGGGCGCCGGAGCTGGCTCGACGCGTGGCTCGGGCCCGCGCTCGAGCAGGCGGGCGCCGGGGTGACGCAGGCGCCCGTCTACTACGACTACCAGGCGCTCGCCGAGACGAGCCCGACGCCCGACTCGCGCTTCCGCCTCGCGTTCTTCGGCTCGGACGACGCGCTCGAGCTCCTCGTCAAGGACGCGAGCCCTCAGGAGCCGGCGCTCTCGGGCAACGTCGGGCTGCACACCGCCTTCCAGCGGGTGCAGGCGCGCTACGACGGCGCGATCGGCAGCGAGAGCCAGATCGGCCTCGTCACGGCGCTCGGCCGCGACCAAGTGGAGTTCGGCCTCGGCGCGTTCTACTTCACGCTCGAGGTCTTCTCCCTCACCGGCCGCGCCGAGCTCTCCCGCCGGTTCTCGAAGGAGGTCGTCGTCAACGTCGGCGCCGATGCGTACGCCGCGCTCGCCGAGGTCGCGATCCGCGCCCCCTCGCCGCCGCGCCCCGGCGAGCCGCCCGGCCAGCCCTTCTCCACGCGCAGCATCACCGAGGTGGCGCTCGACTCGAGGGCGTTCTTCCCGGCGGTCTACGCCGAGGCCGAGCTCTTGCCGCACCCGCGGATGAAGATCGTGCCGGGCGTGCGCGCCGAGTACTACAACATCGAGGACCGCATCGACGTCAGCCCGCGCGTCAACGCCCGCTTCGCGCTCGTCCCCGAGTTCCCGAAGACCACCCTCAAGGGCGGCGTGGGCATCTTCCAGCAGCCGCCGCAGTTCCAGGAGGCGATCCCGCCCATCGGCACCGAGGGCCTCCGCTCGAACCGCGCCATCCAGTACGGCTTCGGCGTCGAGCAGGATCTGACCAAGCAGATCGAGATCTCGGGCGAGGGCTTCTACAAGCAGCTCGACAACCTGGTCATCGGCCGCGCGACGACGTCGGGCACGAGCCTCGTCTACGGCAACACCGGCGAGGGCTACGTCATCGGCTCGGAGGTGCTCCTCAAGTACAAGCCCGACGAGCGCTTCTTCGGCTGGGTCGCGTACACGCTCTCGCGCAGCGCGCGCGTCGATCGCCCCGGCGAGGAGGAGCGCCTCGTGCCCTACGACCAGACGCACATCCTCACCGTGCTCGGCAGCTACCAGCTCGGGCACGGCTGGGAGCTCGGCGCGCGCTTCCGCCTCGTCTCGGGCAACCTGGTCACGCCCAACGTCTGCAACGCCTCCGACCCCGGCTGCGATCCCGAGCGCACCAACGCGCTCTTCCACGCGGCGTCGGGCGCGTACACACCCATCCCGTTCTCGGGGCCGGCCTCCGAGCGGCTGCCGCTCTTCCACCAGCTCGACGTCCGGGTCGACAAGCGCTGGCGCTTCAAGTCCTGGCAGCTCTCGGCGTACCTCGACGTGCAGAACGTCTACAGCAACGCCAACGCCGAGGCGATCAGCTACAACTACAACTACACCGCGCGGCAGTACGTGAACGGCCTGCCGCTGCTCCCGAGCATCGGCCTCCGAGGCGACTTCTGATGGCGGCCCGTCCCCAACCACGATCGAAGCACCGCGCGCGCTGGCGCCGTGGCGCGATGGCGGCGCTCGCGCTCGGCATGCTCGGGCTCGAGCTCGGCCCCGGCTGCGCCGCCGGGTTCGATCCGCCGAGCAAGGTGAACACGTTCCGCGTGCTCGCGGTGACGGCGGACACGCCGTACGCGCTCCCCGATCCGGATCCGACCGACGACCAGGACGTCGAGGTCCACTTCACGATGACCTACACCGACGCGGCCGGCGACGAGGCGCGGCCGGTGGAGATCACCTGGCTCGGCGGCTGCTTCGATCCTGAGGGAGACCAGTACTACGCCTGCTACGACCAGCTCGCGAAGGTCTTGCAGGGCCTCGCCGCCGGCACCGCCGACGCCGACGGTCTCGTGGGCAGGGGGCAGTTCTTCACCTTGAAGCTGCCGTCCGACATCGTGACCCGGAGGCCACCGCCGGCGGTCGGCACGCGCTACGGCATCGCCTACGTGTTCTTCGCGGCGTGCGCCGGAGGCACGGTGAAGCCCGTCGCGCCCGAGGGCACGGGGCGCGCCGGCTCGTTCCCGCTCGGCTGCTTCGACGCCGAGGGCAACCGCCTCGGCGCCGACAGCTTCGTCCCCGGCTACACGCAGATCTACGTCTTCGAGGACGGGCGCACCAACCCCAACCCGGTCGCCACCGGGATCGAGCTCGGCGTCAAGGACGAGGCGCGCACCGCGCTGCCCGAGGACTTCGCCGCGATCCCCACCGTGAAGGCCTGCCCGCTGACCGAGGACGAGCGCCGCATTCAGGGCTGCGGCGCCGAGGACCCGTACGCGAGCTGCCAGACCTACGATCTCCAGGTCACGGTGCAGAGCCCCGTGGCCGACGAGGACGAGGGCAGCAAAGGACCCGACGGCGAGCCGCTCACCGAGTCGGTCTGGGTCGACTACTACATCGACGGCGGCGACCTCGACGCCGACGTGAAGCTCGTCTCGGATCCGCTCA
This sequence comes from uncultured Polyangiaceae bacterium, assembly GCA_964372055.1. Taxonomy (GTDB): domain Bacteria; phylum Myxococcota_A; class Polyangia; order Polyangiales; family Polyangiaceae; genus CAYJPW01. The sequence goes on from CAYJPW010000006.1 coordinate 50,747, forward strand.
AGGGCCCCGTCGACGAGGCGCCGGTGCGCTGGGTCCCGCCCGCCGAGCCGGGGCTCGTGACCGTGTGGGCGGTCGTGCACGACGCGCGCGGCGGCTCGAGCGTCGTCGAGCGCTTCATTCGCGTCGAGTAGGCTCGAGGGCGCGCTCGCGGCCGTCGCGCGGGCGGGCGTCGGGGCGGCTCCGCACGCCGCTTCGAATTGGAGCCTCCCGACCTGCGGGTCACCGCTTCGTGCGGGCTGGCAAGAGGCCGAGCGCGACCATCGCTCGCGACGAGCGGCTGTTCGTGTGCGACGCCGGCGCCGGCCGGCGCGACGACGGCACGGCGTCCCACGAGGGCGGCGGGCTCGAAGAGGATGGCGCGAACGCCGACATGGGAGCGGGCTCGCCCTCGTCGACTGCCGCGTCCGGCATGGACGGCGGCGCCGGCGGCGGCCTGGAAGAGGCACGCGCGCTGAGCCCGGCGCAAATCCACGCGCCGAGCGGCGGATCTCGGCTCTCGCTCGCCGGGTACGACGCGTCGACGAGTGTCTGGAGTGTCATGGCGTCGTCCTCGGGAAAGGTGGGCACAAGGCACCGATGGTCTCCTCGTACGAGCGCGTTCGTGGCAACCTTCCCGGAGCGAGCGAGGAGGATCAGCGAGCGATGAGAGCCGTCGTCATCCGTGCGCCCGGCGGGCCCGAGGTGCTCGAGCTCCGCGATCTCCCCGAGCCGGAGGTCCCGTTCGGCCACGTGCGCATCGCGGTTCGGTTCGCGGGGGTGAACCGCGCCGATCTCCTGCAGCGCGCCGGCTTCTACCCGGCGCCGCCCGGCGTGCCGCCGGACATCCCCGGCCTCGAGTACGCCGGCGTCGTCGACGCGGTCGGCGCCGGCGCTCGCCGCTTCGAGCCCGGCGCTCGCGTCTACGGCCTCGTCGCGGGCGGCGCGTACGCCGAGAAGCTCGTCGTGCACGAGCGCGAGGCCGTGCTCGTTCCTGCGGGGCTCGGGGACGACGCGGCCGCCGCGGCGCCCGAGGCGTTCGTGACGGCGTACGACGCCCTCGTCGTGCGCGGTCGGCTCGCGCCCGGCGAGCGCGTGCTCGTCCACGCCGCGGGGAGCGGCGTCGGCACGGCGGGCGTGCAGATCGCGCGCGCGCTGGGCTGCTTCGTCGTGGGCACGTCGCGCACCGCCGACAAGCTCGAGCGCTGCCGCGAGCTCGGGCTCGACGCGGCCGTGGTGCCGGGCAAGGGCGGCGCGTTCGCCGAGGCGGTCCGCGACGCGACCTCCGGCGCGGGCGTGGACGTCGTGCTCGATCTCGTCGGCGGCGGCTACTTCGCCGAGACCCTCGCCGCCTGCGCTCCGCGCGCCCGCGTGGTGGTCGTCGGCCTCACCGCCGGCGCCTCCGCCGACCTGGCGCTGGGCGAGCTGCTCCGCAAGCGCCTGGAGGTCATCGGCACCGTGCTCCGCTCGCGCCCGCTCGAGGAGAAGATCGAGGCGGCGCGCCTGCTGGATCGCCACCTCGGCCCCTGGCTCGCCCGCGGCGTCGTGCGGCCGGTGATCGACCGTGTCTTGTCCCTGGCCGACGCCGGTGCCGCACACGCGCACGTCGCCTCGAACCTCTCGTTCGGGAAGGTGTTGCTCGCGATGGCGCCACGCGAACCCTGATCCGGCGGGCCGGCGAGCGTCACGACGCGACGGGGACGATGCTCATCCAGTTGAGCATCGTGTACTCGTCCGTCTGGCCCGCCTCCATCGACACGTTCCCGTCGGTCACGTCGACCACGATCGAGGCCACCTTGTACGGCTCGGTCGGGTTGGTCTCGACCGAGTCGAAGAGCGGCTGCCCCTCGACCACCACCTTCTGCTTCGAGTACGTCCCGTCCTGCCAGCCGATCGAGACGGTGACCTCGTACGTGCCGTTCTCGATGTCCCACGTGAACGTGTCGGTGCGGCCGTAGTCGTCGTAGATGATGCTCCGCTGGAGCTCGTCCACCGGGGCGTCGGCGAAGTACTGGTAGAGCATGATGCTCGCGTCGCCGATGTACGGCCCCGACCAGCCGTAGCCCTTCTTCACGTCGTAGGGCTCCCAGCCGATCTTGGTCCAGTCGTGGCCGTTCACGGTGAGGGGGCTCGCCGTCGGCGGCCCGGCCGGGTCCTGGAAGTTGATGTAGTAGGGCGCCCGGGCGTGCGCGCCGGGCGGCTTCGAGTCGAGCACCGGGCAGCCGTTCACCTTGCCCTCGAGCATGAGCCCGAGCTCGTCGCGCAGGTGCTTGAGCGCCGAGGCGTCGCGCGTGAACGAGGTCGTCGACGAGACCGCGCTCTCGACCGACACGTCGCACGACACCTTCTGGTCGGGCGTCGCGGGCGCGGCACCGCCGGCGGCGAGGAGGAGGTACTCGTAGTCCTCGGCGCCCTCGCGGAGCAGCTCCCAGCGGATGCTCGTCACGAGGCCGCCGGCGACCGGCGGGTAGAGGAGGAAGCCGTCGCCGTTCTGGTTCGTGCCCTGGGGCCGAGGGTCGTCGTACGGATCGGCGCCCCAGCCGGTGACCGAGTAGTAGGCGAAACCCCTCACGCGGTACTTCCACGCCGCCCAGAACGCGATGCGCGACTCGATGCCGGCGTGATCGATGGTGATGGGGTTCATGTGCGGCGGGAGATCGCCGTAGAGGAAGTACCACCACACCGTCTCGCCCAGCGCCTGGCGGGCCTTCGCGTAGTCGGGATCGAACTCGGAGAGGTTCGCCCACCAGAGGTCGAAGCTCGCGCCCATCGCCGAGGGGTGCTCGGCGATCTCGGGCTTGGGCTCCTCGCTGATCGCGATGCGCAGATCGGGTGCGGCCGCCTTGGTGAGGCTCGCGAGGAACGCCGCGACGTCGTAGTCCTCGGGGCCCTGCGGCTCGTTCTGCACGTAGTAGTAGGCCTTGTCCTGCCAGCCGTGCGCGACCACGTACGCGTCGATCGCCGAGAGCAGCTTCGACCACTCGGCGTTGTACGCGGCCGTCCCGAAGTGGTCCGGCCCCCGGTCCACGCCGCAGAAGTCCTGCGGGCGCGGCGTCGAGTTGTCGACGAACTGCATCACCTGGAACGAGGGGAAGCCGACGCCGTTCCAGCCGGCCCCGTCGATGTACTCGGGGCCGAGCTCCGAGAATTCGTACGGGCCGGTGCCGTCGACGAAGGCGCCGCTCGCGCAGTCGTAGGTGATGCCGCCGTCGTAGTTGAGCCCCGCCGGCCAGGCGACCGACGACGGAACGAGGCGGTGCTCGTAGAAGAAGTCCTTCAGCGACTGGACCTTCTCCAGGCTCTCCGAGCCGCCGAGCGCCTCGAAGCTCGAGTTCCAGTTGCCGTCGAACCCGATCTTCGCCGGCAGCGCGAAGTCGTAAACGTGGAGCGACACCGGGACGTCCTGAGCCGCGCCGTTCACCGTGATCGTCAGCGTGCCGGCGTAGTCCCCCGCGGCGGCGTCGGCGGGCACCTTCACCGTGATCCAGAACGGCTGGTTCTCGCCGCCGGCGAGGCTCTCGCTCGCGCCGAACGAGGTCGGCTCGAGCGGATCGGGCATGAAGCCGCTGGGAATCGAGGAGGGATCCGACGGCTCGGCGATGCGGACGTAGCCGACGCGCCGCACCTCGATCCCGTCGATCGTCCCGGGGCCGGCGAGCGACGACATCGCCAGCGTCACCGTCGCAGCCGCGTCGGGGCGCACGACCACCTGCATCGGCTCGATCTCGTTCTTCGCCGCCGAGAGGTGGAGTCCGTCGCCCGATCCGGTGGGAGGCGCCGCCTCGCGCAGCACCTTGTCCATGGTCGTGGTCGTCCACAGCGTCGCGCCGGGCGGCGACGGGAGCGCGTAGGTCATGTCCCCCGTCGGGGTGCAGTCGGTGCACACCGGCCCGGAGCCGCCGGTGCCCCCGGTGCCGCCGGCGAGAGGGTCGTCGTCGCCGGAGCAGGAGGAGAGCGCGAGCGCGATGACCGAGCAGGCGATGGCGGAGCGGAGCGCGTGACGCAAGGCGCACCTCCTCGCGCGATGCTACGCGCCGCGCGGCGGCCGCGGTAGATGTGTCAGACCCAGGCGGCCAGGGCACCGGCGAGCTCGACGGCGACGCGGCCGGCTCCGAGGACGCGCTCCACGTCGGGCGCGCCCGCCGCCGCCTCGAACCGGAGGAGCGCGGGCACGTAGACGCTCTCGCGCGCGAGGCCGCCGCCGCGGTGCGCGCGCGCAGCGATCCGGAGCGCCTCGTCCGGCGCCCCACCGCGCTCGCAGAGCTCGCGCGTCGTCTCGACGAAGTCGGCGCGTCGCTCCACCGTGCGGGCGGCGACGTGCCTCAAGGCCAGCTCGCGCCGCCTCCGCCCGTCGAGGAAGCCGGCCCGGCGCTCGAGGGCGAGCGCCCTGCCCTCCTGATCGTCGGCGCCTCGCGCGCTGCCGACGGCGAAGATGCCGAGGTGCGCCGCCGTGGCGCCCACCCGCGGCAGCACGTGGCCGAGCACCTCGTGGAGGACGGTGCGCTCGACGTCGCGCGGCGGGAGCCATCGCCCGGCGACCACCTGCACCGCGCCGTCGCCCGTGGCCGCGAGCGAGGCGAGCTCACGGGCCACCACCACCCGCACCGGCAGGCGGCGCGCACCGATCTCCTGACGCATCCGCGACACCAGCGACGACGGCGAGCCCTCGTCGTCGCTGCGCGTGGGCGCCGCGCCGTCGTCGCATTCGGCCGCCTCCTCGCCCCGCGAAGGCGCGCCGGCCCCATCCTCGAGCCAACGCGCCACGAGCGCGTCGGCGGCGTCGTCGAAGGAATCGCGGCGGGCGAAGCGGCGTCGCGCCGCGACCCAGAGCTCCGAGCCGCCCACGCCGCGGCAGATGGCGGCCTCGTCGGCGAGCTCGCGCGCCCGACCGGCGTAGAGGCCGCCGAGATCGCCCTCCCGCTCGAGCCGATCGGCGGCCGAGCACAGCGCCCGCTCCAGCTCGCGGTGGTCCGGCGCCCCGCCGTAGACGAAGCAGGGCATCGCCGCCTCGCCGCGCGCCCAGAGGGCGCCAAGCCGATCGAGCTCGGCGCGCAGGTTCCTCGGAGTGCTCACCGCGAGCATCCGGATCGCGGCCGACGCCTGGCCGAGGGCCCGCGTCGCGTCCGCCTCCCACGCCGGCGCGCGGCCCCGGCGTGCGAAGGCGACCGAAGGCTTGGCGGCCGTACCCCCGAGGCGACCGGATGACCGCGAGAGCGCAGCGCGCTTGGACTCGATGGGGTGCACGCTGGCGATCCGGGGCGACATCGACGCCCCAGGATAGCGCAAGCGGATCGGCGCGGGCGCGACAACGGGCGGAGCCTCCGCCGCATCCGTCGCGCGCGGACGTTGGCGCGCAAACGCACGCGCGTCGGCCCGGGACGGCCCCCGCCTCGTCGGCCCAACGTTTGCGACGTCGTGCAGCGGACCGGAACGGAGGGGGTATGCGACGCACCGGCATGGTACTGGCGGTTCTGACGCTCGGCGGAGCGGCGCTCCTCGCGGGCGCTTGCAGCGAGGACGAGCCCACGGCGAAGAAGCCGAGCGAGGCACAGGTCGTCGGCACCGGGGGCGGACCGCAAGGATCGCCGTGCACGACGGTGGAGGACTGCCCGGGCGAGGACAGCGTGTGCGCACAGCGCGCGTGCGACCAGGGACACTGCGCGGTGCACTTCGCCGCGCGCGGCCTGCCGGCCGGCGAGGACGTCCTCGGCGATTGCCGCAGGACCCGCTGCGACGGCGAGGGCTTCGCCAGGGTCGTGCCCGACAGCGAGGACGTCCCCAAGGACGAGGACGCCAAGGAGTGCATGCGCCCCGTCTGCAAGAAGGGCGATCCGGTGAGCGCGGCCCGCACCGGCGAGCCGTGCACCGAGAACGGCGGCCGCTACTGCGGCGAGAACGGCGAGTGCGTGCAGTGCTCCGAGGGCAAGCACTGCGACTCGGGCGTCTGCTTCAAGAACGCGTGCGCCGATCCGACCTGCGCCGACAAGGTCAGGAACGGCGTGGAGACCGACGTCGACTGCGGCGGCGGGCAGTGCCCCACCTGCGACGGCGGGAAGGCGTGCAACTCGGGCAGCGACTGCGTGAGCACCGTCTGCACCGAGGGCAAGTGCGAGAAGCCGAGCTGCACCGATCAGGTGAAGAACGGCGCCGAGACCGACATCGACTGCGGCGGCAGCTGCGATCCGTGCCCGAACGGCAAGACCTGCAGCGCGGACGCCGACTGCAAGAGCAGCGACTGCCGGGGCGGCGCCTGCGAGCCCTCGTGCACCGACGGCGTGCGCGGCGAGGGCGAGACCGGCGTCGACTGCGGCGGCGCCAAGTGCCCGGCGTGCGAGGCGGGCGAGACCTGCGCGAGCGACGCCGACTGCGCCGACCACTCGTGCGCGCAAGGGACCTGCCGCTCGTGCAGCGACGGCAAGAAGAACGGCAGCGAGACCGACGTCGACTGCGGCGGCGAGTGTGCCTCGTGCAACCTCGGCAAGCTCTGCGTCTGCGCGAGCGACTGCGGCACCGGGCACTGCTGTCCGGGCATCATCGGGACCGAGGCCTGCTCGCTCACCGCCTGCGAGGATCCGTGCGCCGGCGGCACGGCGCCCCCGCCGCCCGCACCGAAGCCGCGGCCCAGCTCGACGGGGTCGACCGGCTCGACCGGGACCGGCTCGACCGGCTCCACCGGCGCGGGCGGAGCCGCCGCGCGGTGAGCCCTAGAGGAGGTTGGCGGCGAGCTCGGCGAGATCGCTGCGCTCGCCCTTGGCCAGGACCACGTGCCCGGCGATCCGCTCGCGCTTGAAGCGATCGGCCACGACCGACAGGCCGTTCGAGGCGTGGTCGACGTAGGGGTTGTCGATCTGGTGCGGATCGCCGGTGAGCACGATCTTGGTCCCCTCGCCGCAGCGCGTGATGATCGTCTTCACCTCGTGGGGCGTGAGGTTCTGCGCCTCGTCGACGATCAGGTACTGGTGCGGCAGGCTCCGGCCGCGGATGTAGGTGAGCGGCTCGACCTGGATGGTGCCGCTCTCGAGGAGCTCGAGGAAGCCGCGCGAATCGCGCCCGGAGCGCGTCCCGCCGTTCGAGAAGAGGAACTCGAGGTTGTCGAAGATCGGCTGCATCCACGGGTTCAGCTTCTCGTCGACGTCGCCGGGCAGGAAGCCGAGATCGCGGCCGAGCGGCATGATGGGGCGGCTCACCAGGAGGCGCGAGTAGGCGTTGTCCTCGGTCGTCCGCTTCAGGCCGGCGGCGAGCGCGAGCAGCGTCTTGCCGGTGCCGGCCTTGCCGATGAGCGTGACGAGGCGGATGGTGTCGTCGAGGAGCAGGTCGAGCGCGAACGTCTGCTCCTTGTTCCTGGGCCGGACGCCCATCACGCCCTCGCGCGCCACGCGGAGGGCGGTGACCTGGCCCTTCTGGCCGTCGAAGCGCCCGAGCGCGGTGTGGTTCGGCGCCCCGGCGTCGCGGAGCATCACGGCCGCGTTCGGGTAGAGCGAGCGCCCGTCGCTGGGGGTGACCGCGCCGTGCTGGAAGAAGGCGTCGACCTCGGCGCCGGCGACCTCGAGCTCGAGGACCGAGTGCTCGATCTCGGGATCGCGGACGCGCTGGTTCTCGTACGTCTCGCTGGTCACGCCGAGCGCGTCGGCGCGGATGCGGAGGTTCGTGTCCATGGTGACGAAGATCGTCGGGCGCGAGGTGTCCTTGTCGCGCACGTCGATCGCCGTCTGCAGGATGGCGAGGTCCTGCGATCCCGACTCGAGGCCCACCAGCTTGTCCGGCCGGCGCTCGGGGATGGCGATGCGGAGCGAGCCGCCGTTCTCGAGGGGCACCCCGCGGGCGAGCGTCCCGCCGTGCGACTCCCGCGTCTCGTCGAGGAGGCGGGCGATGGTGCGGGCGTTGCGGCCGCGCTCCGAGCCCTCGCGCTTGAACTGATCGATCTCCTCGATCGCGTAGATCGGGATGATGAGGTCGTTGTCCTCGAACTTGAAGATCGCGTGCGGGTCGTGGAGCAGGACGTTCGCGTCGAGGACGTAGTTCTTCTTCATTGGGGAGGTGGGCCCGGCCGAGCGGGCGCTCGCCGGTGGCCCACGGAGTAGCCGTCGCCCGCCGGGGGCGCAAGTGTCCCCGTCACACGTAGCGGACGTAGCGGCCGCGGCGGATGAGCGGCTGGCCGTCGAGGTCCACGTCGGCCTCGCTCATCGCGAACGCCAGCTGGCCGTGCGCGGACCAGGTCGCGCTCGTGCTCCCGCCGAAGCTGTCCCCGAGCGCGAGGTGGAGGCCGGGCATGTTCTCGTCGTGGATGATCTCGCCGAGCGGCGAGAGCACCCCGATGTTGGTCCCGAGGCTGATGAGGCCGACGCGGTCCTGGTTCTGCGCGTCAGCGGCGAAGCGCTCGACGTAGGTCTTGAGCCCGGTGTCGCGGCACTCCACCGCCTTGAGGCGCCCGCCCTCGAGCGTGAGCTTGATCGGGCGGCCGGCGAGCGAGCCCGTCCGAGCGCCGAGGGCGCCGCCGACCGCGGCGTCGGCCACGTAGACGCCGGTGACCGAGGCCGGCGAGCTCACCACCGCGCCGTACGGCACGTTCAGCCATTGCCCCGGTCGCACCACGCTCCCGTTCGCGAACCAGCGCAGGTGCGGCGCCATCTCGATCTCGATCTGCGTGCCGGCCGCCGAGCGCACGGCGATGCGGGTCTGCGGCCGCATGGCGCTCTTGAGCGTCTGGATGAGCTCGAACACCCGCGTGCTCGGCGCCATCATGCTGGCCACGAAGGCGCGGCGGCTAACCCCCACCATGTGCACGTGGCGGGCGCGCATCGCCATCGCCGCGTTCACGATGGTCCGGCGCATGTCGTACTCGCCTTCCTCCGTGCGGATGGCGAGGATGGTCGCCCCGCCCGACTCGCCGCCGCCGCTCGAGGCCGCGCCCGGCTTGAGCCGCACCAGGATCTCGGGAGGGCAGCTCGTGCAGGGACGCGCGGCCAGCGCCTCGAGCTCGAGCCGCTCGACGTCGCCCTTGGCCTCGAGCGCGGCGTGCTCGAACGCGCGCGCGATGTCGTCGTTGGCGCGATCGTGGATGACGAGCAGCCGCTCGCCCGGCCGGAGGGCGAGCACCTCCTCGATCACCCGCGCCGCCGGGGTCATGAGGCCGAAGTCGGCGGGCGGTCGCACCGCCGAGAGCCTTCGCGACGAGGGCGGTCGGGCCGAGGCGTCGCCGCGCGGCCGCGCCGGCGGCGGGGGCGAGCGACCCGAGGGCGGCTTCGAGCTCGTCATCCGTGCCGACGGTAACCCGAATCCGGCCAGAGGTCTCGCGTAGGCGAGTAGGCGGCGACACGGCTTCGAGCCCGCCGCGGGGCTCTGCAGGCCAGGGACCCGCCGCGCATCCCGACGCGCTAGCGGCCGGCCTTGTACTGCTCGAAGCCCTCGACCATGGCCCGGTACTCCCACGTCCCCAGCTGGTTCCCGCCCGACCCCGAGGGGTGGAACATGTCGGTCGATCCCAGGCCGGTCTTGATCCACGACCACATCGACCCGGCGCCGCCCATGCACTGGAACTGGTCCCAGAAGGCCCACCCCTCCTCGGCGGCCACCTTGCGCTGGATCTTCACGATGACCGGCAGCACCGGCCGCGTGTGCATCGTCCCCTCGTTGGTCGTGGCCATGTCGGGCGGGCCCGCGAGCATGAGCGAGGCCTTCGGCAGGGCGGCGCGGACCTGCTTCATCAGCGAGCGCAGGGTCGCCTCGTAGTCGGCCATCGGATACATCATCCCGTCGGTCGTCTCGTTCGACCCGAAGGCGAGCACCACGAGATCGGGCTTGGCGGCGCGCAGCGCCTCGGCCCAGTGCGCGTCGTCCGACTTGTCGAGGAAGCGCGCGCGGGCGCCGGTCACGCCGAGGGCGCTCAGGGTCACCCCCGGGACGTCGCGCTCCATCCGGATGCCGAACGCGCGCACCGGGCGCTCGTCGACGGTGCGGACCTCGAGGCTGTGGGCGCCGTCGGGGACGGTGACGACGTGGTAGGCGAGCTTCGCGCTCTCGCCGGCGGTGTGGATGACGCCCGTCGGCTTGTCGTCGACGATGACCGCGAGATCGCCGCCGCCGGGTTGCTCGAGGTACTCGAGCTCGAAGCGCGACACGCTCCGGCCCCACGCGTCCATGTCGGCCGTCGCGAAGCGGGCCCACACGTCGGGCTTGTCGGCGCGGAACGAGACGCCGCCGAGCCCGTAGAGCCCGTCCTCGGCGAACGGGCCGATGACGCGGCTCACCTTCCATTCGGCCGAGGCCTTGCGCGAGACGTCGAGATGGAACCACCCGGGCCAGGCGTTGGCGAGCAGCGCATAGCCGTGGCCGGCGTCGCCGAAGCGCGTCTGGAGCATGCGCCGCAGCTTCCCGGTGACGAAGTCCGAGCCGACGATCGAGTCGCCGTAGTAGAGGACGCGCGCGACGGCTCCCGGCTCCTTGCGCTCGGCCCGGAGGAGCTTGTCGTAGAAGGTGTCGAGCGCGTGCCCCGAGGGATCCTCGATGCTGCGGGGCGCCTTGGCGTCGGCGGGCCCGGCCTCGGCCGTCGGCGCCGGCTCCATCCCGGCGTGGGCGATGGGGCTGCGCGCGTCGACCGCGCCCTCGAGATCGCGGGCGCGGTCCTGCTGGTCGTCGGTGGCGCCGGGCAGGCTCGCCTCGCCGACGGCGCTGTTGATCGGCGCGGCGACGGCCTCGACGGACGAGGGGGTGGGCTCGCGCGGGGTGAAGAGCCGCAGCCGCGCGAGCGCCGGGTGCGCGTAGGGGATCGCGAGCATCAGGCCGAGCGAGAGCCCGGTGACGGCGATCTTGCGCGACACCGGCAGGCCGGGGACGCGCGCGCCCGAGCTCGCCGCTCCGGGCCGCTCGGGCGCGGCACCGGTGTCGTCGGCCTGGAGCTCGAGGGCACGGGGCGGGTCCGGCGTCGTCGCGTGATCCATGCGGCGCGACGATACGACGTGCCCGCGCGCACCACGAAGTTTGCGGCGGATCGACGGGCCGATCGCGCGCGCGGCGTCGCGGCGCTTACGTCGTGCGCGCGAAAACTTGGCCGCAGCGCGCCGCGCCGGGAACGCTTCGCCCGAAGGAGACCGTCCGTTGCTCTTCAACACGCTCACGTACGCGAAGTTCTTCGCGGTCACGTTCGCGATCTCGTGGATGCTCCACCGCTGGCGCCGCGTGCGCCTGGGCTTCCTCCTGGTGGCGAGCTACGTCTTCTACGCCGGCTGGAGCGTCTACTACCTCCCGCTCCTCTTCGGCTGCTCGACGCTCGACTACCTCCTCGGCCGCGCCGTCGAGCGCGCCCGGACCCCGCGGGCGAAGAAGGCCGTGCTCGTCGCCACGCTGCTCTCGAACCTCGGGATCCTCGGGGTCTTCAAGTACTGGAACTTCGGCATGGAGACGGCGGGCTGGGTCGCCGCCAAGCTGGGGCTGCCCTTCCCCGACGCGACGCTCCATCTCGCGCTCCCGATCGGGATCTCCTTCTTCACCTTCATGTCGCTCAGCTACGTGGTCGACGTCTATCGCGGCACCATCCCCGCCTGCCGCAGCTACCTCCACTACCTCACGTACATCGCCTTCTTCCCGCACCTCGTCGCCGGTCCGATCGTGCGCGGGCGCGACCTCCTGCCGGCGCTCGAGAAGGACGTCGAGCTCACCGCCGAGGCGGGCGGCGAGGCGCTCTTCCTCATCGCGGGCGGCCTCGTGAAGAAGGTCATCATCGGCGACTACCTCGCCCTCAACCTGGTCGACCGCGTCTTCGCCGAGCCCTCGAGCTACTCCGCGGTCGAGGCGATCGCGGCGATGTACGGCTACGCCGTCCAGGTCTACTGCGACTTCTCGGGCTACAGCGACATCGCCATCGGCTCGGCGCTCCTGCTCGGGTACCGCTTCCCCAAGAACTTCGACGCGCCGTTCCGCGCAACCAACATCGTCGAGTTCTGGAGGCGCTGGCACATCTCGCTCTCGGTCTGGCTCCGCGACTACGTGTACATCCCGCTGGGCGGCTCGCGCTCCGGCCGGGCGAAGAAGTACGTGAACGTCTTCCTCACGATGCTCATCTGCGGCATCTGGCACGGCGCGGCGTGGTGCTACGTGCTCTTCGGCGCCATCCAGGGCGTCGCGGTGGCGGCCACGCACTGGTTCCGCGACGCGCGGGGCAAGAAGGGCGACGCCGACGAGGAGATGTCGCCGTTCGGCCGCGCCGTCACCGTGTTCGCGACCTTCACGTTCGTCGCGCTCACCTTCGCCCTCTTCCGCGCCGAGTCGGTCCCGAAGGCGCTGGCGCTCTACAAGCGCCTGCCCACCCTCACGACCTACCACCCGAACCTCCACCCGCAGGTCCTGGCCGTCATCTTCGGCGCCCTCGTGGTGCAGTGGACGCCGCGCCGCGTGCTCGACAAGGCGCGCGAGACGTTCACGGTCATGCCCGCCCCCGCCCAAGCGATCGCCCTGTTCCTCGTCGCCGTCGCCCTCCGCGAAGTGGCCTCGACCGAGGCGGTGCCCTTCGTCTACTTCCAGTTCTGAATTCGGCGCCCGCGAAGCCCAGCCCGGCGCTCGCCGCGGGAAGGCTGTCTCGCATCGGGGGTGCAGCCACCCAAGAAAGCTCCGCCGAGGGTGTCCAACCGGCGCCCCGAGACCCTATCTTCCTCCCGCCGAGGTCCCATGAAGCTTTCGCGCCGACTCGTGGTGTGCGCCGTGCTCCTCCCCGCCTCCGCTGCATGCGGGGGGAAGGTCGTCTTCGACGGGGAGCCGTCCGACGGGGCCGGCGGCGGCCCGGGGGGCACGAGCGGCACCTCGCTCACGGGCATCCCTGCCGGCATCGACGTGGAGTCGGACTGCAACGTGGTCTGCGCCCGGTACGACGAGCTCGCCTGCGACACGACGCCGGACTGCGTCGGCGACTGCGTGGCCCGGTTCCAGGAAGTGCCCAACTGCACCACCGAGCTCGCCGTGTACGTGCACTGCGTGGCAGACAACACCCAAGGGCTCAGCTGCAGTGCCTTCCCGTACGCGTGCGACAGCGCCTACTCCGACTACGCCACCTGCTACGTCGGGGGCGGCTGACCGACGGCTCGTGGCCCGCGATCACGCGGCGCGTCGACGCCCCATCGCTACTCCCGCTCGCGGCCGAGCGCGACGGCGGCGCGCCGGTCCTCGTCGGCGGCCAAGTCGAACACGAAGCGGAGCTGCGGGACCACCTTGAGGTCGAGCGCGTCGACGAGGCGCGCCCGGAGGAACGGCGCCGCCCGCGCCAGGGCGCGCTCGAGCTCGTCGACGGCGGCGCGCGACGGCACGCCGGCGCCGGCCTCGGGGAGGAACGCCACGCGCGCGTTCCGGTAGTCGGGCGAGAGCACCACGCCGGTGATCGCCAGATCGCCGAGGCGCGGATCGCCGGCCTCGTCGCGGAGCAACGAGCTCAGCTCCTCGTGGAGCAGCTGCTGGAGGCGCGCGTGCCGGTGGCCCGCCGCCTGGGCGTCCTCTCCTCGCTCGGCGCGCTTGGATCCTCTGCCCATGTCGCAACCCAACGACGGGCCGGCCGGGTCGAGCCTGACCGGCTACGCCCCGGGCGCGTCCCACCGCCCGAGCGCGTCGTACGCCGCGTACTTGTAGCACTCCGCGAGCGTCGGGTAGTTGAACACCATCTCGATCAGCGTCTCCACCGTGCCGCGCAGGGTGACGATCGCCTGGCCGATGTGGACGAGCTCGGTGGCGCGGTCGCCGATGACGTGGGCGCCGATGAGCTTGCGGGTCGATCGCTCGAAGACGAGCTTCACCATCCCGTCGAGGTCGCCGATGATCTTGCCCCGGGCGTTGTGCTTGTACGGGGCCCGACCGCAGACGACGTCGATGCCCTTCGCCTTCGCGTCCTCCTCGGACAGCCCGACCGCGCTGACCTCGGGGATGGTGTAGATGCCATAGGGCAGGAGCTCGCCGACCTGGCGCTTGTAGGTGAACCCGAAGGCGTGGCAGACCGCCACGCGCGCCTGTTCCATCGAGGTCGAGGCGAGCGCCGGGAACCCGATCACGTCGCCCGCGGCGTAGACCGAGGGGACCGCCGTCCGGTAGTCCTGGTCGACCTCGACGTAGCCGCGCTTCCCGAGCTTCACGCCGACGGCCTCGAGCCCGAGGGTCGCCGTCGCGCCGCTGCGGCCCGCGGCGAAGAGCAGCTTGTCGCCGAAGACCTCGCCGCCCGAGGCGAGCTTCACCCGGATGTCGTCGCCCACGCGCTGCACCTCGGTCGCCGAGTCGTCGAGGCGCACGTCGATGCCGAGGTGGACGAGCGCGACGCGGAGCGCCTCGCTCATGTCGGCGTCGAGGAACGAGAGGAGCTCGCCGCGAGGCTCGATGAGCGTCACCTTCACGCCGAGGGCCGCGAACATCGACGCGTACTCGCAGCCGATCACGCCCGCGCCCATGACGACCAGGCTCGCGGGCATGCGGTCGATGGTCAGGATCGAGTCGCTGTCGTCGATGTCCGGATCCGAGAAGTCGATGTTGCCCGGCTGGAACGGCACGCTTCCGGTGGCGACCAGGATGAACTCCCCGGAGAGCGTCCGCGTCGTCCCGTCCGCGCCGCGGATGGCGAGGGTGTGACCGTCGACGAGCTCGGCGGCGCCGCGCACGTAGTCGACCTTGTGGCGATCGAGGTTCCAGTGGATGCGATCGACCTCGTGCTGGCGGACCGCGTCCTTGCGCGAGAGCAGCTTGGGCACGGCGAGCGCCGGATCGACCGTGACGTTGACGCCGTAGGTCTCCCGCTGGCGGTGCCCCGAGAGGAAGAGCGCCGTCTCCCTCAAGGTCTTGGAGGGGAGCGTGCCGGTGTGCACCGCCGCACCGCCCGGCTGCGCCTCCTTCTCGATGACGGCGACCCTCTTGCCGAAGTACGCCGCCTGGGCCGCACCCTTCTCACCCGCCGGGCCGGACCCGATCACCAGCAGATCGTAGTCATGGGACACGCGGGCCAGGGTACCGCGAACGGGGCGCGACGGCCCGGGGATCGCGAGCGCGGTTCGCGGGATCGCGACGGACGCGGCGCCGCCGCTCGGTCCGGAAGCGATTGGTTGATGGTCCCGGCAGTGTCTGATAGCCGGAAGTGATGAGTGGCCAATCCTCTCCTCCGAACGGCGCTGGGTCCGAGCCCGAGGCCGCGAGCCCCCCGGCCGCCGCCGGCTCGACGAGCACGCCCGCGTCCGAGGTGATCGAGGTGGAGCCCGGCCCGGGCGAGCCCCCTCCCCTGCCCCCGCGACGACCGGCGCCGAGCGAGGGAGCCGAGCCCGAGCCGATGAGCGTGACCGCGGGCCTGCCCCAGCGTGGATGGCCGCCCAAGGTCGTCGCCGACCTCATGACGCGCAAGGTGATCACCATCGAGGAGCACGAGCCGGTCGGCGATCTCGAGGCCTGGATGAAGCGCTTCCGTTTCCACCACCTGCCGGTCGTCACGACGGAGATGAAGCTCGTCGGCCTCATCACGAGGACCGATCTCCTCCACGCCGCGCTCGGCACCACCCCCGACGGCAAGCCCGCGCCCAAAGTCGACGCCGAGACCCCGGCGGGCGCGATCATGCGGAGGAACGTCGTCACCGGGACGCCGGACGCCCCGCTCACGACGGCGTGCCGGGTGATGCTCCAGGAGCAGCTCGGCTGCTTCCCGATCATCCTCGAGGACAAGACCCTCGTCGGGATCATCACGCGCACCGACTTCGCCAAGCTCGCGCTGGCGATGCTCGAGCGGATGCCCTGAGGCGCGAGTCGACTCTCGCCAGGGTCAGTTCGGCGGCGGCGCCCCGCCCGCAGCGGCCTCGGGCAGCCCCGTCGCCGACGCCGCGAGCGCCGGGGCCGAAGCATCGGGTGTCGGCGCCGACGCGGCGGCGGCCGGCGCGAGCGTCTCCGGCACGGCGACCGCGCCCGGGCTCACCGGCTCCTCCACGCGCACCGGCGTCCTGACCTTCCGCTGCACCTCGACGAGGACGGGCCTCTTCGTGCGGAGCCCGGAGCTCTCGTAGCCGATGACGTACCGGCCGGCCGGCGCGCGAGCCAGGACCCGATCGCCCGGGTGGATCGGCGGCTCGACCTCGAGCGCGAGGCCTTCGGCGCGCGAGCCCGACGGGTCGAGGAAGAAGCGCCCCCCCACGAACGAGGTGCGGGTGTTGCGCGCGTGCGGGATGATCTCGAGCTCGACCTCTCCGGTGGGGATGCCGTCGACCTCGGCGAGCGCGGTCGCCATGGCCAGCGTGTCGGGCCGATCGAGGGCGATGAGCGCGCGCGAGTAGAGGACGAGCTCCTCGGAGGCGAACGCCTCGGGGGCCTGGCCGATCGCGGCGCGGGACGCCGCCGGCAGCATCACCAGCGGCGCATCCTCGACCAGCGGTTTGAGCACGTAGCCGGAGGTCGGGCCGAAGGCGGCGGCGTGCGCGGCGCCGAAGCGGAGCTCGGGCGCGTTCTCGTTCCGGGCGCCCGGGTCGGCGGACGCCGCCCCCCTCGCGAAGGTCCCACCCTGCAGGACGAGGGCGTCGCCGACGGCGATCGGACCGACGAACGAACGGCCGGCTGGCCGGATGGTGGTGTGCACGAGCACGGTGTCGAGCTCCGGGCCGATGTCGTACCGCGTCGCGACCTCCATCGACGGATCGCGCTCGGCGTACCCGACCACGTTGACGTACGCCGTCCCGAGCTGAGGGTCATTGCCGGTGGTGATGGTCCGGTAGCGCACCCGCATCCCCGAGACGATGGTCTCGAGCTTCCCGAGATCGTCGACGCGGCCCGAGGCGCGCGCCATGTCGACGATCTGGCCCCCGCGGTCGCCGCCGTCGACGTTGGCGATGACCACCGACACGCGCTTGTTCTCGAGGAGGTAGTCGCCGATCCGGCCCGACGCGGAAGGCCCGTGGAGCTGGTCCTCGGCGAAGGCGATCCGCCACACCCTCGCCGGACGCTTGGCGTCCCCCGCGCCGCCGTAGCCGAGGCTCATCGCGAGCATGAGCCGCTCCGCCGCCCCCGGCAGCACCACGAGCTCCCCGGCCTGGTGCGGCGCCGCGCAGGCGGCCGCGCCGAGCACCACGCTCGACGACAGGAGGAGCGCCGCGATCCGCTGTCGACCGGTGCGCTCCGCCACGTCTCCTGAGACCCGGCGCGCCGCGCTTCCTTGGATCTCGGCGCGCGCGGCGCGACGCTCGCGCGGCCCCGCGTGTGGCCGCCGGAGGCCTCGAGGACGGTGCGGCGCGGGGGCCGGATCTCTGGACCGGAGGAGCATCCGTCGGCGCGCGCGAGGCCCCGGCCGCAGGCGCCGTTCAGGGCGTGAGCGCGAGCTCGTAATGGTACTCGACGGAGTCGCTCTTGTCGTGGAGGTCGCGCGTCGAGGGACCGCGCACGTAGCCGCGCCGCTCGTAGAGGCGGTGGGCCTTGTCGAACCGCGTGTCGCTCCAGAGGTCGACGAACGCCGCGCCGCGCCGGCGCGCCTCGGCCTCGACGAGACCGCACAGGGTGCCCCCGAGCCCGCTGCGCCGCGCGTCCTTGCGGACGTAGAGCTTGCGGAGCTCGATCCCGCCTGGCGCGGTCGCCGGCGAGAGCCCGATACAGCCCACGATCTGCCCGTCGATCTCGGCGACCCAGAAGCGGCCCCCGAGCCGAGCGAAGTGGGTCGCGATGGCCCTGAGCTCGGGGAGCTCGCCGTCGACGTCGAGCACGCAGCCGGGGTACTCGGCGAACACCCCGCCGATGAGCTCGATGAGGCCGGCGGCGTCGGCGTCGGTCGCGTCGCGGATGCGCGGGGTCTCGTTCATGGATCCTGCCTGGAATGCGGCCCGGCCGAGCTTGGAGCGTTCATGAGCACCTCGCTGCGATCCTCGGTGCTTCCCGGATCGCGACGCCGATTCAGAGGTCGATCTGGTAGTCCTTGATCTTGTAGAGCAGCGCGCGATGGCTGATCTCGAGCACCTCGGCCGCCCGGGTGCGGTTGCCCTTCGTCTTCTGGAGCGCGCGCCGGATCAGGATCTCCTCGATGACGCGCGCCGCCTTCTTGATCGAGAGATCGCCGCTCGTCAGGTGGAGCTGGATGGGATCGCGCGCCTCGCGGACGCGCTCGGGCAGGTCCTCGGCGGCGAGCATCTCGCGCTCGGAGAGCACCATGGCGCGCTCGATCGTGTTCTCGAGCTCGCGCACGTTGCCCGGCCAGCTGTACTCGAGCAGCAGGCGCCGCGCCTCGGGCTCGAGGCCGCGGATGTTGGTGCCGAAGCGGACGTTGTTGCGCGAGAGGAAGTGATCGACGAGCAGCGGGATGTCCTCGCGCCGCTCGCGGAGGGGCGGGATCGCGATCGGCAGCACGTTGATGCGGTAGTAGAGGTCCTCGCGGAAGCGGCCCGCCTGCGTCTCCGCCGAGAGATCGCGGTGCGTGGCGGCGAGGATGCGGACGTCGATGTGGATGTCCTTGTTGTCGCCGAGCCGTCGAATCGACTCCTCCTGGAGCACGCGCAGGAGCTTGACCTGGAGCGAGAGCGGCAGCTCGCCGATCTCGTCGAGGAGCAACGTCCCGTTGTTCGCCTGCTCGAAGAGCCCGACGCGATCCGCCGAGGCGTCGGTGAAGGCGCCCTTCTTGTACCCGAAGAGCTCGCTCTCGAGCAGGTTCTCCGGGATGGCGCCGCAGTTCACCGCGATGAACGGCGCGTTCCGGCGGCTCGAGCGCTTGTGGATGGCGCGCGCGACGAGCTCCTTGCCGACGCCGCTCTCGCCGGTGATGAGCGCGGTCGTCTTGAACTCGGCGATCTTGGCCACCGTCTTGAACACCGCCTGCATCGGCGGGCTCTTGGCGAGGATCTCCTCGAAGAGGTTCTCCTTGCGCATCTCCTGCCGGAGCGCCCGGTTCTCGCGGCGCAGCGCCTCGCGCTCCTCGGCCTTGCGCAGCGTGAGCAGCACCTCCTCGGCCTTGAACGGCTTCTGGATGTAGTCGTACGCGCCCGCCTTCATCGCCTCGATGGCGAGGTCGACGTTGCCGTAGGCGCTCATGACGATGACCGTGGCGTCGTTGCCCTTCGCCTTGAGCGTGGCGAGCAGATCGAGCCCGCCCATCTTGGGCATGCGCACGTCGGTGAGGATGACGTCGGGCCCGAACGACTCGACGAGGCCCAACGCCTCCTCGCCGCTCGAGGCCGTCTCCACCTCGTAGCCGTCGCGCTTCAGGAACGACCGGACGACGAGGCGCAGGCTCTCCTCGTCGTCGACCACGAGCACGCGGCGCATCGCAAACTTTTCTACACCCAGGGCGCAGGCTCCGCAACGGTTGCGGGTGGCAGATAACCCCGGGATGTCGGCGGTTTGTGGCGACCTCCGCTTCCCGATTTCCGCGGCCGGCGGTTCGGGCTACGTACCGCCGCCTCGGGGGTTCCGCCCCCGCCGTCCACGCGCCCGCACCCTAGCGGCGAGCACACGGTGGCCTGCCAGCTGCAGGGCACCGCGGACCGACCAGGAGCCGTTTTGATGAGCATCAAGAATCGTCTCGTCGATCAAGGGAGAAAACTTGCAACCTCGGGGGTCGTCCTCCGGATGATCAGCGACGACCGCGTCATGAAGGTGGCGACGGGCGTGATGGATGCGCGCACGCGCTTGCGCGCCGCGGCCGATCTGGCCGGCGAGGCGTGGAGCGTGCTGCTCAACGGGCACGCGCTGCCGACGATCGATCCGGCGCTCGAGGGCGAGCCCGACGCGACGGGCGCGAGGCGCCCGAGCGCGGGCGCCGGAGAGAACGGCGCCGCGAACGGCGCCGCGAAGGCGCACGCCCCGGCGGCGCACGAGACCAAGAACGGCGCCGCGCCCTCCGCCGCCTCCGGCGCCGACGCGCTTGCGGCCGCGGCCGCGACGGAGGCGAGCCGTCGCGCCCGCAAGGCGCCGGCGGTCAGCGGCTCGGAGGCGCAGCTCGCCTCCCAGATGGCGCAGCGCACCTCGCTCTCGAAGATCGGCGGCCGCGACGTCTTCGAGAAGTGCCAGAAGTTCATGACCGCGGACAACGCCCGCGCCATGGGCGTCTACCCCTTCTTCCGCCCGCTCGACTTCAACAACGGGCCCGAGGCGCAGCTCGAGGGCAAGACGGTCACGATGCTCGGGTCGAACAACTACCTCGGCCTGACCACGCACCCCAAGGTGCGCGAGGCGGCCAAGGCGGCGATCGACAAGTACGGCACGAGCATGACGGGCTCGCGCCTCGTCAACGGGACGATGAAGCTCCACAAGGAGCTCGAGGAGAAGCTCGCGGCCTACCACGGCAAGGAGGCCGGGCTGGTGTTCACGACCGGCTACCAGGTCAACATCGCGACCATCTCCTCGCTCCTCGCCAACAAGAAATCGGTCGCGGTGATCGACAAGGACGACCACGCCTCGATCTACGACGGCGTCCGCCTGGCCCAGGCGGCGAACGCGCGCATGGTCCGCTACAAGCACAACGATCCGGCCGCGCTCGACCAGGCGCTCTCCGAGCTCGACGACAGCGAGGGCGCGCTCGTGATCACCGACGGCGTCTTCAGCGCGCAGGGCGAGATCGCCAACCTGCCGGGGATCGTCGAGGTGGTGAAGAAGCACAAGGCGCGCATCATGGTCGACGACGCGCACTCGCTCGGCGTGCTCGGCCCGGGCGGGCGCGGCACCGCGGCGCACTTCGGCGTCGACAAAGACGTCGACCTCATCGGCGGCACCTTCTCGAAGTCGCTGGCGTCGATCGGCGGCTGGCTCGTCGGCGACCGCAAGGTGCTCGATTACGTCCAGCACTTCGCCTACTCGTTCCTGTTCGCCGCGAGCGCCGCCCCGCCCTGCGTGGCCGCCGCGATGGCCGCGCTCGAGGTGATGCAGGAGGAGCCCTGGCGCCAGGAGAAGCTCCGCGAGAACTTCACCTACATGCGCACCGAGCTGCGCCGCCTCGGCTTCGAGCTCGGCAACACCGACACCGCGGTCATCCCCATCTACATCCGCGAGGACCTGCGCACGGTGATGATGTGGAAGTCGCTCCTCGACGACTACTCGGTCTACGTGAACCCGTTCATCACCCCCGGCGTGCCGCCCAAGCAGCAGGTGCTCCGGACGAGCTACATGGCGACGCACGAGCGCAAGCACCTCGACCGTGCGCTCGAGGCGTTCGAGAAGGTCGGCAAGAAGTTCGGGGTCATCTAGCCCACACTCGCCGCCACGACGCGCTCGCCGCCGAGCGCGCCAGCGGGCCGGGTCCGAGCCAGTGAACCGCGCCGCACGGGCCATCGTGAACCCACGTTCACATCCGCGCGCGCGGCCACCGTCGTACGGGCGGGTTCGGGTGCCGATCCCCTGGCATGGTGCATGATAGTCGCCGTCGTGGCCGCGGGATCGCCCCGGTGGGCGCGCCTGCCGTTGGAGGAGTCGATGCGTTCCTTTTCCCAGCTCTTCGCCCCCGTAGCCCTGGCCGTCGTGGGGCTGTTCGCGACCGGATGCGGCGGCTGCTCCGACTCGTACGCCCAGTGCGACGCCAACGGGAACAACTGCCAGGTCTGCGACGCGTACGGCTGCACGGACGCGGACGACACGCACAAGCCCGGAACCACGTCGTCGGGCAACACCGGCGCCGGCGGCGGCAGCACCACGGGCAGCGGCGGGGCGGGCGGCAGCGGCGGGGCGGCGTGCGATCCCGAGGTGACCACCTGCGCGTGCACGGGCGACGAGCAGTGCACCGAGGCCGGCACGCAGTGCATCGACGGCCTCTGCATCGCGGGCTGCGAGTTCAGCTACCAGTGCGGGGCCGGGAAGGTGTGCGCCAACGGCAAGTGCACCGACGGCTGCGACGACCAGACGCCGTGTGACGCGGGCTACGCCTGCGACAAGGGCGTGTGCGTCCCCGATCCGGCGAACCCGCAGTGCGGCCCCGGCGTCGACTGCCCCACGGCGGGCGACGTGTGCGTCGACGGCCTCTGCAAGACGCCCTGCGCGACGAACGCCGAGTGCGACGCCGGCGAGATCTGCGACTCGAACAGCGGCGAGTGCATCGACGATCCCTCGCCGAAGGCGGGCTGCGACGCGACCACGCCGTGCATGGGCGTCGGCCAGGAGTGCAAGGACGACGGCTACTGCCACTACCCGTGCGGCGACGTGAACCAGTGCAAGCTGATCGACAACCGCTTCGTCGCCTGCGACGTCGGGATCTGCAAGACCGAGGAAGAGGTCAACCCGGAGTGCACGCTCCAGAACCCGTGCCCTGCCGGACAGGACTGCATCTCGAACCAGTGCCTGTAAGACCTCCCGCGGAGAAACTCCACAGGGAGACGGGGAGACAGGGAGGAATTGCTGGGGTCGATCCAGGCGCACGCCTCGCCCGGCGTGAGCCTCGATCGACCCAAGCGTTACTCCCCGACTCACCGCCTCCCTGTGAATTCTCCGGTTCCTGCCGCGGGGGCGGCGCCGTGCGCTCGGATTGGCGCGCGCGACCTGCTCGGTCTTGGACCCCGTCGTCGATCTGGGCTAAGCGCTGGGCATGAAGCTGTTCCGGACGGCGCTCCTCGCGCTCGGCCTCCTCGTCCTCCCTTCGGCCGCCAGCGCCGAGGGCAAGATCGCCGTCTGCGACGTGCAGCACGCGGTCATGCAGACCGAGGACGGCATCCGCGCGCAGGCCACGCTGAAGAAGCTCTTCGACAAGCGCCAGCAGGAGCTCGACGGCAAGCAGGCCGAGCTCCAGCGGGCGCGCGAGGACATCGAGAAGCAGACGCGGGTGCTCTCGCGCGAGGCGCTCTCGAAGCGCATGGAGGACTGGCAGCGGCGCATGGTCGAGCTGCAGACGGTGTTCGTCGATTACAACAAGGAGCTGCAGAAGAAGCAGGGCGAGCTCACGGCGCCGATCGTCAAGAAGATGATCGGCATCATCGGCCGCCTCGCGAAGAAGAACGGCTACGAGGTCGTCATCGACAAGCAGGCGGCGCCGTACGCGCGCTCGGATCTCGACCTCACCGAGCAGGTCGTCCAGATGTATAACTCCGGGGGCGACGTGGGCGACTCCGGAGGCGGCGACGACAAGGGCAAGGAGAAGAAGGAGGGGCAGTAGCGCACCGCCGGCTTCGGCCGCGGTTCCGGCGCGCTCGGTCGGCGAGGCCAGCCCCGCCGGCCCTGGGCTCGCCCTCCCCGAGCCGGTCTCGCTCGCCGATCTCGCGACGCACTACGGCGGCGCGCTCGATCACGCGCTCGAGGACCGGGTCGTGTCGCGGGTCGCACCCGCCGATCTCGCCGCCGACGGCGAGCTCGCGCCCCTCTTCTCGCGTCGCTTCCTCGCGGCCGCGCGCGACGGCGACGCGGTGCTCCTCGTCGACGCCGCGCTCGCCCCGCTCCTCCCGCCCGGCCGCCGCTGGATCCATCCGCACGCGCCTCACGCGCTCGCCCGCGTCCTCGAGTGGATCGCCGCCGCCCGCGATCCGGGCCCGGCGCGGGTCGATCCCACGGCCATCGTCGGTCGCGGCGCGGTGATCCTGCCTGGGGCCTCGGTGGGGCCGGGCGCCCGCATCGAGCCGAACGCCGTGGTCTACGGCGGCGTCGTCATCGGCGCGCGGGCGGTGGTGGGCGCGGGCGCCGTCGTCGGCCGGCCCGGCTTCGGCTGGGCCCCGTCCCCGGAGGGCGGCGTCGCGCGCATCCCGCAGCTCGGCGGCGTCCGGATCGAGGAGGACGCCGAGATCGGGCCGCTCTCCACGGTCGACGCCGGGACGCTCGGGCCGACGGTCGTCGGGCGCGGCGCCAAGCTCGACGCCCACGTCCACGTCGGCCACAACGCCGTGATCGGGCCGGGCAGCATCGTCGCCGCGCAGGCCGGCTTCGCGGGATCGGTGCGCGTCGGGGCCGGCGTCCTCGTCGGCGGCCAGGCCGGAGTCGCCGACCACGTCACCGTGGGCGACGGCGCGCGGCTCGCCGCGAAGGCGGGCGTGATCGGCGATGTCGCCGCCGGCGCGGTCGTGGCAGGATACCCGGCGGTCGACAGGGCGAGGTGGCTGCGCGCCATGGCCAAGGCGCTCCGCCGAGGGTGAACGCCGCGCTCGCGGCACGACGACGGACGAGATCGAGAGGAGCGAAGGTGTCGGAACGAACGAACGCGCCGGTGAGCCTGGACATCCACCAGATCCTCCAGATCCTGCCGCACCGCTTCCCCTTCGTGATGGTCGACCGCGTGACCGAGGTGATCCCCGGCAAGAGCATCCGCGGCCACAAGTGCGTCAGCTACAACGAGCCCTGGTTCCCCGGGCACTTCCCGCAGCGCCCGATCATGCCGGGCGTGCTCATCCTCGAGGCGCTGGCGCAGATCGGCGGCATCCTCGCCTACGCCTCCGAGCCCTTCGACCCGACCACGAACCTGATGTTCTTCCTCGGCATCGACAAGGCGAAGTTCCGCCACACCGTCGCGCCGGGCGACAAGCTCGACCTCTTGGTCGAGGTCGTCCACCACCGGTCGAACGTCTGGAAGCTCAAGGGCGAGGCGTCGGTCGACGAGGCGGTCTGCGCGCAAGGCGAGCTGCTCGCGTCGATCGTCGACCGCCAGCCGTAGCCGTGGGCGCCGAGCCGGTCCGAGTCGACCCGCGCGCCGCCGTCGCCGGCGGCGCGTCGCTCGGCGCCGGCGTCACCGTCGGCCCGTTCGCCGTCGTCGAGGAGGGCGCCGTCGTCGGCCCCGGCTGCGAGGTGCAGGCCCACGCCGTCATCCGCTCCGGCGCGCGGCTCGGCGCGCGCAACGTGATCCACCCGTTCGCCGTCGTCGGCGGGCCGCCGCAGGACCGCCGCCACGCCGGCGAGCCCACCGTCGCGGTCGTCGGCGACGACAACGTCTTCCGCGAGCACGTCACCGTCCACGCCGGGACCACGCACGGCGGCGGCGTCACCCGCATCGGGAGCGGCGGGCTCTTCATGGCCGGCGTGCACGTCGCCCACGACTGCCGCGTCGGCGACGGCGTCACGCTCGCCAACGGAACCCTCTTGGGCGGCCACGTGACCCTCGGCGAGGGCGTGGTCACCGGCGGCCTGGTCGCGATCGCGCCGTTCGTCCGCGTCGGGGCGCGCGCCTTCCTCGCGGGCGGCGCCATGGTCGAGAGCGACGTACCGCCGTTCGTCATCGTCGCCGGCGACCGCGCCCGCGTTCGCGCCTTGAACCGCGTCGGCCTCGAGCGCGCCCAGGTCCCCGACGCGTCACGCCGCGCGCTCGAGCGCGCCTTCCGCGCCATCTACCGCGGCGGCGATCCCATCGCCGTCGCCGCGGCGCGCCTCGCCGTCGACGAAGACCCGTTCGTCCGCGAGCTCGCCGCCTTCCTCGCCCCCCGGCCCGAGCCGCCGCTCTAGCAAGCGGCGGCGGGACGCCCGGCGGGGTCGCGGCGGCGGCCGGACGTCCGGCGCGCGCTAGTCGTGCGAGACCTCGTCGTTGCACGGCCCCGGGTCGGGCTTGCCGGTGAGCCACGTCGTGATGCAGAGATCACCCTGCCGGCCGGGCTCGAAGATGCGCCCGCCCTTGTGCTTCTCGAGGAGCCGCATCTTGCGGACGAGGGTGAGCTCGTCGGGGGCCGCCTTGCCCGTCGTCACCTGGTTCATCAGCTCCGGCTCGAGGCCGCACACCGAGCGGAAGTTGTCCTGGAGCTCGAGGTCGGTGAGCGGCTCGGTGCCGCCGGGGTAGTACTCGGCATAATTGGTGACCACACCGGCATCGCGCTCGAGCGGGCGGCGAAGGCCGTTCTTGGCGAAGATGCGGAGCGGCCGCGCGGACTGCCCGTGGCAGTCGAGCGTCCCGCAGCGCTGCTCGAGCACGCCCGAGACGGGCTTGAAGGTCGCGAAGTCGCCGCAGCTCACCGTGCTCACCGCGGTGTCGTCGACGCCGGAGCAGCCGGCCGCCGCGAAGGCGAGCGCGAGGCCGAGGGCGAGGCTACGAAGGCGGCTCATTGGAGCTTCCCGGCGCAGGAGGCCTGGAGCGGGGGGAACGGCGGGAAGACGTCGTCCTCGGTGCCGACGATGCCGTCCGCGCCGGGCTGCTCCTCCTCGAGCCACACCCAGCCCGGCGATCCCTGGTTGCGCGTGCCCACGTGGCAGCCGGCGCACGAGCCGTCGCGGCTGATGCGCGACTCCATCGTGACCGCCTTGAGCTGATCGGTGCCGGGCACTCCGTAGACGACCTCCGCCTTGAGCGGGAACGCCGGATCCCAGTCCTCCTTCTTGATGAAGAAGTTGCCGATGCAGTTGGTCGTCGCGCTGCGCGAGTCGCCGAGGGCGTCGGTCAGCGTCACGGTGACCTTGTCGACCGGGAGCTTGCGGTTCGGCGTCGCGAAGATGGTCCCGCCGACGGCCATCTCGGGCTCGGCGCCCTCGTACGACGAGTGGCAGAGCACGCAGGGCTGGCCGGGGCGGTGGAACTCGCCCGGCTCGACGCCCTCGATCTCGGGCCCCAGATCTTCGATCCGCTTGTCGATGACCGGGTTCCCGCAGCCGGCGCTCGCGACGCCGATGGCGGACAAGAGCAGGAGCGTTCGTGCGGGCCTCATTCGAAATCGACCTCCAGCGACGTGGCCCCGAAGTAGCCGAGGCGCTGCAGGATGAAGAGGTGATCAAGATAGCGCGTGTAGACGAAATCGCCCGATACCGTCAGGCCCCAGCTCTCTCCCAGCGCGAGGCGCCCGCCGCCGCCGACGGTGACGTACCAGAGCGGACCGAGCTCCCGGTCGCCGGTCCGCAGCGCGGGGACCTGCCCGCCCGCCGAGGTGAGGTTGGAGACGTAGGCGCGCTGCCAGAACGAGGCCCCGCTCTGCGCGTGGAACCGGAGGTGGGGCCAGAGGCGCAGCGACTTGGTGAGGTCGACCAGGTAGCGCGCGTCGGTCGTGGTCGCCTTCAGCCCCCAGTTGTCGACGTAGAGGCGCTCCTCGGCGCGGATGGTGCTGGAGGTGAACCGGTGAGCGATGCGCGCCGCCACGGCCCAGCGCTGGCGGTCCGTCGGGAGCTGCTCGAGGACGCGCTCGGGGTTGCGGTAGTAGTTGACGCTGTCGATCGACTGCCCGACCTGGATCTGCCCCGCGATCTCGGGCGTGAACATCGGGACGTAGCGGTAGGGCTTCGAGGTGTCGCCCGACTCGAGCACCGCCGTGAGCCCGAGCGCGAGGAACGTCGCCTTGTCGACGACGAGGCCGAGCCCGAGATCGAAGCCGTGGCGGGTGATCTTCCGCGAGAACACGTCGAACGGCGTGCCCGCGCGGCCCGAGATGTCGTAGCCGAAGTCGTAGCTGAGGCTGGGCGTGACCGTCTTCTGCGCGAAGTCGACGGCCACGCCGGCGCCCGCGCCGGTCGCGAGGTAGTCGGGCTCGTGCGAGAGCGATCCGTGGAGGTTGACGTCGGCGTCGCCGAATTTCTTGTGGCCGCCGAGCGCGGGCACGTAGCGCACCTCGCTCCAGCGCGGCGAGGCGGAGGCGACGATGTCGGCCGAGGCGGCGGTGACCACGTCGACGAGGAACGAGCCGTTCACACCCCAGCCGTCGGTCGGGCTCTCGACGCCGGCGAGCAGCGCGGGCGTGACCACGTCGACGTGGTCCGAGTCGTGGTAGCCCGACAGCTCGAAGCCGGCCCGCAGGTTGAGGCCGCTGGTGAGGCTCTTGCTCCCCGCGGCGCCGCCGTTGATGCACTTGGCGAAGTCCTCGCGGGTCTTCGCCTCGGCGAAGCACTTCATCACCGCGCGGTCGCCCTTGGCCCCCTTGGGGCCGAGCTTGATGTCGACGGTCGCGGTCTCGAACTCGCCGACGTCGACCACCTGCTCGAACTCGAGATCGACGCCGTCGACCTTCCCGGTGGCCGTGACCGCGCGCTGGCCGGGGTTGATCCAGATCTCGCCGCCGAGCTTCTCGGGCGGGATCTCGGCGTCGTTCATCTTCACGACCAGGCCCTCGGCCTTGGCCGGCTTGCGCAGGATGATCTTGGGGATCTTGTCGCGCAGCGCCTGGGCGCGGGCGCGCGCCTGGTTGGCGGTGTCGAAGAGGCCCACCTTGGGGTTCGAGGCGACGTCGGCGACCAGCTGGTAGTCGCCGAGGGCCTCGATCCAGAGACCGGCCTTCTCTTCGCAGGTCGCCGCGACGAAGCGGGTCGTGGGGCGGTTCTCGAGGGCCAGCGACGCCTGGGCGTTGGCCACGCAGTCGGCCCACTCCTGGCTGTTCTGCGAGCCGACCGCCTCGCTGAAGTAGAAGTAGGCCTCGCCGCTCTTCCAGCCGCGCGGCGGCCGCCCGCCGCGGTACTTCTTCGTGGGGGCCGCGGGCGCCGCGCCCTTGGTCTGCTCGGTGCCGCCGCCGGCCGAGGCGCCGCGCGCCTGGTTGAAGGCCTGCTGGACCTCGGCGGTGATGTAGTCGCCGAAGGGCGTCGCGGTCGGGTCCTCCTTGA
The DNA here is from genome assembly GCA_964372055.1 of uncultured Polyangiaceae bacterium. Lineage (GTDB taxonomy): Bacteria > Myxococcota_A > Polyangia > Polyangiales > Polyangiaceae > CAYJPW01. Next base: position 79,085 of record CAYJPW010000006.1, read on the forward strand.
GGGCCTGCGCGAAGGCCTCCTTGGCCTCCTTCATCTTCTTGAGCCCGCCCGCGAGGACGGTGCCGATGGCGATGAAGACCTTGGCGCGGACCTTGGGGCTGCAGCCCTGGCCTTTGCAGGACAGCTTGGCGAGGTCGAGCTTCTCGAGGGCCTCGCTGAACTTGGTGTTCAGATACTCGGTCTCGAGGACGCTCGTGACCATGAGGTCGACGTCTTCGTCGTTCGGGCCCTGCTGGGCCTGCGCCGGACGAGCAAGGAGCGTCGCCGTGACGAGGAGGAGCGAGAGGAGGAGTCCAGCGGGCCGTCGGCGTCGCACGCGGCCGCCACTATATCCAAGAGCCGTAGAGGAGCGGAGGAGTTCGATTTTCTGGGTGCGCCCGGAGGGCGGTGGGCCGCCCGTAGGGCCCGCGGCTGGCCGGAGATCGTTGGCTGCGTCGCGAGCGGGGGCTGTGTACGTCGGGCCTCGAGTGGCGTCGGTCGGACGAATGTCCGACACCGGTTCAGTTGCAGCCGCAGCCGCTGCCGGTGCCGCCGCTGCCGCCGACCGCGCCCTCCGAGATCGCGCGGAGGTGCGACTCGCCGAAGCCGGCCATGTCGTTGGCGGCCATCGTCGGGTGGGCGAGCTTGGCGCGCTCGTAGGGCTGGACGGTGCCGCAGCCGGCGCCGGCGCCGAGGGCGATGAGGGCGACGACGATGGCCAGGAGCCGGCCGGAGAGGTTGCGGGTCGAGGGGGTCGTCGTCGTCGTCGTCATGGCGTCCTCCAAGGTGGTGCTGGTCCCTTAAGCACGAGGTAGGCCAGCGCGGATTCGTCGGAAATCCGCGGGATCGGGCCTGGAGAAGAATGGCCGACCTGCAACCCCTGGATCCGGATCTCCCCAGGGGGATCGCTCGGTATTCTGCGCCAACGTCGCGAGAGGTCGGGGGGTGTCCCACATCATCGTGCCCCCCGGGCAATTGCCGGTCGGCTTTCGCCGCCCGGACACCCGCCCTCCGCTTCGCTTCGGTCGGGTCAATTGCCCCAACATGGGGGCTCCGCCCCCAAACCCCCAGGGCAATTGCCGGTCGGCTTTCGCCGCCCGGACACCCGCCCTCCGCTTCGCTTCGCTCGGGTCAATTGCCGCCTTGGCCGCCGGTGCCGCCTGCGCCGGGACCGGGGAGGCCACAGCTGGCCCAGTCCTTCACCAGCTGGATGTCGGCGGGATCGATGAGCCCGTTCTGCGGCGGCATCGCGGCGCTTCCGGGCTGGCCGGTGACGTTGCAGACGACCCAGGAGGTCGGATCGTTCGCCTTGAGGTAGGGCTCCCCGGCGGCGTTGAGGTACTTGCCGAGGTTGTCGTACGCGAGCGACGGGTTCTCGGCCGGGATGAAGACGCCCTTCTTGCCCGGCTCGACGCCGTGGCAGACGGCCCCGTTGCTGCAGCCGCCGCGCGCGGGATCGGTGAACATCCCGTAGACGGCTTCCCACGTCGCCGTGCCGCAGCTCTGGTTCGTGAACTGGATGTCCTCGCAGTCGACGGCCTTCTTGCGGGGCTGCGGGCCGCCCGGCGGGCCGTAGGGGCAGTCGTCGTCCTTGTCGGTGTAGACGGAGTCCTCGGTGCAGATCGCATCGCCGACGCCGAGGCTGCAGCCCGAGGCGGCGGCGATCGCCGACGCAGCGAGAGTCAACGCGGCGGCGGCGGCCATGCGGAGACGCGACGCGCTCATGCGGCCCCCATCGTGCACGTCGCGAGCCACAAAGTCGACGGGGTGGGGTAAGCTCGTCGCGCCTTCCGGCGGGGGCGCGCCCCCTTTCACCTCGAGGCACGGAGACCCGCGAATGATCCCGACCCCTTCCACGGACCGAGCCCGGTCCCGAGCGATCACGACCCTCGGCCTCTTCGCAGCGCTTGCGGCCACCGCAGGCTGCGGGGGAGGCGGCGGCGAGGCCCAGAGCGGCGGTGACGCGGCTCACCCGCTCGTCGGCAAGGCGGCCCCCGAGTTCGCGGCCGAGAAGGTGACCGGCGAAGGTCCCGCGACCGTGAAGGAGGCGAACGGCAAGGTCGTGATCGTCGACTTCTGGGCGACCTACTGCGCCCCCTGCAAGAAGTCGTTCCCCAAGTACCAGGAGCTCGTCGACCAGTTCGGCGGCGACCTCGCCGTCATCGCGGTGAGCGTCGACGACAAGGACGACGTCTCCAAGGAGCAGATCGAGGAGTTCGCCAAGAACACCGGCGTGAAGTTCTCGATCGTCTGGGACAAGGACAAGACGGCGGCGGGCCAGTACAGCCCGCCCAAGATGCCGTCGAGCTTCCTCGTCGACAAGACGGGCACGGTCCGCCACCTCCACGCCGGCTACGAGTCGGGCGAGGAGGCGCAGATCGCCGAGGAGATCAAGAAGCTGCTCCAGTAGCCCGCGCGGCGGCGAGCCTCGCGAGCAGGGCGATCCACTCGGCGGGACCGTCGACGATGTCGGCGGCCACCGCGGGCTCCGGGCGCTCGGGCGACCGGACGTAGACGCCGATCCCACCGCGTTCCCTGGCGAGGGCGATCGCGCCCTCGTCGGTGGTGTCGTCGCCTCCGTAGACCGGCACGGTGCCCGGCGGCAGGCGCGCGAGGATGGCGGCGAGGGCCGCCGCCTTGTCGTGCCCCGGCGTCCGGGCCTCGAGCACGAGGCGGCCGGCGAGCAGGCAGAGGCCGAGATCGCTCGCTTCGCCGCGCCATCGCTCGAGCTCGCGCGCGAGCGCCTCGCGGGCCGCGGGCTCGACCTCGCGGAAATGGACCGCGACGCCGCGCACCTTTCGCTCCACGCGCACCCCGGACCACCGCGCGGCGAGGGCCCGCGCGCGTCGCTCGAGGGCGTCGAGCGCCCGACCCCAGTCCGCCGGCGCGGCAGCGCTCGACGAGCACTCGAGGAGGGTGCCGTCGGGCTGCTCGACGCACGCGCCGTGCTCGGACACCCGCCAGATGGGGCCGAGCGCCGCCGTCCGCGCGGCGAGGTCGTCCGCCGTTCGCCCGGAGACCACCGCGATGGTCACGCCGCCGAGCGCCCCGAGACGGACGAGCGCCGCCGACGCATCCGGCTCGATGAGCACGTCGCGGGGCTCGGCGGTGATGCCCGCGATCGTCCCGTCGAGGTCGGTCGCCACCAGCACCGATCGCGCCGCGGAGGCCCGCTCGATCGAATCCACCGAGGCATCATGCTCGCGCGGCCGCCGCAAGCAAGGCCTGCCGCCTGCTGGGCGCAGACGTACGCCGTCAAGCGCCGGCGACCGCCGGCTTCTTGCGGTCGCCGAGCTTGTGGGCGGGCACGCCACCCCAGATCTCGCCCGGGCCGATGCGCGTTCCTTTGACCAGGACGGCGTTCGCCGCGACGACCGCGCCATCGCCGATCTCGCAGCCGGGCATGACGACGGCCATGAGGCCGAGCGTCACCTTGCTGCCGATGCGAACACGCTGGGCGACGAGCTCGCCCCGCTCGGCCGAGTGGGCGATGAGGGTGACGTCGCCGCCCACGACCGTGTCGTCGCCGATCTCGATCAGGTTCGAGTCGCCGATGACGGCGGTGTTGATCTGGACGCGGCGGCCGAGCTTCATGCCCATGAGCGTGTGGAAGAGGTTGATGAACGGCGTCACGCGCATGAAGTTGATGCACGTGTAACGGACGAGGAGGATGAGGGCGTTGTAGCTGGCCCACTGGAACGCTCGGAACGAGTAGTAGGGGTAGCGGCCCTCGGGCGTACCCGGCGCGAGGAGGCGGAAGCAGGGCACGACGAGGATCACCGTGAGCGCGTAGGCGAAGTACGCCGCCGCGCCGAGGACGCACCCCGCGAGCACGCGCACGATCTCGGGCGGCCCCAGCGAGGCGATCCACGCGTGCGCGCGCAGCGCGCCGAAGACGCCGGGCGTCGCCGCGAGCCCGGCGATGAGCGACAGCTCGAGGTACATCCCGATGGTCATCACGACCTGGAGCGGAGTGGCCACGCGCTTGAGCAGGCTCATGCCGCGAGAGTAGCGCCACCCGGTCGCGCCGCGGCGCCGTCGCGCGCCCACGTCCGGGGCTGGCCAGCCGCGGGGGCGCGCCCTCAGCCGGCTGCGCCCGACGCCAGGATCGCGACCGCTCGATCGACGACGCGCAGCACCGCCTCGGAGACGGCGAACGGCTCGAGCGCGCCCACCGGCGCGAGCGCGACCTCGCTCGCGTCGTCGCCGGCCCGGAGCTCGCCGCCGCGCGCCGCGCAGAGGTAATCGAGGATGACGTAGTGGTGCGGCGGCCGGATGATCTCGACGATCTCGACCAGCGGACCGACGTCGACGACGAGGCCCGTCTCCTCCAGGGCCTCGCGCGCGACGGCCGCCGCGAGCGTCTCACCCGGCTCGACCCGACCTCCCGGGATCGACCAGGCGCCGAGGTTCGGGGCGCGGCCGCGCCGCGCGAGCACGACGCGCGTCCCCGTGGGCCCGCGCTCGAGGATGACCGCGCCGACGGCGACCCGCGGCGCGTCGGGGCCGAGCGCCTCGCTCACTTCGACTGGCTCGCGGCGCAGCGCGCGTCGCCGGGCGTCGTCACCAGGAGCTCGTAGTCGCCGACGCCGAAGTCGCGCGGGATGACGACGGCCCCGTCGTAGGCGCCCTTGTCGTCGGTCGAGAGCGAGCCGACCACGGCACCCTGCGGCAGCTCGGGCCCGATGAGCACCACGTCGACCCGGACGTGGGAGCACGGGCCGGCCGAGCTCGTCACCTCGCCCGAGAGGTGCAGCGGCAGCCCGCGGCGGATGTCCTTGTCGATCGCGTCGACCGTGATCTCGGCCTCGGGCCGCTGCGGATCGACGGGGACCGACGGGGCCGACGACGACGGCGAGGGCCCGACTCCGCCGCTGCTCGTCGCGTCGGGGCCGGCGCCCGAGCTCGAGGAGGCGCCGGGGTCCTGCGTGTCCTGCTGATCGCGCCAGCGGCGGACCAGGTCCTCGCCCGAGTCGTGGCTCTCGGGCCAGGTGTAAGGATCCGGCGGCGGCACGTAGGGCGGCCGCCCCGGCTCAGGATCCTGGTCGAGGTTCTGCGCGGCGCCGCCGAGATCGACGCGGTGCCACAGCTTGCCGTCGTAGACCTCGACCCAGGCGTGCGCCTCGTTGACGACCATGCGGGAGGGGATGCCGAGGTTCAGCGCGGTCACGAGGAAGGCGAAGGAGCGGTGGCGGCAGACGCCCTTCTTCGAGAGCGCGAGGTCGAGGTAGATGTCCCCGCGCTCCTTCGGCGACTCGTTCGACGGCGCGAAGGCGCGGAAGTACTCGACGAGCTTCCCTACGGCCTCGACCGGGCGCATCGAGCGCGAGACGCCGATCGCCTGGGCGACCTCGTTGAACGCGGCGCGGTGGCCGGCCGGCTGCGAGCCCACGAAGCGGTCGAGCTCGCTCCACTCGACGCGGTCCGAGAAGGGGCTGCCGAACGTCGCGCGCGGGATGGCGAGCTGGACGACGAGCCGGACGCGCACCCTCGCCTTGCCGCGCACGAACCAGTTGTCGGCGTCGTCCTTGAGGATCTCGACGTCGACCTCGGGGTTGGCGTGCATCTTCAAGAGGCGCGCGCCCGGGCCCACGGTGGGGATCCGCACCGGCTGGTCGGGGACGAGATCGACCGAGAGATCGCCGTAGAACGGCTCGTCGCCGTCGCCGACGCCGCCGGCCGGGCGGATCGCGCGCAGCTCGCGGTTGCGGACCTTGAGGGAGTAGTCGTCGTCGACCGCGTCGTAGGCGCGTAGGCGCTTGAAGGGGGCGGTCGCGGGGGAGAACGGGTCGTCGTAGTTCTCGACGTTCGGCCGCCGCGTGTCGCGGTCGGGCTGGTAGGTCGAGTCGGGGCTGTCGTCGCTCGTGGCGCCGCTGTAGACGTGCTCGGCGTCGGGCGGGCGGCGCGGATCCGGCGCGGTGGCCACGCCGCTGGGCGTCTGGATGGCCGCCGGCAGATCGCCGTCGAGGGTGGTCGTCGCGAACGAGACGTCCTCGTTGGGATCCGGAGGGATGAACTCGTGGAGGATCGAGCCCTGCTGCGCGTCGGCGGGCACCGAGCCGGCGAGGAGGAGGAGCCCCGCCACGAGGAGGGGGGCCGTCTTGCGCGCGAGGGGTCGTGCGAGCATGCGTTCGGGGCGAGGGGCGCGGGCCCCCTCGAGCACTGGGCAGGAGCTTCCCAGCCCTTCTCGGAAACTGCAATTGGTTCGAAGTTCCCTGGTCGCGAGCGGGGGCGCTGCCCCCGCGCCCCCCGGACTGCTCTTCAGCGCCGGCGGAAGCGACGCTCGCGAAGCTCGCGGCCTTCGCGCGGCGGGCGCTGCTGCTCCTCGGGTCGCGGGGGAGGCGCGGCCCGGAGGCGCTGGATCGTCGCGGCCGACTCGCCGCGGGCGATGAGGTCGGCGGTGACGACCTCGAGGGCTTGCTGGAAAATGTCGGTGCGGGCGAAGCGCCCGGCGCGCCCCGACGAGAGGCGGGGCAGGATGGCGACGATGCGGCGCATCCCGTCGGCGTACCGCCGCGAGATGGCGAGCCGATCGATGAGCGGGTCGAGGAAGTCGGCGGCGGCGGCGGCGCGATCGCGCGCGCCGTCGCAGGCCTCCTTCATCGGCTCGAGCAGGAGCAGCGTCCAGAGGACGGTGTCGTCGAGGGGGCCGCTCTCGGTGGTCCGCTGATCGACGTAGTCGAGCAGGCGCCAGAGGCGCTGGCCAGGCCCCTCCCCGCCCCCGGCGTCGTAGAGCAGCGCCGCGAGCTCGGGGAGGAGGACGTCGAGCACCCCGGTCTCCCAGGCGAGGTAGATGGTGCGCCGCGCCTGGCCGCCGCGCATGAGGCGGAGGATCTCCTCCGAGAGCCGCGGCCGCGCCGCGAGCGCGAGCGCCTCGCGGCAGAAGACGATGGCGTCGTAGACGTCGGGCGTGATGCCCAGATCGAGGCGCCCCGCGAACTTCACCGCGCGGAGGATGCGGACCGGGTCCTCGCGGAAGCGCGTCTCGGGATCGCCGATGGTGTGAACGACGCGCCGGCGCACGTCGTCCATGCCGCCGACCCAGTCGAGGATCTGCCGCGCCTCGAGGTCGTAGAAGAGGGCGTTGATGGTGAAGTCGCGGCGCATCGCGTCCTCGTGCGCCACGCCGAAGACGTTGTCGGTCTTGATCAGCAGCTCGGCCGAGTCGTCGTTCTCGTCCTTCGGGTTCTTGCGGAAGGTGGCGACCTCGATGACCTTGCCGCCCTGGAAGAGCACGTGGACGAGCCGGAAGCGCCGGCCGATGATCCGCGAGTTGCGGAAGAGCTCGCGCACCTGCTCGGGGCGCGCGCTGGTGGCGACGTCGAAGTCCTTGGGGCGGCGATCGAGCAGCAGATCGCGCACGCAGCCGCCGACGAGGTACGCCTGATGGCCGTGGCGCGTCAGCCGCCGCAGCACCTTCTGCACGTCGGGATCGATGCGCGCTTCGTCGAGCACGACGTCGTGGCGCACCGGCGTGGGGTCGGGCATCGGAGGGACGGCCCTGCGCTCGGGAACGAACGGCGGGGGCGCGGCGTGGACAGCGATGTCGTCGGCGGAGGAGGAGGGGGTCGTTCGACCCATATCAAGGACCGCGAGCAGGAAACCGGAAGCGCCGGAACGGAGGCCCGACCGAGAGCCTTCCCCCGCGTCTAGCAGGGCGGGAGCCTGGGAGCAAAGCGCGAGACTTCGGTCGCTCCCGGCGCCGCCGGTCGCACGCTCCTCGGCAAAGCCACTTTACCCAACAGTTACGGTCGCTTCAGCCAACGCGGCGCCCTCACCCGCCGCGCGCCTCCGGCGTGCTCGCGAGCGCGCGCTCGAGCTCGCCCATCGACGCATGGCGCGCGTCGGGCGCCTTCGCGATCGCGCGCGTCACCACGGCCTCGAGCTCGCGCGAGATGGAGAGGCCGGGGTTGTGCCGGCGCATCGGCTCGGGCGCTTGCCCGACGTGCTGGTGGGCGATCGCCGGGTACGAGTCGCCCACGAACGGAACGCGTCCGGCCAACATCTCGTAGAGCACGATCCCGAGCGAGTAGACGTCGGCCGCCGGGTGCGCCTCGGCTCCCTGGGCCTGCTCGGGCGCCATGTACTCGGGCGTACCCACCACCGTCATCCGCGAGGTGATGCGCCGCTCCGAGTCGGCGCTCCGGTCGCCGCGGATCCAGGCGAAGCCGAAGTCGAGCACCTTGACGAGCTCGCGCCCGTCCGGCGCGTGGACCAGGAAGACGTTCTCCGGCTTGACGTCCCGGTGGACGACGCCGGCGGCGTGCGCAGCGCCGAGCCCGGCGGCGATGCCCGAGGCGACGCGGACGGCGCGCGACGGCGCGAGCGTGCGATCGAAGGCGAGCGTATCCGCGAGATCGAGCCCCACGAGCAGCTCCATCGCGAAGAACCGGCGGCCGTCGTCGAGCGGCTCGAGATCGTAGACCTCGAGCACGTTGGGGTGGCGGATGCGCCCGGCGGCGACGGCCTCGCGCTCGAACCGCGCCACCAGATCGGGACGGTCGCGGTGCTCCTCGCGCATGAGCTTGATCGCCAGGCGGGTGCGCGCGCCGGTGGGGCTCCGCGCCGACGTGATCGGATCGGCGAGGTAGACGTGCCCCATGCCGCCGCTGCCGAGCAGCTGGACGACGCGGAACCGCCCCGCGAGCGCCGTCCCCACGAGCGACTCGGCGGACGGCTTCTGGGAGGACATCGGGGCGCGGGATGCTAGCAGCGTTCAGCGCGCGAGGCCGTTCGCGGCCGACATGTAGTCGCCCATCTGGGTCACGACCCAGGCGCCGCGGAGCTTCTCGAACTTGAACGTGCGCTTGTCGTACGAGGTCTCGCGGTTGTTGCCGGGGAGCGGGATGTACAGGTACTCGACGTACCCCATCTTCTGCCCCTCGTTCATGCGATCGACGCGGTACCGCGCGACGGCGCCGAGGCGGAACTGCCCCGCCCACACACCCCGCCGATCGTAGAACTCGGTGAGCGCCTTCATCGCGTTGGCGTCGGACCAGCCGTCCTGATCGGCGCCGAACGAGCCCGACTGCTTGGGCCCCATGCTCTTGATGCGCCAGGTCCCCGACTCGAGCCGGTACTCGAAGGTGCGCGCGTCCGTGATGATCTCGACGCCGTCCTTCATCGTGGCCCAGCGGTAGGGCGAGGGCGACGGGCCGCCCTCGGAAGCCCAGCGGTGCGTGGACGCCTCGGGATCGGCCGGCGCGTCGAGGCGGCCGCCCTTGGCCGGCTCGAAGGTGTACTCGGCGTGCGCGACCCGGTTCCTCTCGGTGATGTTGTCGACGCGGAGCTGCACGATGCCGGTCATCGTGATCTTGCCGGCCTCGACGCTCTTGGTGTTGTGGTACTCGATGATCTCGGCGATGACCTTCGGGTCGCCGACCGGCGCCGGAGGGCTCGTCGGCGGCGGCGCCGGCGGTGCGGCGCTGGGGGCGCCTCCACCCTGCGGAGCCGCCGAGGCCGCCGTCGTCTCGCCGTCGACCGGCGTGTCGCGGCGGCATCCCCCGAGGAGCGCCGCCGCCGCCACGCACCACGCGATGCTGCGCTTCATGGGCGCGTTCACGGTAGGTCGCACCTCGGCAGGCTGTCAACGCGGCGACGCGGCTTCACTCGAGCTCGCGCACCGAGATCGAGCCGCGGCGCAGTCGCCCGAGCTCGAGGCGCTCGGCGAGGGCGGCGATGGGATCCGGCGCGTCGCCGAGCTCGTGGCCGACGGCGCGGGCGACGGCCCGCGCCAGATCGCGGCCCTCGCGACCGGCCCGGCGCTGGTCGCGGATGGGGACGCCGCGGGCGCGCTTGGCGAGCCGCTCGCCCCCCTCGCCGACCACCAACGGGACGTGCGCGAACCGAGGCGCCTGCCCGCCGAGGAGGCGCGCCAGCAGCGCTTGACGGGGCGCGGAGGAGGCGAGATCGGCGCCGCGCACCACCTCGGTGATGCCCATGGCGAGATCGTCGACGACCACCGCGAGCTGGTAGGCGAAGACGCCGTCCCCGCGCCGGAGCACGAAATCGCCGGTGCGCTCGCCCACGTCCTCGCGCATCGGGCCGAGGATCCGATCGTCGACCACGACGAAGGCGCGCTCGTCCCGAGGCACCGCGAGGCGCACCGCGGGCGGCCGGCGGAACGCGCGCCGGCGCATGCCGTACGGCCGGCAGGTCCCGGGGTAGCGCGGTCCCTCCTCGCCCTCGTGGGGCGCGCTCGCGGCGCGCGCGATCTCGGCGCGCGAGCAGTCGCACAGGTACGTGTGACCGCCGCGCTCGAGCTCGGCGAGCGCCTCCTCGTACAGCACCGTGCGCCGCGACTGCTCGTAGGGCCCGAACGGGCCGCCCACGTCGGGGCCCTCGTCCCACGTGAGGCCGAGCCAGCGGAGATCGTCGATGATCTGCGCCGCGGCGCCCTCGACGACGCGGTCGCGGTCGAGGTCCTCCATCCGCAGCACCAGCTTGCCGCCGGGCGTCCGCCGCGCCGCCGCCGCGCAGAGCACCGCCGCCGCGGCGCTGCCGAGGTGGAGCTCTCCGGTGGGCGACGGCGCGAAGCGCCCCCTCGCCACCTCGACGCCCGGCATCGTCGCCGAGCTTACCCCGCGCCGAGGTGTCGTGCGAAGATGGGCGCGTGCGCGCCCCGACCGTTTGCCTCCTCGCCTCGTTCACCTCGCTCCTGCTCACCACCATGACCGCCTGCTCGGGCGACGACTCCGGCGGGACCACCGGGGCGGGCGGCCAGGCGGGCTACACGCAGGATCAAGCGCAGACCCACTGCGGCGAGCTGCAGCAAGCGAACGCCGCGTGCTTCACGCAGGACTCGCTCGACCAGTGCGTCGCCTGCTTCGTCCAGTGCGCCGACGCCTGCGCCGCGCAGTCGATGTGCCCCGAAGAGTTCCTCTGCCCGTGAGACCGGGCGCGCTCCGCCGCGCCGCCGACGCTGCCGTGCGTCAGGCCCCCGCGGGCGCCCGGAAGACGCGCTTGAAGACGGGGTAGCTCCAGGCGAGGAAGACCACGTTCGTCGTGACCGCGCGCGCCATCACCGCACCGGCCGCGGAGAGCGGCACGAGGCGGGCGACGCCGTCGTAGAGCGCCGCGTTGAGCACCAGCGCGATCGCCTCGCCGAGCGCGAAGAGCAGCGCCTGGCGGCCGAGCGGGCCCTTGCCGGCGCGGAAGGCGAAGTGGCGGTTTCCCAGGAACTGCACCGCCGCGCCGACGAGGAGCGCAGGGAGGTTCGCGACGCGCGGCGTGACGTGGAGCACGCCCACGGCGACGCCGAGGACGACGAGATCGGCCAGCGTCGCCGCGCCGCCGGCGAGGGCGGAGCGGACGAAGGTAGCGAGGCGCGCGGGGGCCTCTCGAACGGGCGAGCGGGGCGGCATGGCGCTGCTCGCAGCAACTTGCCGACCATCTGTGACCTCCGCGAGAAATGCGCGTTTCGCGCCGTCGACGGACTTTCGACGTGCGCACCGCGCTTCGCGCTGCGAAGCGACGCGCCGCGGGGGCGCGGGCCGCTTCGGGCTTGAGCCCCGGCGGCCGGGCGATCAAGCTTGGGCGATGTCCGATCCGCTCGCGCCGCCCCACGAACTCGTCGCCACCGCGCAGGCGACGCCGCGGGAGGCGGAGACTCTGGACGTCGAGGCTCCCGTTCGCGCGAGCGAGGCGCCGCCGCAGCCGTTCCGCTGGAAGACGAACCTCGTCCTCTTCCTCGCCACCGTCTTTGCGGTCTTCCTCACCGGCGCGGCGCAGAGGCCCGAGGCGGGCCCGAACATCGTCGACTGGGTTCGCACCCTGCCCAGCGGCGCCAGCTTCGCGGTCCCGCTGCTGGCGATCCTGCTCACCCACGAGTTCGGCCACTACTTCGCCGCCCTCCGCCACCGGGTCGACGCGTCCCTGCCCTACTTCATCCCGATGCCCCTCCTGAGCCCGTTCGGGACCATGGGCGCGGTGATCGCGATGCGCGGCCGCATCAAGTCGCGCGACGCCCTGCTCGACATCGGCGCCGCCGGCCCGCTCGCGGGCCTCGTCGTCGCGATCCCCGTGCTCGTCGTCGGGCTTCTCCAGTCGAAGGTCATGCCGGTCACGAGCCCCGGCATCCAGGAGGGCCAGAGCCTGCTCTACCTCGCCATCAAGCGCATGGTGCTCGGCCCCATCCCCGACGGCTACGACGTCTTCCTCAGCCCGATGGCGTTCGCGGGCTGGAGCGGCCTCTTCGTCACCGCGCTCAACCTCCTGCCCGTCCTCCAGCTCGACGGCGGCCACATCGCCTACGCGCTCTTCGATCGCCGCCAGAACCGCTGGGGCCGCTTCCTCCACCTGTCGCTCCTCGTGGTGTTCGCGTACAACCTCGCGCGCTTCGCCGCGCCGGTGCTGTGGCGCGGCGCGTGGGGCGAGCTCGGTCAGGCGCTCTCGAACTCGGCGTTCTGGCTCGTCTGGTTCGGGATGGTCCACCTGATGAAGCGCGTCAGCGGCAAGGAGCACCCGCCGACCGAGCCGGGCGAGCTCTCGCCGGTGCGCAAGGGCATCGCGGTGTTCTCGCTCGCCCTGTTCGTGCTGCTCTTCATGCCCACGCCGTGGGCGCAGTACTGAGGCCCAAGACCCGCGCTACGTCACGCTCACCGTCGCCGGCGGCGCGCGAACGCGGCGCCGAGCGCCACCGCGGCCGCGAGCGCCGCGAGACCTGCCGTGGGGTCGACCGCGCGCGGCGCGATCTGGGCGCCGCAGCCGTACGCGAGCTCGGGGCCGCCCGCCGAGGGCGCCGCGCCCTTGTCCTTCACGTTCACGTTCGTGCCCATGACCAGCTCGTCGATGTCGAGCACGGTGTCGCCGTCGCTGTCGACGTTGTCCGCCTCGAGCTTGTCGAGCGCGGTGCCGACCGAGCCGTCGTTGCCCGCGGCGAGGCCGCGGTTGCGCATGCTCTTGCCGAACGGCGTGTTCACCGTGCCGGTGCCGGTCACCCCGTTGGTGTGGCAGATCGCGCAGGCCGGCGTGTAGGTGAGCGAGAGGTGGCTCTGCACCGCGGCCGGAAAGGTCGGCGAGGCGGAGGCGGCGGATGCCGCGAGGAGCAGCGGCGCGGCGACGGTGAGGGCGAAGAGAGGACGCTTGAGCATGGGCGAGCCTCCTCGATCAGAGCCAGAAGTGGAGCTGCGCGTCGAGGGTCACGCCGGTCACGTAGGCGGTGCCCGTCCAGAGCAGCTTCGAGATGCCGTCGAGGCGGATGTCGGCGTGCGGGGCGAAGAACCAGTTGATGGTGGCCCAGCCGCCGATCGACGGCTTGTCGCCCTCGTTCCCCTCGTCGACCGCCTCGCCGGTCAGCATCAGGTGGACGCCCTGGATCGGCTCGAGATCGCCCTGGAGCATGGCGGTGAAGCCGACGAGGGTCCCCAGATCGCCGGGGATGGCGACGAGCACGTCGCCCTCGGCCATGAACACGAGCGGCTCGACGGGCGAGTAGCGCGCCATCAGCCCGTGGGCCTGGCGCAGGTTGGAGACGTTCAGCCGGATGTCACGCGCCGCGTACGTGAGGAGGCTGCTCGCGCCGATCGCCGCGTGCTCGCCGACCGCGATCTCGGCGAACGCGCTGTAGCCCCGCTCGCGGAAATCGTCGGGGCCGATCTGGTAGTTCCCGAGCACCGCCATGAGCTCGCCGCGCAGCGTGGTCCCGCTGTACGCGAGGGAGAGCCCGTGCTGCGCGGTCGAGTCGAGATCGGTCCGGGTCGACGAGCGCGCCCAGAGCGTGTGCTCGATCGATCGAACGCCGAACGGGAGGTTGATCCTCCCGGCGCGGAGGAGGAACTCCTTGTCCTCGCCGAGGTCGACGCCCAGCCAATGCTCGCGCGAGACCAGGTTGTCCTCGTCGCCGTGGGTGATCGCCGCCGTGCGGCCGCCCTGATGGACGAAACCCAGGCTGCCGTTCGCCCGGAAACGATCGACCGTGATCTGGGCCCGCGCGTCGGCCTGCATCTGGATGAAGCGGGTGACCTTGGGCGGCGGCGTCATCGACGCGAAGACGAGGTTGCGCGACGACACGCCGAGGAGGAGCCACTCGGGCAGCGGGACCCCGAAGGCGAAGTTCCCGATCGTGCCCGCCTCCTCCGCCGGCGGCCCGCCGTAGCGGGTCCTGAGCAGGAGCTCGCTCTGCGCGCGCCCGTACTCGGTGATGAGGCCGCCCCCCGACGGGTCGGCGTGGCAAGGGACACACCCGGAGTAGGGATGACGGATCATCCACGGGTAGGCCGAGGCCGCGCCGGACCAGCCGATGCCTGTGAGGAACGTCGCGATGAAGAGCAGGAGCACGACGCGGCGTCGTGCGGGGGCAGTCCGCATCCGAATCAGCCGTCTTTCGCCTGGAAGCTCACGTTGACGTCGACCTCCGGCTTCACGCCCACGCCCAGATACGAGGGCGGTTTGATGCCGAACTCTGCCATGTTGACGCGGGCGGCCCCTTTGACGGTGATCACGTCGCCGTCGCGCGTCGCCTCGTAGTGGACGGTGACCGGCTTCGACTGGCCGTGGATCTTCATCGTGCCCTTGGCGTCGCCCGATTCCTTGGCGCCGGCGGCGGGGAACTTGAGGGCGCTGCGGGCGACGGTGAACTCGGCGTTCGCGAAGGAGCCCGTCTCGAGCGCCTTCCGGGTGTGCTCGTCGCGGACGTCGATGCCGGTCTTGATGCCCGCCAGCCCCACCGTGATGGTCACGTTGGTCCCGTCGTCGCCGACGGCGACCTCGCTGGTCTTGCCGTCGATGCTCATGCCAGCGGGGCCCGACGCGTGGAAGCCCGCCGACGCGCCCCCGGTCTTCGCGAGCTTCGCGGCCGCGACGAGGGAGAAGGTCAGACCGGCGGAGAGCAGGAGGGGGGCGACCCAGGGAAGGCGAGACCGTTTCATCGTCGAGACTCCTTTTCGAGCGGGGTGGGGTGGCACTAGGGGGCCATGATCCGGCCGGGCGCCTTCGGGTTGCCCGAGCCTTGGAGCGTGTGGCACGAGTTGCAGTCGCCGGAGGGAACGGCGGCCGTCATCGCGCGGAGCTTGTCTCCCTGCCGCACCGTCGCACGGATGGGCAGGGTAACCGAACCTTGGTCCGGCTCGAGCATGAAATTGCCGACCGCGTTCACGGCGAGCGTGAACACGTTGTCGTTCGCGTCGGTGATCTCGACCGTGGTCGTGCCCCCGCCGTTCACGCCGTTGCAGTCGTCGGGCTCGTGTGCGGTGGGGTACACCGTGCCGGCGACGAGGAGCGTCGGGCCCGATTCGTCCGCGCCGGGCGGCGGGTTGTCGTGGCAGTTGATGCAGGCGCGGCCGGGGAACATGTGGTTGCTGCCCTCGTCGCCCCCGGTCCACGTGTCGTTGCTCGAGCAGACCTCGGGCGTGTCGTAGGGGCTCGGGCCCGCGCCGCCGGCGCCGCCGCAGTCACCCATCGGCATGCCGCCGTCGACCCACGCCTCGAAGGCGGCGATGTCGGCCGCCGACACCGCGGGGCTCGGCGCGGGAGGCATCGGCGCGGTCGCGTCCTTCATGCGGATGATCGAGCGGTCGGCCATCGTGCCGCCGTTGCTCGAGGTGGCCGTCAGATCCGCATACGTCACCAGAGGGTTCGGTGCCCCTCCGACCGGCGGGTTCGAGTGGCAGCCGAGGCAGTTGGTCGCCAGGATCGTGGCGATATCGCAGGGCAGACCCGTCTGCGCGCCGCTGCCCGCGCCCGCGCCCGTGCCCGAGCCGTTGGCGGCGCCATTGCCTGCGCCCGCGCCTTGCCCGCCTTCATCGAGGGCGGCGGGGCCGGGGCACCCCTGGGCGAAAGCGAGGAGCATCATGGCGGTCACGGGCGCGAGAAGGGAACGAATTCGCATGGTTTGCTCCGGGGCGTGGCGTTCGCGCCGGTCACCAGAGCAAGGGCCTTGCCAACCATTCGGGGTGGTAATTCGAGTTGTCTGTCGGAGGAGTTGCGGCCGATGGGCCGCAACCCTGGCGCCTCCCGGCCGCAGCTCTCGGCGTGTGGGTGGCGCTGGGCACCAGCGTGTTCGACGACACCGCGCGCTCCAGCATTCAGAGCGGCACCCCGCCCGAGCTTTCCCTGAAAACCACAGGGGACACGGGGAGATGATCGCGGCAGCCCGCCGCGCGGCGGGGCTTACGGCGTCGGGTCCGGAGGCCCGAACTTCCGCCGCAGCGCGTCGCAGACGGGGGCGGGAGCGTAGTGGCTCACGTCCCCGTGGTGGCTCGCGATCTCGCGCACCAGAGAGGCGGAGACGAACCCGTAGTTCGTGCGGGTCGGAAGGAAGATGGTGTCGATCCCGGGCGCCATGTCGGCGTTGGCGTGGGCGATCTGGAGCTCGTACTCGAAGTCGGTCGCGGCGCGGAGGCCGCGGACGATGACGCGCGCGCCGACGCGCTCGCAATACTGGATGAGCAGCCCGTCGAAGGAGTCGATCCGGACGTTGGGGATCTCCTTCGTGACCTCGCGAAGCAAGGCGAGGCGCTCCTCGAAGGTGAAGACCGCGCGCCGCGTGGGGTGCACGCCGATGGCGATGATCACGTGCTCGAAGAGGTGCCCCGCCCGCTGGATCAGGTCGAGGTGACCGAACGTGACCGGGTCGAAGCTCCCGGCGTAGACCGCGACGTGCTCCATCGGCGGCTCACTCCTTCTTGGACGCCGGCGCTCGCTTCGGCCCAGGCTTGGACGCCGGGGCCTTCTCCTTGGGCGACTCCTTCGACGCCGGCTTGGGCTTGGCCTCGGTCGCGGCCGGAGCGGAGGCAGGCGCCGGGGTCGCCGCCGGCTCGGGCGCGGGCTCGGCTTGATCGGCGGGCGTGGGCCCCTCACCGCGCGGCCCCTGAGGGGGGCCGTTGCCGCGCAGCATCCGCTCGACGACCGTGTGGTCCTCGAGCCAGAGCAGGCGGCCGCCGTCGCCGAAGGTGATGCGGAAGTGGGCGAGGAGGCCCGCGCCGAGGACGCCGTCGAGGTCGAGCGTCAGCACCTTCTCGATGTCCTCGATCGGCGCGCCGAGCACGCCGGGCACCTTGGGCACGTCGTAGGCGCCGATGCGGACCATGGGGACGACGCCCTCGCGGAGCTTCTGCTCGGGGTCCTCGGGCACCACCTTGAGGGAGGCGGCGTCGATGCCTGCCTTCTTCCAGCCCTCCTTGTCGAGCGCGATGGGGAACGTCATCGAGGTGTCGACCAGGAGCGAGGCGCGCGTGCCCTTGTCCGGGCCGATGGTGCCGGTGAGCACCATGCCGCCGCCGCGGATGTAGGCGAGATCGACGCGCGTCGCGTTGGGCGGGGGCGGCGGCGTGAAGCTGCGCGCGACGAACTGCGCGCCGCCGTAGTCCATCGTGGCGTTGATGTGGCGGAGCAGGTTCACCCCGAGCAGCGCCTTCACCGGCGCGCCGATCTGCTTGGACAGGCCGGAGAGGTCCTGCGGCAGCGCCGGCACGTCGTGGACCTCGAGCCGGCGCCCGAAGCGGAGCGAGACCCAGCTCGGCTCCTGGCGCGTGGAGCTGTCGACGACGACCTCGGCGGTGCCGGTCGACACCATCGCCAGCGCCGACTCGCCGTCGATCTCCACCGGAACGACGAAGAACGGGGCCACCTGGCTGACGCGCACCATCTCGACCGGCGCGAGCAGGCCGCCCGAGATCGTGAAGGGCGTGCGCCCGGCGCCGCGGCGCGCGAGCTTGGCGATCGACTTGGCCCAGTCGTCCTTGACGTCGGGGTCGTTGAGGAGTTGCTCGAGCTGATCGGCCGCGCCGTCGAGCTCGCCCTTGTACCAGAGCGCGCGGCCCCGCAGGCCGGCCGCCTCGGACGAGGGCGTGTCCTTGAGGAGGCGCAGCGTCTCGGCGTAGTCGAGGCGGGCGAGGGCGATGCGCGCGGCGAGGATGCGCGTCTTGTCGTCGGGGCAGAGCGCGGTCGCCTTCTGGACCGAGTCGCGGGCCTCCTCGATGTCGGCGATCTGGTAGTCCTGCGCGGCGCGCCGGTACCACTTGTCCGCCGTCTCGGAGCAGCTCGAGTCCGGCGTCGCGGCGCCCGAGCACCCCGCCGTCGCGAAGAGCGCGAGAGCACCCACGACACCGCGGCGGACGACGAGACGGAGGCTTTGCATGGGGACGGTGCTACCCGGTGGATGGAGGAGGGACCGCGGGGCCGCCGGCTTCGATGCTGAGGATCCGGTCGGCCCGGAGCTCGCGGCGGCTTCGCGTGGGGAGCAGATAGCCGAGAACCCGCGGTGGGTCGAGGTCCGTTCGCACGGCCGTGACCATCACCTCGAGCTCCTCCAGGCCCCGCCGCGCCGGGCGGTACCGGATCCGGACCGGCGTGGCCGCCTCGAGCGCCTCGAGCGCCGCGGCCACGACCTCCGGCCGCGCGTGGCGCTGGCCGACGCGGACGTGCCAGAGATCGCGCGGCGTCTTGGGCTTGAGCACCTCGACGAGCCGATCGAAGAGCGCGCGCAGGGCGCGCACGTCGTCGCCGGCGCGGTGGGCGCGATCGCGAGGGAGCCCGAGCTCCCGCGACAGGGAGGCGAGGCTGTGGCTCGGGAGCGCGAACGCGCGCTGCGAGAGGTTCAAGGTGTCCAGGTAGTGCGGGATCGAGAGCGGCCGGCCGGCCCGGGCGAGCTCGGCCTGGAGGAACGCGACGTCCCAGGCGGCGCCGTGCGCGACGAGCACCGCGCCGCCGAGCACGTTCTCGACGCGGCCCGCCAGATCCGCGAACGTCGGCGCCGCGGCGACGTCGGCCGGGGTGATCCCATGGACGTGCGCGTTGCCGAAGCGCCCGCAGTCGGGGCGCACGAGCGACTCGAGATGATCGACGTCACGTCGAGCCTTCACCCGCTCCAGGCAGAGCTCGATCACCCGGTCCGAAGCCGGCTCGAGCCCGGTCATCTCGAGATCGACGAAGCAGAGCTCCGCCTCCTCGAGCGGCGCGTCCCAGGGAGGGCCCGGCGGCGGAGAGTCCGCCGAGCGCGCGGGCGGCGGGCCCCCGCCCGGCCCGCGTTCGCGCGCCGCCACGGGTCAGCCTTTTTTCCCGCGCATCGCGGCGATCATGGGCTTGATCTGTTCCGGCGCCATCATCGCGAGCGGGTTGAACTCGCCCGCGCCGGCGAGCCACGCGCCCCCGTCGATGGTGACCGAATCGCCGGTGATGTACGCGGCGTAGTCGCTGACGAGGAACGCGGCCAGGTTCGCCAGCTCCTCGTGCTCGCCGTAGCGCTTGAGGGGGATCCGCTCTTTCCCCGCCTCCGCGAGCTCGGGCGTGGGGATGAGCGCGTTCCACGCGCCCTCGGTCGGGAACGGCCCGGGCGCGATGGAGTTCACGCGGATCTTGTATTTGGCCCATTCGACGGCGAGCGAGCGCGTCATCGCGTGGACGCCCGCCTTGGCGGCGGCGCTCGGCACCACGAAGCCCGAGCCGGTCCACGCGTACGTGGTGGTGATGTTGAGGATGGCGCCGCCGTTGCCGGACGCGATCATCCGGCGCCCGGCCGCCAGCGTCGCGTGGAACGTGCCCTGGAGGACGATGCCGACGACGGTGGCGAACCCGTTCGGCGTGAGGTCCTCGGTCGGGCAGAGGAAGTTGCCGGCGGCGTTGTTGACGAGGATGTCGATGCGGCCGAGCTCGCGCTCGGCCTCGGCGACCATGGCCTCGACCTCGTCGAACTTGCGCACGTCGCAGCGGACCGCGAGCGCCCGCACGCCGCGCTCGCGGATCTTGGCGCACGCGGGCTCGGTGTGGGCGGGATCGCGGCTCGCGAGGACGAGGTTGGCCCCGAGGTCGGCGAAGCGGAGCGCCATGGAAAGGCCGAGCCCGGTGCCGCCCCCGGTCACGATCGCCGTCCGCCCGGCAAGGCATCGGTCTTTGAACATGCGGCCCAATACCACTACACTTCTCTCGTGCCAAAAGTGTCCGACGCGGAGGTGGCGCCTCCGCCTACCGAGCCCGAGCCCGCCCACCGCGCCGTCGCGGACCGCGTCCACTCCCCCTTCCGGCGCGACCCGCTCGAGCTGCCGGTCTTGGTCGTGAACCGGTTCTTCCAGCCGGTGCAGATCACCACGGCGCGCCGGGCCTTCCTGCTCCTGTTCGGCGGCGCGGCGCTGGCGATCGACGAGACGGGGGACCTCCACGACTTCTCGGGCTGGCGGGGGCTGCCGGTGCGCCACGAGGTCGACGATCACCTCCCCGTGGTCGGCGGGACGCTCCGCGTGCCCCGGGTGCTCCACCTCCGCCGCTACGAGAGGATGCGGCGCCCGACGATCCGCCTCACGCGCAAGAACCTGATGCTGCGCGACGCCTTCCAGTGCCAGTACTGCGCGCGCCGGCCCAACGTGAGGGAGCTCAACATCGATCACGTGCTCCCGCGGTCGCGCGGCGGCCCGGACTCGTGGGAGAACCTCGTGACGGCGTGCCGCGTGTGCAACCTGCGCAAGGGCTGGCGCACCCCGGACGAGGCGAGCATGCGACTGTTGCGGGCGCCGCAGGCGCCCCGCTGGTCGACGACGATGCAGATCCTCATGGGGTCGCCCCAGCCGTTCAAGGAGTGGGACCCCTTCCTGAAGGCGGGGTAGCGCGGACCGGTCACCCGGTCGAGGGCCGGTGGTCCAACCGGCGCGCATCGGCGCGCGGGATGCGGTCGGCACCCCTCGCTCGTCCTCAGAGGTGCCGCGACCGCACCTCGACGGTGACCTCGACCTCGCCGCGCGACCGCGACGACGGGAAGCGCATCGACTCCACGATCCGCCCCATGCACTTGCGCGCCTCGTCGCCGCCGTAGGTGGAGCGCCCGAGCTCGGTCACGTCGCCGACCGAGCCGTCGCGCTCGATCGGGACGCGGATCACCACCACCCCCGTCGACCCGTCCGGCTCGAGGCAGGCGGAGAGCGCGGCCGTGGCGGCCTCGAGCGACGAGCGCACCACATCGGCATCGAGCCCAGGGTCCGCCTTCACGTCGGCGACCGCGATCTCGGGCGGGGGCGGCGGCGGGCTCGCCGCGCGAGGGGCGCTGGTCGCGGCGGCCGCGGACGGGTCCGGGCGCGGCGCCTCCCTGCAGCCGGCGAGCAGCGCGACGAGGAGCGCCGTCGAGCTCGCCCTCGCCAGCCGCCGCACCCCTCGGCTCGTCGCTCCCGCCATCTTCCCCCCCGAGCTCAGGGCATCAGGACGACCTGACCCTCGTCGTTGCAGTACGCCACCGCGCTCCAGCCCTCGGTCTTGCAGAGGAAGAAGTCGGCGCAGTCGGTCAGGCACGCCGTCTCGGCGCACGTCTCGACCGCCGCCGCGGGGCAGTCCGGGCTCTGGAGATCGGGCGCACAGCCGCTCGTCTCGCCGGTGTGGTCGATGACCACGGGCGTGCATGCCGCGCCGCCCACGCCGCCCTGGCCGGAGGCCCCCGCGCCCCCCTCCCCGCTCTGGCCGCCCTGCCCGGCGTGCCCGCAGGTCGTGGTCCGCGTCCAGGCGCCGCCGACACAGTCGTAGAGCGCGGCGCAAGCGTGATCGCTGCAGGTGCCGCCGCGACCGATGGGGCAGCCCCCGTCGGCGATTTGGCCGCAGAGCTGGATCCCGTCGCCGAGGGAGCCGCATCCCGGTCCGAGGCCGGCCGCGAGCGCGACGAGGAGCAGGGGCGCGAAGGAGAGCTCAGCCTTCTCGCGCCGGCGCATCGTTTCGCTACTATGCGCCAGATGCGCCCCTGCGCCACGGCCAATGCGATCGCCTGCGGGCTCGCGCTCGTCGCGGCGGCGTTCGCGGCGTGCACCGCGGGGTCACCCGCGCCGCAGCCCCCGCCCGTGCCGCCGCCGGAGCCGGCGACGAGCGCCCTCCCCGCCCTGGGCACGGCGGCGCCGCCGGCGGCGTCCACGGCGGCAGCGCTGCCGCAGGCCGCACCCCGCCCGGGCTGCGCCGAGCTCCTCAGCGAGATCACGAACGAGCCGCCCGACGGCGGCGTGGTGATGAACAACGCGATGACCGCGTCCGACGCGGGCGCCACCGACCGCCTCCAGCCGATGATCGACCTGATGCGCAGCCGTCGCGACGACTTCCGCTGCTGCTTCGACGCATGGGCCCGCGAGAACCCGGGCGGCAGAGGCCGCCTCGTCGTGGTCCTCGAGGTCGACCCGAGCGGCGCGCTCACCAAGGCCGCCGTCGATCCCGCGAGCGGCATCCGCCTCCCCGACGTCGAGGCGTGCGTGATCGATCTCGCGCGGACCCTTTCCTACCCACGATCGCCGAGCGGGAGGGAGACGACGCTCGTCTATCCCTTCGACGTGAAGGCGCGGAGCTAGCCCTACCCCCTTGTCCAACCTCGCTTCCCCCTACCCCAAAGCGGGCGGTTTCCCCGGGCGCAACGCCTACGCCGAGCTCCTCCGCGACACGCGCGGCCTCCGGCGCGAGCAGCAGCAGGCGCGCGACGCGTGGTTCGCCCGCCTCGCCTCGGAGAAGAAGGAGGACGTCCTCTTCGAGCTCGAGATCCTGCTCAAGGGGATCGCCTGCTTCGCCAACCCGCGCAACCACCCCGGCGCGGGCCGGTCCAAGACGATCGTCAGCCACGACTTCCGCGAGCAGCTCCACCACGCGAAAGACGGCATGTCGCGGATCGTGCACCTCGCGCGCGCGATGTTGGGGGAGCGCGATCGCGCCTTCGTCTTCCACCGCTACCTCGAGACGGTGCTGCCCGAGGACACCGCGCGGACGCGGCTGCTCCACGCGGCGATGGCACAGGAGTCGCCCGAGGCGAGCCTCTTCGTGCTGCGCCACGGCTTCACCAACCTCATCGAGGTCGCCGGCGGCCTGCTCCGGCTCCAGCGGGTCAACTTTCGCCTCTTCTACGCGCACCTCGCCAGCGCCATGCGCGAGATCGCCCAGAGCTCGTTCTTCAACCCGCTCTCGGCGCTCGAGTTCCGCCCCGAGTTCGACCGCATCTCCTCGACGCAGGTGCTGGAGCTCATCCAGGGCGTGCCCGGCGAGCAGGCGCACCGCCTCGTGGCGCTCACGTTCCTCTCGCTGTTCCGGATGCTCCGCTACCTCAGGCTGCTCGACGGCATCTCGGTCGATCACGCCGACAAGCGGGTCGCGGGGCGCGCCTACCTCGTGCTCGCCGTGCTCCGCAGCGACGCCCGCGCGCTCTCGAGCTACCTCCGCCAGCGCGCCGGCGCGCTGCTCGCCGAGAGCTACGAGAAGGACCTGCTCCGCATCCCGGCGCCGGACATCGGCCCGCGCTACGAGGAGCTCGCCTCCGAGGGCCACCGCCTGGTCGCGATCAAGGGCGCGCTCAGCGGGCTCTCGGCGAACCTGCGCCTGGAGATGCGCCGCACCTTCGAGCACGACATGCCCGCGGCCGACGCGGGGACGCCGGAGCACGAGCTGCGCATCCGCATCCGGCACGTCACGGCCAACCTCCGGCCGGCGCTCCAGAACGCCATCCTCTTCTTCGCGCGCTCGCTCGGGGTGAAGCTCGAGGAGGGGCGCGTCTTCGACGATCAGGCGGCGCGGCGCGCCACCAGCGAGCGGCTCCGTCGCGACGTCTGGATGTTCGCGCAGATCGCCCGCGCCTTCGCGAGCAAGGCGCGTCACGCCGATCCGGTCTCCGATCGCTGGAGCGGCATCGCGAGCTTCGCCTTCGTGCGCGAGTTCCTCGCCTACTTCCGCGCCATGGGTTATCCGCTCCTGCGCGTCGGCGACTACCCGCGCGTCGACGCGTTCATGGCGGCGATGAGCGCGCTCGAGGAGACCGATCTGCTCGATCCCCACCGCCTCGAGTCGGCGATCGAGGAGTGCCACGCGTTCTACACGTTCCTCACCGAGCTCTTCGAGCGCATCTCGCAGCGCGACGAGCTCGCGGGCGCGCCGTTCGACAAGCACGCCGCGGCCCGCGCCCTCAAGCTCTACCTCGGCGACTGAGCGTCGGCCGCGGCAGGTACCGCAAGCGCCGAGACCTGGGTGCCGCGCCACCAGAGCACGGCCGAGACTCCGAGCGCGATCGGCAGGAGGTACATCCCGAACGTGAGCCCTCGCGCGCCCGAGCAGCGCGCCGCGGCGTCGCCGAAGCCGTCCGAGACCGCGCCGATGAGCGGCGGCGACACCAGATCCCCGAGCAGGTGGATCATGAAGATCGAGACCGCCATCGCGGTCGCGCGCAGCGCCGGCGGCACCGAGACGAGGATCGCCGCGTTCGTCGGCGAGACGCTGACGAACAGGGCGATCTCGCAGAGCCCCAGCGCGATGAAGAAGCCGAGCGCGGTGGGCATGAGGAGCGCCGCGAGCGCGAGCGGCGCGGCGACGAACGACGACCAAGCGCACACCTTCAGGCAGGCGCGCGTCCGGTCCTCGCCGCCGACCTTGTCGGTGAGCCAGCCTCCGAGCGCGGTGCCGACGAGGCCGGTGACGCAGGTGACGCCGCCGAACCAGAAGTCGGCCGTCGCGAGCTCGAGGCACAGCTTGCGGTAGAGGAAGTGCGAGGCCCACGCGGTGAAACCGCCCAGACAGAACGTCTGCGCGATGTAGCCCGCGACGGTGGCGACGTACGCGCGCGACCGCCAGAGCTCGCCATACTGGCCGCCGACCGGCTGGTGCGTGCCGGCGCCGGCGCCCGCGCGGGGGGGCTCCTCGATGAGGAGCGTCGCCAGCGAGAGGATGACGCCGGGGCCGCCCGCCACGAAGAAGGCCATGCGCCAGCCGTAGCGATGCTCGATGAAGCCGCCGAGCAGGAACCCCAGCGCGGACCCGACCGGGATGGCCACGTAGAAGATCGAGAGCCACCGGTTCTTCTTCTCCGGCGTGGTGATGTCGTCGATGATCGTCGGGCTCAGGGTCGCGTAGCTGGCCTCGCCGACGCCGACCGCGACGCGCGCGAGCAGCATCGACGCGAGGCTGCCCGCGAGGCCCGAGACGGCCGTCGCCGCCGACCACACGAGCACCCCGGCCGCGATGAGCCCCTTGCGCGGGTACCGGTCCCCGAGCCACCCGAAGAGGGGGCTCGTGAGGAAGTAGCCGAACATGAACACGCTGATGACGAGGCCGATCTCGGTGTCCGAGAGGTGCAGGCTCTCCTGCACCTTGGGGCTGACGGCCATCACCACGAACCGGTCGACGTAGTTGACGAGGTTCAGCGCGGTGAGCAGCGCGAGGATGCCGTGGCGGCTCTTGATCACGGTCGGGCCATCCTAAGCCAGCGCGCGACAAATCCCGATCCGCGGTCGGACAAAACGCGAAACGGACGGCGACCATGTCGCCATCCGTTCGTGCCGAGGCCCGCCGTGAAGGCGGGACCCGGGTCGATGCTCAAGCCAAGCGATCAACCGCGAGAGCGCTGGGGCCCCCGCTTTGCGGGGCCCCAGCGGGAGCTCACGATGCGCCCGTGCGCCGGGCCGGATTACTCCGACTCGTCGAACATGGGCGCGGCCGCCGCCGGAGCCGGCGGCGGGGCGGCGGGAGCGGGCTTCGCTCCCCGTGGAGCGGCCGCCTTCGGCGCGGCCGCCCGCTTACCAGCAGCCTTTGCCTTGCGCTTCGGTGCCGCACGCTTCTTGGAGGAGCGCTTCGCCTTCTTGGCGCCGCCGCGCTTGGCGGCCTTCTTGGCCGTGCGGCGCGCGGGCTTCTTGGCGACCTTGCCCGCTTTGCCGGCAGCCGGCTTCTTCGCGGTCTTCGTCACCTTCTTGGCGGGCTTCTTCGCAGTCTTCTTAGCAGCCATCTGTGACCCTCCTGTTGGCCGCCTCGAACCCCCCTGAAACGTCCACGATGGGTGCGAGGCAACAGATGTTGCACGACGTATATTGCCACGCATCGTGATGGTCAAGGAAAATCTTGCATGCCCTAAGCAGATGTATCCCATGGTCGGGCGGGACTCTGCTCCGCAAGCGTTGCGGAGGTGGAACACCGGTGCAGGTCGGACGGCCGCCGGTCGGGTCCGGAATTTTCACAGTGAGACGGGGAGACGGGAGTTTCGATTCGGAAGATCGAGGGTTTGGCCCCTGCGCGGGGCTCGATTCTCCGCGCCTTCGACGAATCTCCGCTTGGCGCGGGCGGGCCCCACACGGGAGCTCCACGGGACTCACGGGGCGCTGCTTCCACGGCGTTCCCTCGGCGTTCGCCTAGGCACGACGTCATGGGTGACAACGGGCGGGCGCGTCCGGTAGGGTCGCGGCCGCGCCGGACCTCGTTGGAGGGCTCGCCCCGACCGGGGCCACGCGGCGCCCGGAGGCAATGGTATGAACATCCGTCGGACGACGTCGTGGCTGTTCCTGCTGCTCGCCACGTTCTTCGCCTCGTCCTCGCTGGTTGGCTGCGGCTACTCCGAGGAGGAGATGCAGGCGAAGATCCGTGAGATCGAGAGCCTGAAGACGCAGCTCAGCGCCGAGCAGGCCCAGAACAAGAAGGCGAAGACCGAGCTCGACGAAGCGGCCGCCAAGATCGAGCAGCTCAAGACGCAGCTCAAGGCGGCCGGCGTCGACATCTCGAACCTCAACGCGAACCTCGAGCAGCAGGCCCGCGCGCTCGAGGACTTCAAGCGGCGCGCCGAGCAGCTCGAGGCGATCAAGAAGCGCTTCGAGGCGCTGCGCGACAAGCTCGCCGCGCTCACCAAGCTCGGCCTCAACGTCACGGTCCGCAACAACCGAATGGTCATCCAGCTGCCGGGCGACGTGCTCTTCGATCCGGGTCGCGAGACGCTGAAGAAGGAGGGCCAGGAGATCCTCGCGAAGGTCGCCGAGGTCATCCGCAACGATCCGGGCCTGATGAGCCGCTCGTTCCAGGTCGCCGGCCACACCGACAGCGACGCGCTCAAGGGCGGCCGCTTCAAGGACAACTGGGGACTGTCGGCGATGCGCGCCCGCGAGGTGCTCGTGTTCCTCGTCGACACGCAGGAAAAGGGCGGCGGCCTCAGCCCGAACCGCTGGAGCGCCGTCGGCTACGGCGACACCGATCCGGTCCGCGCCAACGACTCGCCCGAGAACAAGCAGGCGAACCGCCGCTGCGAGCTCGTCGTCCTCCCGAACGTCGAGGAGATGCTCGACCTCAAGACGCTGACCCAGTAAGCGCCGCCCGTGCGCGTCGCGGCGATCGACATCGGCACCAACTCGGTCCTCCTCCTCGTCGCCGAGGCTCGCGCCCCCGAAGCGGGCGGCGCGGGCCTCCCCGGCGCGGACGAGCTCGTGGCGATCGCAGACCGGGCGACCGTCACGCGCCTGGGCGAGGGCGTCGATCGATCGCGCGCGCTCGCGCCCGAGGCGGTCGAGCGCACGCTCGCCTGCCTCGAGCAGTACGCGGACGAGGCCCGCGCGCTCGGGGCCGAGCGCATCGACGCCGTGGGCACGAGCGCGATGCGCGACGCCGCCGGCGGCGAAGCCTTCCGGGGGCGCGCCCGTGCGGTGCTCGGCGTCGAGCCGCGCGTGATCTCGGGCGACGAGGAGGCGCGGTTGACGTTCGAGGGCGCGCTGCTGGGCCTCACCCTCGACGGCCCGGCCGCCGTGTTCGACGTCGGCGGCGGCAGCACCGAGATCATCACCGCAGGCGGCGCGCGGGCGGTGAGCCTCGACGTGGGGAGCGTGCGCCTCACCGAGAGGCACCTGCGCGAGGATCCTCCGGCGCCGGTCGAGCTCGAGGCCGTGCGCGCCGCGGCGCGCCGGGCGCTCGCCGCGGCGCCGGCGCTCGCGCTCGGCGAGCGCCTCGTCGGGGTCGCCGGGACGGTCACGAGCCTCGCGGCGCTCTCCCTCGGCGTCGCTCCCTACGACGGGGCGCGGGTGCACGGCGCCCGCCTGGGGCGCGCCGAGCTCGAGCGCCTCACGCGAGAGCTCGCCGCGCTGCCGCTCGCGGAGCGGCGGCGTTTGCCTGCGCTCGATCCGAAGCGGGCCGACGTCATCGTCGGCGGGGCGGTTCTGGTCGAGGAGGTCGTGGCGTGGGCGCACGCCGACGAGCTCGTCGTCTCCGACCGAGGCGTCCGCTGGGGCCTCGCCAGGCGTCTGGCCGCCTCCGCCGGGTCGGGCGCGGCCTGAACGGGCCTGCCAAATTATTTGACAGAGCTAAGCAGGCTCACTAGAGTGCGCGCGCCTGGCGCAAAGTAACTCCTCACCCCGAGGAGTTTCCCGCAACCCATCCCCGTCTCAACCAGGCCAGCAGATCCGGTCGACATCGACCACTCACGCGTCACGCGAACAGCGAATCAAGCCGGTCGGCCTTACCTTTTCGGTTCTCGGCTCGCGCACGTGGTCTGGTCCTCGAGGGCTTCGACCGATCCCCAGCGGGACGTGCTCCCGACAGCCGCTCTCAGCGGTTCTCCGACACGGCGTGCTTGGCTTCAGGGAATGATCGACGGGGGCTCGCGGTTCATCAACGGTTTGGGCTCGCTCGAATTCGAGTAGTCGTATCGCTCACGTCGGGCAAGAAAAAATCATGAAGACAGCGGGGCGGCAGGCAAAAGGAGAGGTTATGCAGGCTCGATCGGAGATCCAGTTCAAGGTCGGTGACAAGGCGGTCTACCCGGCCCAGGGCGTGGCCGAGGTGGTGAACATCGAAGAGAAGGACATCGCGGGGAACCGCCAGCGTTTCTACGTGCTCCGCATCCTCGACACCGACCGCAAGATCATGGTCCCGGTCACGAACGCGAGCGCCGTCGGGCTGCGTCAGGTGATCTCGGAGCAGGAGATCCGCGAGATCTTCGACATCCTCCGCGAGCGCACGATCGCGTTCGACAACCAGACCTGGAACCGCCGCTATCGCGGGTTCATGGACAAGATCAAGACCGGCTCGATCTACGACGTCGCCGAGGTGCTGCGCGATCTCTACCGTCTCAAGACGGACAAGCAGCTCTCGTTCGGCGAGCGCCGCATGCTCGACACCGCCCGCACGCTGATCGTCAAGGAGATCGCCATCGCTCGCGGCCAGACGGAGGAGCAGGTCCGCACCGAGATCGAGGCCATCTTCCTCGCCAACTGATCCGACCGCTGCTTCGCGACGGCGCGGGGGCTCCTCGGAGTCCCCGCGCGCGTTTTTTGTCGGTGCTCAGAGCGGCGCCACGCCGGGCCGCATCTGCACCGGCGGCAGCGGAGGCAGCATGACGTCGACCTTCCAGCCGTCGTCCTCGAACTCGCACGGGATCTGCGCTCGATCGTCGGGCAAGAGGCCGACGACGTCGACGAGAGCGTGGGGGCCCGAGATGCGGGCGGAGTAGCGCTGCGGCTCGAAGCGCAGGAGGAACCGCGACGGGACGATCATCGCCTCGGGCGCGATGGGCTTGCCGCTGGCGGCGCTGTAGCGCTGGGCGCGCGCGGCGAGGTTGTCGCGGCTGCGCTTCGACAAGAGCTCGAACGCCGCCTTGGCGTCGGCGGGATCGCCGTTCACGCGCCGCATCCGATCGCAGAGCTCGCGCACGGCCCCCTCGGCGGTCGCGTTCGGCGGGCGGCGGCTGCACCCGGCCGAGCCGAGCGTGGCGCACGCCCAGAGCGCGACGGCGAGCCGGCTCCAGCGGCGGATGCGATCCGCGCCCGGGCTCGATCTCACGGCGCCCGCGTCTCGTAGAGACCCATCGCGTCGCGCACCTCGCGCATCGTGCTCTCGGCGAGATCGCGGCAGCGCGCGGCGCCCTCGCGGAGCACGGAGCGCACGCGGTCGGGCTCGGCGCGGAGCTCGTCTGCGCGGCGGCGGATGGGGACGAGCTCGACCTCGAGCGACTCGTGCAACAGCTTCTTGCAGTCGCCGCAGCCCATCGCGGCGCTGCGGCAGTCGCGCTCGACGGCGGCCACGCGCTCGGCCGACGAGACGGCCGTGTGCATCGTGTAGATGTTGCAGACCTCCGGCCGGCCGGGGATGTCGCGCGTGACCCGCTGCGGATCGGTGAACGCCTTGTTGAGCTTCTTCTGGACGTCCTTGGAGCTGTCGAGCAAGCCGATGGTGTTGCCGCGCGTCTTCGACATCTTCTCGTCGCCGTCGATGCCGCGGATGCGGAGCTTGAGCGGGTGCGGCTGCGGCTCGGGGAACACGTCGGCGCCGAACCTCTTGTTGAAGTGCCGGGCCGCGTCGCGCGCGAACTCGAGGTGCTGCACCTGATCGGCGCCGACCGGCACGAGCGTCGCCTTGTAGAGCAGGATGTCGGCCGCCATCAGGATCGGGTAGGTGAAGAGGCCGGCGTTGACGCTCTGCTTGTGCTGCTCGCTCTTCTCCTTGAACTGCGTCATCCGGCCGAGCTCCCCCATCGGGGCGACGCAGGAGAGATACCAGGCGAGCTCGGTGTGCTCGCGGACCTGGCTCTGCACGACGATCGTCGCGCGCGCCGGGTCGATTCCGGCGGCGAGGTAGGCCAGCGCCGTCTCGTGGACGCGCTTGGGGAGCTCCTTCGGGTCGTACTCGACGGTGAGGGCGTGGGCGTCGACGACCGCGAAGATGGCGCGGTGCTCGCCCGAGTCGACGAGCTTCACCCACTGCCGCAGCGCGCCCAGGTAGTTGCCGAGGTGGAGCTCGCCCGTCGGCTGCATCCCGCTGAAGATCGTCGCCATCGCTCTTGGCCAGTCGCTTAACATGCTGGCCGCGCCCCGGCGAGCGCGCCCAGCTGGCGCAGCGCCTCGTAGACGACGATCGCCGCCGCGTTCGCGAGGTTGAGCGACCGCACCGCACCGAGGGTGGGGATGCCGAACGTCGCCTCCTCGTTTCCGGCCAGGATCTCGTCGGACAGGCCGGTGCTCTCCTTGCCGAAGACGAGCGCGTCGCCGGGGCGGAAGTCCGCGTCGAGGTAGCTCCGCGTCGCGACGGCGCTGAAGAAGCGCGCGCGCGCCCTAGGGTGGGCGTGGCGAAAGTGCGCCAGGTCGAGGTGCTGCTCGAGCTCGACGAGGTGCCAGTAATCCAGGCCGGCGCGCCGGACCGCGTGCTCGTCGATGCGGAAGCCGAGCCTGCCCACGAGGTGGAGCGGGCTCTGCGTGGCGGCGGCGAGGCGGGCGATGTTGCCGGTGTTCTGCGGGATCTCGGGCTCGACGAGCACGATGCGCAGCGGCGCGCCCAGGGGGGCGGCGCGGAGGCGCGGGCGGGTGTCCTTGGCCACGGTGTGCGGCCCTTCTACCGCGGTGGAGGCTCGGGCCCCAACCCTCGGGGAGCCCTTCCCGCCGGACGGTCGTACCGCGAGGAGCGGGCCGGCGGCGGTTCTCTCCCGCCGGCGCGGCGCGAGACCGGCCTCCGATCGGCGTTCGTCGGGCAGCCGACCAGGGAGATCCCTTGACTGGAGTCCGAGCGGACACGTAGCCTCGCGCCTCGGAGACCCACGCATGCGATTGATCGGCTGGCTTGCCTCGACGACCGCCCTCCTTGCCGCGGTCGCGCTTCCACGCCAGGCCTCCGCCGACACGATGGACCCGGCGCTCGGCCGCTTCGTGACGGACTCGAACTGCCGCGTGCCCAACGCCCAGGGGACCGGCCAGTACTATAACCCCCAGTCGCGCTTCACGAAGTGCGGCACCGACGACGCGATGTTCGCCAAGCTCATCGCGCAGTACGGCTTCGCGCTGGCGGGCACGGCGATGCACTCGGCGCGGACCACCGGTTACGGCGGGTTCGAGCTGGCGATCGAGGCGGACTACACCAGCATCGACAGCGACGCCGACTACTGGAAGCTCGGCACCCAGGGCCCGCAGGACCCGAACACCAAGCGCTTCTCGATCCGGAACGAGAGCCCGGACTCCATCCTGCAGGTCTACAACCTCAAGATCCGCAAGGGATTCCCCTTCGGACTCGAGCTCACGGGCAACGTCGGCTACGTGGCGAACACCAACATCGTCACCGGCGGCGCCGACGTCCGCTTCTCGCTGCTCGAGGGCTTCCGGACGGGCGTCCCGGGGATTTTCCCCGAGATCGCGGCGGGCGGATCGGTCCGCACCATCACCGGGACCGAGGAGTTCCAGCTCACCGTCGCCGGCTTCGACGGGCAGATCTCGAAGCCGCTGCCCATCGCGGGCACCGTGGTGCTGACGCCCTACGTCGGCTACCAGTGGATCCGCATCTTCGGCGACTCGGGGCTCATCGACCTCACCCCGAACACCGACGCGGTCAACTACTGCGGCTACGGCGGCGCCAACACGCCGGCCTCGCCCGATCCGAGCAAGACGCTCAACGGCAAGCAGCAGTACGACGGCCAGCCGGTGTGCAACGCCGGCTCGAGCGCCGACTTCAACAACACCGTCGTCTTCGACCCCGTCCGCCTCACCCGGCACCGGCTCAACTTCGGCATGCAGTTCCGCTTCCAGATGGTGAAGTTCGGAGCGCACTTCATCACCGATCTGGTCGCCCCCGAGGACGCGAACAAGGGCGCCGACTACGAGTCGCCGGACCCGAAGTCGGCGGACGCCAACAACGACGGCGTGCCCGACACGATGGTCAACGACTACAAGGGCGTCTCCAAGCAGTGGACGCTCGCGTTCGACCTCGGCGCCGTGTTCTGAGCCGCGCGCCCGCGCCCGTGCACACTAGCTCCCGCGCTTGTTGCCCACGTCGGGAAGGCTGAAGCCGAGCTCGGTGACGAGCGCCCGGAAGGTGCGGTCCTCTTCGCGCGCCGTGTTCAGGTGCTCCATGAACTTCTTGAAGTTCCCCTGGAGCGCCGCTTCGGCCGCGCGCTCGCAGTTCTCGAGGACCAGGAGCAGGTGGGGGTGCGCCTTCGCGATCGCGGCGGGGACCTCCATGTGGCGGCCCACGTTGGCGCGCGCCTCGGCGAGCGCCTTCACCAGCGCGACCATCTCCTTGTCGGCCGTCCGAGGCTGGAGCATGTCGCCTTCCTTGCGCGATTCGTCGAGGAGCAGCGCGGCGCGATCGAGATAGCTCCCCGCCCAGGCGGCGGGCGCGAGCGTCACGACGGCGAGGACGGCAAAGGCGGCGAGCAGGTGGCGGAGCATGGCGGCCGAAGGATACGTCAGGTCGGCGGTTCGCGCTCGGGCGGCTCCGCCAGGATCGCCGCTTGCGCCGCGGCTTGCTCGGCGAGCTTCTTGGACCGGCCGTGGCCGACGCCGAGGACCTCGTCTTCGACGAACACCTCGACCACGAACTCGCGGGCGTGGTCCGGGCCTCGGGTCTCGACGACGCGGTAGCGCGGCGAGCTGCGTCCGGCCGCCTGGATCCGCTCCTGCAGCTCGCTCTTGGGATCGCGGCCGACGGCGCCGCCGGCCTCGATGCGCGAGAGCGGCTCGGCGACGACGGCGCGGCTCAGGGCCCGCGCCGCCTCGAGCCCGCGATCGAGGTAGACCGCGCCCACGATCGCCTCGACCGCGTCGGCGAGCACGTTCTTCTGCTCGCGCTCCCCGGCGGCGTCGGCGCCGCGTCCGAGCCGGAGCGCAGCGCCCAGGTCGGCGGCGCGAGCCCACGCCGCGAGGGCGTCGGTGCTGACGAGCGAGGCGCGCAGCAACGAGAGCTCTCCCTCGTCGGCGAAGGGCCTGAGCGCCATCAGGAGCTCGGTCACGCAGAGGCCGAGCACCGAGTCGCCCAGGAACTCGAGGCGCTGGTAGTCGACACGCGGCGCGCGCCGGATCTCGTTGGCGAAGCTCGGGTGGGTCAGGGCCTCCCCGAGATGAGGCACGTCGCCCTCGATCCCGAGCCGCGCTGCGAGCTCCCGCGGGTCCATCGTGTCAGCGCGCGTAGACGAGATCGGTGACCTCGGCCATCTCGGTGTCGACGCCCGTGATCCCGCCGGCGTCGTGCGTCGACCATTCGACGACGACCTTGCCCCAGGAGATGTGGAGGTCGGGGTGGTGATCGCGCTTCTCGGCCGCGAAGCCGACGTGGACCGCGAAGCCCATCGCCTGCCCGTAGTGGCGGAACGCGTACGTCTTGCGGAGCAGCCCGCCGGCCCGCTCCCAGCCCGGGTGCGCCGCCACGAAGGCCTGAATGTCCTGATCCGAGAGCTTGTCGCGCTTGCCCATCGAACGTCCCTCCCCGGCCGACTATGGCGTACCCAGGGGCCGTTGGGAACCGGGAGGGGCACGGCGCTGTCGAGTCCGTCGTGAGCTATGCTGCCGCCGTCGCGATGTCCGGCCTCACCGCCTGCCCGTTCTGCCGCGAGATGTTCCAGCCTGGCGAGGCGAGCGCGTGCCCCGAGTGCGGGCTCAAGCTGACCGCGCTCGAGAAGCTCCCCCCATCGCTCGAGGCGCAGGCCGAGGACCCGATCATCCCGACGCCGCCGCACATGGAGAACCTGCCCTGGACGTTCCCCGGTCGAGGGCGGGCGGCGCTGGTCGCGACGGCGCTCGTGGGGCTCGCGCTCTTCTTCGCCCCGTGGGTGAGCGAGAGGGCGCCCGAGATCCGCGACATGAGCGGCTTCGCGTTCGCGCAGCGCCTCGGGTGGCTGTGGGCGCCGGCGGTGGCGTGGTTCGTGATGATCCCCCTCGTGCTGAGCCGGCGCTCCATCTACAAGATGCGCGGATCCAGGGTCGCGGTCGGCTTCCTGGCCGGCATCGTGCTGACCACCGTGGTCGTGCGGATCGCCTTCACGCCCGCGTCCTCGCCGCTCCGGCCGGTGCGGTTCGAGTGGGGCTGGGGGCTGTACGCGACGGGGATCGTGGCCCTCGTCGGCGTTGCGCTCGCGTTCGTGTTCGGTGGGCGCATCGACGACCTGCCGACCCGAGAGCGCCGCCGCGGCGACGAGACGCTCCACTGACGACGGGGGTCGACTCCGGAGGCGATGTCGCGTACACTGCCGAAACGGCGGACAGTGGGGACGCTGTGAAGGCGAGGGCGCGATGGCGAGAGAGCCTGCCAGTGTCCGACGCGACGTCGCACGCGACGACGAGTCGATCGATTCTCTCTTCGACGTCCCCGCGGCGGTGCTCTGCGTGCGCTGCGGCCAGGCCGATTGCGCGGGCTGCAGCGAGAGCGACGAGGGCTCGGGCGTCGTCGCCATCATTCCCTGGGAGCGCCCCGGCGCCACCTGGACCCGCCTCTGGGCCACGGCCAACGCGACCACG
The DNA here is from genome assembly GCA_964372055.1 of uncultured Polyangiaceae bacterium. Lineage (GTDB taxonomy): Bacteria > Myxococcota_A > Polyangia > Polyangiales > Polyangiaceae > CAYJPW01. Next base: position 113,938 of record CAYJPW010000006.1, read on the forward strand.
CAGGGAGCCGAGACCTTCTTCGCGGCATTGCCGGACGGGCCCCTTCCGCCTGCCGTGCGGTTCGCGATCCTCGCCGAGGTGCTCGCGGTCGCCTCGATGATCGCCATCCTCGTGCCCTTCGCGATCGTGGCGCTGCCGAACCTGATGCTCGAGGTCGCGGTGAACCCCGCCGTGCGGCTCAGCGCCCTGCGGTGGCTGTGCGTGGGCGTGCCGTCGCTCGCGATGTGGATGGTGGTCGCGCACGCGAGCCACGGGGCCGCGCTCGACGTCGGCGCGTCGCGCCACGGCGGCCGGCCGCAGCGCCGCCGCGCGCTTCGGTTCGGCCTCTACGCCTGCGGCTGGGACCTGATGACCGGGCCGCTCGGGGCGGCGTACACGCTCGCCACGAAGGGCTGGCGCGCCGTGATCGAGCTCGGCGGGGCGGCGATGCGCGTACCGGCGCGGTCGTCGGCGGCGCTGCTCCAGGGCGTCTACGGGCTGCGGGCCGACGCCGCCGAGCGGGCGCGCCGCGCGGGCACCGCCGCGGCCGTGCTGCTCGCGGTGCTCACCGGGTTCGGCGTCATCGCGGCCGTCGTGATGCTGGCCTGATCAGGATGGGGGGCCGGCTCCACGCCGCGGAGCCATGGACCGCCGAACACAAGCGCGCGATGCGCGTTGCCGCCAGGTCAGCGCAAGCCGCCCGGGCGCTCGACGGGAGCGGGCGACGCCGCAGAGGGGCGGCGCGACGTGGGCAGCGCGCCGGGGCGCTTCGCCGCTTGGAGATCGGCGGTGCTCGTGATCTCGATCTGATCGACCAGCTCGGGGTGCACCTCGGCCGCGCTCTCGGCACGGAGGCGCTCGGTCAGCTTGTCGACCGTCTTCTCGGTCCGCTCGTGGCCGAGGACCTGGCGGATGGCCGTCGCCTCCTGCTCGAGGGTGCGATCCACCGGCTTCATCGTCTGGCGGCGCCACACGATGGCCCAGCGGGTGCCCTCGGGCACGGGCTCGCCGACGATCTCGGTGTCCTTCACCTGGCGCGCGGCCTCGACGAGCTTGGGGTCGACGCGGACGCCGGCCTCGCCGGTGGTGCCGTCGGGGGCGACGAAGCCGAGGTTGCCGCCGCGCATCGACGTCGCCTTGTCGAGCGACTCGCGGGCCATCTCGTTCCACTTCTTGGCGCTGACGTCCTTCTTCACCTCGCCGATGATCCGCTGGGCGTCCTCGCGGCTGCCCACGAGGATGCGCCAGATCGCGATGCGCTCCGGCGAGTGGTACTTCGCCGCGTTGGCGTCGTAGTAGGCGCGCACGTCGGCGTCGGTGATGGGCACCGACTCGGTCTCCATCCGCGTTCGCGAGAGGAGCGCCGCGCGGAGGATGCCGCGGACGCGCTCCCCGACGTCCTCGCGCTCGGCGATGCCGCGGCTCTTCGCGCCCTCGGCCAGGAGGATCTCGCGGACGACCACGCGGTCGAGGAAGTTCCTCCGGATCTCGTCCTGCGATCGGCCGAAGGTCCTCAGCTGGAAGGGGGGCACCGAGGCGAGGCGGCGCTCGAGGGCGGCCGCGGTGACCACCTGACCGCCGACGCGCGCCACGACCTCGCCGCCGGGGGCGAGCGGGGCCTGGGCGTCCGCCGGGGCGGCGGTGAGGAGCAGCGCGGCCAGCGCGGCCCCGAGGCCGCTCCCTCTCGTGATGCGCATGGCGCGATGGTGTACGAGGCCGCGGCGGGCGGGTCAAGCGGCGCCGCGGCGGGCTCGGCCGGCGGGCGCGGCTCCGGTGGCGACCGACGAGGTGCGGGCCAGGCCGGGCGCGCCGCTGCCGCTCGGGCGGGGCCTCGGGTCGCTGGTCTCGCGGATGCCGGCGCGCTTCAGCGCCGCGTCGTCGAGGCCGACGAACCGGTAGGCCTCGAACGCGAACCCGTACGCGCGATGGAGGCGCCTCAGGCCGTCGACCACCTCGGCGGTGGGCTCGATCACCTTCCGGGGCGGGCAGGCTCGCTTGATCGACGCGAGCGGCTCGCCCAGATCGAGCAGCGCCTGCACGCGCGAGAGCACGTCGATGGGCTTGAGCTCGCGCTTGCCGCCGCGCGCGGCGCCCTCCGCGAGCTCCTGGAGGAGCCGGCGCCGGCGCTTCTCGGTGCGGCCGTCGAGGGCGCGGGCCGCGCGGCCCAGGAGGACGTCGTTGAAGTGCCGCGCGGCGCGGCGCTTCTCGACCACGTCGGGGCTGCCACGGCGGTTGGGAGCGGGCGGCCGGGATGAGCCGCGCTTCGAGGCGGCCCGTGTCATCGCGTAGGCACCATGCGTCAAACATCTTCGCACGGCCGACTCAACCGGCCAAAACAGTCGGCGTTCTCTCCGGTTCGACCCGGGACCCCCTCGCCCGAGGCCCGCCCGGCGGGCCCCGATCGGTGCGCCCGGCCGTGAGGGTGGGCGAGACGGCCATCAGGGCGAGCGATCGGCGCAGAGCGCCAGGAGCGTCCCGGCGAGCGCGATCACCCAGACCGGCCAGGTGATCCGCCAGAACCCGCCGAGCTCCTCGCCGAGGCCGCGCCGGGCCCGGCGCAGCCCCTCGGCCTTCCCCACGAGGCGCGCCTCCTCGCGCGCGATCGCGTCGCGCTCCTCGTCGTCGAGCGGGTCCTCGCCGCCCATGTCGTTGAGGTGGTGCGTGATCTCGTGGTCGATGGTCTCGCGGATCTCGGCGTCGACATCGAAGCGGGGATCCGCGCGAGACTCCCCGGCGAACGTCCGATAGAAGAGGCGGATCTCGGGCGGCTGCGCGACGCCGCCCTCGCCCCCGGGCGCGCCCGGCGTGTAGCAGCCGAGCAGCGGCTCCCCGCCGTCGTCGCAGGCGGGGACGTCGTCGTCGATGAAGAGATCGATGTTGCGAACGCGTCGCGCCCGGTAGACCTCGTCGGCGATGCGCCGGACGCGCTCCTCGAACGCGTCGAGATCGGGGAAGCGCGCCTCGCGCTCGCTCCCGGCGGCCTCGGACGGTGGCTCGCGCGCGAGCTCGCGCTCGAGCGGCACGTCGAGATCGTTGCGACCGCCGCAGCCGGCGCAGCGGTGCACGGCGACGAGGCGCGCCGGGTAGTGGGCCTCGTTCCAGAGATCCACGAGCTCGCCCCAAAGACGAGCGGGGGCTCGCGCCAGCGCGGCCGCGATCCCCGAGCTCTGGCGCTCCCCCCCGAGCGCGGTGACGCCCATCGCCACCGCGACCGCGGGGCTGATCCGCAGCGCGCGCGCTCGCGAGGCGCGCCAGAGCGGCAGCGCCTCGTCGAGGGTGCGCGGGGCGAGTCGGACGGCGGTTCTTCGGCCGACCGTGTGCTCGGCGTCGAACTCGAACGCGGCGTCGAGCTCGGGATCGTCGAGCTCGCCGTCGACGAACGGTCCGATCTCGAGCAGCGACGAGGGCGCGGCCTCGAACGCCGCGCCGCAGTTGCCGCAGGTGAACTCGGCGGGCGCCTCCGGGACGACGCCCGCGTGGGCGAGCACCGCGCAGAGCACGTGCGCATCCGCGAGCGCGAGCTCGCCGACCGGCACCGAGACGACGCCCGGGGCCGTGAGCACCGCGTGGTGGTCCATGAGGCCGCCGCGGCGGCCGCGCGAGACGGGGAGGTCGCTCGCGGCGCGGCGCGCGGCGGCGTCGGAGAGGCGCACCACGGCGCCGGAGGGCAGGTGGAGGCGCGGCGGGAGCGCGCGCGACGGCGCCACGCGCCGGGCTCAGGCGGTCGCGGGCGCGTCCGCGTGCGGAGCCGCCGGCGCGTCGCCCGCGGCCTGGCGTGCCGCTTCGGCCTCGGCCGCTGCAGCCGCGAGCGCCGCCGCCGCCTTCCGCTTGCGCGCGCGCTGCGAGTACCCCCAGCCCACGAGGAGAGAGCTCGCGAGCGGCGAGAACGCGAGGAAGCTCGTCACGCCGGGGTGCGACAGGAGCCAGTCGTAGGTGCCGCGCATGTACGGGTCGATGCCGTCGGCGTAGAAGATGCCGACGAAGAGGGCGACGGCGATCGCCCCGGCGATGCCGTTGAGCACGAGGAAGTAACCCCACCGGACCACGCCCCTCGGGTGGGCGCCTGCGGGGTTGACCTCGTGCGAGACGGCGGCGGGCTCGGCGGACGACATGGCGCGCGCAGTATAGGGAGGATGGCCCCCTCTCGCCAGGGCCCTCTCGTCTCGCCCGTCTCGCTCGTCAGCGGCGGAAGAGACGGGAGAGGAGCCCGCCGGGGGCGGCCTGGCGGCTCTCGAGCACGGCGAGCTCGCGCGCGGCGTCGGCGTGGCCGGGATCGAGCTCGAGCACGCGGCGGAGATCCCGCATCGCACCGGCGTCGTCCCCGAGGCGCCTCCTCAGCAGCGCGCGAGCGTGGCGCGCCCGGAGGTGCGGCCGATCGTCGGTGACGCGCTCGTCGAGCTCCACCGCGAGCGCCTTGGCGTCGGCGCCGGGCAGCTGGAGGCGGGCGAGCGCGCGGAGGGCGGCGGCGTCGGAGCTGTCCGGCTCTTTCGCGTACGCGCGCTCGGCGAGCTCAAGGGCGGCCGCCACGTCCTTCATCTGCAGCTTCTCCTCGGCGGCGCGGAGGAGCTCGGCCACCGGGAGGAGGGGATCGACGGCGATGCGCAGGCCGCTCGCGGGCTCGTCGTAACCGGCGAGGCCGACGCTCGGGGCTTCCGCGGGGACCGCCGCGCTCGGCTGCGCGGCGTCGGCCGCTGCGATCTCGGCGTCGGCTGGGGGCGCCGAGCTCGCGGGTCTCGCGCGCGTCGCCGGGTCCGCGGCGTCCGCGCGCGACGGGCTCGGCCCTTCGTCTTCCGTTCGGCGCCCCGACGAGGGTGAACGCCCGTCCTCGGTCCGGCGGCCCGAAGCCGGGGGACGCTCCCCTTCCCCGAGGCGGCCCGACACCGGAGCGCCCTCGTCCTCCAGTCGGCGCTCCGACACCGGCCCGCTGTCGGGGGAGGACGACGCGTCCCGCCTCCGCGAAGCGCGGGGCGAGATGGCCGCGCGCTCGCCGTCGCCCGGGAGATCGGGCGCGGCGGCGACGGCGCGCTTCACCCGCTTGAGCGCCACCCGGGCCACGCCGATGGGCGCCTTGGGCGCGGGCTCGTCTGCCGGTGCTTCGGCGGCGGCGGCCTCGGTGGAATCGCTCACGGGCGCGCCGCCACCGAGATCGAGCTGCCGCGTGATCACGAGGGCGTAGACGAGGCGACGCAGGAGCTCCGGCGAGGCCGCGTCGTACGCGCAGAGATCCGGGAGCGCGATCGCGTTGGCGCGGACCAGCTCGACGGCCTCGCCATCGGGCCCCGCGAAACCGAAGCGATCGAGCGTGGCGTCGGCGCGGACGGCGAGCGGGGTCGCCCCCAGCCGCTCCAGCGTCGCCTCGAGCTTGGTGGACGCGTCGGCGTGCTCGCGCAGCCCCGCCCACAGCTGCGCGAGGGGGTCGACTTCGGCGGCCTCTCCCCAGTCGGCGAGCTCCACGTGGCCGTCGTAGTAGCGATAGACGGTGTCCGGGCCGAGCGCGTAGAGGCGGACCATGCGCCGCATGAACTGCTCGTCGAGCGCGGTCGCGAGCGCATCCGGCTCGACGTCGTCGGCGAGGAGGAGGACGTCGCCGAGACGGCCCTTCGAGGCGAGGGCGCGGGCGAGCGCCTCCTCGGTGACCGCTCCGCGCTCGACGAGGATCGCGCCGAGGAGCGCGTGATCGTCGCCTGGACGCACCTTCACGGGGACCCCCCGCTCCAGTCGCACGGCGTGCGTCGTCCCGGTCGCCTCCGTCAGGAACAGCGCCCCGGTGAGGCACCGGTCCAGCGCGTACACCATCAGGTGCGCGAACGGTGTACGTCCCAGGTCGCCCTCGGCGGTGGCCGAGGTCTCGGGGATCATGGTGCCCGAAGTTACCACATCCATGCCAGGCCCGGCGCGCCTCCGGCGCCGGCGCGAGCGCGATCCGCCTCCGCGGTCGCTCGACCCTAGCGCGATCCGCCTCCGCGGTCGCTCGAGCCTAGCGCGATCCGCGTGCGCGGTCGCTTGGGCACGCAGGCGAGAGATCGATCCCGGCGAAGAACTCGCCCACGAGCAGCTCCCAGCCGACGGCGTTCTCGGGCGGACCGCATTTGAACGGAACGCCGGGCAGGCCGCGCGCGCCGGGGCTCGTCGCTGGTTCCAGGCCGAGCGCCGCGAGCTGCTCGCGGTAGTAGCGAATCGCGAGCTCGGCCGCGTACTCGTGCACGCCGTTGCCCGGCTGGAACGCGTAGTACGTCCCCCCCTTCACGGTCGTGTCGTTGGGGGCGTACGGCTTGAGGCAGGCCATGCTCGTGCCGCAGCGGGCGACGACGCGATCGAACGTGGGCGCGAGCGCCCGCGACGACCACGCGCCGTGCGCCGCGTCGTTGAGGTGGAAGATCTCGTGGAACATCGTCTCGCGCACGGCCGAGGCCGAGCCGTGCAGCGAGCCGGAGACGTTGTAGGCGACGCCCCAGTCGCGGCCACCCCCGCCGCGAAGGCGCCCCGACTCGGCGTACGCCGAGGGCGTGGTCCGGCCGACCGAGCGAAAGTAGCGCAGCGCGATCGCCCGCCAGCGGTACCGGATCTCGGACGGCGGCTTGCCGCCCCGCGCGGCGAGCGCGGCGAAGAAGTCGTCGTGGGCCTTCGCCGACGCCGCGACCCAGTCGAGGTGCCGGCGGTATCGACCGACCGGGAGCTCGGGCACGAGGTGGAGCTCGCCGCGGAAGCCCCCGTCGAAGAGGTGGTCCTCGTCCACGCCGGCGACGTCGCCGTCGCGCGCGAAGAGCTCGAGCGCGATCGTGGCCGCGGCAGGATCGGCGGCGTAGCGCGCGCCGAGGAGGCAGCGGATGCGCTCGGCGTCGCCGGCGGCGGCGGGACACGCCGCCGCACGCGCGGCGCGCTCGGCGGCGTCGGCGAAGAGGATCTCGACCGCCTGCTCGCCGGTGATCGCGGGGTCGGAGGGCGCGTCCGGCGCGGACGAGGGGGCCTGCGC
>CAYJPW010000007.1:0-67256 GCA_964372055.1 uncultured Polyangiaceae bacterium
GGCGCGGTGGTCGCCGTGGCCGAGGGAGCCCCCGTCGTCGCCGCGCCCTCGCCCTTGCCGCCGTCACAGCCCAGGATGGACAGCGGCAGCCCCAGACACAGGGCGATGGCGATCGTTTTCCTCATGAAGTCTCCTTGGTGGATGATGCGCCGTCGCGCCGCGCCGGCGCGGGGAGCATAGTCGGTCTCGCCCGCGCTTTTGTAGCCTGCCCGGCCCCGACGTCGACCCGAGACCCATGTTCGCCCCCCCCGAGCCCATCCGGCCTCTAGCCGCGCCCCCCGACAAGGCGCGCCTCTTCTACCGTTACGGGAAGAAGTTCCCTCGGGCGATCGCCTGGTTCGGCGCGCGGTCCTTCTGGGGCCACATCTGGCACCTGTTCGCGAGCGTCATCGCCACCGAGGACATCGACAGCCGCGACTGGATGCGGGCCGACGATCCCGCCGAGTTCACCCGGCGCGTGGCGGGCCAGATCGGCGCGCGCGGCGACGGGGAGACGCTGACCGAGGCGCTCGACGGCGATCTCTGGATCGACTTCGTCGCCGACACCGGCGACGACGGCTCGGTGAGCGAGGAGGTCGCCCGGCTGCTCTTCTCGACGTACGAGGTCGACGACCCGGACGCGCCCGGGCGCCCGCTCACGCTGCCGCGCGGTCACATCCTCATGTTCGGCGGCGACACGGCGTACCCGGTCGCCACCGAGCTCGAGATCCACAACCGCGTCATCGTGCCCTACAACCGCGTCCTCCGCGGCCGGCACGACGGGCGCCGGCGGGTGCTGATGGGCGTCCCCGGCAACCACGACTGGTACGCCGGCCTCGACGGGTTCGGGCGCATGTTCCGCGAGCGGCGCGGCAAGGTCGACCGCGCCTCCACCGTCGCCACCGATCAGATCGATCGCGCCGGTCAGATCGGCCACTTCATCGAGTGGATCGAGGCGTTCCGGATCGGGCGGCACGTCGCCAAGCGCCCCGCCCTCCCGCTCGAGGGCTACACCCCGGTGCAGACGGCGAGCTACTGGGCCCTCCGCCTCGCCCCCAAGCTCGATCTCTGGGGCATCGATCGCCAGCTCCGCGTCGTCGACTTCCACCAGAAGGGCTACTTCGCCGAGGCGCGCGAGAACGCCGAGGACCGCGCCCTCATGCTCTGCCTCGCCGATCCGGTGCACGCCTTCCTCGAGCCGAGCCCCGCGGGCGTCGAGATCCTCGAGGCGCTCGACCTCTCGCTGGAGGGCGACGGGCTGCTCGTGGTCACGGGCGACACCCACCACTACTGCCGGCAGCGCTTCGGCGCCGGCCTGCACGTGACCGCCGGCGGCGGCGGGGCCTTCCTCCACCCGACGCGCATCCTCCGGGGCGGGGTCACCCCGCCCGAGGCCGAGTTCCCGGGGCCGCGCGCGTGCCTCTCGCTCGCGCTGCGGGTGCCCTGGCTCATCGCCCGCGGACGCAGCGGCTTCCTGTTGCACGCGACGCTCGGCCTGCTCTACCTGCCCACGATCGGGCTCGGCGCGCGCGGCGCGGTGGCGGCGATCGTCACCGGCGTCGTGGCCGCGGTGCTCTGCCTGCTCGTCGGCGGCTGGCGGCAGAAGCGCGCCCCGGCGATCGCCGCCCTCTCGGTGGTGACCGGCGCGGCCGTCGGCGCGCTGCCCTGGGCGCTCGATCTCGCGGCGCGGAGCGTGAGCGCGCTCCCCGCCGGCCCGGCGATCGCCGCCGCCTATGTCGCCGCGGTGTTCCTCGGCGCGCTGGTCTGCGGCTCGTTCCTGACGGCGCTCACGGTGCTCGGGCTCGAGCAGCACCAGGCGTTCGGCGCGCTCGCCCACCCGGGCTACAAGCACTTCGTACGCCTCCGCGTGCGCAAGGACGGCCGCGCCGTCGAAGGCTGGGTCCTCGGCAAGGTCGATCCGCTCGGCGACGGCGAGCCCGTCGTGCTCGTCGATCGTTTCCGCTGGGACAACCCCAAGGGGTAAGCTCGCCGCCCATGGAGACCCTGGTCGAGCTGATCGCGAAGAAGCGCGACGGCGGTCGGCTCACGGACGAGCAGATCGCGCGGCTCATCCGCGCGCACGGGGCCGGCGAGCTCGCCGACTACCAGATGAGCGCGCTGTGCATGGCGATCTTCTTCCGCGGCATGGACGACGCCGAGACGGTGGCGCTCACCCGCGCCATGCTGCACTCGGGCGACGTCATCGATCTCTCCGGCGTCCCCGGCGTGAAGGTCGACAAGCACTCGACGGGCGGCGTCGGGGACAAGGTCTCGATCTGCCTCGCTCCGCTGGTCGCGGCCGCGGGCGTGCCGGTGCCGATGGTCTCGGGCCGGGGGCTCGGGCACACCGGCGGAACGCTCGACAAGCTCGAGGCCATCCCCGGCTTCCGGGTCGACCTCGACGTGCCCGCCTTCACGCGGATCGTCCGCGAGGTCGGCGCCTGCATGATCGGCCAGACGGCGAGGATCGCGCCCGCCGACAAGCGCATCTACGCGCTGCGGGACGTGACGGCGACGGTCGAGACGATCCCGCTCATCGTGGCCTCGATCCTCTCGAAGAAGCTCGCCGAGGGCATCGACGGCCTGGTGCTCGACGTCAAGGTCGGCCGAGGCGCGTTCATGAAGACCGAGCGCGACGCGCGCGCTCTCGCCGAGGCGCTGGTGCGGGTCGGGACGGCGGCCGGCAAGAAGGTCGTCGCCCTGCTCACCGACATGAGCGCGCCGCTCGGGCGAACCGTGGGCAACGCCATCGAGACGCGCGAGGCCATCGAGCTCCTCCACGGGCGCGCGCCGGCGGACCTGCTCGAGTGCACGCTGGCGCTCGGCGCCGAGATGCTGATGCTGGGTGGGGTCGCCGCGGACGAGGCGGCCGCGCGGGCGGCGCTCGCGCGGGCCATCGAGAGCGGCGCCGGCGCCCGCGTCTTCGAGCGCATGATCGAGGCGCAGGGCGGCGACCCGTCGGTCGTCGCCGATCCCGGACGGCTGCCCGCCGCCCCGTCCCGGCTGGAGATCACCGCCGACGACGCCGGGATCGTGTCCGCGATCGACGCGCTCGAGATCGGGCTCGCCGCGGTGGGCATGGGCGCCGGGCGCACCCGCGCCGACCAGGCGGTCGATCACGCCGTCGGCATCGAGCTCCTCGCGGCGCGCGGCCAGGCGGTCTCGCGCGGCGAGCCGCTCGCCCGGCTCCACGTCCGCCGCCCGGACGACCAGGCGGCGACGGCGGCGCGCGTGAAGGCCGCGTTCCGCGTCGCTCCGGGCGGGCCGCCACCGGCCGCGCCCCTCGTGCTCGGCCGTATCCCCGCTGCCGGCGGCTGAGCCGGGCGGTGGAGTACGGCTCCCGGCCGGGAGACGCGCTAGGCTGGCGCCGTGGCCAAGTCGACGCGCGACCCGACGACGCTCGGCTATCGCCGCATCGTCCAGCTGCTCGTCTCGCTCGTGATCGTGCCGGGCGTGCTCCTCTCCGCCGTCGGCGTGCTCTTGACGGTGTTCGGCGAGGCGCGGCTCAACGTGCTGCTGGGGATCCTGGTGATCACCTTCTCGGGGACGCTGGCGACGGGAGTCATCCTGGTCTGGGTGTTCCTCCGCCGCGAGCGCAACCTCTCCGAGCTCCAGGCCGACTTCGTCTCGAAGGTGTCGCACGAGCTCCGCACGCCGCTCACCTCGATCCGGATGTTCACCGAGACGCTCATCCTCCGTCGCGGCGACGTCACCAGCGAGGACCGCTGCATCGAGGCGCTGAACAAGGAGAGCGCCCGGCTCCAGCACCTCATCGACAGGCTGCTCGACTGGGGACGCATGGAGAGCGGGCGCCGCGTCTACGACATGGCGCAGCAGGACGTCGCGCACGTGATCGACGAGGCGGTCGCCGCGTTCGAGCCCACCCGCGAGCGGCGCCACGTCGAGCTCTCGATCGACGTCGCGCCCGACCTGCCGCCGATCTGGTGCGACAAAGGGGCGCTCGTCGACTCCCTCGTGAACCTGCTCTCGAACGCGTACAAGTACGGCGGGCAGCCTCGCAAGATCGAGGTCTCGGCGCGCATGGCGGCGAATCGCGACGTCGGCATCACGGTGCGCGACAACGGCAAAGGGATCGCCCGCCGCGAGCACAAGCGCATCTTCGAGAAGTTCTACCGCGTCGACGACCTCCTCGCGCGCCAGCAGGAGGGCTCCGGGCTCGGGCTGGCGATCGTGCAGCACGTGATGCGCGCGCACCGCGGACAGGTCGTCGTGGACAGCGAGCCCGGCAAGGGCAGCGCCTTCACGCTCCTGCTCCGCACCCACCCCCCCGCGCGGCGGTCGTCGGCGCCGGCCGCCGACGAGGGCTCGAGCGGCCGCGAACCGGCCTCGAGCCCGCCCGCGCCCCCCGCCCGCGCGCCCGACGACGCCAAGTCGTGGTAAGGGGTGAGATCGTGAACCGAGGCACGCCGGGAGGCTCCGCCCCGCGGACGGTCCTGGTCGTCGAGGACGACCAGAGCATCGCGATGGGCCTCGAGATGAACCTCACGGCCGAGGGCTACCGCGTCATCGTCGAGAGCGACGGGGAGAGCGGCCTCGCCCGGGCCCGGGCGGGCGGCGTGGACCTGCTCATCCTCGACGTCATGCTCCCGCGCCTCAACGGCTTCGAGATGCTCCGGATCCTCCGCCGCGAGCGGCACACCATGCCGGTGATCATGCTGAGCGCGCGCGGCGCCGAGATGGACAAGGTGATGGGCCTCGAGCTCGGCGCCGAGGACTACATCACCAAGCCCTTCGGCCTGGCCGAGCTGCTCGCCCGGGTGAAGGCGGTGCTGCGGCGCGACGCGATCGCGCGCGCCGACGGCGCCGCGCCCATCCGGGCGGCCGACATCGAGATCGATCCGGCGACGCGCGAGGTGCGGCGAGGGGGCGAGCTGGTCGAGCTCACCGCGACCGAGTTCGACGTCCTCGTCTGCCTCGTCGAGGCGGGCGGCCGGGTGCTCTCGCGCGATCAGATCCAGGCGAAGGTCTGGGGGCCGACGCACCACGGCACGCCGCGCACCATCGACAACTTCATCCTCCAGCTCCGCAGCAAGCTCGAGGACGATCCGACGAGCCCCAAGCACCTCGTCACGGTCCGCGGCGTCGGGTACCGCTTCATCGTCTCGCCCTGACGCCGCGGCGCGAGGGCCGCGAACGGCTACTCGGCCATGCAGAACTTGTTGATGCCGTCGACGAGCGGGTCCTCTTGCTTGACGGCCTTCTCCATGTCCGCCTGGGCGGCGGCCATGCGCTTCTCGTCCTTCGCCTCGGCGGCGGCGGCCATCTCGCGGGCCGACTTCGCCACGGCGCGCGACATCGACTGGTACTCGGACGCGTAGCCCTTGAGCTCGGCCACCGTGAGGCTCACCTTCTCGGCGTCGCCGGCGACTTTGTCGAGCACGTCGGCGAGGCCCTTGAGCTCGCCGATGCCGCTGGCGTCGAACTTGGGCTCCTTCTTTTCGAGGCTCTGGATGCCGCCGTTGATGACGCCGATGAGCGCGTTGCACTCGTCGACGCGCTTCTTCTCGCAAGCAGAGCCCGAGAGCAGGAGACCCGCCGCCATCACGGCGGCTCCGATGCCTCGCCCGATGCGCATCGCCGCCGAAGGTATCACGACCGGACGCGCCAGCTGCCCTGGAAGCTCCGTCCCACGTCGTCGGCCGTCGGATCGGTGACGATGATCTCGGGCCGGCCCGCGGCCGCGTACACGATGGTGTTCTGGCGGAAGACCCTCCCGAAGGCGATGGCCTCCTCGCGGTCCATGCCGTGCACCAGCCAGGCGGGCTCGCGCCAGACGCCCTCGGGCTCGGCCTCGGAGCCGACGCAGGGCTCGACGCGGTAGCAGCCGAGGATGAGCAGATCGCGCATCACCGTGTGCCGCCCGTCGTTGACCCGGCGCGGCAGGAGCATCGAACGAGGGTTGTACGCGGTGAGCAGGGCGAAGGTGCGGGTGAGCAGCTCCGGCAGGACCCCCCGGTCCTGGGTGCTCTCGCCGTCGAGCGAAGCCCGCAGCGTGCCGTTCGGCGTCGGGAGCTCGTAGATCGTGGCCAGGTACGAGCGGAGGAGGGCCTGATCCATCGCGTTGGCCGGCTTCGTACCACCGGGGCCGCCCCACCGCCAGAGAACGGGGCCCCCTCATCCGGAGACGAGGAAGCGCCATCGATGCGCCATCCTCCATCATCTCGAGAACGCAAGGCCCGAAGCGGAGCCACGTCTCGATCACCTCGAGCGGTTCGCGGAGGGTGGGTCCCGCCGCGATTCGCTCGCGGCGGGCGGGAGGGCGCGAGCCCTTCCGCTGGAACAGGGGCGCCGGCGCCATCGCGGCTACCCCCTCGGGCAGGCCTGCGCTAAGCCCGGGATCCGGGATGATCGAGGCCGAGCACCTGAGCAAGTCGTACGGCTCGTTCGTCGCGGTCCGCGACGTGTCGTTCCGCGTCGACCGCGGCGAGGTGGTCGGCTTCCTCGGGCCCAACGGGGCTGGAAAGAGCACCACCCTGCGCATCCTGGCCGGCTTCCTCGGGGCCACCTCGGGCGCGGTCCGCATCGCCGGGCACGACATCGTGGCCGAGCCGGCGCAGGCCCGGGCGGCCATCGGCTACATGCCCGAGACCTCGCCGCTCTACCCGGAGATGAGGGTGGCCGAGTACCTCGCCTTCCGGGCCGAGCTCAAGCTCGTGCCCCGCGGCCGGCGCAAGGACGCGGTGGCGCGCGCCCTCGCCGACGCAAATGTGGAGGACATGGCCGACGTGATGATTGGCCACCTCTCGAAGGGTTATCGCCAGCGCGTCGGGCTCGCCGACGCCCTGGTCGCCTCGCCGCCGCTCCTCATCCTCGACGAGCCCACCGCGGGGCTCGATCCCAACCAGATCCGCGAGGTCCGCGCGCTCGTCCGCCGCCTCGGCGAGGACCACACCGTGCTGCTGTCGACCCACATCCTCTCGGAGGTCGAGGCGACCTGCTCGCGCGCGCTGGTGATCGCGCGCGGCCGGCTGGTCGCCGAAGGATCGATCGACGAGATCCGCGCGATGAGCCGCCCCTCCGAGATCGCGCTCTCCATCCGCGGCGACGCCCGCCAAGCGCTCGAGATCGCGCGCTCGGTCTCCGGCGTGCGGGCGGCCGACGCGGCCGGCGAGGAGCGCGAGGGGACGGCCTCGATCGCGGTCGCCTTCGACGCCGGAGCGGACGCCGGGCCGACGACCGAGGAGCTCGTCCGAGCGCTCGTGGCGGCGGGCCTCGGCGTGCGCGAGGTGGCCCGGCGCGCCGCCTCGCTCGAGCAGGTGTTCGGCGAGCTCACGGCCCGAGGGAGCGACGACGCGTGAGGGGCTTCTGGCCGATCTTCAAGCGCGAGCTCTTCGCGCTGTTCGTGACGCCGCTCGCGTGGGTGCTGATCACCGCGTTCCTGCTGGTGCAGGGCTTTCATTTCTTCCTCATCGTCAGCCACTACGCCGGCCAGGCGGATCTCTCGTCGGACGGCGGCCCGGTGCAGGCGTTCTTCGGGCAGACGATCCTCCTGTACCTGCCGCTGCTCTTCGTCTGCCCGCTGCTGACGATGCGCCTCTTCGCCGAGGAGCGCCGCAGCGGGACGATCGAGGCGCTGCTCACCGCGCCCGTGGGCACCGCAGGCGTCGTGCTCGCGAAGTACGGCGCCGCGCTCGTGACCTACCTCGCGATGTGGGCGCCCACGGTGATCTACATCTTCCTCATCGGGCAGTCGGGCGAGGTCGACTGGCGCGTCGTCGGCGCCTCGTACCTCGCGGTCGCCCTCGTCGGCGCCGGGTACTTGGCGATCGGGACGCTCACGAGCGCCCTCACCAAGAGCCAGCTCACGGCCGCGGTCCTCTCGGCGATGGCGCTGATCGGGCTCTTCACGTTCGGCATCGGCGAGTTCATCTTCCCCGACGGCCCGATGCACGAGGTCTGCGCCTACGTCTCGCCGTGGACGCAGATGAACGACTTCTCGAAGGGCATCGTCGATCTGCGGCGGCTCACCTTCGACGCGACGCTCATCCTCTTGCCGCTCTTCGTGACCGTGCGCGCGGTCGAGGCGTGGAGGTGGGGGTGAGCAAGCCGAAGCGCAAGCCCAAGGCGGCCGCCTCCGCCGAGGCGACGGCGGCGGCGCCGCCCGCGCCCGGCGACGCCGAGGCGCGTCCCGACAGGGAGGATCCCCGGGCGGCGTCGACGCCGCTCTCGACCAAGCTCTCGGTGAGCGCCGGCATCGTCGCCGCCATGATCCTCGCGGTCCTCGTCAACGTGCTCGTCGCGCGCCACTACCGGCGCTGGGACTGGACCCAAGGCGGCCTCTACACCCTGAGCGACGCGACGCTGCAGACGCTCCGCTCCCTCGAGGAGCCGGTCCAGGTCTACGTCCTGCTCTCGCCGGGCGATCCTCTCGAGGTCTCGCTCGAGCACCTCCTCGCCGCGTACCGAGCGGAGACGACGCGGCTCGACGTCCGCTACACCGATCCCGATCGCCACCCCGCCGAGTTCCTGGCCGTGCAGCAGCGCTTCGGCATCGTCCCGGGCAAGACGGACGACGGCCGCATCGTCACCGACGCGTCGGTGGTCGTCGTGCGGGGCGACAAGCCGCACTTCATCACGCCGCGCGATCTGGTCGAGGTCGACGACGCCGACGACCTGCGCGCCCGGCCCCGCCTCGAGCAGGCCCTCACCGGCGCCATCCGCAGCGTCGTCGGAGGCGAGCGGCCCAAGGTCTGCTTCACGACCGGCCACGGCGAGCCGTCGCTCGAGGGCGCGCTCGGGCCGCTCCGGGCGCGGCTCGGCAAGAACAACTACGACGTCGAGGAGATCGCCCCGACGCGGGCCGCCCCCGGCGAGCGCGACAAGCTGGCGACCTGCCGCCTGGTCGTGCTCGCGGGCCCGAGCCAGAAGGTGCCGGCCGAGGACGTGGCGCGCCTGCGCGCCTACCTCGTCGGGGGCGGCAACGCGCTGCTCGTCGTCGGCCAGGAGCCGGAGGGCGAGGACGAGCGCTACCTCGACCTCGGGACCGACGAGCTGCTCGCCGCGGCGGGCGTCAAGCTGGAGAGCGATTTCGTCTTCGAGCTCGATCCGGCGCGCCGGGCGAGCGGTGGGCTCGGCGAGACGTTCCTGCCCGCGCCCAGGCCGCACGCCATCACCGACGGGCTGCTCAAGGCCGCCGAGCGCGACCAGGGGCTCGACGTGGTCATGACCGTGGCGAGCTCGCTCACCCCGACCGGCGGCGGGACGGCGGCGCCGGTGCCGCTCCTGGTGACGAGCGATGCCTCCTTCGGCATGGTCGACTTCTTCGCGTGGGCCAAGCACCCGTCGGCGCCGTCGCCCGGCGAGGCCGATCACAAGGGCCCGCTCACGGTCGCGTACGCGGCCGAGCTCCCCAAGACGCGGGCGGACGCGCCGCACGGGCCGCGCGTCGTCGTGGTCGGCTCGAGCAGCGTGCTGCAGGCGGCGAACTGGCGCGACGAGGGGCTGCGCGGGACCATGATCTTCGTCGAGAGCGCGATCGCGTGGCTCGCGGCGCAGCCGGTCGCCCTCGACATCCCCTCGAAGCCCGCGTTCACCGCCGGGCTCCACATGACCGAGGACCGGCTCACCTGGATCTTCCGGTACGTGGTCCTCTTCGTGCCGCTCGCTTCGCTGCTGCTCGGCATCAGCGTCATGCTCCGGCGCACCAGCACCGAGCGCCGCGGCGCGCGCGAGGGCGCCCGCCGCGGGGGCGAGGCGCACCCGACGCCGGCCAAGGGCGGTGGGCGGTCCGGCGGCCCCGACGAGAAGGGCTCGGCGCGCGAGCCCGGGCGCCGCGGACGCGACGGAGGGAAGCGCCGATGAGCGCGCTCCGGCGGCACGCGACGACGCTCGTCCTGGTCGCGCTCGCCGCCGCGCTCGCGGTCGTCCTCTTCGTCCTCGACAGGGGCGCGGTCTCGACCGACGAGGCCTCGGCGCGCGCGCGCAACCTCTTTCCCGCGTGGCGGCCCGACGACATCACCGAGCTCACCGTCGAAGCGGCGGGCCGCGAGGCGCGCCTGGCGCGGACCCTCGCACAGGGCGGCGCGCCCGGCGAATGGTCGGTGACCGTCGACGGCGTCACCTACCCCGCCGATCCGCAGACCGTCGACGACTACCTCGGCAAGCTCCGCTACGCCGTCCACGAGCGCCGCGTCGCCGCCGGCTCGGTCGACCGGGCCGCGGCGGGCCTCGACGCGCCCGCGCTCTCCGTCGGCGTCACGATGGGGCCGCTCGCGTACCGGCTCGCCCTCGGCGGCGGGGCCGCCACGCCGCCGGGCGCGCGCTACGCCGAGATCGGCGGCGAGGTGATCGTCGTCTCCGCCCAGCTCGCGGCCTCGCTCGAGATCGGCGTCGACCGCTTCCGGTCGCGCACCTTCCTCCCCTACTTCTCGAGCGATCTCTCCGCGATCGCGCTCGAGGGCGACGGCGGCGAGCGCCGGCTCGCGCGCGCGCCCTGGGGCGGCGGCCGCGGCGCCGGGTGGCGCTTCGACGAAGGTGGGCCCTCCGCCGGTCGCCGGGTCGCGGCGGCCGCGATGGACCGGCTCCTCGGGGCGCTCGGGCTGATGGAGGCCGAGTCCTTCCTCTCGGACGCGGACGCCGACCGGGCCGCGGCCAAGCGCGTGACGCTCACCCTCGTCCCCAAGGACGCCGGCCAGAAGCGCGCCGTGATCGAGCTCGGCGGCGCCTGCCCTGCGAGCGTCGATCAGGTCGTCGCCATCCGCCGCGAGCCCACCCGCGCGTCGGCGTGCGTGCCCAAGGGCGTGCTCGAGTCGCTCTCGGTCCCGGCCGGCGATCTCGCCGACGCGCGCCTCCTCGGCGCGCCGCTCGACGAGGTCACCGAGCTCAAGATCACCGCCCTTGGCCGATCGCTCGAGCTCGCCCGCGCCGCGTCGTCGTGGCACCTGCGCGCGCCCGCCGATCGCGACGTCCCGGCCGACCTCGGGCGCGATCTCGTCGAGGGGCTGCTCGGCATCGAGGCGCGGGGCTTCGTCGAGGGCGATCCGGTCGAGCTCGGGCTCGCCTCGCCGCGCGCCACGCTCCGGCTCGTCTCGGCGATCGCGGCCGGCCCCGCGGGCGGCGGCGAGGCCGAGCGCGTCGAGATCCTCGAGCTCGGCGCCGAGAAGGGCGACGTCGCCTACGTGCGCCGGAAGGAGGACGGCGCGGTGCTCGAGATCCCGCGCGAGCGCGCCCGCGAGCTCACCCCGACCGAGCTCTCGCTCCGCTCGCGCAAGGTCATCGACGAGCCGCTCAAGCGCTTCCGCTCGCTGCGCCTCACCCGCGGCGCCGAGGTCCAGTCGCTGGAGCGGACCGACACCGGCGCGTGGCGCCTGCTCGAGCCGAAGGGCGAGGGCCTGCGCGCCGACATCGGGCTCGCCAGCGATCTCGCCGCCGCGCTCGGCGATCTCTCGGCGGAGCGCTGGGTCGCGGACGAGGACGACGGGGGCTTCGGCCTCGCCTCCCCGCGCCTCGTCCTCGAGGCCGAGATCGGCGACGACCCCGAGGACCGCCCCGCCGACGCCGCGGCGCCCGAGCGGAGGAAGGTGCGCGTGCGCGTGGGCGGGCCGGCCGACCGCGGATCGTTCGCCGCCCTCGACGGCGATCCGGCGGTCTTCGTGGTACCGCAGCGGCTCGAGCTCATCGCCGATCGGCTGCTCCTCGATCGCGGCGTGCTCATGGTCGAGCCGGGGCGCATCGCGCGCGTGACGCTGACCGCGCCCGGCGCCGCCGGCGCGAAGAGGCTCGTGGTCGAGCGCTCCGGTCAGGCGCTCCGGATCCAGGGCGCCTCGCCCGACGATCCGACGGCCGCACGCCGCGCCGCGGCCGTCCGCGACACGTTGGCCGATCTCCTCGCCGAGGGCGCGACCTCGGTGGGCGCACCGAAGAAGCACGAGGGCCTCGACAAGCCGACGCTCGAGGTCTCGATCGAGCTCACCGGCGGCGAGCGCCCCCTCCGCTTCCGCTTCGGCGCCGGCGACGCGCTCCGGGCGACGAGCATCTGCTACGCGCGCCGCGACGGCGTCGACGCGACCTACGCCGTCGCCCAGGCCAAGGTCCGCGCGCTGCTCGACGCGATGTGACCCGCTCCTCGGCGCCGCCGCGGACTATTTCCGGCTGCGCCCGCATTTGTGCTACCGGAACGGGGAGAGTCGATGTCGAACGCCCGCAAGGAGCCGCCGCTCAAGGTCGAGATCCCGCGCCCGTCGGACGAGCAGCCCGTGTGGTCGCGCGTCGGCATCATCGGCGCGGCCGGCTTCATCCTCGGCATCGCCTGGCCCAAGCTCGCCGGCGTCGCGATCGGGCCCGGCGTCCCCGGCGACGCCCGCCCCGCCGAGACCGCGGCGGCGACCGCCGAGCCCGCCCCGAGCGCAGCCCCGGCCGCCGCGGCCGCCGCCGCCCCCAGCGCCGGCGCCTCCGCGGACGCGCCCGCCCTCAGCCGCGAGTCGGTCACGGTCGGGCCCGGCAAGATCACCAAGTGCTTCGACGAGAAGAACAAGAAGGTCGAGGACTGCGGCAAGCTCCAGTTCGACCCGGTCGCCGTGCCCAAGGTCAAGGAGCTCGCGAAGTGCCCGTCGGCCATCGGCCTCGACGGCAAGCTCTCGATCGGCTTCGAGATCGACTTCCAGAAGAAGGAGGTCCACGTCGTCAAAGGCAAGAAGACGACGCTGCCCTCCTCGACGGTGCAGGGCATCCTCCAGTGCGCGGCGCGCGAGTTCGCGAACGTGGCGCTCGAGGACGTGCCCCACAAGCACCGCCGCTACACGCTCTTCTACGGCGCGACGTTCTACCCGCCGGGCAAGGCCCCGCCGGACGAGGCGCCCGCCGCGGCGCCCAAGCCCGAGGGCGAGGACGGCGAAGAGGGCGCGGCCGGCTCGACGACGAGCGAGTCGTCGGCGACCGGCAGCGCCACCGTGAGCTGGGACACCGCCCTCGTCCGCAAGGATCCGAAGGACGGCGACGTCATCGCGCGCCTCGTCCGAGGCACGAAGGTCAAGCTCGTCGGCCGCCAGAACGACTGGTTCAAGGTCGAGACCGGCTCCAAGACGGGGTGGATCTACCGCGGCGCCATCGGGCTCTGACGGCCCTCCGCGGCGCCGCGGCCGCCGTTGCACCCGAACCCGCCCGACCGACCGCCGCGACGACGCGGCCCGGACGCGCGCTTCCGTCTGCGTCGCCTGGGCGTCGAGCGTCGCAGACGTCCGCGCTCCGAGCCGCGCGGTGAGCGCGCCCACGTGAGCCGGATCGCCGTGAGCGCGCGCTCTCTGGGGCGTCCGGGTTCTGCGGTCTCCGCGGGTGGGATCGATTAGGATGCTCCCGAGTCTCCGGAGCGTTGTTCGATCACCTGTGGGGCTCCTGCCCCGCGAGCCGTCGATTCCATGGCGGGCTCGGGCCGAGCCTGCGAGCCGCCGCTTCCACCGACCATGCCGAGCCGAAGCCTACCTGCCTGGCGCGTCGCCGCCGCCGTCGCCCTCTTCGGCGCCGCGGTGGGCGGCGCTGTCGGCTGGGCGCGCGCGGTGCTCCCGCGCGGCGAGGCGCTCGCGGCGGGCCTCCGCGTCGGCGGCGTCGAGGTGGGGCCCGGCGAGGATGCCCGGGCCGTCGCCGAGGCTCGGGCGCGGGCCTTGCTCGATCGACGGGTGCGCCTGCGCCACGGGGGCGGGATCGTCGCCGAAGCCTCGCTCCTCGAGCTCGGCGCGACCGTCGACGTCGACCGCATCGCCGGCGAGGCGCACGCCGTAGGCCGCGAGGGCGACTTCGTCGCGCGCCTCGACGCCGCGCTGGAGGCGCGGCGCGGGCACCTCGACGTGCCCGTTCGGGTGAGCCTCCCCGCCGAGCCGCTCGCCGAGCGCCTCGCGCGCCACAAGGAGGAGACGGACACGCCGCCGAAGGCCGCGCGCCTCGACCTCGCCCGCCGCACCGCGACGCCTCACCGCGCCGGGCGCTACCTCGACGTCTACGCCGCCGCCGGCGCGCTCGACGGGCTCGGCGCCTCGGCCGACGCCGACGTCGAGGTGCCGGATTTCGAGATCGCGCCCCTCGCCTCCAGCGAGGCGGTGGTGGGCATCGACACGTCGCGCGTGCTCTCGACGTTCACCACGCGCTACGGCTACCTCGGCGGCCAGGCCGGCCGCGCCCAGAACGTCGCCCGCGCCGCGAGCCAGATGGACGGCGTCGTGCTCATGCCCGGCGAGGTGGTGTCGTTCAACGACAACGTCGGGCCGCGCAGCCTCGACAACGGCTTCGCCCCGGCGCCCGAGATCTACAAGGGCGAGATGCGCGAGGGCATCGGCGGCGGCACCTGCCAGGTCGCCGGGACGCTGCACGCCGCCGCGTTCTTCGGCGGCATCGACGTGGTCGAGCGCTCCAACCACTCGCGCCCGAGCGGCTACATCCACCTCGGGCTCGACGCGACGGTGGTCTACCCCGTCGTCGACCTGAAGCTCCGCAATCCGTTCGAGTTCCCGATCGTGGTCCACGCCACCACCCAGAAGGGCACGCTCGTCTTCGAGCTCCTCGGCCGCGAGAAGCCCGCGACCGTCGACTTCTCGACCGACACCGTCGGCGTCGCCGCCTACAAGCGAAAGATCGAGGAGGCGCCGTGGCTCGAGGCCGGCAAGGTGAAGCTCAAGCAGAAGGGCATCCGCGGGCTCTCGATCCGCAAGACGCGAGTCATCCACCTCGCCGGAGGCCCGGACAAGGTCGAGGTCACGACCGACACCTACCCGCCGACCTTCGAGATCTACCTGGTCCCCCCGGGGACCGACGTGGCCACGGCGCTGCCGCCTCTGCCGGGCGACGACGCGCCGCCTGCCCGGGGCGACGGCTGACCGCGGGCGGGCCGCCGGCGACCGGGACGGGGTTCGCGGACGAGGGACCTGACGGATCTCGATCACACGGTCGGGGTGCCCGACGATGAAGTGGTTGGGAAAGCGCAGCAGGCTGATGCGACGTCGGAAGCAGGCATCACGTCGGCGGTCGCGAAGCGGCCCGCAGCCCGGGGCCTCGCCCCCGGGCTCCCCAGGTGCCCCCTCTCCCTCCGGGGTGAAGGACTGCAACGATCAGCTCTCGGCGATCGAGACGGCCTGCTAGATTCGTCGCGATGCACCGCAAGGTCTCGCTCCCGCTGACGCAGCTCTCGGCCGCCGTCGGGCCGCCGACGGTGAACGCGACGCGCAAGCGCCTCGGCGGTCGCGCCGCGAGCGAGCCTGGCTCGGGCGAGATCGTCGCGCTGCCGGTCGACGGCGGCGGCGTGAAGCAAGCCGTCGTCGTCTGCGCCGACGGCGCCGATCTCTTCGTCTGGGTCGCCGAGGGCATCGTCCGGCGCATGCCCCGCTCCGACGCCCTACCGCCGGGGCCCGAGGTGCCGAAGGAGCTCTCCGCGATCGCCGACGACGCGCGGGTCTTCGGCGGGCTGCGCGAGGGGCAGCGCGTGCGTTACCGCGACGAGCTGGGCGAGCTCGCCGAAGGCACGCTCGTCGAGAGGTGCCGCTTCGGAGGGCTCGTGCTGCGGGCCGACGAGGTCGTCGTCGGCGTCGGCTTCCGGCGCCTCTGGCCCGTGCCGTCGTCCCTTTCGAGCTGACGTCAGCCCGCGCTCAGCCGGTCGCGCGCGAAGGCCCCGAGACGCGAGAGCACGACGGGCGGGATCTCGTGCTGCCCTGCGTGCGGCACCCACTCGACCGTCGCACCGGCCCCCTCGAGCAGCGCGCGCAGCGCCTCGGCGCCGGAGAAGGGCAGCAGGGGATCGGCCCGCCCATGGCTCAGGAGCACCGACAGCCGCGGCGCGGTGCGCGCGGCGGCGGCGCGCCAGCGGTCGGCCGAGAGGAGCGTGCCGGACATCAGCACGAGGCCGGCGAAGGGCGCGTCGGCGTGGAGGCCGATCTCGGTCGAGATCATCGCCCCCTGCGAGAAGCCGCCGAGCAGCGTGGTGGAGCGCTGGACGCCCCGCTCGCGGCCGAGCGCGGTGAGCGTCTCCTCGAGGGCGGCGCGCGCCTCGGCCATTCCGGCGGGCGTCTCCTCGGCCAGCGCCTGCGCGCCGCCGCGCTCGAGCATTCGCTGGAGGCGCATCGGATCGATCTCCCACCACGCCCGCCCGGTCATCCCGAAGCCGACGTCGAGCTCGAGCGGCGCCTCCGGGAAGAACCAGCGCACCTCGCGGCCGGCGTCGACGGCGCGGGCCAGGTCGACGAGATCGTGGCCGGGGGCGCCGAAGCCATGGCAGAGCACGATCGCCGGCCCTTCGCCGCCGCCCCGGCGGTCGGCGCCTCCCCGGCAATGGACGCGGAGGGGACCGATGCGGGCGGGCTCCATGCGCCGACCGTACGCCCGCTCGCGCGGGGGTCAACTCGACCCGGCCGGGGTTGGGGGCGAGAGCCCCCGCCAAATGGCAAGAGGCCCGGGAATTCCCGGGCCTCGCCAAATCCTGCAGTGAAGTGGAGCGTCGCTCAGGCGAGCTTGCGCACGTTCGACGCCTGCAGGCCCTTGGGGCCGCGCGTCACTTCGAACTCGACCTTCTGCCCCTCGGCCACGGTGCGGAAACCCTCCGCCATGATCGCCGTGTGGTGGCAGAACACGTCCTCACCACCACCATCGGGCGTGATGAAGCCGAAGCCCTTGGTGTCGTTGAACCACTTCACAGTTCCAGTTGCCATGTTGTTCTCGCCGTCTTCCTGCCTAGGGTCCGCTCGGAGAGTGGACCGCCCGACATTGTGTGGAACCCGCAACCTTCTCGCGGGCAGCACGCGTCTAGTTCCACTCTGCGTGGAAGTCGAGAACGATTCACAGAGGGGGTGACCGGCCGGCCCGGCGCCCTGGAGCCGGCGCCGCCGGGGCGCTATCGTCCTCGGCGAAGGTGCGGACCCCCACCTCGAGCCCCCGCCGGACGCCGCCGCTCTTGGCCGGCGCCCTCGTCGCGATCGCGGCGCTCGGCTGCCACGGGCGCGATCCCGAGGTCCCCAAGCTCCCGCCCATGGGGCCGGAGGTCGCGCCGCGGATCGCCCGGGTCGAGCAGGGCCTCTGGGCCCTCGGGGCGCCTGGCGGGCGTCCGGCACCCCGCGAGCCGATCGCCGCCCGCATGGCGTTTTACCAAGTCCCGGCGGTGAGCGTCGCGGTCATCCACGGCTACGCGATCGAGTGGGCGCGGGCGTATGGCTCGCGCGAGCCGGGAGGCGAGGACCGCGTCGATGCGGGGACGATGTTCCAGGCGGCCTCGGTGAGCAAGCCGGTGACCGCGCTCGGCGCCATCGTCCTCGCCCAGCGCGGGGCGTTCGCCCTCGATGAAGACGTCAACCGGCGCCTCGTCTCCTGGCACCTGCCCGAGAGCCCCTACCTCCATGGTCACCCGGTCACGGTGCGCGAGCTCTTGAGCCACAGCGCCGCGATCACCGTCCACGGCTTCAACGGCTACGACGAGCGCGCTCCGCTGCCGACGTTGTTCCAGGTGCTGACCGGCGCTCCTCCCGCCAACTCGGCGCCGATCCTCGTCGACGCGGTGCCCGGGAGCATCGAGCGCTACTCCGGCGGCGGCTACACCGTCCTGCAGCAGCTGATGATGGACGTCACCCAGAGGCCGTTCCCCTCGCTGATGAAGGAGCTCGTCCTCGGCCCGCTCGAGATGACGCACTCGACGTTCGAGCAGCCGCTCCCCGAGGACCTCCACGATCACGCCGCCGCAGGCACGCTCGAGCGCCGCCGGCCGGTCGCCGGGCGCTGGCACACCTACCCCGAGATGGCGGCCGCGGGGCTCTGGACGACGCCGGTCGATCTGGCGCGCTTCGCCATCGAGATCCAGCGCGCGGCGACGGGCGCGCGCGGCCGCGTGCTCGACCCGCTCTGGGCCCGCGAGATGATCCGCCCGCAGATCAAGAACGCCGCGCTCGGGCTCTTCCTCGCCGGATCGGGCGAGAGCCGCCGCTTCATGCACAACGGCGCCAACGCCGGCTACCGCTCGCTGTTGGTCGCGTACCCTTCGGGCGACGGCGCGGTGGTGATGACCAACTCGGACACGGGCGCCGAGCTCGCGGAGGAAATCATCCGGGCGATCGCCGTCGAGTACGGCTGGAAGGGCTACCTGCCGCGCGATGCGCCGGTCCCGATCGCCGCGCTGGACGACCCGGTCGAGACGCCTGGGGGATAGGGCGCGAGCCCGAGACGCTGTCGGAAGTCCGGCAGGAGTTCGGACGAGGGGAGCTAGAGCGCGCCCCGCGCGAGACGCTCCGCCCGGAGCCTGCGGAAGCGGTCGAAGACGCGCCCGAGCTCGACGGAGAGCGCCCTGACCTCGGTCCAGTCGCCGCGCTTGCGGAGCTCGGCCTCCAGGCCGAGGCACAGGTAGCGCACGCAGAGGTTGGGGCGATCGGCGACCGAGAGGGCACACCCGGTGGGGCCGCGGAACGCGCATCCCGCGCGATCGTCGGCGGGAGGCGTGAGGCGCTCCGGCGTCGTCCCCGACAGACGCAGCGCCGCGACCTCGTCGTCGATGAAGAGCACCTCCGTCGCTGCGCCGCAGCAGTGACCGCCGCTCCAGCGCCCGTGGGGCAGCGGGTGTCCCTTCGCACAGCTGCGGCACGAATCGACCTCCCCGAGCGCGTCCGAGAGCGCCTGGCGCAGCCGCGCGGCCTCCAGCGCCGCGTCGCGCTCCTCGGGATCCACCTCGGTCGCGCCCGGGGCGGACGCGATGCGACGCCGCAGCGCGGCCACCTCTTCGGCGCGGGCGCGAAGATCCTGGGGGGTTTGCAGCGTGGGCCGCCCGACACCATCCGACGCGTCGGGCGCAGGCCCCCGGCGCCGAACGAGGTGGCGGACGGGCAGGAACACACGCGGACAATAGCAGCCGAGCCCTGGGCGGACCCGCGCGAGTTTTCGTGCCCCGTGGCGCGGCACGTTGCTAATCTCGGCCCGATGGTCGTCCGGCCGACAAGCACCGATCCGTGGGCGCCGCTGTTCGAGAAGCTCGCCGCCCTGCGCGCGAGCTGGCCCTCGCGAGGCTGGAGCTGGGACTCGCGCCTCGAGTGCGTGACCTCTTCGTTCAGCGCGCAGTTCGAGTCGGCGGCCCGCGCGGCCGCGCTCACGGCGCTGCCGGTGGAGTGGACGCCGGCGGGCCTCGCGCAGGCGCCGGAGCGGCTGCGCGATCTCGCCGAGCGCTCGGGCGGGCTCCGGTCGGCGCAGCTGATCTTCACCGACCAGCAGGCGATCGCGTACCGCGCCTTCGGGCTGTGGTGGCCTTGGGGCAACGGCACGACCATCTCGCTGCGCGTCGGAATCGATCACCCGGACGCGCGGCCGTCGCACCTGGGGCGGCTGCGCGACGTGTTCAACGTCGAGGCGTAGATCAGGTAGGGCGGCGCTCGGCCCGTCGGGCGGTGTTGAGCCGCTACAGACGTGCGGCCGACGTGTCCGGGTCGGTTCCACGTCCACGTTCACGACGTGGTCGAGGTGGCGACACTCAGTCGAACTTCACCTCGAAAGTGCTGCCAGGCTCGTCGAGGGTGCTGGGGATGGCGCGGAAGAGCTTGGTGATCTCCTCCGACCAGCTGCGCGCGCCGCCGGGGAGCGGCTCGAGCGCGGCCGCCACCTTGGCGAGGTCGGTCTGCCGGTCGGCGCCGAAGCCGAGCGCCGCGCCGATGTCCTCGAGGAGCGACTTCTCCTTGGGGTGCACGGTGCCGTCGACGCGCGCCATCCACGCGGCCGCGACGAAGGCGAACGCCTTCTCGCGCTCGGAGAGCGGCTCGAACAGGAGCTGGTCGACGATGGCCGGCTTGTCGAGGAACTTGTCCAGGCGATCGCGGAACGCCTTCGGCAGGTTGAGCACCTCGGCCGCGCCGCGGACGCCCTGGCGCTCGGTGTCGTCGAGCCGGCCGTCGGCCCACGCCATCGCGATCAGGAGCGCCAGCGTCTCGGTGCACGCGTGTCCGCTGATGGTGAGTCGCCGCATGCCTCGTCTCCTCGTTGTCAGCCGGTGGTGGACGACGCTCGCGCCGGGGACCGGCATCGCGGAGCGCGCCGCAGAGACGCGGTGCCCAGGGACGGAATCGAACCGCCCACACGAGGATTTTCAATCCTCTGCTCTACCAACTGAGCTACCTGGGCCAACTGCACTACTTCCGAGGAGTTACCTCCTCGTCCCCCACCGCCGTTCTCTGCCTTGGGTCCATTCCGGGGTCCATTCGTTCGGAGTTCCGGGACGGCGAGGGAGAGAGACTCTAGATCACCGAGCCCCAGTTCTGCAACCGAGCGAGCGGACCGGCGGTACCGCTTCAGCATGGCCCAGGTGGTGTGCCCGGTCCGGTCGCCGATCCACTCCGAGCTGCGGCCGTTCGCGAACGCCGTCGTCACCATCAGCGCGCGGAGGTCGTGCAGCCGGATCGGACGCCGCAGCGGCGTGGTCTCCCAGAGCTGCGCGCGGTCGAGGCCGGCGCCAACGAGCGCAGCCTTCAGGTACTCCCGGAAGATCCGGGCGATGTGGCCGACCGGATCGCCGTGCTCGTCGAAGGTGATGAGCGGCTTGCCCTTCTCGTCGACGAAGACGAAGGCGTCGGGTCCCGGCTTGCCGCAGAGCTCGTGCCAGACCTTCATCGCTTCCAGGCTGCCCGGGAACATCGGCCACGGCGGCCGCGCGTCGTCCGTCTTGTTCTTGTCGAGGCAGACCACGCCTCGCACCATGTCGAGGTCGCTCCACTGAAGGCGCCCGCTCTCGCTCTCGCGCATGCCCTCGCGCGCCTGCCACCCGAAGAAGATCCTCCAGCAGAGCGGGACCGGCGTGTAGCGGAGCAGCGCGCGATCGTCGTCGGGATAGAGCGGCACGGCCTGACGCGGCTTGCCGACCGCGGGGAGCCATCCCTTCGGCAGCGGGCTCGCGGCGATCAGTCGGAGCGGGAAGACGCACAGCGCCAGCACCTTGTGGATCACCTGGGCGTAGTGGCGTCGCGTCGCCTTCCCGAGCTTCGCCGGCAGCGAGCGCATCACGCGGTCGGCGTGGTCCAGCCCGATCTCGGCGACGGGGGTCGGGCCGATCAGTTTGTTGATCCGCTTGAGCCGGCTCACGTCCAGGCGCGACTTCTTCGACCGCACGTGGTCCGGGTGCAGCCGGTGCAGCTCGCCGCTCGTCCAGAGCTTGGCGACGTACTCGAAGGTCGGCGAGTCCTCCCGTCGCAGGGGGCGGACGAGCTCGCCGGCGACGACCTTGGCGATGACGCCGAGGATGTCCTTGATGTCCTTGGCCGTGCCGGCGACGCCGAGGCGCTCGAGCAGCTCGTGCGCGATCGTCGGATGGTCGACCGCGCGAAGCCGGGCGGCCTGCTCGGCGAGGAGCTTGGCGCGCTCCTGGGCGGCCTGCTCGGACGCGCCGGCGAAGAGCGCGATGCTGGGCCGAGATGTCGGTGAGAGCCGGACGCGGGCGTAGGCTCGGGCGTTGCGCCAACGGACCTGACCCTTGCGCGGGGCGGGCATCGGTCATCCCCTACCCTGGCGACGGCGCGGCGGCGAGGGCTCGAGCCCCATCGCGGCGATAAGGGCCGCCTCTCCCTCGACGGGCGGTGCGGCTGCGCTGTCGTTCGCGGACGTTCGCGGGGACTCGCCGCGGGCGAGCAGCCACGCCACGAAGGCGCGGCGCTCGACGATCCGAAGGTGGCCCTCCCGAGTGACCGGAAGCGGGAACGCGGGGGAGAGCAACATCTCGAGGTACTTCCGCGCCGGCACCCCGGTCGCCGCCTCGACGTTTCGCTGCGAGAGCGTGTCGGGCGGCGGCGCGACGATGGTGAGCAACTCGCGAGGGATCGCGAGCGGGACCACCACCGTCTCGGGGGCCGGCGGGCGCTTCACGGCGTCACGTTTCCCGGCCCGGTGAGCGACGTGGTCTGCACGAACTCGTCGTCGTCGGGCTCGAGGTGCCGGCGCGGGCGGCAGAACGGCTTACCTTCACGGGCGCGTCGCAGACCGTTCAGGGTGAGCGCGAGCGCGGTGACGCCGTAGTACGCGACGGCGTGCTCGATCTCGTCGGCGGACAGGGCCGGGAGCGCGCTCACGAGGGCCTCGCCGAGGCGGCGCGGAGCCGCTGTTCGGGCAGGGCGATGATCGACACCGTCTCGTCGACCAGCACGACGATCATGACGAGGACGCCAGGGATCGACAGCGGCTTCCGCAGCACCTTGGCGGCGCCCCGGAGCGCGGCGGGGTAGTCGTCGGTGAAGGCCTCCCCGCCCTCGGCGACGTTCGCGCGGCTGGCGGCCTCATGGGCTTCGGCGAGCTCGAGCAGCACCTCGGCGACAGCGGCCCGCGACCGGATCGGGACGATGACCTTGTTGTCGGCGATGAGCGGGCAGGCGGTGACGGCGCCTGTCCACATCTCGGCGATGGTCGGCTCGAGCGCCGCGAACGCGTCTCGGTGCTCGTCGACGTCGAAGTCCTTGCCCCACCCGACGATGCCGAGGGTGGGCGCTTCTCCGAGCGCGGCGAGCATCCTCTTCCCGATGCTCATTGGGCCGCCCTCCGCGCCCGGCGGCGCTGCGCCACGAACGCGGCGGCCTCGACCACCTCGACGGGCGCGACGCGGTAGGCGGCCACGACCGTGGCGACCATCGCCGATCGCAGCGTCGGCGGCGAGCCGTCGGAGGTACGCGGGCGGCGCGTCGAGCGGGGCGACTTGCGGGCGGTCACGGCTTCACCGTCGCCATCTCGAGCGCCCTGGCGTGGCGTCGGTCCGAACGCACGCGGCGATCGGCGACCGCGTGGCGGTAGGTGCTGAGGCGGATGATGGGGCACGACGGGCGGAGCGTGGCGGCCCGCACCCGCAGACGGCGGAGGGTGTCGTCCACGTCGTGGATCGACGTGACGCACGCCGCCACGAGGTAAGAGGAGCTATCCTCATCGCGCACGCATGCCCCGAGCTCGACCAGCATCTTGCTCGCGCACTTGATCGCCGCGTCGACCTCGGCGGCGTCCGTCGAGGCCATGAGAGCGGTCCAGCGCCGGGCGACGTTGGCGTTGTAGGCGAGCTCGGCGGCATCCAACGACGACGCGATGGGCTCGTGCGCCGGCTTGGTGAACGGCAGGACGATGCCGCTCACGACTGCACCCCCTTCCCAGCGCGGGCCGCGTCGTGCTCCTGGTGAGCCCATTCGGCGAGCGCGCGGGTCTCCATCCCGCAGGCGAGCAGCGCCTGCCCGACGCTGTAGACCGCCTCGCCGATCGCCCCCTCGTGGTTGCCGATTGCCTGCTTGCTGGTCGGCTTGCAGGCGTCGCGCGCGATCCGGTGCGCGTCGGCGAGGTAGTGAGCGGCCTCGCCGATGTTCGCCTCGATGTCGACGAGGGTGTGGATCAGGTGGGAAAAGCGAGCGTGGGCGGCGGACGCCGGAGCCGCCCCCGTGGTCCTCGTCGCCGGCTTGGCCTTCTTCGCGCGGCTCATCGCGACACCTTGGCGGCGTCGATGACGGTCGAGACGAGCGACCGCAGTCCGTGTCGCGCGACTCGGGTCAGGTGGCGGAGTTGCGCGTGCAACCGCATCGCGATCTCCGCGCGCGCGGCGTCGCTGGCGGCGTACAGGTCGTCCACCGTCTCGTGGGCGCCGTCGATGATGTGATCGACCGCGAGCTCGGTGGTGTTGGCGCACTCGGCGGCGACCGTGTGCCAGGCGGCAGGGCCGGTCGGCTGCTCGGTGGGGGCGGCCTTCGAGGGGGACTTTGCTTTCGTCGACGTAGCATGCTTGGATCGCATCGGGTTCTTCTCCTGGACAGGGTTGGGACCAAGGCCTCCGCGGCGCCTGGCAGCGCCTCGGGGGCCGACTTCTTCATGGGCTGCCGATCGCAGCCAGCGCCTCGTCGCGCGCCTTGACGAGGGCGACGAACGCCTCGGTCGTGCCGCCTCGATCGGGGTGAGCGGTCAGCGCGAGGCGGCGGAAGGCGCGGCGGACCTCCTCGGCGGTCGCGCCGGGCGCGAGGTCGAGCGCGGAGAGCGCGTTGACGCCGACGACGAACGCGGTGCTCGTGGCGAACGCGGCGCCGTCGACGAAGCGACGGTGAGCTTCACGGCCTCGGGCCATCATCTCGGCGAGGAGGTGCTCGGCCTCCGTGATCGGCTCGTCCTGCGTCGTCCACGACGCGGCGCGCGGAGCGGCACGGAGCCGGGCCTGTAGCTCCTCGTCGCTCAGGTGCGCGAAGGGCGCGGCGGTCCGCTGCTCCGCTTCGATGCGAGCCCAGCGCGCCTGCCAGGCCGCATGGCGTAGCTGCTCGGCGGCCTTTGCGGCCGCGCGCTGCTCGGGCCACGCGGGCTCGCCGCGCATGCGGAAGCGGTGCGCGCGCGCCCACGCCGGTCCGATGTCCTCGACGTCACCGTCACGACCGGCTTGGCGCGAGAGCTCCACGGCGCGGAGCTTCGCCGCTTCGGTCGAGGTCCCGCCGCACACCACGTCGGGCGCCGGGAAGGGCTCCTTCGTCGGCCGCACGAACCACGCGCAGGCCATGTGCGTGCAGTTCCTGGCCGCCGCGCCGCGTGCGTGCGGGACCCGACCGGAGCAGACCGAGACGTAGATCACGGCGGCCCTCAGTGCACCGGCACTGCCGCGTCACCGTGACGAAGCAGCGCGAGCAGTTCTTTCACCGCGTGGACGCCGAACCTGACATGCGCCGTCGGGTACTCTGCCGAGCCGCCGCGGCGCTGGTACTCGGCGACGATGGCGGGGAGCTCCCTCACCATCCAGTGGAGCGAGGCGAAGTAGCAGTCGTACACCTCGCGCGCCTCGGCCTGCGCCGCCGCGATTCGCTCCAACATGGAGAACTCGTCGACGAGCCGCGTCGTCAGCTTGTCGAACTCGTGC
Source organism: uncultured Polyangiaceae bacterium (assembly GCA_964372055.1). GTDB lineage: Bacteria > Myxococcota_A > Polyangia > Polyangiales > Polyangiaceae > CAYJPW01. The sequence goes on from CAYJPW010000007.1 coordinate 24,776, forward strand.
ATGGCGAGCACCAACTCCGTGTCGCCGGTCGGGGGCTGCCACGCGATGGTCGGCTCGAGCGCCGCCTGCTCCTCGACGAACCGGTGGTACGCCCGGGCGTCAGCGAGGCACCGCTCGGTCGTGGCCCAGGGCGCGGCCCGCTGCCATGCCGCGCGCGATGTCTCGGCCCTCCGCGCAAGCTTGTAGGCCGTGCGATCGATGGTGGTAGCCGGGCCCCCGGCGCTCCCCTCCCATCGGCTTCTCTGCTGCAACTCCTGCTGGTGCCTGTTCGTGGCGATCCCGATGTTGGCGAACGCCTCGTCCAGCTCGGGGGTGAGCGGGCGGCGAGGGCCCTTGAAGCGGCTCACGACCGCGCTCCGTCGAACAGCGTGGGTCGAGCTCGCCGGAGGTCACGCTCGGCGTCGTCCCGAAGCGTCTGCAGCGAGGCGATGATCTGCGGGACGAGCGCGCGCGGCAGGAGGTCCAAGCGGTGCCCCCGCTCCGCCCACAAGCGGCGGAACACCACGTTCTGGATCGAGCGCCGCGCACCACGCACACTCTTGCTCTTCCCGAGCTCCGTCCACGACCGCGCGATCGCCGTGATGTGGCCCTTCACCTGAGCGAGCTCGTCCGGTGAGATGGTGCTCCTCGACGCCTCGGTCAACCTGACGAGCAACGCCGTCTTGTCGACTTTGAGCGCATGGACCTGGGCCTCATACGGCGCCACGAGCGCGGCGACGGAGGCCGGGTTCAGCCGTGGACCGAGGAAGCGGTCGGCGAGGAAGTCGGCGGCTACATCCTGGTACAGCGCCAGGCGCTCGCGCTTCGAGGCCGCGACACGAGAGACGTCGAGGGTCGCCGCCCACATCGGGATGGCCCGGCGCGGGAGCACGAGCATCTGGCGGGCACGGCCATCTGCGCCAACCGTTGTCGTCATGACTACGGTTGCCCAGCGAGCTCCGGCCTTCCGCAGCCTGGCAAGCCTCTTCGTTTGGGACGCGAAGTTGATCCCGACGTCGGCGCAGACCACGCGGAGCGCTGCCCCCACGTCGCCGTCCTGAAGACGCACCAGATCCAGGTCGCTGCCGTGGAAGTCGACGCGGAGCAGGGCGAGGGCCGCGCTCACCGGCCACCTCCCACCCGCACGATGCGGAGGTCAGGCTCGCCGGGCGAGAACGCTCGGTACATCTTCGCGACCGCGTCGCGATCGGTCGTCCAGGCGCGCTGGGGATCGCTCGTCCACCGCGCGAACACGCCGAACTCGCACACGCCGAGCCCGCCGCGGCGCAGCCACACGTCCTCCAGGTAGATGCGCTCTCCCTCGTAGACCGAGCGGAGCCGGTAGCGGGCGGCCTCGGTAGGCGGCGCTGCGCAAGCGTCAGGGGCGGCGGGAGCGGAGCGAGCGGAGGAGGCGGGCGACCGGGACGGCATGGCGTTCCCGGACTCTGGAGCATCGCGGCATCGATGTCAAGATGCGCCGACGCGTCTCCGAGTGAGACGCCTAGCGTCACGGCTCCTCGTGGATGCCTCCCAGAGCGCTCGCGCGAATTCCCCCACAAGCTGTGCGTCTGCGAAACCGACGTTCTCGAGTTCGCCGACCAGCGCGAAGTACGACTTGGGCACGGTCTTGTACCGCTCGCTCGCGTCGGCAACGATCTGCGACCAGTTCGCCATGCGACGAAGCGGAAGCTTCGCCGGTTTTTTTCGGAACTCCGCAAGCCGCCGCGCGATGGCCTGCTCGTCGATGGCTTCCATCCTGGCCTCCTCGTGGATTGCCATCATCCAAGTGAAGACGTCGAGGATCTGGTCATAGAACATGTCGTCGAGCGCGACAGCGTTGCTCTGCAGAAACAAGTCAACGACGACTTTCACGAACGCCAGCTTGTTCGCCCAGGCGGCGTGGTCCTCCACGCCCGTCACGTAGCTCAGGTTTCCCATCACAGCAGCCACGAAGAACGCCCGCGCGGGAAGCCGCCTGAGCTCCTCATCAACGACGAACCTCCCGTCGTTCGTGCGATGCCCTGGGGCGCCGAAAGCCCAGCGGAGAGTTGCCTCTCCGGCAAGCTCGCCGAACTCCGCCGACACTGCGGCGCAAGTCGCCCGCAGTCTTTCGGCACTCCCGGCGACATCCGTCATCGGCTTCCGCGGTCCATTGAGCAGCCAATCGGCGGGGACCCTCAGTGCAGCCGCGAGATCTCCCAGGGTGTCGGCACGGGGTTGCCTTTGACTTCTTGTGAGGCGGCTCGTGAACCCGTGCTCCTTCTTCGCGAGCCGATCGAGCTCGTTCATCCCCAGGTTGCGTAGGTAGATGACAAGGCGCACCCGCGCGCCGAGCGTGTCGAGGTCGGTCGGTGCGGTGGGCGGCGGCGGCCGCCGCGGCTTGCGGGACATGTGCGAGATGCTGACACCCGCCGGTAGATCGACACAAGAGTCTTTCACCATCGATGGCGCTTGCAATCGATGCGTTTTGGCTCCAGTATGCTCCGGTGTTTTCATCCTACCGCCTCACCCTGGGCTCTCGGTTTAGCGAAGGCGCTCGACTCTTCTGGAAGAAGCTCGAGCGCGACGGCTACCTGAAGAAGCGCGGCTGGACCAGCCGCCTTCGATCCGAACTTGGGGCCCATCCCGGCGAAATTACTCGTGTCCTGTACGGCGATCGCTTGCCCAGCCTGCGCCTCGCCGGCCGGATCCAGCAGGTCTTCGGCATCCAAGCACCGGCCTGGCACCAGCCTCCGTCACAGCCCTTCGTTCCCCCCGGTGTCGCGCTCGCTCGCGCCGAGCTTGGCCGTGCCCTCGCCCGGACGGGGTCCTAACCCATGTCGCGCGCCCATGCCTCCCCTACGCCGCCTTCCACCGCGCTCGCTGTCCGCGAGCCCACGCTCCCGCGGACGCATCGCCCTGAGGTCCGCGCTCTTCTTGCCGGCGCGCTCGACAGCGCCATCGTCGCCGACCCGGTCGTCTCCGCCCGCAAGATGGCGGACGTCCTCGGGGTCGACGAGCAGGTCTTCCGCCGGATGCGCGGTGGGCTCTCGCCGGTGAACCTCGAGAAGGTGGTCGAGGCCTCGCCCCGAGTCGCGGCCCGCTTCTTCCGGACGGCTGCCGAGCGGCTCGAGGCGACGGCGCCGAGGACGCCGATCTCCCAGGCCGAGCACGTGGCCCGCGTCATGGCCGAGGTCGGCGACTTCGCCCGCGCGGTGGTCGAGGCCGGTGCCGAGATCGATGACGAGGAGGCCGACCGACTCGATCGCGAGTTGACCGAGCTGATCGAGGCGGCGCAGCGCGCGCGGGCCGACCTCCGCGCCTCTCGGGGGCGCCGGTGAAGGCCCGCGAGGTAGCCGACGGTGTCTTCGAGCGCCCCGACGGTGAGATCCTCATGACCAGCGCGGCCCTCGCGCGCTGGATCGCGACACTCGATCTCGACGACGTGGATGCTGGCCCGGTCCGCGACCAGATCGCCGGCCTCCAGCGCCGCGTCCGCGCACTGCAAGAGACCGACGCCCTGGTCGGCCGCCGTCGATCGCTCGACGCCATCGTCGCCGAGGTGGTCGACGTCGCCGGGCTCGACCGCGCGATCCTGGAGTCGGTCTCGGGCGGCCCGCAGCTCACCGACGGACACCTGCTCGATCTCCTCTTCGCCCGCGTGGGAGCGCCGTCGTGACCCCCGCCACCCTCGCCGAGCGCGAGGTCCTTCGCGATCTTCTCGTCGGCGCGATCGGTCTCGAGGATCTCGGCGGCCGCCGCGCAGCCGCGTTCACCGACCCGGTCTTGAAGATCATCATGGCCGGCGCCGAGGCACTGCTCGAGGTGGACCTCGAGCTCACCGACTCGCGCGTCATCGCTGTCGCCGGCGAGCTGGGTGCCGATCGCGCCGAGGTTGCCGCGCTCCTCGTCGAGCTGCGTGATCACGCAGCTCTCGAACGTGACGTTGTTCCCGTAGCTGACCCCGACCTGCCGCCCGCCGCGGCCTGACCTCTCGAGGTGTCGCGCATGCGCGCCGCTGTCGCCGAAGTGTCGCCGCTCGCCGCCCCCGTTCGGGACGTGGACATGTGCGCCCTGGCCGAGGAGGTCGCCGCCCACTACGGCGTCGAGCCGCGCCTCATCTTCACGCGCCGGAAGCATGCTGCGGTCGTCGCTGCACGCCAGGCGCTAGTCCGTGCCCTGGCCGAGGGCGGGTGGCTGCCGCATCAACTGACGCTCGTCCTCCCCGTGTCAGTGCGTGAGGTCCACCGCGCCCGCCGGGCCCCGCTTCCGACCGCGTCCGCGGCCTGGACCGTGCCCGCTCCGCCTCCGCTCCCGGAGGGATCAAGGATGCCGCGGGCACTACGCCTCTTGACCAAGATGCTGCCGATCGCGGGGGTGCGCCGCCTCGACTGCGCCAGCTACAGAGCCTGTGTCTCTGAGCTCGCCGACGCCGCTCCGGAGGCCGAGGCGTTCTCGTGTCGCGCCGGCTGCGTCCACTTCGAGCGCCGGAGGGCCGGATGAGCGCGCCCGCGCCCGTCACGATCGTTTGCGATACCCGCGAGCAACGGCCGCTCGCCTTCTCGTCGCGCGTCGAGGTCATCAGGGGGACGCTGCCGGTCGGCGACTACGCACCGATCGGACACGAGACGAAGGCAGCGATCGAGCGGAAGACGCTCGCCGACTTCGTGCAGTCGGTGACGCGGGAGCGGCCGCGGTTCTGGCGCGAGTTGGAGAAGCTCGCCGGGTACGAGTTCCGCGCGGTCGTCCTCGAGGCCGACATGATTTGCGCGGCGATCGGCGCGTACAGGTCGCTCGCGGCGCCGAAGTCGATCCTCGCGAGCGCCGCGGCGATCACGACCGACTTCGGGATCCCGGTCATCTGGGCGCACGACCCCGATCTCGCCGCCCGCTTCACGGAGTGGGCGCTCTGTCGATTCGTCTCGAAGCGCGGCGCGGCCGCGGCGTGCGCCTCGAGCAGCGTCTGCGCGGCCGGAGGAACCAGCACATGAAGGTCTACTTGGCAGGCAAGATCGGGCCGAACGACTGGCGCGGCAGCATCCTCGGGACACACCGACCCGGAGGGCTGGTGCCGTCGGACTGGGTCGGGGAGTGGCCCGTGCTGGAGAAGGTCGTTCTCGGCGAGCACGACTACGTCGGTCCCTACTTCATCTCGTGCGACCACGGCTGCGCGCACGGCCGGAACGAGCACGGGGCGCTTGCGGCCGGGGACACGAGCGGCGCGGCGTGCATCGTGGGCAGCCTCGACGACCAGGTCGACAAGCACGGGCGGCTCGTGGGTCACCGGGTCGAGGTGGCTAGGCGGTGCCTCCAGGCCATCAAGGCCGCGAACCTCGTCTTCGCCTGGATCGACTGCACGACGGCCCACGGCACCCTGTTCGAGATCGGCTTCGCGGCCTCGCGAGGCTTGACGATCGCGATCGCGCACCCGCCGGGCTTCCAAGAGCAGGACGACCTCTGGTTCGCGCACACCGCGGCCTGGACCGTGGTCCGCGACCAGGCCCGGCCCGAGGATGCTCTCGCCGAGGTGCTGCTCCGCCTCCAGAAGAGCGCGGAGGGGCCGTGGTGAACGGCAGCGCCGACGCCGAGGTCCTGCTCGAGCTACCACGCGGCGAGACGGAGAAGCTCTGCCTGTCGCGGCGCTCCTACAACGGCAAGCCGTTCCTGGACCTCCGGATCTACTTCCGTGGTTCCGACGGCGAATGGCACCCGACCCGGAAGGGAACGTCGCTGCGCATCGGCGAGCTCGCTTCGATCGCCGCTGCGATCGACAAGGGGCTCAGCCGGATCGTCGACCAGGAGTGCGCACGCCGATGAGAGACCTGCCCGACCGTGCCCGTGAGCTTCGGCGCTCGCTCGACAACCCCGCAGCGCTCTGCTCCGCGCTGGGGTTACTCGACGCCAAGGCGAAGCGGCAGCCACAGGGGCTGATCGTCAGGTGTCCCGCGCACGACGACGACGAACCGAGTTGCTCGATCCGAGTCGCAAAGGACGGCACGATCGGGTGCAAGTGCCAAGCGTGCGGGTGGAGCGGGGACGCGCTCACGCTCATCGCCCAGGTGGAGGGGTTGGACCTTCGAGGGGACTTCCAGCGTGTCCTGGAGCGCGCCGCCGAGCTCGCTGGTGTCCGTCTCGAGGATGTGCGGACACCGGCGGCCGCTCGCTCCCCGAGGCCCGCCGTCGTCGAGGAGCCCTCGATGCCCGCCCTCGACGACGAACGCTTCGCCGAGCTCGTCTCCGTTCTCACCGGGCCGCTCGATGATCCCGGAGCGGAGGCGGTGGCGGGGTACGTCGCAGGCCGCGGCCTGGCCGGAGGCACCGACCTGGTCGCGATGCGCGAGGCCCGCGCCGTCCTCGAGGCTGCGCAGGACAGGTTCGGGCCCAAGGTGCTCGCGCTCTCGGGCCTCTTCTCGATCGACTCGAGCGGCGAGCTCCGCACCGCCGGAGGCGTGCCCGCACTCCGTCACGCTGGGCACGTGCTCGCGATCCTCTGGCGCCGGCCCGACGGGACCGTCTACGTCGTCCAGCGCCGGCGCGTCGATGGGGAGAAGAAGAGCAAGTACGTCTTCCCCGAGGGCCGCTCCCCTCGATGGCCGTTCGGGGTCGAGCGCACCGCCGGCGCCGACCCGCACCTGCCGATCGTGTTCACCGAGGGGGCCCTCGACGCGATCGCCCGCGGCGAGCTCGATCGGCGTGCCGGCCTCGAGCGGCTCGTGCTCGGCGTGCCGTCGGTGACGATCTGGAAGCCGGCGTGGGCGGAGCTCGCACGTGGCCGCGTCGCCTTCGTCGCGACCGACGCCGACACGGAAGGCGACCGCGTCGTCGCCGGCTGGGCGGCAGACCTGTACAGGGCGGGCGCGGCCGAGGTCCGAAGGCTCCGGCCTGGCGATGGCGCGAAGGACTGGGGCGACGTGCTCGCTCGGGGCGCGGGGGAGACGGACGAACCCATCCCAGGGCCGGCGACGCCGCCGGCGCCGGCGAGTTCCGGCCTGGTTGACCTCGCGGCCCGCATCAACGCCGAGGGGGTCGGCGTCGCATTCAAACCCGACGTCATCGCGGCGGCGGCGGCGCTCGAGCAGACCTCGTCCGAGTTCCAGGAGATGGTGTCGGCCATCAAGAAGACCGACGTCAACCTGCTCGACTGGAAGAGGGCGGTGAGCGTCGCGCGCAAGGCGGAGGCTCGCCGTCGCGCCGCCGAGCGCGCAGCGGAGCGCGATCGCGCGGCCAAGAGCTTGAATGGCGACGACGCCGCGCGCTACGCGATCCGGAAGCGACTGCTCTACCGCTCTGGTGCCGAGGGGGACCTGAAGATCGGGAAGAACCTCGCCAACCTGATCACCATCTTCACGCTCGACCCCGACTTCCGCGGCAGGCTCGCGTACCACGCGCTGCGCGAAGCCATCGTCATCACGAAGCCGATCGCCTGGCATCCGGAAGAGGCGCCGGCGGTGCGGACCGAGGAGTGGACGACCGAGGACTCGATCCGTGGCTCCGCCTGGCTCTCGCGCCGCTGGAACCTCGACCTGAACTCGAAGATGGTCGAGGAGGCCATCATCGCGGTCGCGCGCAAGCGAGTCGTCGACCCGCTCCTCGACTACTTCCGCGCCCTGCGATGGGACCGGAAGCCGCGCCTCGACGGCTGGCTCTCGACGTACCTTGGGGCGCCGGACGACAACTACACCAGGGCGGTCGGCCCGCGGTGGCTGATCTCGGGTGTCGCGCGTGCGCTCCGGCCTGGCTGCAAGGTCGATTGCGTCCTCACGCTCGAAGGGCCGCAGGGCATTCGGAAGTCGTCGGCATTGCGCGCGCTCTGCCCCGACGACTCGATGTTCTACGACGACGAGCTCGACATCGGCGACAAGGACGCGCCGCAGGCGCTTCGGGGCAAGTTCATTGCCGAGATGGCCGAGCTGTCCAGCGCCTCGAAAGCTCGGCTCGAGGCCCTCAAGGCATTCATCACGAGGCAGACCGACACGTACAGGCCGAGCTACGGTCGGCAGGCCAGGGACTTCCCCCGGCGGCTCATCTTCGCCGGGAGCACCAATCGCGACGTCTACCTCGTCGACGACGAGAATCGCCGCTTCTGGCCTGTCAAGTGCGCGACCATCGACGTGGACGCGCTCCGGCGCGACCGCGATCAGCTCTGGGCCGAGGCCCTCGTGCGCTTCAAGGCCGGCGAGAAGTGGTACGTCGACACGCCCGAGCTCGCCGCGCTCTGCGGCAACGAGACTGAGGAGCGCCGCCAGCGAGACCCCTGGGAGGAGCCTGTTGCTCGGTGGCTGGCCACGAAGCTCGACGACCCCCGCGGCGTGACCACGACCGACGTGCTCGAGGACGCCGTGAAGGTGAAGGTGCAGGACCGGACGCGCGCGGATGAGATGCGGGCCGCGGAGGCGATCCGCGCCGCGGGCTGGAAGAAGGGTCCGAGGCGCCGAGGCGATGGCGGCCGAGCCCGGTCCTACCTCCCTCCCGGATTCGAGGTTGGCCCGGAGGTTGGCCCGGAGGTTGGCCCGGGAGAAGCGACTATCAATCCGGCCACTTCTAGCGCTGGTCCAACCGGTCCAACCAGGATCCCTATAACACGTGAGGAAGGGGGCAGTGATCCCGATCGCCATACGTGGCCATATACGAGACACTCTGGGGAAAATTTGGAACGCCATGGAAATGGTCGGCCCGGTCGGACCGGTTGGACCGCCCCCCCTGAAGACGACCCGGAAGAGCGAGCCGCGATCCAGTCGGCAGCACGTGGTGTGAACGGGTGCAAGTTCGCGGATTGTGACTGCAAACCGTGCGGCAACGGCCACTGCATGAACCGGCCGATGGGGCGCGGGGGGTGCCATTGCTGATGTCCACCAGCCCGTCCAACCTCCCCCGGCGACCGAGGAGCGGCCCGGAGGCGTCCGGCAACAGTGTGGGGGGTTTCCAGGCCCAGGGGAGCCTCGAGAGCGGTGCGGAGCGTGAACGGCGGTTCACTGTAACGGGGTGAGTATGGGTAGGACACGCAGCGAGGGAGCGATTCAGCTTGGCCGACTCATTCGGACCGACGACGAGGCCGCGGCGCGGGTGGGCTGCAAGCGCGAGCAGATCGCGCAGTGGCGCACCGCTGCCCGCGTGCCCGGCGTCGCGAACCGCGCTCGGCTCCGCGACGAGTTCGGGATCGCGGTGGAGTCGTGGGACCAATACGGCCGAGGCCAGCCCGCCGAACCCGAGATCTCGCCGAGCGAGGCGCCCGTCATCGACGACGGGAGCGTGACCGCGAAGGCCAAGCGGCTCGACCGACTCGTGCGGGCTGGGCTCGACATGCTCGAGAGCGACAAGACGCTGACGAACATCGAGCGGTTCCGGCTCGCGACCGACACGCACCAGCTCCTGGACAAGATGGGCAAGCTGACCGGCGAGACGCAGCTCATGCCCGAGTCCAGGATCCTGAAGCTACCCGCTTGGCGGCGGATCCAGGACGCCGTGCTCGTGGCGCTGAAGCCGCATCCGAAAGCGCTGGCCGCGTTTGTGAAGACGCTCGAGGACCTTGGAGGTGAGGCATGAAGGACGAGGAACTCGCGCTGGTGATTCTGCCCAATGGCGCGCTGGGGACCCTCGTTGCCGAGCTCTATACGCTGCTCGGCGAACGGGGGGGTCTGTTCATCGTCCGTGGCCCCCTGCGCGCCGAGATCCACCGGCTCGTGGGCGCGGGCCAGATGCGTGCAGATTTCGTCGCCGCGCTCGCACCGAAGCCGGACGCATGACCGCCACGACCGCCACCGAGATCGAGCGGCGCCGAGGGCGGCCGCTCCAGGCGCGCACGATGGTCGCCGCGCTCGCCCAAGCCGCGCGGCGCCTCCAGGTCGCCGAGGGCCACGTCGCGACGGCGATGCGCTGGCCCTCGACGCGGTACCGCGACGACCCGGTGGCGTTTGCTCACGAGGTGCTCGGGATCGCCCTCTGGGCCAAGCAGGTTGAGGTCATCGAGGCGATCCGCGACAACCTGCGCGTCGCCGTCGCATCCGGGCACAAGATCGGCAAGTCGATGTCGGCGGCGATCGTCGCCCTCTGGTTCTACGCGTCCTTCGAAGACGCGCGGGTGGTCATGAGCTCGACGACCTCGCGTCAGGTCGACCAGATCCTCTGGCGCGAACTTCGGATGCTCTTTGCCCGGTCGGGCCGGTGCGTCGACTGCAAGGCCGGCGAGCCGCGGGGCCCGAGGCCGTGCCCGCACTCCCACCTGCTCGACGGCGACATGCACGAACTCGCCCGCTCCGGCTTGAAGGCGCCCGACTTCCGCGAGGTCGTCGGCTTCACCGCTCGCGAGGCCGAGGCCGTCGCCGGCGTCTCCGGGAAGAACCTGCTGTACCTCATCGACGAGGCGAGCGGCGTGCCCGAGGCCGTCTTCCAGGCCATCGAGGGCAACCGCGCCGGCGGCGCCCGCATCGCCCTGTTCTCGAATCCGACGCGCACCGAGGGCGAGTTCTTCGAGGCGTTTGACTCGAAGGACTACAAGCGGATCACGATCTCGAGCGAGGAGAGCCCGAACGTCGTCGAGGGCCGCGACGTGATCCCGGGCCTCGCGACCCGCGGATGGGTCGAGGAGAAGAAACGCGAGTGGGGCGTCGACAGCCCGATCTACAAGGTCCGCGTCCAGGGCAAGTTCGTAATCGGCGAAGAGGGGAAGATCCTCTCGCTGCACGCGATCGCCGCGGCCGAGGCGCGCTGGCCAGACGCGCCCGCAGATGGGCGTCTCTACGTCGGTCTCGACCCGGCGGGCCCCGGCGGCGCCGGCGACGAGAGCGTATTCGCGCCGCGGCGCGGGCTGAAGGTGCTCGAGCTCGTCGCGAAGCGAGGGCTGTCCGAGGAGGGTCACCTCGTCGAGCTGCTCGGCATCCTCGCGCGTCACCGCAAGGGCCGCGAGCCGCCGCCGGTCGTCGTCGTCGACCGGGAGGGCATGATCGGCGCGCGGGTGTACGGCTTCCTCCGCGCGCACCTCGACGTGCGACCCGACGCCTTCGAGCTCGTCGGGGTGCGCTCGAGCGAGCTCGCGGACGGCGGCGCGCAGATCCGGGAGCACGACCGCGTGCGCGACAAGCTCTGGGCGAACCTCGAGCAGTGGCTGCGCGACGTCGAGGCCGGCGGCGAGGGCGGCGCGATCCCCGAGGACACCCGGCTCGCGAAGGAGCTGAACGCGCCGGAGTGGAAGCCGGACCTGCGCAAGCGGCTGAAGGCGACGTCGAAGGAGGATCTGAAGAAGAAGCTAGGGCGCTCGCCGGACCGTGCCGACGCCGTCTGCCTGGCCGTCTGGGAGCCGGCGGCGATGACCTCGAAGAGGACCGCAGAGCGCGAGGCGCCCCAGGAAGAGCCGGCGGAGATCTCGCCCTACGACGGCGAGGACGTCGGGAGCGCTGGGGGGCTCTCGCCGTACGATTCCTGATTTTTTTGTAACGTTCGGGCCTGGCGTGTAACGCGCGGGCTCTGCCACTGCTTGTGGCGTGAGCCTGAGGCAGGTTGCCGCTCGTGCCCTGGTCCGCGCTGCAATGGCGCTCGGCCTGGCCGCACCGTCGACGCCGCTGGCGCTGCCTCCGGCTCCGACCGCGCTCGGCGACTTCCGCGTCGACGACCTCCCGCGCAAGAAGAAGCGCCGCACCTCGCCGCAGGCGACGATGGTCACGCGCTGGCTTCAGCGCGACGTCGAGAGCGCGCAGCGCGCCGCCGCCGCCGGCGACCTCAGCAAGGCGGGCCGGCTCTACCGCTCGCTTGCGCGCGACGGGATGCTGCTCGGGCTCCTCGGGACCCGCTCCGGCGGCCTCGTGCGCCTGCCCAAGCGCTTCAGCGGCTGCGCGGCGGGCATCGCGTACCTCGAGGGCGGCGGCGGCCAGCGGGGGCACTTCGACCGCATCTTCCCTTCCGCCGAGCTCGCGAAGCTGGCGCGCGACGGCTTCGTGATGGGCGTCGGCGTCGCCGAGTTCATCGAGACGTGCTCGGGCCCCGTGCTCGTGCGGCTCGATCCGGAGTTCCTCCTGTACCGCTGGTGGGAGGACCGTTGGTACTACCGGTCCGCGTGCGGCCTGCTGCCGATCACCCCCGGCGACGGCCGATGGGTTCTCTACACGCCGGGCGGCCGGCAGGACCCGTGGGATCACGGTTCGTGGGCAGCGCTCTCGCGGGCGTACATCAGCAAGGAGCACGCGAGCTTCTACCGCGAGAATTGGAACAGCAAGCTCGCGCACCCGGCGCGCGTCGCGGTCTCGCCGCAGGGCGCGAGCGAGGAGCAGAAGCAGTCCTGGTTCCGGAAGGTCATGGCCTGGGGCGTCAACAGCGTCTTCGGGATGACGCCCGGCTTCGACGTCAAGCTGCTCGAGAGCAACGGGCGCGGCTACGAGTCGTTCAAGGAGACGATCGCGGACAGCAACCAGGAGTTCATGGTGTCGGTGGCCGGCCAGGTCGTCACCGTCACCGGCGGCACCGGGTTCGCGAATGCGGACATCCACGCGACGATCCGCGGCGACCTCATCGAAGGCGACGGCAAGGGCCTCGCCGCGACGCTCTGCGAGCAGGCGATCCCGCACGTGCTCGTCGGCATCATCCCCGAGGGCGAGCGCACCGACTTCGAGTGGGACACGCGGCCGCCGATGAACCGCAAGGCGGAAGCCGAGGCGCTCTCGGCCGCCGCGAAGGCGATCACGGACCTCGTCAACGCGCTCGCCGCGCACGGCCTCCGCCCCGACGTCCGCGAGCTCGCGCAGCGCTTCGGCGTCCCGCTCGAGCAGGCGCAGCAGCTCGTCGCTCAGGTGCAGCCGTCCAACGACGTCGACGTCGACGTGGTGTTCGACGACGAGGACGGCGAGGTCTGCGAGACCGACGGCACGGTTCTCACCGACGAGGCCGTCGCAGCGCTCGCGGCGAAGATGACCGAGCTCGGCGTCGCGACGTGCGAGCACGGCCGCTCGAATCGGTGCTGGCTCTGCGGCGTCGAGCGCGAGCGCGACCTCGAGCTCGTCGACGGCGAGATCGTCTGGACCATCGCGTGGCGCCCCATTCCTCAGCAGGTGGCAGCGTGAAGCCGGACCTCGCCGAGCTCGTCTCGAAATGGCAGCGCCTGCTGCGGCTGCAGGACTGGCGGCTGCAGGTCCAGTACACGGCCGACCTCGACATGGACGGCGCGCCCGTCCACGGGCTCTGCTCGCGCAACGTCGACGCGAAGCGGGCGTTCATTCAGATCCGCGATCCGGAGACGCCGGCGACGCAGAACGACCCGAGCGTCGAAGACGTCCTGATTCACGAGTTGCTGCACCTGCACCTCGCGCCCCTCTCCGGGGTGCGACCCGCGGAGATCGCGGCCGAGGAGCAGGCGGTGTGGGCGATCGCCGAGGCGATCGCAAGAGGGTCGGGCCGGGAGGCCCAGATGATCGCGCGCGCCATGGCGGCACACGCGGGAGCGAGGAGAGAAGGAATGCCGACCACGAAGGAAATCGCCGACGTCGCCCGCGCGTGCGCCGAGGCCTGCACCAAGTGCGCGGACGCGTGCGAGACGGGGACGGCCGACGAGTGCATCGCGGCGTGCGCCGAGTGCCAGGCGGCCTGCAAGGCCTGCGCGGACGCGTGCGCTTCGATGGGAGGCGGCGGCGCCCCCGCCGGGGACACGCCGCCGGCCGCGGCACAGGCCGCGCCGCCGGCACCGCAGGACGACAAGCCTCCGATGGCGCAGAGGGCCGCGCGCCCCGCCGCCCCGGCGGCGCCCGCACCGCGCGCCACCGTGCCCGCGTCGACGCTCGTCACGCGGCACGAGTTCGCCGAGCTGACGAAGCGCCTCGAGCGCGACCGCATCGAGCGGATGCTCGACAAGCGCCAGGACCTCACGGACGCCCAGCGAGCGCACGCGCTCGCGCTCCCGACCGCGGAGCTCGCCGAGGGCTTCCTGAAGGTCACCCCCGCCGCCACGGCCGCGCCGGGCGCCACGCCCACCGCGCGCGCGCAGCGCGGCATGTCGCCGACGCAGGGCGCCTCCCGCGCGACGCAGACCGGCGACGCCGAGCTCAACGAGATCCGCCGGCGCATGGGCACGCTGGAGCGGAACGACGAGGCCGCCGTGAAGATCGACCGCTCCGGCCGCCTGACGATCTCGTCGCTCCGGCCGGTGCGGCTGGCCGACGCCGCCGAGCCGGCGCGCACGGGCGCGCAGAAGGGCGGTGAGTGATGTCGACCACGACGAAGTTCCCGAGCGGCTTCAAGCGGTTCGATCGCCTCAAGCTGCCCATGGCGGCCAACTTCAAGGCGCTCGAGGGCACCGCCGCGGTCATCATGCTCACCGGCGCGAGCCAGGGCTGCGTCTCCGAGGGCGCCGGCGCGACGGACCTCCTGTCGATCGGCCGCTTCAGCGAGACGGTCGACAACACGGGCGGCGCGGCGGGCGCGAAGTCCGTCGAGGTCCTCTTCCACCGCCAGGTCGAGTGCCTGAAGCTCCTCAACGACGCCGGCTCGCCGGTGGCGGCGAACGACGTCGGCGCGGCCTGCTGGTTCCTCGACAACAACACGGTGACGATGGACCCGACCGGGTCCTCGATCGCCGGCATCGTCTGGGGCCTGGACGGCGCGTACGTGCTCTTCGAGCCGACGTCGCGGTTCATCCCCGGCGCCGCCGACGCGGCATCGGTCACCGTCGCCGACGCCGGCAACCTCTTCACCTCGGGCAACGCCGAGGGCGCGCTCGCCGAGGCGCGGTCGGCCGGCGTCTTCAAGCGCTCGCTCGCGCTCGGTCACGCCGACCTCGTCGACGCCGACGGCTCGCAGACGTTCAACCTCGGCGCCGTGCTCCCCGCCAACGCGCGGATCGTCGGCGCGTCGGTGAAGCTCGCGACGCCGTTCACCGGCGGCGGCGCGGCGGATGTGAAGCTCGACATCGGTACCGCCGGCGACCCGGACGCGATCGTCAACGCGGCCGACCTCTTCGCCGCGGCGGTCGATGGCGAGGCATCGGCGATGCCCTCGGGCATCGCGCCGAACAAGCACTTCGTCGCGGCCGGCGCGCAGCTCACCGCCACGGTCGACGCCGACGTCAACGTCGCCGACCTGACCGCCGGCGCCGCGACCATCGACGTCCTCTACACGATCCTCGCCTGACCGGCGGCTGAAGGAGAGCCATGAACATCATCGTCACGCCCGACACCATCCGCAGGATCGAGGACGAGCTCAAGTACATCATCGTCAGCCACTGGGCCCGCCGCGAGCAGGACCTCTGGTGGCGCCGGCTCGTGAAGACGCGCTCGCAGGCGACGAAGCGCGAGCTCGTGCAGTGGATGCTCGAGACCAGCGGCATCCGCCCGATCGGGAACGGCGGGTCGTTCGATTACGACGACCTCATGGAGAAGACGCACGAGGTCGTCGTCGAGAAGTTCGGCGCGGCCCTTCGTCTCTCGGACGACGAGATCGAGGACGGCTCCGCCTTCGACCGCGCCGGCAAGTGGGCGACGCAGGTCTCCGGCTCGGCGGCATTCTGGCCGCAGGAGCAGGCGGCGCAGCTCCTGCGCGACGGCAAGGTGAAGGGCAGCTACGACGGCGTGGCGTTCTTCCACGCCGCACACCCGATCAACCCGGTGCTCGGCGCTGGCGCCGGGACGTTCCCGAACCTGCACACGGCGATGCCGTTCTCGCCGAAGAACCTCGCCGAGGGCTTCCGCCGCGTCGCAACGATCAAGGGGACGGACGGCAAGTACCGCAAGCTGAAGCCGAGGCTCGTCGCCGCGGGCGAGGTCGAGCGCCTGGCGGTCGTGCAGGCGCTCGGTGCGGAGGTCTACGCCGATCCGGTGCGGAGCGGCACCACGGTCACCGCGCCGGCCACGAACGTCATCAAGACGTCGTACGGCTTCGAGCAGCCCATCATCTCGGCCGACTTCGACGAGACCGCGGACGTCTACTTCGACGACGCGACCGGGGAGCGCTCGGCGGTCCAGGCCGCGGGGGCGGGCAAGACCCTCAAGACGCGTGGCGTCTGGTTCCTCGCGTGCGAGCTGGTCGAGGACGACGAGCTCGGCGGGCTCGTCTTCAGCGAGCGCAAGGCGTTCAACATGAACAGCTACTCGCCGCTCGACGACGTCACGCTCGCGCAGATGGACTCGTGGGAGTGGCAGTTCAAGGGCCGGAACGCGAACACGTTCGGGCACCCGTTCCTGCTCCACCGCTTCGAGCCCTGAGCGTCGCCCTGACGCGCACCGCGCCCCGGTAGGCCGAAAGAGCCCCGGGGCCGCGGTGTCAGGAGAGCCCGTGGACGCGTTCCTCACCATCGCCCAGTTCCGGACCCGGACGGTCATGCCGCCCGAGGACGTGGACCGCGTCGAGGCGCAGTACCCGGGCTTCATCGACGTGCGCCTCGCCGACGAGAGCGCGTGGCTGCGCGCACGGCTGATCAAGCGGTACCCGACCGCGTTCGACGCTCCGATCGCGGCGGTCATCCTCGGCTGGCTCACCGACATCGTGACGCCGCAGGTCTACCGGCGCCGCGGGTGGAACCCGAGCTCGGGGCAGGACGCGGAGATCGACAAGCAGGCGGAGCGCGCGCGCGCCGAGGTCCTCGAGGCGGCCAATTCGGAGACGGGGCTCTTCGAGCTCCCTATGCGGGAGAACACGACCGCGAGCGGCGTCTCGAAGGGCGGACCGCTTTCGTACAGTGAGCAGTCGCCGTATTCCTGGACGGACGTCCAAGCAGACGCGGTGCGCGGGGGGCTGCCGTGATCGGCCTCAATCTCCTGCTCGATCGCGTCTGCACGCGTTGTCGTCTGGCGAAGCCGCGGACGGAGTTTTCCGGCACGCACCACCGCTGCAGGTCGTGCAACGCCGCCAGCCAGGCGGAGTGGCGCGCGCGCGACCCCGAGCGGTGCAAGGCGAAGAGCCGCCGCTGGTACGCGAAGAACAGGGTCGAGATGCAGCGCCTCGCGCGGGAGCGGATGGCGGAGCGCAAGATCCGTGACCCTATCGGCGTGATGCTGAAGCGCAAGCGCTACAACGCCGAAAGGCTCGGCATCCCGTTCGACCTGGCGAGCACGGATATCGTCATCCCCGAGTTCTGCCAGATCCTCGGGATTCGCCTCGCCCCGATCGGCTCACCCGACATCGACGCCCGTCCGTCGATCGACCGACTCGACCCGAGCAAGGGCTACGTGCGCGGCAACGTCGCCGTCATCAGCAACAAGGCGAACCGCATCAAGAGCGACGGTACGGCCGAGCACCACGAGCGAATCGCCGCCTGGATGCGTGCGCAGGGGGGCTCCAATGGCTGATCTCGCCGGCCTCGACGGGCTGATCTCGAAGCTCCGGCGCTCGCGGGAGTTCATCGCGCGCGCCGCGCCGGCGGCGGCCGAGGCGATGGCGGCCGAGCTCCGGGCGACGGCGGCCGCGGGCACGAGCCCGGACGGCACGCCCTGGGCGCCCCGCAAGGACGGCGGTCGCGCGCTCGCGAATGCCGCCGCGGCGATCACCGTGCGTGCCGTGGGCACCGTCCTCCTCGCGCGCGCCCAGCACCCGTACGGCATCCACAACGCGGGCGCCGGCAAGACGCTCCCGCGGCGCCAGGTGCTCCCGCGCGGCGGCATCCCCCCTCGGGTGGCCGAGGCCATCAAGCGGGCCCTCGTCGGGTCCTGGGAGGCCTCGTCGTGAGCGTCACCGTCCCCCAGTCCGCCGCGAAGCTCGCGCTCGATCACCTCTACGAGCGCATCGTCGCCGAGACGGCCGAGCGCCTCGATCCGGTGCCCGTGTGCGTCTTCGGCTGGCGCGAGGCGCCCAAGCAGGTGAACCAGGGCGCCGGCGGTGCGAACCGCGTCGTGCTCGAGCCGGGGAGCAACGGGAAGGTCGGCGACTACGCGCCGGCGAAGCTCCCCGGCCGCAACCCGAACCCGCTCGCGACCCTCGTCGAGCTCGCCACGCTCTTCCTCTGGGGCTTCGACGGCACAGATCCGACGGACGCGCGCCTGCAGTACATCGCCGCGCGGCGCCTGCACGACGTCGTGATCCCGATCTGCATCCGCACCTTCCGCGGCCGCTGGAAGGCGAGCGGGCCGGAGTGGCTCAAGCCCGAGGCCGCGCGCCCCTACGGGGCCGAGATGAAGGTGCTCTTCGCCGTCGAGGCGATGGTGCCCGACGACCTGGTGCCCGAGGCGCCCGGCGGGACCGTGACCAGCGTTCGGACGTCGATGTCCGTCAACGGCGGCGACGCAGCTCCGTGCTGCGGCGGATGAAGGAGCGATTTCGATGACCGTGCCCAACGTCTCCTATCGAGTTCTGAACGGCCGCCTGGGCGTGCGCGCTCCCGGCACCGTCGAGATGCACGCGTACGTCGGGCCCTGCTCGGCGGGCGACGTGAACAAGCCGACGCGGTCCGTGCGCGTCGATCCGGTCCTCGACACGTTCGGGGGCGGCCCCACCGTCGAGCTCGCGATCGGCGCCGTGGCGCGGTGGGGCGCCGACGTGCTCATGGTCCGGTCCGCGGCGGGCGTCGGCGGCTACGGCCCGATCGACGTCTCCGGAGTGACCGGGACCGCGGTCGTCTCGATCGACGGCTCGACCGACCCCGACGACGACTACGAGATCGAGGTCGAGGTCGTGCAGGGCGGGACGCTCGGCGTCGCGGGCATCATGCTCCGCGCGTCGCTCACCGCGGGCCGGGACTGGCTCCCGACGACCGCGCTCGGGACCGGCGTCGTGACGTCGGCCGGCAAGCTCACGTCGAGCCCGACGGCGTTCCCCGCCGCCATGGTCGCCGGCGACGACTTCGACGGGAAGGTCGATCAGCAGGCCGTCGCGGACACGGTCACGATCGCCGCGACGCCGGCGACGCTCACCGGCGCGGCGGCGACGTACGCAGCGGTCGTCGCGGGTCACCAGCTCGTCCTGCAGATCGACGGGGTCAGCGGAACCCAGGCGATCACGTTCGCCGGGACCGAAAACTCGCAGGCGCTCTTCCACGCGAAGATCAACCAGCAGCTCGTCGGCGGCTACGTGGAGAACGACGGCGGGCAGACCAAGCTCGTGACGAACGTCACCGGCAGCGCCGCCGGCGGCGCCATCGTGTCGGGCGATGCGGACGTGCTCGCGTCGCTCGGCCTCGCGGCGGCTCCGCTCGTGAACGCCGGACCGAACAACGTCGCGAACGCCGGCGCCGTCACGGCGGCGGAGCTCAAGGCGCTCTTCGACGCCGAGTTCACCGGCGGCACGGCCGGCTCGACGTGCACCGTCAACGCCGACGGCTCGCTGACTTGGGCGAGCGACACGCCGGGCGTGTCGCCGAAGGGCGTGCAGCTCACCGGCGGCACCGGCGTCGCGAAGATCGACGGCTTCGACCTGCTCGAGCACAACGGCGTCGCCGATACGCACGTCTTCGAGATCCCCGACACGGGGGGCGTGAAGTTCAACATCACGGCGGGCACGCTCGCCACCGGCAGCAAGTGGAAGATCAAGGCCAACGCGCCGGAGTCGGACACGAGCCAGATGACGGCCGCGCTCGCGACGCTGAAGACGACGAAGCACGACTGGAAGGCCGCCTGGATCGCCGGGCCCACCAGCGCCGCGAAGCTCGCGGCGATCACGGCGTTCCTGAACGACCTCGAGGCCACGACGGGTAAGAGTCGCAAGGTCTACGTCCACGTCCGCGAGCGCGCGCTCAACGAGAGCAAGGCCGACTACCTGGCGGCCGTGAGCGCGATCATCGCCAGCATCGCCGACTTTCGGATCACGTGCTGCGCCGAGTCGGCGCGGGCGCTCTCGGCGCGCACCGGGCGGATGCACCTCTTCCGGCGGCCGTCGATCTTCGCCATCGCCGGCCTACCCGCCGCGCTGCCGCTCAAGGTCGACATGGCGCAGACGGTCGACGCGACCCCGAACGGGCTCCCCGGCGTCTTCCTGTACGACGAGAACGAGAACCTCGTCGAGCACGACGAGATGCTCGACCCTGGGCTCGCGGACGCGCGCTTCCTCGTGCTGCGAACGTGGGCGGGCAAGACGGGCACGTTCGTCAACGATCCGGTCACGCTCGAGGGGCCCGGCCTCGACTTCCACCTCGACCAGTTCGTCCGGATCCTGAACGTCTTCTGCACGACCGCTCGGACGGCGCTCGTCGACGAGGTGAAGCGCGATCTCGACCTCAACCTGAAGACGAACGGCGCGAACGTCGCCGGCGCGCCGACCGAGCGCGAGTGCGAGCGCATCGACAAGAACGTCCTCGAGAAGCTCTACGACCTGCTGAAGACGCACGTGGTGAAGCTCGAGTTCAAGCTGCACCGGGACGACCTCATCCTGTCCTCGCAGACCCTCAATGCCGACGGGGGCATCCTCTTCAAGGGGTACCCGAAGCAGATCAACTTCACGGTCGCCGCGATCAACCCCCGCGCGGCGGGGTGAGGAGGAGCCATGGCCGAAGAAGCGATCCTCATCAACAACAAGACGTACGACTTCAGCGCGTGCCGTCTCGAGGTGTTCGGGCTGAAGCGCGTCGGCTTCACGAAGGCCGATTACGACGACAGCCTCGAGGTCGGCGAGGGCCGCGGTGCATCGCAGGTGCCGCTCGCGTCGACGAAGGGCAAGTACAAGGCGGAGCCCTTCAAGATCACGCTCCACAAGTCGAGCGGCGAGGAGCTCCGGAAGCACATCGCCGGGCAGTCGCGCACCGGGACGAGCCTCGGCAGCGTGCGCGGGCTCATCATCCTCCAGTTCGTCGACGACGAGCTCGGGGTCCAGACGGTCACCGCGAAGGGGTGCCGCGTCACCAAGCCCGGCACGAGTTCCAACGCCGAGGGCGCGGAGGCGCTCATGGAGGACTGGGAGTTCTACGTCCGCCTCCTCGACCGCAACGGCATCACCCTGTTCGAAAGCGACGAGGCAGGAGTCTAATGCTGGCCCTCGTCCATCCGGCTCCGGTCACGCGCGTCTGCACGAAGTGCGACACGGAGAAGCCGGTCGCCGACTTCACGGCGTCCCGCCCGCGCGAGTGCAAGGCGTGCAGTCGGGCGGCCAGCGCCGCGTACCGGGCCGACCACCTGGACGCGGTGCGGGGGCGACAGCGCGTTCACCAGCGCGCCTATCAGGGCACCGTCAAGGGCATGCTCGCCCTGGCCCGGCTTCACGCTGGGAAGCGCGGGATCGAGTTCGCCCTCGAGCTGGACGACATCTTCGTCCCTGAGCACTGCCCGGTGCTCGGCGTCAGGCTCGAGCGTGGGCGGGGGAAGTGTCAGGACGCGTCGCCGACCATCGACCGCCTGGACTCGTCGAAGGGCTACGTCCGCGGGAACGTGACCGTCATCAGCCACAGAGCGAACACCATCAAGAGCTTCGGCACGGCCGAGGAGCACGAGCGCATCGCGGCCTGGATGCGCAGCCGGGAGGGCGTATGAGCACCAGCGATCTCGAGAAGGAGCTCGCGGCGGTCAAGGCGGAGCGCGCGGCGCGCGAGGAGGCACGCGAGGCCGCGAACCGAGAGAAGGCGCTCGCCGCCGAGCTCGCCAAGCAGAAGCGCGGCATCGTCGAGGACGAGAAGTTCGCCGAGCTCCTCGAGGAGTACGGCATCGGATCGATCGGGCGCATCAACACGCCTCACGGGATGGTCGTCGTCAAGGCTCCGGCGCCGATCGTCTACCGCCGCCTCGTCGACGAGCTCGCGCTCTCCGAGCACGCCAACCCGCGCATCCGGAAGTCGGCGCACGACTCGCTCGAGAAGGCGGTCCGACAGTGCCGGGTCTACCCCGACCCGGCGAAGTTCGACGAGCTCGCCGAGAAGGTCCCGACGCTCGTCGTGGTGGCGACCAACATGGCCGTGGACCTCGGCCGGGCGGAGGCGGCGGAGGAGCAGGGAAAATAAGGGAGCTCCTCGCACGCACCGAGCGTGACCACGGTCTCGCCGGCGCGTGCATCGCGGCGCTCGTCGCGGGGGAGCGCGAGACCGACGCGGAGCGGCATCGATTCGAGGTCGGCGCGATTTTGATCGCGAAGGGCCTCGCGGATCTGACGGCACTTCGGAAGGCGTGGAAGTAGATGGGCGCGGACGCATCGACTACCTTCAGCGTCGACATCGAGGAGACCGGCGGCGCCGACGCCGCGGGCCAGCTCGAAGCTCTGCGCGAGAAGATCCTCGGGGGCAGTGCCGCGCTCCGCGAGATGCAGGCCGCGATGCGGAACCTGAAGGGCGGGACGTCGGTCGACGTCGGCGCCTACAAGGCGCTCCGCGACCAGATCGACGCGACCAAGGCCAGCGTGGCGGCTGCGCAGGCCCAGTTCGTCAACCTCGGCGGAGCCATCGACGGCGCCGCGAAGAAAGCGGACGCGATCAAGCCCCCGGCGCCTCCTGCCCCTCCCATGGGCAACGCCAAGTTCGGCGAGCTCGGCGGGGCGATGGGGCAGCTCGGCGGGCCGCTCGGCGTCGTGGGCCAGAAGGGCCTCATGGCCGCCGACGCGCTGAAGAAGCTCTCCGGGTCGCTCGGCCTGACGGGAGCGATCGCCGTCGCGGCGGCAGCCGCCATCGTGCTCGTCGCCGTAGCGATCGCCGCGGCCGTGGTCGCGACCGCGGCCTGGGCGGTCGGGCTCGCCGACGCGCGCCGCAACCAGGAGCTGGCGACCGAGGGCCTCGCCAAGAGCTCGAAGGAGCTCGCCGGCGTCGGCGCGGCGATCAAGTCGGTGCACGCCGTCACGGGCGCGAGCGCCGACTCGCTCCGGAAGATGGCCGAGCAGCTGTCCGCCGCCGGCGTCAAGGCGGCCGATCTGCCCGACGCGCTGCGCGCGGTCTCGCTCGCGACCGAGGGCGGGGCGAGCGCCGAGGCGATCAAGCGCCTAAACGACGACCTGAAGAGCGGCAAGAAGAGCGCCCGCGAGCTCGCCGACGAGATGCAGGCGACCTTCGGCGGCATCGTCGCGAAGAAGATGCTCGCGCTCGACAAGCAGGGCGAGCGGCTGAAGGAGAACGTCTCCAACCTCTTCGGCGGCCTGAACATCGAGCCGCTCCTGCAGGGGATCGCCCGGCTCGTCGGGATGCTCGACGAGTCGTCGGCGTCGGGCCGGCTGCTGAAGGCCGTCTTCGAGGGGCTCTTCCAGCCGCTCATCGACGCGGCGGGTGCGACGATCCCGGTGATCGAGGTCTTCCTGCTCTCGCTCGCGATCGCCGCGGTGAAGACGTACATCGCCTTCAAGCCCGCCATCAAGGCGGTGAAGGAGCTCTTCGGGGACACCGACACGTCGTCGCTCCCGGACGCGCTCAGCATCGCGGCGTTCCTCGGGGAGACGGTCGCGACGTCGATCATGATCGTGATCGGCGTCCTGGGCGTGCTGGCGGCGGTCGCGCTCGCGCCCGTGCTCGCCTTCATGCAGCTCTGGAGCGTCGGCGCGAAGGTCGGCGAGGTCATCGTCGGCGCCGTCGAGGACGCGATCCAGTCGGTCATGAGCTTCGCGGCGTCGCTGTACGTCCTCGGCTCGGACATGATCGCCGGGCTCGCCGAGGGGATCTCGGGCGGCGCAGCGAGGGTGGTCGAGGCGATCACCGGCGTCGTCGGCGGGGCGATCTCCTCGGCAAAGGCGCTCCTCGGAATCGCCTCGCCCTCGAAGGTCTTCAAGGGCATCGCGACGAACGTCACCGACACGACCGCGGACACCTTCGATGCTGGCGCCGCCGACGTCGCGGCCAGCGCCGGCGACATGATGCGGGGCGCCGCGGGGGCGGCGGGCGCGGCGGCGACACCGAGCTCGAGCTCGCCCTCGAGCGGCTCGAGCGGCAACACGCTGAACCTCACGATCAACGTCACCGCCGGCGGCGGCGACGGGCAGGGCATCGCGCAGGCGGTCCGCCAGGCGGTCGTCGAGTTCTTCGAGGAGACCGGCTTCATGGCGGGTCTCGCGCCGGCGGAGGCGGCCTGACATGCCCGCCAACCCGATCCGGAGCCCCGGCGAGTGGAACGTGTTCCGCGTCGCCAGCGTGCCCCTGCCCGGCATCGCGACCGTGACCGGGTGCGTGAAGGCGCACAAGATCGACGTCGCCAAGGGCAAGGGCGCGAGCGGCGGCGGCGTCTCCTACGAGGGCAAGGATCCGAAGCCCTTCAAGGTGATCCTGCACCTGCTCACCGAGGAGGACCTCGACGAGTGGGACACGGGCGAGGGCCGGCGCATCCTCGAGACGCCCCTCGAGGGCAAAAACGCGAAGGCGCCGGCGATGGATCACCCGGCGTGCCAGTACGCCGAGATCAAGGCCGCGACGATGGTGTCGGCGAGCCAGCCGGAGCCCGTCGGCGACGGCTCGTGGAAGGTCACGATCGAGATGCAGCCGTGGGCGCCGAAGAAGCCCGCGTCCGGAAGCGCCGGCGGCAGCAAGACGCACCCCGGCGGCAACGGCGGCGGCAGCAACGCGCAGAGCAAGGCCGACGAGCTCATGGCCGAGCTCGAGAAGCAGCTGAAGGAGGCCGCGGCGTGACGGAGCCGTACCTCAGCTTCAACGGCATCCTGGCGAACACGGCGACGCTGCGCGTCCCGTACGCCGGGCGCTGGCTCGTCGATATCGATTACGACGGCGACGAGGTCCCGTCGGGCGCGGCGACCGTGAAGGTCGGCTCGCTCGTGCTCGTGGGCACCGTCGTCCCGGCGTTCACCGGGCTCTTCCTGGGCCACGTGCGCGCCCGCGTCATCGCCGGCGCGGGCGGCTGGCACAAGCGCGTCGCGTCCCGCTCCTACCACGACGACGGCGGCGTGCGCCGCGCCGAGGTCCTCGGCGCCCTCGCGCGCGACGCCGGCGAGACGATCGACACGGCGGGCGACAAGACGCGCATGCGGATCGACTTCGTCCGCCTCGCCGGACCCGCGGGAGCCGTGCTCGAGGACGTCCTCGGGACGACGCCCTGGCGCGTCGACTTCGATGGCGTGACTCGGTACGGCGCCCGCCCCGCCGCCGAGCTCGGCGCTGAGGCCGAGCTGCTCGAGGTGCCCCCCGGCACGGGCGCCCTGCTCTTCGCGGCGCCCGACCCCCTGAGCGTCCCGATCGGCGCCCGCGTGGTCGACCCGCGGCTCGGCGGCGAGCTCGTGGTGCGCGAGCTCGAGGTCGCGGTCACCGCCGGGTCGGCGCGGATCAGCGCCTGGGGGGTCGCGTGATCGACACCCGCCTCCTCCGCGCCCTCCGGGCCCTCCTGCCCGCCCTCCTGCCGCGGGAGCCCTACCTCGGGCCCCGGCGCTACCGCATCGTGCGGATGCGCCCGTCGGCGTCCTCGGCCGATCTGACCCGCGTGGAGCTGCAGATCGTGCAGGCCGCGACCGGGCTGCCCGACCTGCTCATCGTGCCCATCTGGCCCGGCCTCGCCGGCTCGCGCGCCGAGCTCACCCCGGGCGC
The DNA here is from genome assembly GCA_964372055.1 of uncultured Polyangiaceae bacterium. Classification (GTDB taxonomy): domain Bacteria; phylum Myxococcota_A; class Polyangia; order Polyangiales; family Polyangiaceae; genus CAYJPW01. Next base: position 50,055 of record CAYJPW010000007.1, read on the forward strand.
GCACGCCCTCGTGCAGTTCATCGACGGCGACCCCGGCCAGCCGTTCGTCTCGCACTTTGCGACCGCGGACGATCCGGCCTGGCGCCCCGTGCACCTCTTCCTCGACGCGACGGCGACGATTCAGATCGGCGCCGGCATGTCGCCGGCGGCGGCCCGCGTCGGCGACAGCGTCGACGCCGGCGCGCTGCAGGTCGTCATGGGCGCGGGGTCCGTGGCGTCGGTGGCTTGGATCCCGCCGGGAGGCGGTCCCCCGCAGACCATCGCGACCGCGCCGCTCTTCACCACGATCACCGGCACCGTCTCGAGCGGCAGCGCGAAGGTGAGCATCGAATGACCACCGACTACGGCACCGACTTGGACTTCGACGGGCTCGACCTGGCCGAGGACGGCGGCGTGGTGTCCGGCGAGACGCTCCTGGGCCAGGCCGCGCTGATTCGACTCTCGACGCCGCGAGGCAGCGTCATCGACGCGCCCGACGACGGGATCGACCTCGTCGACTGGCTGTCGCGCGACATGTCGCCCGACGAGGTCGCCCGCCTTCAGGGCACCATCGAGGAGGAACTCCTCAAGGACGAGCGGTTCATCGCGGCGCGCGCGGTCGTCGACGTGACGGAGCTCCTCACGGCGGGCACCATGCGCGTCGAGCTCGAGCTCGACGGCGGCCCGGGTCCGTTCCGGCTCGTGCTCGGCGTCAGCGCCGCCGGCGTCGCGATTCTGGGGGGCGCATGAGCCTCCCCATCGACGAGCTGATCAAGTCGCTGACGCCGGCGCAGGTGAAGGCCTCGCTCTACCTGCTCGCGGACAGCCTCGGACTGAAGACCACGGCGTGGCAGAAGCTCTCGCCGCTCCGGACCATCTTCGCCGTCATCGCGGAGCTGTTCTCTGGCTACACGCGCCTGCAGGCGGCGGTGAACCGGAGCGGGTTCCTCGAGCTCGCCGAGGGCGTCTGGCTGACGCTGCTCGCGTGGTTCGTCTACGGCGTGCTCCGAAACGCGGCGACGTACGCCGAGGGGCCCGTGCTCGTCAGCAACGCCGCCGGGGGGCTCTACACGTACGGCCCCGGCGACCTGGTCGTCCTGAACACGTCGACGAAGAAGACGTACGCAAACGTCGACGCGGTGACCATCAACCCGCTCGAGCAGGACGTCGAGGTCGTCGTCCGCGCGCTCGAAGCCGGAGCGGCCTCCTCGGCCGGACCCGGCGACATCGACGCGTTTGTCGCGGCATCGCCGGAACTCAGCGTCACGAACGCAGAAAGCATCCTCGGTGAGGACGAGGAGCTCGACCCGGCGCTGCGCGTGCGGTGCACCGACAAGCTCGGATCCCTATCTCCGGCCGGCCCGGCGAAGGCTTACGCGTACATCGTCAAGACCCCGAGCCTGAACGGTGGTCTCGCTGGGCTCCGCGTGCTCACGCCCCCCGCCGTGGGGAATGGGACGATCCGCGTCATCGTCGCGGGGCCGGCGGGAGCCGTGGCGGGCACGACGGGGGACCCCAACAGCGATCTTGGGAAGCTCTTCCTCGCGCTGAACAAGCTCGCGGTGCCGGCGGGGTACACGCTGCTCCTCTCCTCGGCGACGCCGGTGCCGATCGCTGGCGACGCGACGATCTACGTCGCCACGAGCTCGGGGCTCTCGGGCCCCGACGCCGAGAACGCCGCCAGCGAGGCTCTGACCGCGTACGTGCCCACGATCCCCATCGGCGGCGTCGACGTCGGCGCCGGCGGGGTCGTGCTCTACCGCGCCCTCGAGGCCGCCATCAAGGCGGCGCACGTCGGGATCATCGAGGCGAAGCTCGACGTCGAGGCGGACGTCCCGCTCGCCGCGACCGAGGTCGCGACCCTCGCCGCGTTCACCATCACCGTGGAGTTCGTGGACGCATGAGCCTCTCGCTTCGCTCGACGCTTGCGAGGTACCTGCCTCCGTGGCTCACGGCGCGCATCGTCGAGGGCAAGGTGCGCGGCTTCAAGTTCCTGTCCTGTGCGTCCCTGCTCGCCGACGCCGGACTTGAGAACGCTCACCAGGCCCTGCAGGCTCGGTTCCCGGGGCATGGCACGCCGACCGCCCTGCCCTACATCGGTCGCGACCGTGGGATCCGCAGGGGCATCGACGAGAGCGACGAATCGTACGCGTCGCGCCTCGTCCTCTGGCTCGACACGTGGCGTGGCGCGGGCAACCCGTTCGCCATCATGCACCAGGTCCGGGCCTACTGCGCGCCGGCCGTGCCGAAGCTCCGCATCGTGAACGACTCCGGCACCTGGTACACGCTGAACCCCGACGACTCGATCGAGATCGTCCAGACGTTCGGCGCCATCAACTACGACTGGGACGGGCTCTATCCCTCCGTCCGCCAAACGCGCTGCTGGCTGATCATCTACTCGGACGCCGGGCCGTGGGCGGAGGGGCCGGACCTGGGCGATGGCACCGGGCTCTGGAGCGACGCCATCGGCACCGAGGGGTACACGATCGGCACGACGGCCACCTACGAGCAGGTGCAGTCGGTGCGCGCCATCGTCGACGACTTCAAGAGCACCGGCGACCGCTTCGAAAACATCATCGTCGCCTTCGATCCCGCGAGCTTCGACCCGACCGCGGCGCCGGGCGCGCCCGGCATGCCCGACGGGACCTGGGGGCATTACTCAAAGAACGTGGGAGGGACGCAGGTCGCCGCGCGTCTGTCCACCGCAGCCTACTGGGAAGGTGTCTGAATGCCCACGTACGACGGTGATCCGAACAACTGCCCGACGAGCCTCACGCTCCCGGTCGACGGCAACAAGCCGAAGGCGGCGGAGTGGAATGTCGCCTTCGAGGGGCTTGCCGATCGAACGGCACACCTCATGGGCACCGGGGGTCCGGTCGTGTTCGCGGCCGACGGCTCGGCACCGAACATCGGATGGCAGAACTCGCGCGTTCGCGTTCCGACGCTCACGGGGAACCGCACCGCGTCGCTCATCCACGGCGGAGTCCCGCCGTTCACGGGCGCGCGGGTTCGCTTCACGAGGACGCAGGTCGACCCCGATTACACGCTGACGATCGAGCGGCAGACCGACTTCGCCGTGCTCTGCGTCATGCCGATCATCACGTCGGCTCCGAACGATGGCGAGCAGTCCTGGGTCGAGGTCGAGTGGACGGGTGCCAAGTGGCAGATGGCCGCGTGGTCCCCGAACATCACCAACATCCTGAACGAGGCGTGAGATGCTGACCTGGCTCGACGCACTGCTCGGCTTCAAGGAGATCCTCGAGAACGGGGTGGTGAAGCCGCTCCGCGCGCGGGTCAACTTCATCGGCGCGACCGTCACCGACAACCCGGCCCAGGCGCGCCTCGACGTCGAGTTCATCGGCACCGGCGTGCCGACGTCGCGCCAGGTCATCGCCGGCGCGGGGCTCACGGGTGGTGGCCCCCTCACCGTCGACCGGACGCTGAACGTCGCGGCGAACGCCGACGGCTCGATCCTCGTCAACCCCGACGACATCCAGGTCGGCGTCCTCGCCACCGACGCGCAGCACGGCTTCCGCGGCTCCGCCATCGGCGAGAGCCCCCTGCACGCGCTCGCGTCCAGCGCGGACCCCGGCTTCATGTCGTCGCAGCACTACGACGACCTCGCCAACGCGGGCGAGACCGCCGTCGCGTCGACCCTCGTCAAGCGCGGCACGGACGGCGTGCTGAGGCAGATCCTCGCCGGCGTCGGCGTCGCCGCGCTGGTCGGCGCGCAGCTCACCAACTCCACCGCGGCCGCCGCCGGCGTGCAGCAGTACTCGCCGGTGCACGCGCTCACCGGGCAGGGCTGGTCGACCGACGCCGGCGGCGCGTCCATGGAGGCCGAGTTCGGGATGCAGACGCGTCCCGTGCAGGGCGCGGCCGCGCCGAGCGCCGAGCTGCACTTCCTCTCGCAGATCGACGGCGCGGGCTGGACGTCGCGCGCGTCGATCGACAGCGCGGGGAAGCTCACGGCGACGACCTTCAGCGGCTCGGGCACGGTCGCGAGCACCGGGTTCGTGCGCGGCTCGAAGAACGCGACGCTGCTCGCTGTCGACGGCGCGGGCGCGTACGACCTGAACGTCGTCGGCACGGACAACGCGGATGGGGTCGTTGTCGGCGATGCAACGCGCGCTGCCTCCGTGATCGCGAGCGCGAAGACGGCAGGCTACTTCGCCGTCAATGTCAACGGTGCCGAGGTGGGCCGGATGAGCGCCACCGGGATCGCGCTCACGTCGAGCAACACGGTGATCTCGACGAGCGGGACCAACCTCCTGCTGCAGCCCAACGCCGGCGGCATCTTCCTCGACGCCGCCGGGATCACGTGGCGCGGCCTCGCCGGCGGCGGCGGGGCCGGCGTCATTACTGCGAGCGCCGACTTCACGTCGGTGACGATCGGGCAGGCGCAGGATACGAGCGCCTCCGGGGCCAACTGGTCGCTGCGCGCGCAGCGCGGGTTCGCCGGCACGATCGGCGGCGACCTGACGATCGGCGGTGGCGACGGCGGCTCCCTCGGGACCAACGCCGCAGGCAACACGAACATCGTGCTCGGGACTGCTGTGGGGGGCGCGACTACGGCCTACCTCAAGATCTGGAGCGCGATCGGAGTCGATCTCCTCACGTTCCGACAGAGTGGGGCGACGTCCACGCTGCTGCAGGGCGCTAAGGCGTACGGGCTGACGATCGGCGTCGAGACCGATACCGCGAACAGCGTCACCGGGAAGTCGCTCACGCTGTCGGCGCAGTCGTGCAGCGGCACGACGACGAACGGGGGCGCTCTCTACCTGCGCGCCGGATCCGGGACCGACGCGGCCGGCAACGTCTCGCTCATCGGCGCGACGACCCTCGTGCAGTCGATCGACGAGGACACCATCCTCACCCTCACCGGCGACGTGAACACGGCGCTAGCGTCGATCACGGGCAACTACCAGTGCGACCTGGCGATCTCGATCGGGACCGACTCGTCGGCCGGCACGGGAAAGAGCCTCACGCTGAAGGCGGGCGACATGACGCACGCCACGCTCGGGGTCGGCGGCCCGACGGTGATCTCTGGTGGTGACGGTGGCCTCCGTGGAGGCGACCTCGCGCTCGTCGCCGGCCGCGGCCTCGCCGACAACGGCGACGGCGGGCACACGTACGTGCTGAGCGCCTCCCGCACCGGGACCGGCGTCGCCGGCAACCTCGGCCTGATCGACGTCCCCGCCGCGTGGGAGTCGATGTCGCGAGGCCTGTTCGTCGGCGACGCCGCCGCCGCGCCGACCGCCAATCCCGCGTCTGGCCTCTTCCTCTGGTCCGACGGCGGGCTGCCCTCGTGGCGCACCTCGGCCGGCACGATCCTCAAGTGGGGAGCCGCGGCCGCGACGGCGTCGGCCGGAGCCGGCGCGCTCCCGGCGACGCCCGAGAAGTTCCTCACCGTGACCGAGGGCGGCACGGTCTACAAAATCCCGCTCTATCTCGCCTGACCCGAGGAGGCAGCATGCCGAAGCGAATCGATATCCCCAAGCCCGTGACCTTCGTCGACGACAACGGCGAGCACATCCTCGAGCAGCTCGCGAGCGGAGAGAAGCGTCCCGTCACGCAGACGTTCGCCGAGTTCGTGCGCAACCGGACGCGCGATCCGAAGTTCGGCTCGGGCGAGGGCCTCGGCCTCGACGACATCGAGGCCGGCCTCGAGCTCCGACGGGCCGTGACCCAGGCGGTCATGACCGACGCGGCCTACGTCGACGTCCCGAACGAGCACCACGCCAGGCTCCTCCGGGTCATCGAGAAGCCGACGGGGGGGTGGCAGGGGCTCGCCGCCGAGCAGCTCGTGCCGTTCATGCGCGCGGTGAAGGACGCGAAGGAAGCGCCGGCGACGGCGACCTGAAGGCAACGTCGATGACCATCCTCGCCCAGATCGCGCAGGTCCCGCCCGACGCGCCGCTCCCGTACGGGCTCGTCGCCGTGGTCGTGGGCGCCCTCGTCACCGCCATCGGGCTCCTGTTCTGGCAGCTTCGCCAGTCCGAGGCGGCCCGCATCGCCGACGCGAAGGCCAACACCGAATGGGCGCTGAAGCTTCAGCAGCAGCAGAACGAGGCGATCCAGAAGCTCACCGCGATCGCCGACTCGTTCCAGCGGAGGCTCCGATGAGCGACACGAAGAAGATGCTCGAGGAGGTGCGCGACCGAACGCTCGCCGCTGGCGAGGCGCTTGGGGCGACGATCGACCGCATGCTCGCCGACTACCTCGACGACGTGGACGAGGACGACGATGGCACCGACATCAAGGACCTTCGGAAGCTGAGGGGCGGCGACGCGTGATCCCCTCGCTTGAAGCCCTCGCCCTAACCGCGATCCTCGGTCTCTCCGACCGCCCGGCCGAGGAGCGCCCCGAGCTCGAGCTCGTCGCCGCCGACGTCGCCCTGGCCGTCGAGTTCGGGCGCGTCCCGTTTCTCGGCCCCGCCGCCCGCGAGGCGGCCGCGCTCGCGCTGGTCGCGATCGCCTGGCACGAGAGCGGGTTCGCGCCCGAGGTCGGCGACTGCAGGCGCCGCGGCGACCTGCACCTGACGCCCACGGGGAGCGTCTCCCTCTGGCAGCTCCTCGGGCCCTGGGCGCGCGGCGGGCACCCCGCCGACGAGGTCTGCCAGAACCAGCCGCTCGCCGCGTACCTCGCCCTGGGCGTCCTCGACGTCCACGCTCGCCGCTGCACCCGGGCGCCCTGGCGCTCGCTCTTCGACGGCTACGCCTCGGGGCGCTGCGGGCACGAGACGCCCGCCTCGGGCCGCCAGTGCGCCGCGTGGGCCCGTCTCGCCGCCTCTGCCGGGCTCGTCGCCTCGTGCGACGACCGGCGCCCGATCACCTGGAGGATCCCGTGACCGACATCCGCTCTCAGCTCGTCGCCCTCGCCCGCTCCTACGCCGGCGTCTCCGTCTCGACGGACCGCGACCGATACGTCGCCCTCGTCGCGAGCGGCGAGACGGCGTCGATGGCCGCCTACATGGCCCAGCCGAAGACGTCGGGCTGTGCGCTCGTCGTTCGAGGCCTCTGGCGCCTCGCCGGGCTCGCGCACCCTCGGCTCGCGCCGCCCTACAAGCCCGGCCTGGCCGTCGCCGACGTGGTCTCGATCGCGCGGCAGCACGGGGCGTGGGTCACCGACCTGTCGCTCCGCCCGTCGCCCGGCGACGTCGTCCTTGTCGGCGGCGACCCGCGGCTCGACGGCGGGGTCGAGCACGTCTTCACGGTGCTGGTCTGCAACGGCGACGCGCTGGTGAGCGTCGACGGCGGGCAGCGCGACGCGAAGGGCAACCAGGCCATCGAGGAGAAGATCCGCGCCTGGACGCTCGACGGTGGCGCGACGTGGGACCGCTCGCACAAGGCCTCGGACCCCGGCTCGGGCGCGCGCCGCCGGGTCAAGGGATGGGTCGACGTCTGCAAGCTGCCGTTCCCGACGCCGATGAGCGTCGAGGACGAGGTCTACGGAAGGGGGTGAGGCGATCCGACGTAGCCGAGCCGAAGCTCTCTCAGGGGTCGCCGAGGTCCGAAGGGGCCTCGGCGCTCTTCGTTCACTGGCAGGTGCCGTCGAGCATCTGCAGGCCGAGCTTCACCTGGCATGGGGTTCCCGCGGGGCAGTAGCAGGGGACGACCTGCGCGATGTCGTAGCAAGGCGTCGCCGACATCGGGAAGCACGCCTTGCTGGCGTCCCAGTAGACGTTGTTGTCCCCGGTCCCGTCGCCGCAGACGAAGACGCTGCCGCCGCCGTTGAGCTTGCACTTCACTGGGATGTTCGCCACGCACGCGGCGGCCTGATCACAGAGCCCCGAGACGCACGGGGTGCCGGTCGCCTTCGCCGCGTTCGTCGGTCCCTGAGGCGTGCAGGCGTCGTCGGTGCAGTCGTTGCCGTCGTCGAGGACGTCGCTGGCGTCGTACTCCGACGCGACCTCGCCGGCGCCGTCACACGTGGCGGTGGCGCAATCGCCGACGAGCTGAGCGGGGAGCGCGGTTCCGGCCGCCACGAAGTCGACGCCGCAGACGCCGGCGGTGCAGGTCCTCGAGCGGCACTCGTTGTCCACGCCGGGGCAGTCGGCTGGGACGACGCACTCGGGCGGGACGATGCCGCCGACGCCGCCCTGGCCGCCCGTGCTCGAGGTGCTCGTCGAGGTCGAGCTGCTCGTCGTCGATGGGTCGCCGCCGGCGCCGGTCGTCGTGCTCGAGCTCGTCGACGAGCCTCCGGTGCCGCACCCGGTCGCAACCGTGCCCGAGACCTGGTTGCAGGCGCAGGGGTCACAGCTGCCGCCCTGGCCGCCGCTGGTGTCGGTCTCGTCGGAGCTGCAGGAAAGGGCCGCGGCTGGCCCGAGGGCGGCCGCAGCGAGGAGGAGGGCAAGGGCGCGCATCCCTCAAGCCTACGCCCGTCAGGCGCCATCGTCCCCCCTCGGGCGCGGGGCTAGCCCTCGCGCGGGTACGTGAAGGTGACGCCAGCCCCGCGATTTTTCTCATACAGAACGCACACGGCTCCACGGGGGCTCGGCGCGATGCGGGCGTCGTACGTCGCCCGACAGGCGGGGCACCAGATATCCACGGAGTAGTCATCGCCGCTGTAGCCGTTGTCCGACTCGTGCATGGTCATCGAGACTGTGCCGCCCCCGCACGGGCAGGGCTCGTCGAACAACCGCTCATGCTTCCAGCTCATGCCTCGCAGGCTAGCGTGAGCGGGAAGCCCGGCGCGAGAGCTAGGTTCGCACCCGCCCTGCCGCCGCCTGCACGAGCGCGCCGGCGTCGTCGGTGAGCGCGACGATGTCGCGCACGCGGATCGTGGCGGCCTCGGCCCGGCGCCAAGCCGAGGCCTTGAGGTCGCTCCCGGGCCGCGCGTCGACGAGCAGCCGGTGCGCGAGCTCGAGCTCGCTGGCGAACGCGTCGGCTCGGCCGAGCTCCAGCGCCGCGCGCGGCCATCGCGGCGCGGATGGCGCGGACGACGCCCAGGAGGTCGCGCAGGGGCTCGACGGGGCGGATCACCAGCCTCGACGGAGGAGCCGCGCGAGCTTGTCATCGCGACGCTCTTCGCGATGACTGTCGCTCGACTTCGCCGGTAGCATCGGCGGCGAGGGAACTGGTGGGAACAGGTCCGCCAGCCCGTCGGCGGGGATGCGCCAGCGCCTCCCGATCTTTGCTGCGCGCGGGATGCGCCCAGCCGCGCAGAGATCCACGACGGTGCGCGGCGACACCTTCAGGATCTTGGCGGCCTCCTCCGGAGTGAGGACTTCGAGCATGCGCTACCCGGGCGTTCGTGTTTCGTGGTGCGCGCCCCAGCGTTCACCCTTCCGCTGAGCATCGAAGATCGCGTAGGTCAGGCTCGAGTAGATGTCGACGATTAACCCGGCGATGGCTCGAGCCTCGTCCTCGGTGATCAGAGCCAGCGTCGCCGGCACCGTGCCCTCGCCGGTCTTGTCATCGGCCCACGTCATGCGCGTGTTCAACGACCGGAAGTCGTCGATCGCTGAGCTCTCAGGCGGCAGGTCTGCTTCGGTGATCGCGGAAAAGAATCCGCGTGCGTCACGAAGCAGATCTCGGCGTGCCCCGTCGTTGACCGACAGATAGCGAACTGCAGCTCCGAACTTCTCGTGCGCGTAGTACTTGTCGCCCATGCGGCCTATGGTACCCGGACCGGCGGACCATCGTGAAGGATCGTCAGCGCCGCCGCACCAGACGGCAACGCCGCTCATCGGACCAATCCGAGACGCCGCAGGGCGCTGGCGGGCGCGACGCGGCCTCGGGGGCGCGTCCCCCTCGGCGTCGGTGCGCGCCTCCAGCATGTGCGCGAACGCGCGCAGGAGCCGCGCGAGCTCGCGGCGCATCTCGCGCCGGGTCAGGGGCGGCTCCGGCTTCTTCACCGGCAACCTCCCCCGACGCCCCCGCGCCGGAGCGTGAGCCCACGAGCACCATCAGCGTCCCCGCCTCTCACGCTCGACGCCCAGGTCGACGACGGACACCGCTGGCGCCGGCGTCCCCAGGAGCTTGCCGATCGCCTCATGCGCGACGCGGGCCGCCTCGGTGTCACCGGCGGCGAGCGCCTGCTCGAGACGCCGGGAGAGGTCGGCGACGAGCCCAGCGCGGTGGCTCGGCTGAATGGACCCCGAATGGACCCCGCTGGAGTTAGCTCGGGTCGCGTCGGCCACGCCGCCCAGGTCACCCCCGGTTTCCTGCGCGCTTTCGCCCCGGCTCTCGGCAGATGGATGGTTTTCAATCCTCTGCTCTACCAACTGAGCTACCTGGGCCAGCAGGCTGCGACGCGTCGCCGCCTCCCCCTTCGTCCCGAGCTTGCGGCTCGGCGGCGTCGAGGGAGACGGACTCTAGATCACCTTCCCCTCGGTCCGCAACCGACCGAACGCCCTCGCCCGCGGCCCGCTCGGCCGGCGGATCGGCCGGCGCAGGCGGCCCCGCCGGTGCATCTCCGGCGACCGCGAGAGCGGGGCGCGCCCGGGCTGGAGCCGTCGCGGCCTCGCGGGCGGCGCGCGCGCGCGCCGCCGCGGCGTCGGCGAGGCGCATCGCGGCGGCGAGCCACGACGCGCGCAGCAGCACGGCCACCACCACCGCGGCCTGGTGCACGACGAACGCTCCGACGAGCGCCGCGCGGCTCGGGCCGTGCGGGGCGACGGCGAAGGCACCGGCGAGCGCCAGGAGCGCCAGCGCGGCGCGCCACGCGTACGCGATCACGGCGCGCCCGCCGGAGCGGCGCATGAGCTCGAGCGCCCCCGCGACCGCATCGTAGAGGCCGCGCCCGCGATGCACCGCCTGGACGCGCGCGAGATCGTGGACGACGCCGAGCACGCCGACGAGCGAGAGCGCCGCCGCGACGACGCCGAGGAGCAGCAGATCGTCCGCCGGGCCCTGGAGCGCCAGCTTGCCGACGAGCGAGCCCCCGAGGGCGATCGCCAGCGCGCCGGCGACGGCCTGCGCGAGGAGGGCGAGCCCGAGGAGCAGCGCGAGCGTGCCGAGGTGGCGCCCCACCGCCGCGCCCACGGCGCGCCCGTCGAGCCGCCCGGGCCGGCCGAGCGCGGAGAGCAGCGCGATCAGCGGAACCAGCCCCGCGAACGACGCGAACAGGGCCACCAGCGAGGCCTCGGTCGCGAGGCCCGACACGGCGGGACGGGCGAGGCGCGCCACCTCGACGAGGAGCACGCTGCCCGGCGTGAAGAGATCGGCGTCGCCCGCCGGGTAACCCCCGACGGTGTCTTGCACCGCCGCCGCCGCGGGCGCCGCGATCACGAGCGCCGTCGCGAGCCGCCAGAGGTACACGAGGAGGACCACGCCGAGCCGGCGCCGGACGGCGATCGGCGCGGCCGGCGGCTCGGCGTGCTCGCGCTCGACCTCGACGGCGGCGGCGCTCACGGCGCCCCGGCCAGGAGCGCCGCCTCGACCGCGAAGAGGGCACGCTCGAGCACCCGGACCGCCGTGACGCCGCGGTCACGCCGGCGCGCGTTGTTGGCGAGCGTCTCGTCGAGCAGGACGCGGTGGTCGGGATCGATCACCGCGGAGGCGAGGCGGCTCCTCCCACGGTAGGGGATGCGCTCCGCGCCGGACACCGCGTCCCAGCGGACCCGCGTCGCGGTGCCGTCCTCGCCGCGGAGCTCGATGTCGACCGGGAAGCGGAGCGGGCCGCGCCGCCGGACCAGCGCCCAGCCGGTGAACCCCTCGTCCTCGACGGCGGGCGCCGAGCTCGGGCTCTTGGGGTCCCCGAAGATCCCGCGCGGCGGGCGCGGCTCGTCCGACCCGATCTCGTCGACCGAGTAGTCGACCCACGCCCGATCGAACAGCGACGCTCGGAGGGCGTCGGCGGGCTCGTCGCCGAGGACGTCGCGGAAGGCGGCGACGAGGTCGTCGGGCTCGGGGTGGTCGAAGCGGTAGCGCCGGGCGTAGCGCCCCAGCGCTCGGCCGACCTCGTCGCGCCCGTACACGCGCGCCAGCGTGTGGAGCACGGTGGCGGTGCGCGAGTAGACGAGGGCCCCGTAGTCGCCGCCGGTCGTGAAGTCCGCGGCGCCGGTGGCGATGGGCGCGTTGTGGGTCACGCGCAGCGCGGCCGCGCGGTACGCCGAGGGCAGCGCGAGATCCACGCCGAGCACGGTCCCGAGCGACCGCCCCGGGAAGCGCGCCTCGAGCGCCTCGGACTCGGCGTACGAGTTGACGCCCTCGTCGAGGAACGGCCAGGCGAACTCGTTCGTCGCGACCAGGCCGTAGAACCACTGGTGGCCGAGCTCGTGGATGGTGACGATGTCGATGCCGCGCACGCCGGTCAGCGGCAGGTACCAGGGCCCGCCCGTCGTGATGAGCGTCGGGTACTCCATCCCGCCCGCCTCGGCGGCGCGCTCGGGCGGGTGCACCAGCGTCAGCGTCTCGTACGGGTAGCGGCCGTAGGCCGCGCCGAAGTGCGCGAGCCCCCACGTCGCCGCTTCGAGCTCTGCGTCGGCGGCCCGCTCGTAGCCCGGCGGGAAAAGGCAGCGGACCGCGACGCCGTCGACGCTGGCGGTCCTCTCGCGGAACTCGTCCCAGGCGGCGAAGGCGAAGTCGTGCACGTCCTCCTGGCGGAAACGTCGCGTCACCCGCCCGCCGGCGCGCGACTCTTCCTCGAGGCGCCCGGTGGCGCCGACGAGGAACGCCTCGGGGACGTCGACCGTCACGTCGTAGTCGCCGAAGTCGGCATAGAACTCGGAGAAGCGGTGGAACGCGAAGTGCGCCCAGCGCCCGTCGGGCCGGAGGCGGGCGATCTTCGGGAACCACTGCGCGACCATGTGGAAGCTCCCGTCCCAGCCGGTGCGCAGCGTGACCGAAGGCAGGTGCGCGTCCCAGGCGACCTCGATCGTGATCGACTCGCCCGGCGCTACGTCGCGCGGCAGCTCGACGCGGAGATCGGTCTCGTCCTCGGGATCGCCCGGCGTGGTGCGCGCCGAGGGCGCGGGCCAGACGTCGACGGCGCCGCCGTGGTCGCGGAGCGCGAACCGGGTGACGTCGACGTACCCCCAGTCGCTGAGCGCCTGCCCGCCGCGGAAGCCCGCCATCGGCGTGCGCAGGAACACGGTGCGCTCGTTCTTGAAGGCGTTGAGGTAGAGGTGCACCCAGAGCTCGCGCTGCGGCACGCGCGAGGCGTTCTTCCACGTGATCGTCCCCTCGCCGTGCACGGTGTGCGCCGCCGGATCGAGCGTCGCCCGGAGCGTGTAGCTCGCGACGCGATCGGCCCGAACCGGCATCGAGGCGTCGTCGTCGTACGCCGGCCCGAGCGGCCCCGACACGGGCGACGCGGCCGAGCCCGCCGGCGCGGCGGGAGGCGCCGGCGTGGCCGGAGCGGACGGCGCCGGCGCCTGCGCCGCGGCGCGCTCGACGAGCCCCGACGCCGCCACCGCGAGCCCCACGCCGGCGCAGAGCTCGACGGCCCGCCGGAGCAGACCGCGCTTGCGCGAGGGCGCCACCCGGCCCCCGGTTATCTCCGCCTCGACGAGGACGGCTCGTTCGCCTCGACCACCACCACGCCCTCCTGCAAGAGCTCGAAGAGGATGCGTAGCGCGTCGAGCGGCGGCATGCCGCACACGTCGAGGATCTCGTCGATCGAGCTCGTGCCGTCGCAGCAGGAGAGGAGGAACCCGGCGCGGTGGTCGAGCGTCAGCCCGACGACGGCGTCGTGCCCCATGAGCACGCGCGGCACGTGGGCCCCGTCGCCGAGCCGGGCGAGGTACATCTGCCGGAGCATGTCGCGGCAGCTCTCGGCGTACTGCAGGGCGGCCGAGTTCGAAGCGTCCTCCTCGAGCACCGCCTCGGCGAGCACCAGCGCGCCCGAGTAGTCGCCGACGACGAAGCGATCCTGGATCTGATCGAGCTTGTTGTCGGGATCGAAGCCCGGGATGGTGAGCCGGTCGCCGTGGTCGGCGCCGTACGGTGACTCCTCGTCCTCGATCTCGATCTCGATCGCCCCGGCGCTCGCAGGCGGAGGCGCCGTGTCGACGAGCTTCGCCCTCGGATCGCTCTGCGGGTTGAGGTCGACGTCCATCGAGCCGAGATCGAGCATCGGCACCGGCGGCGCGTCCAACGCCGCCCGCGCAGCGCCGGTGCCCGCCATCCCCATGAGCAGGTCGTCGATGGGGAGCTCGTCGAGCTCGTCGATGGGTTGCGGCTTGGGCGGTACGGGCGTCTCCTTGAGGAGCTCGGGATCGAGATCGGCCGCGCTCTCCAGGCTCATCTCGATGGAAGGGGCGGCCTCGGCCGCCCGCCACGGCGCCGTCCGCGGCGGCGCCGTCGGCGGCTGCTGCGCGGCCAGCGCCGCCTCGCGGAGATCGAACTGGAGCGGGTCCTCCTCGTGGATGGTCTCGAGGATGGCGCGGTGGCGCTCGGCGAGCGAAGGCCGCCCCATCGTCGCCGCGCGCGGCCCCGATGCGGGCGCCGTTCCCATCATGCGCGCGACGTACTCGGTGGCCGGCACGGGAGGCGGCACGGTGGCGCGCTGATCCGGCGGAGGCGCGGCGGGGACCTCGGCGCTGTCCCATCCGGCGTCCACCTCGCCGCTGTCGGGCGGATCGTGCGCGTCGACCACCTCGTCTCCCCTCTCGCGGCCCACCACGATCAGTGCGGCCTGGAGACGACGCCCTTGAACATCCGGTGGGTCCGGGCCAGCGACTCGATCTGCTCGCGCACGGCGGCGACGTCCTTCTTGCCGATCGATTGCCGCGTGCGATCGACGATCCCGCGCGCCTTGCCGATGGCGTCGCGGCCGAAGTCGCTCGACGCGACGATCTGCTCGACCTGGGGGAACATCCGCTCGATCTCGATGATGAGCTTCTCGGCCTCCTGCTTGATCCCCTCGAACTCGTCGCTCGATTTGCGGTCGACGAGGAAGTCCTTGGCCTGCTCCATCATCTGGCCGACCTCCTCCTTGGTGAGGCCGCTCGAGGCGGTGACCTGGATCGACTGGTGCTGGCCGGTCTCGAGGTCCTTGGCGCTGACCGAGACGATGCCGTCGCTGTTGATCTCGAAGTTGACCTCGATCTCGACCTGGCCCTTTGGGGCGCGGCGGAGCCCGGTGAGGATGAACTCGCCGAGCAGCTCGTTGTCGGTGGCCTTCTGGTGCTCGCCCTGCATGACCAGGATCTTGACCGCCGTCTGGTTGTCGCGGCTCGTGGTGAAGATCTTGGAGCGGTTGGTCGGCACCGTCGTGTTCTGCGGGATGAGCTCCTCGAAGTTCGAGCCGAAGGTCATGATCCCGAGCGCGTGCGGCGTGACGTCGAGCAGGATCATCTGCTGGGTGTCGTCGACCAGCGCCGAACCCTGCACCGCCGCGCCGAGCGCCACGACCTCGTCCGGGTGCACGCCCTTGCAGGGCTCGCTCCCGAAGAAGGCCTGCACCTCCTGCTGGACCTTGGGCATGCGCGTCATGCCGCCCACCAGGATGACGTCCTCGATCTCGTCGCGATCGAGGCGCGCGTCCTCGAGCGTCTGCTTGCAGATCTCGATGCAGCGATCGATGAGATCCTCGCAGAGCGACTCGAGCGTGGTGCGCGAGAGGGTGCGCTGGAGGTGGAGCGCCTCGTTGCGGCCGCTGGAGATGATGAAGGGCAGGTTGATCTCGGTCTCGGTGACGGCGGAGAGCTCGCACTTCGCCTTCTCGGCGGCGTCCTTGAGCCGCTGCAGCGCCATGCGGTCCTGGCGGAGGTCGACCTGGTGCTGCTCCTTGAAGCCCTCGACCAGCCAGTCGATGATCCGCGCGTCGAAGTCCTCGCCGCCGAGGAAGGTGTCGCCGGCGGTGGCGATGACCTTGAACACGCCGCCGGAGCCGATCTCGAGCACCGAGATGTCGAAGGTGCCGCCGCCGAGGTCGAACACCGCGATGACCTTCTCGATGTTCTTTCCGAAGCCGTAGGCGAGCGCGGCGGCGGTGGGCTCGTTGACGATGCGGATGACGTCGAGCCCGGCGATCTGGCCGGCGTCCTTGGTGGCCTGGCGCTGGTTGTCGTTGAAGTACGCGGGCACGGTGACGACCGCCTTGGTCACCGTCTCGGAGAGGTAGTCCTCGGCGAAGAGCTTCATCTCCTGGAGGATCATCGCGCTGATCTCGGGGACGCTGAACGTCTTGTCCCGGAGCTGGATGCGCACGTCGCCGTGCGGCCCCTCGACGATGCGGTACGAGGCCGTCAGGACCGCGTTCTTCACCTGTGGGGACGTCCACTTGCGCCCGATGAGGCGCTTGGCGGCGTAGACGGTGTTCTCGGCGTTGGTGATCGCCTGGCGCTTGGCGATGTGCCCGACCAGTCGCTTGCCGGCCTCGGTGATCGCCACCATCGACGGGGTGGTCTTGTACCCGCCTCGGTTGGGGATGACCGTCGGTACGCCGTCCTCGACGATGGCCACGCACGAGTTCGTGGTGCCAAGGTCAATACCGATGACGCGCTCCATGGATTGCGATGCCTTTCGTGAGTTGACCTACCGGGTGCTGCGTGGGGTGGCCAGGGTCGGATGCTCTCTCCGGGTTGTCGGCGCCGCGCTGGCTGGGCCGGCGCGGATCCAGCGAGTCTACACTACTTCTCCGGTCTCGGCTGATCGCGGGCACGGGCGATCATGTCGGCGATCCGGGTGTCGTTGGGCGCGAGCTCCGCGGCCCGATCGAGCTCGGCGAGCGCGCTCTTCTCGAACCCGGCGGCGAGGTACGAGCGCGCCAGGGTGATCCGGAACTCGGCCACCTTCGGCGTGAGCTCGACGGCGCGCCTCGCGAACTCGACGGCGCGCCGCGCGCTACCGGAGGCCTTGAGCGTGGCGAACGCGGCGCGCTCGTGGGCGCGGGCGTCCTCGGGGCGGCCGTTGCAGACCTTGGCGTAGCTCAGCGCGGCGTCGACCCAGCGGTCCTGTCCGGCCTCGTACTCGGCCTGCTTGAGGAAGCCCTCGGCGAGCGCCGCCGCCGCGAGCTGCGCCGTCTCGGCGCACGTCTTTTGGAGGGCCGCGTCGTCGGGGGCGAGCGAGGCGGCGATGCGGTAGGCGTTCGCCGCCGCGGCGTAGTCCTTCCGCTCGAGGGCGCCGCGCGCCGCGTCGACGTAGCGGCCGAGCTGCTGCCGTTGCGCCTCGGCGCGGGCGGCCTCGTACCGAGCCCGGAGCGCCGTGCCCGCTAGGCGCGGGTCGGAGGGCGGGGCGGAGCTCGTCGCCGCCGGCGGGGGCGCGCTCGCCGCCGGCGGCGACCGCCGGCGCGCCCCGCCCCGCGTGCGCGCCCCCCTGGCGCGCCCCCCCC
>CAYJPW010000007.1:67266-114499 GCA_964372055.1 uncultured Polyangiaceae bacterium
GGTGGGGGGGGGGGGGGGGGGGGGGCGGCGGGGGGCGCGGGGGGGGGGGCGGCGCCCCCCGCCGCCGCCGACGGCCGGAGCGACCGGCCGAGCTTGCGCGCCAGCGTGTCGCGCCGCGCCTGCGCCGCCTCCGGCGGGCGCGGCTCGGAGGCGTAGCGCCCCGGCGCGGCGGGCGACGGCACCGAGGGGATGACGCGCTGCTGCGAGTAGTCGACGTGCGCGGCGGCGACCGTGGCCGCCGACTCCTCGACCGCCGCGACGACCGAGGCGATGTCCCGCGGCGCCTGCTCGAGCAGCGCCGCCATGGTCCGGTTCCGGCTCGTCTGCGCGAGGTACTCGTCGTACTCCGCGCGCCGCTGCTTGGAGGTGAGCACGTCGTGCGCGAGCGTGGCGCGCGCGAACACCGCCTCGATCTTCTGCTTGTACGACCCGAGCTGCTTCCGGAAGAACTTGTCCGGGTGAAACTCGGGTGCGAGGGCGTAGTAGGCGCTCTTGATCTGCTTCTTGTCGGCCTGCTCCGCGACGCCGAGGAGCTCGTAGTAGCTGAGCTCGTCGAGGCGGTAGAAGGTGTCGAGGATGCGCCGCCTCTTCTCCACGTCGATGTCGACGGCCTCGTCGAGCTCCGACGGATCGTAGAGGCGCGGCGAGCTCGACGAGCTGTCCGCCACCGAGCGCCCGAACGGCTGTGGCGGCTCGCGCGGCGAGATGGGCGGCGGCGTCGCCGCCTGACGGTCGGGAGGCGGGCCGGGGTGGGCGGCCCCGGCGAAGCGGCGCTCGCCGCTCGGCGCCTGCCCGGGGCCCCCGCCGCCGAAGTGGATGGCCCCGAGCTCCAGGAGCCGATCGAGGGCGGCGCCGACCACCTCCGGCGCGAGACCGGTGATGAGCGCGAGCTCGCGCTCGGTGACCGCGGCGTCGATGCGCGAGAGGAGGAACGCCTCGGTCGGCTGGAGCGGGAGCGACTTGATGTCGCAGCCGGGCGATGGCCTCGGGACGCGGTTCACCGGCGGCGAGTCTATCGGGCTTTGTCCGGCGCGAACAACCCCAGCCAGGCGGGCCACGCGCCCTCGTCGAGGCGGCGCGAGAGCTCGCCCGCGGCCCGCTCGAGCAGCGCCTGCTCGCCTTCGGGTCCCCGCGCGAGGTCGTCGATCGGGACGCGCGCGATCGCGATCGACCAGCGACCGCCGGCCGTCTCTTCGGGGCTCCCCTCGCGGGCCGCCGCCGGCGGCCGCGGTGTGCCCACCAGCACCGCGCTGCCGCGGCGGAGCGCGATCCGCGCCGGTCCGATGGGCAGGCGCGCCCGCGCGCCCCAGAGGGCGGCGTCGACGCAGGGCACCCGCCCCGGCAGATCGACGAGGAAGCCGACGGCCCGGCCCGCGCGGAGCTCCCGGGCGATGGCCAGGGCCGCGCCCGCGTCGCCGCGGTAGATCGCCCGGACCCCGCGCGGCCTTCGCAGCCGCTCGTAGAGCCGCGTGAGGCGCGGGTCGTAGCTCTCGCGCGCCAGCGTGGCCACGGGGAACCCCTCCTCGACCAGGCAGGCCGCCATGCGCTCCCAGGGCCCGAGGTGCGCCGTGAGGTAGATGACGCCACGCCCCTCGGCGAGGGCCTCCTGGAAGAGCCGGCGCGAGGCGGGATCGATCGCCATCGACGTCGCGGCGCGCTCGGCCGGATCCAGCAGGGTCAGCGTGTCGGCGAGGACCGCGCCCGCGCCGAGGAAGCACGCCCGCACCTCCGCCCGCTCGGGAGCGCGACCGAGCCCCGCCGCCAGGCGCGTGGCCGCGCGGCGCCGCTCGGCCCCGAGCAGGGCGAACGCGAGGAGGGCGACCGCCGCGCACGCGAGCCGGGTCACCCCGCGAGGCATCCAGGCGGCGATCGCCAGCGAGACCCGGATCGCGAGGTAGACGGCGTCGTTCTTGAGGCGCTGGCCCGCTCCCCAGCGACCGCCCTCGCGAACGTCCCGCACCGCCAGCGCCGACACGGCGCCATCAGAGCCCGGGACGACCGGCGCCGGAAGCACAAAGGCCGGCGCGCGCCTGCCGGTACCTCGGCGGCGGGGGGTGGCGCTCGGACCTGCCGCGAGGCGCCGCCGGCGATGCTAGGGAGCCCCGGCGTCCCCGAGGGCCCGGGCGATGACCTCGTCCTGGATCTCGATCGCCTGCTCGAACGACTTCATCGCGGCCTGCCTCGCCGCTTCGGCGCCCTTGAGGTCGCCCTTCTCCTTGAGGGCGGCCGAGCGGCGCTCCTCGACGAGGCCGCGGAGCTCGACGAGGTGGCCGCGGAAGTGGGTCGGCTCGGCGGCGAGGCGCAGGCCTTCGTCGATCTCGCGGCCCGCCGCGTCGAAGTCGCCGGACGCGCTCTTGAGATCGGCGAGGCGCGCGCGGGTGTCGGCGATCACCTCGGCGACCTCGGGCGGCGGCGAGGCGCCGCCCGGCTTCGGGCCGGCGACGAGCGCCTCGAGCGCGCGGATGGCGGCGGCGCGGTCGCCCGCCTCGTCGCCGAGGTCGGCCTGGTGGTGCGCGGCGCGCGCCTTCGAGAGGAACGCGAGCAGCGTCGGATCGACGACCGGCGATCCGGCCTCGCACGCGCACGCCACGCGGTCGGCGACGGGCGGCGGCGGGGGCGGCGCGTACTCCTCCGACGAGCGCTTCTCGGCGCACGCCGAGAGCAGCAGCGCCGCCGCGAGCAGCGCGATCCGGCGCGGCGCCCTCACCGGACCCCCCAGGCCGCGAAGCGGTTGGCGCGCAGATCGGCCGAGCGCGCCGCGGCGATGCGATCGATGCGCTTCGACTCGCCGCCCGTGCGCGGGAACGGCTCGGCCGCGTCGAAGAGATCGGCCGTGGACCGCGCCGGGATGAGCGACGGCTGGGGCGAGGGCGCCGCCGCCACCGCCGCGGCGGGGGCCGCCGAAGGCGCGGCCGCGTCGCCCGCGGTGCGGAGAAGGAGCGCGAAGCCGGCGGCGAGCGCCGTCACCGTCGTCACCAGCGCGATCACCCGCCCCATCGAGCGCCGGCGCGGCGCGTTCGCGAGCGCGGTCGCGATGAGGACCTCGTTGCGGCGGGGATCGAGCGCCGTCGGCCGGTAGGCAGCCCGGAGGGCCGCCGCGATCTCGGCGCCCGGCTCGGGGGCGGCGCCAGGGGCGCGGCCGGCGCGGGCGCCACGCAGCGGGACGACGGCGCCTTCGGTCGGTTGGACCGGCCGCGACGGCGGCGCGCGACCGGGCCGCGAGCCGGGCCCGAGCTCGTCCAGCGCGGCGCGGAGGCGCTCCGCCGCCGCGAGCTCGGCCTCGTCCGGCTCGGCGAGCGCCTCGCCACCTTCCTCGCGGCGAGCCTCGACCTCCTTGAAGGCGCGCTCGACGAGCGCGGCGTGGGCCTCGTCGTCGAGCGGCGCGGGGCGCCAGGCCGCCCTGAGCGAGCTCGACACCGGCTCGTCCCCACGCTCGACGGCCTCGCGCGTGGCCACCGCCTCGCGGAGCTCGTCCTCGGTGAAGGGCGGCTCGTCGCCCCCGCCGCCGGACGGACCGACCGGCGGGACGAGCTTGAGCCCGGGCTTGCGCTCGCCCTTCATCGTTTCCCCTCCTTGGCTTCGCCGCGGGCCGCCGGCAACCCCTCGGAGCCGCCCTGCGCCTCGGCGAGCACCTTCTTCAGCGCGGCGAGCGCCCGGTGCAGGACCACGTCGAACGTGGAGACGCTGACCCCCAGCGCCGCGGCGACCTCCTCGCGCGGCCGCTCCTCGAGCACGCGGAGGCGGATCGCCTCGGCGTACCGGGGGTTGATCCGGCGGAGCGCGCCGTCGACCCGCGCGCGGGCGTCGGCGAGATCGCGCTTCTCCGAGAGCTCGGCCTCGCCGCCGCGGCCGCCGAGATCGTTCTCGGACGCGTCGATCTCGCGCTGGAGATCGTCGGGCTCGAAGAGCGTCTCGCGACGGCGGCGGCGGAGCGCGTCGAGCGCGATGCGCATGCCGACGACGCGCAGCCACGGGTACACGCCGCAGCCCTGCCACTGGAACTGATCGAAGCGCTCGACCACGCGCGCGTACGTCTCGGCGAGCGCGTCCTGCGCCGCGGCCTCCGAGCCGAGGCGCGGCAGGAGCACCGAGCGATAGAGCACCGGGCCGTACTTGCGCAGGAGCCCGCCGAGCGCCACCCGGTCGCCCGCCTGGGCGCGCTCGCAGAGCTCGCGCTCCGCCTCCAGATCCGGCCGGGCGACCGCCACGGGCCGGACCATAGCCGGACGCGGCCGCGCTGGCACGCATCCCGCGGCGCCGGGGTCGCCCGCCCCTCTGGACCCGCTCGCCCCTAGCCCCACCGGAGCCCCGCCGGGATGCTGCGCGAGTGCAGCGAGGCGCACCGAGACGAGCCCCCTGGCCCCGCCGCCCGTCGCGGGCGGCCCGGGCGCGACGAAGCGGCCGTGAGCGCGGCCCCAGCCGCCGCTCCCGACCGCGGGGAGCGCGGGCGGCGGCGGTCCGCACCGGGGCCCGGGCGCGGAGGGGACGAGCGTCGCGGCGGCCAGCACGCCGGATCAAACGGGGCAAAGGCGTGGACCTTACGTCGAAATGCCTCCAGAGTGTGCCCGCCCCGGTCCGCGTGCGGATCCGGCGGCTTTGGGCGACGCGGCCCGGGAGTCGGAATGGTTCAGAAGCGGCAGAAGGGGAACGGATCGTGAGCCAGCGCCCGCCGGCCGGCGCCGCGGCGTGCCCCGCCTGCGGCGCCCTGAACGACGCCGAGTTCGGGCGCTGCATCCGGTGCGGGCTCTCCCCCGCCCAGGCCGCCCGTACAGCGGCGTCACGCGCCGCAGGGGTCGACGATCGCCGTGCCGGCGTCGCGGTCGACGCGCGCTCGCTCTGGGGCGCCAAGGTGATCGGCGGGCTCACCTTCCTGGTGTTCGCCGCCCAGTTCTGGGCGATGCGCTCTCACGGTGCGGAGGCCGCGCTGCTCACGGGCGGCGAACGCGGCTCCATCATCCGCTTCGGCGGGCTCGAGGTGAGGCCGGACCTGGTGGCGCACGAGCCCTGGCGCCTTCTGTCGGCGGTGTTCGTGCATTTCGGCATCCTGCACTTCGGGATGAACATGCTCGGGCTGATGAACCTGGCCCGCTTCGTCGAGCCGGCGATCGGCTCGGCCCGGTTCACGATCGCCTACGTGCTCACCGGGATCGCCGGCTTCGCGACCACGATGGGCTACGCGATCCTCTTCGGGGGTGGAGGGGCTTCGCTCACGGCAGGCGCGAGCGGGGCGGTGTTCGGCGTGATGGGCCTGGCGCTCGGTTTCTTGATCCGCCGCCGCGATCCGCAGTGGAAGCGGTTCGCGATCGAAGCCGTCCTCTTCAGCGTCCTCATCGGGTTCACCATCAACGCGGCGAACGCCGGCATCCTGGTGAACAACTCGGCGCACCTCGGCGGGCTGGTGACCGGAACCCTGCTCGGCGCGATCTTCGCGGGCGAGAAGCGGGCGCCGGACGCCGTCGTCAACGTCGGCGCCGGCCTCTCCATCGCGGCCTGCCTCGCTGCGCTGCTGCTCGCGCAGCTCTCCAGCAGGGCGGACCGATTCGAGATGCCCGATCCGTTCTCGGGCAGCCCCGAGGGGCCGACCGGCCGCGCCCTGGTGATGGTTCGACCGTCGAGCGCACCTCCACGTACATCCGCTGGTGATTGCGCCGGACCACCGCCACGTCTAACCGCCGATCTGCGAAACTTCCCACGGGGGCTCTGCCCCCAAAACCCCCGGAGAAATCGACCCTCCAAGGATCGATTCACGCGGCTGGACGTCCCCCGCGCGCACGGATTCATCTAGAGGAGACCCGTCATGGCTTTCACTCCCTCGTTCAACCGGCTCTCCCGCGCGTCGCGCCTCGCCCTGAGCGTCGCCGCGCTCGGGCTCGGTGGCTGCACGATCACGATGTATGGCAACGAGCCCCCGCCGCCTCCCCCGCCCCCGCCCCCGCCCGCGCACGCGAGGCCGGCGCCGCAGAGGCCGACGGCGCCTCCGGCGACGGCGCAGCGTCCCGCCCCCAAGCCGCCCCAGACTCCCCCGCCCTCGCGCGAGGACCCGGACGTCACCCCGCGGATCAAGTCGCCGATCGTCTTCGGCCGCAGCGTGCAGTCGGCGTTCGCCGGCCACGCCTACGTGATCCCCGAGACGTCGAAGAGCCTGCCGAACCTGTCGGCGCTCGTGCCCTTCGCCCGCCTCTGGGCCGACAGCTTCGACATCCAGACGCAGGAGTTCTCGAGCGGCTTCCCGGGCGCGCTCGCGCAGGACGCGTGGTTCGCGATCCGCTACGAGGGCCGCTTCGAGCTCCCGAAGGACGGCGACTGGACGTTCAAGCTCGGCTCGGACGACGGCGCCGTGCTCTGGATCGACGGCCAGAAGGTCGTCGATAACGACGGCCTCCACGACTACAAGGAGGCGACCGGCAAGGCCCAGCTCAAGGCCGGACCGCACCGCCTGCGCCTCGAGTACTTCCAGGCCAAGCAGGGCACCGTCGCGCTCCGCCTCTGGGTCGTCGACCAGGGCAGGGACACGATCCTCGCCGGCGTGAGGTAGCGCTCCGCGGACTCGTGGTATCGTCGCCGGCGCGTATGGCGTCGGTGAACCCGCTGTCGCGCGAGCTGGTCTTCAAGATCGTCTATTACGGGCCAGGCCTCGGCGGCAAGACCACAACCCTCGAGTACCTCCATGCCACGGCGAAGCCGGAGCATCGGGGCAAGCTCGTCTCGCTGGCGACGCCCGTCGACCGGACGCTCTACTTCGACTTCCTGCCGGTGCGGCTGCCCCCGGTGCGCGGCATGAACGTGCGCCTCCAGCTCTTCACGGTGCCCGGCCAGGTCTACTTCAACGCCACCCGCAAGCTCGTCCTCACCGGCGCCGACGGGCTCGTGTTCGTGAGCGACTCGCAGCCCGTCCGCGCCGACGCCAACCTGGAGAGCCTCGAGAACCTCCGCGAGAACCTCGCCGACCAAGGGCGGGAGCTCGCGCAGCTGCCGCTCGTGTTCCAGCACAACAAGCGCGACCTCGAGGAGGTGCTCCCGCTCGAGGAGCTCGACGCGATGCTGAACCCGTTCGAGGCGCC
This sequence comes from uncultured Polyangiaceae bacterium, assembly GCA_964372055.1. Taxonomy (GTDB): domain Bacteria; phylum Myxococcota_A; class Polyangia; order Polyangiales; family Polyangiaceae; genus CAYJPW01. The sequence continues at coordinate 74,328 of CAYJPW010000007.1, forward strand.
GGCGCTGCCGACCAGCGCCAAGACGGGGCTGAACATCTACGAGTCGCTCGAGGCGATCAGCCAGCAGGTGCTGACGTCGTTCGCCGCGCGCATGCCCGAGGCGCTGGGATCGCTCGAGACGCACTTCGAGGTGCCCGAAGGCGGGCTCACCAGCGCCCTCCGCGACGCGTCGCCGCGGGCGAACGGCGAGGCGAGCGGCGCGGTGATCGCGCGCCTCTCGCCTCCGCAGGAGCAAGCCTGGCCGTCGATGCCCCCCAACGCGACGCTCGGGGATCACGAGGCGGCGGAGCTCGAGCCCATGCGCGATCCGCATTCGCGGTCGCTCGAGCCCGATCACCGGCGCGCGCCGTCGTCGGCCCCTCCGCCCCACCCGCCCGCGGCCCCCGCCCTCACCCCCGCCGCCGCCGTGGCCGCCGCGCCGCCGGTGGCGCGGGCGCCGGGCGAGGCGGGCCTCTCGTTCGCCGAGCTCTGGCCGGAGCCCGAGCGCGAGACGGTCCGCGAGGTCGAGAGCGCGCTCGCCGGCCGGCGCTACGCGCGCGCCATCGAGCTCTGCGAGGCGCTCGTCTCGCGCGTCTTCGCCAGCGCCGCGGGGCTGTTCGGCTCGGCGGACGCGCCGCGCGATCCGGTGCTGGTCCCGATGCTGCTCGGCCTCGACGGGCGCCGCTACCTCGCCTTCCGCACCACCGTGCGCGAGGCCCGCGCCGGCACGCTCCTCGGCGGCCACCAGGCGCTCGCCGCGTTCGCGTTCGCGATCGACGCCCGGCTGGCGCGCAACTCGGTCTGATCAGAGCCGATCGGGGGCCGGCACGACCGAGTGCCGGCGCATCGAGACGTTCATCAGGAGCGCGATCGAGAGCAGGACGGTCGTCACGCTCGAGCCGCCGTACGAGAAGAGCGGCAGCGTCACGCCGACGACCGGGAGCACGCCGCTGGTCATGCCGATGTTGATGATGGCGTGCCAGAAGATGATGGCGGCGCAGCCGACGCCGAGCACCGCCCCGAAGCGGTCCTTCGCCAGCGACGCGATGCGGATGCCCCAGAGGGCGAGGAACCCGTAGAGGCCGATGAGGACCAGGCTGCCGACGAGGCCCCACTCCTCGGCGAACACGGGGAACGGGAAGTCGGTGTGCTGGTCCGGGATGAAGAGGAACTGGTTCTGGGTCCCGTTCATGAACCCGCTCCCCAAGACGCCGCCGTCGCCGATCGCCACGCGCGAGTGGTAGGCGTGCCATCCGCGCTTGAGGAGATCGCCCTCGGGGTTCAAGAACGTCGTCACGCGCGCCTTCTGGTAACCGAGGAGCACGTACTCCCAGACGATGGGGATGGCGGCGCCCGCGGCCGCCAGGAACGTGAGCGCGCTCTTGAGGCGGAGCCGCGTCAGGCCCACGATGGTCAGGAACACGAGCGAGAGGATCACCGCGGTGCCCAGGTCCGGCTGCTTCAGCACCAGCAGCGCCGGCACGCCGGTGAGGAGCGCCGGGACGAAGAGGTCGCGCAGCCCGCGGCCCTCGCTCCGCGGATCGTCGTGGAGGAACTTGGCGAGCGCGATCACGAGGCAGATCTTCATGAACTCGCTCGGCTGGAAGCGGAACGAGCCGAACTCGATCCAGCGCGCCGAGCCGCGCACGTCGCGCGCCAGCACGAAGACGAGCACCAGGCTGAAGACCCCGAACGTGTAGATGACGTAGCCGAGGCGCTCGAGGTGGCGGTAGTCGAGGGCGACGAGGAGGCCGCCGACGATGCCGCCCACCACCAGCCAGTAGACCTGGCTGATGTAGAGCTCGGCGCGCGCGCCGGAGTAGACGCTGGTGGCGCTGTAGAGGTTGACCACGCCGAGCACCGCGATGAACGCGGCCGAGATGAAGAGCGGCCAGTCGAAGTGGTCGCGCTCGCGCGAGAGGGTGCCGCCGATCATGGCGCCTTCCCCTTCGGCGGCGCGGGTGGGGCGCCCTTGCCCGGCGCGCGCCCGGCGGCGCTGACGCCGGCGCGCGGGCCTTCGCGGCGGCCCTCGGCCTTCTGCGCCGCCTGGAGGTCGTGGTAGGCCTTGATCACCTCGAAGGCGATCGGGGCCGCGTGCTTGCCGCCGGCGCCGCCGTGCTCGACGAGCACCACGACCGCCACCTCGGGCGACTTGGTCGGCGAGTAGGCCGCGAACCACGCGTGCTCGCGGTTGAAGTACCAGACGCGCTCGGCCTCGACGCCGCGGGTGACGTGGTGCGACACCTGCGCGGTGCCCGTCTTGCCGGCGACGTCGACGCCCTCGATGCGGTACTTCCGCGCCGTGCCGCCGACCTCGTTGACGCCGGCGACCAGCGCCTTCTGCACGAGGGCCAGGTTCTCGGGCCGGAGATCGATCTGGCGGCGGACGCGCGGCGTGAACTCCTGGACCACGCTGCCCGCCGAGGTCTCGACGGCGCGGACGATCTGCGGCTGGAAGAGGGTGCCGCCGTTGGCGAGGGCGGCGTAGGCGAGCGCGAGCTGGAGCACGGTCACGGTGGTCGCGCCCTGGCCGATGGCGGCGTTGAGGGTGAAGCCCTGCCGGAACTGGCCGCGGTTGCGGAGCGTCATCCAGGCGCGGGTCGGCATGCGGCCCGAGGCCTCGGCGTTCACGCCCACGCCCGTCTTCGAGCCGAGGCCGAAGCGCTGCGCCATCTCGGCGATGTAGTCCATCCCGGTGCCGTAGTCGGTCGCCAGGCGGTAGAAGTAGACGTTGCACGACTCGGCGATCGCCTCGTGCAGATCGACCGCGCCGTGGACGTGGGTGCAGCGGAACGCGCGCTTGCCGAAGGTGAGGAAGCCCTTGCACTGCATCGAGACGCGGGCGTTGATGAGCCCCTTCTCGAGCGCGGCGAGGGCGGTGAACGGCTTGAACGTCGAGCCCGGCGGGTACGCGCCCGAGATCGTCTTGTCGAGCGCCGGCTTGAGCGGATCGGAGTAGAGGCGGCGGAACGCGTCGCGGATGACCTGCTTGCCCGAGCCGCCCGAGAGCGCGTTGGGATCGTAGCTCGGCTTGGAATAGAGGCCGAGGATGCGGCCGGTGCGCACGTCGACGAGGGCGACGCCGCCGGCGAGCTCGCCGCGCATCGCCTTCTCGATCGCCTTCTGGATGTCGGCGTCGAGCGTGAGGCGCAGATCGCGGCCCGGGATCGGGTCGACCCGGCGCGGCTCCTCGATGATGCCCTCGCCGCCGGGGCGGCGCCGGCCCTTGGCGTCGACCAGCACCTTCTCCCAGCCGCGGGTGCCGCGGAGGTAGCTCTCCCAGGAGCGCTCGATCCCGGTCGCGCCGATGCGGTCGCCCTCGACGTAGCCCGAGCTCCGCAGGGTGGCGAGCTTCTCGCCGTCGACCTCGGCCATGTAGCCGAGGACGTGGGCGCCGATCTCCTCGAAGGGGTAGTAGCGGACCGGCACCGGGACGACCTCGACGCCCGGCAGCTCGGCGTCGTGCGTCTCGAGGTTCGCGACCGCGTCGCGCGAGACGTCCTCCTTGAGGAGGATCTGCTGGTCCTTGCGGGGCCCCTCGTCGGCGCGCAGGGCGACGATGCGCGCCTCGAGGCGGGCCTGCTCGTCGACGCCGATGCCGAGGTAGTCGACGAGCTTGGGCCACGTCGCCTGCATCTCGAGCTTCTTCGGGACGACGTAGACGTTGTACGCGGGCCGGCTGGCGGCGAGGACCTTGCCGTTGCGATCGCGGATGATGCCGCGCGTGGTGGCCAGCGTCTGGCGCCGGACGATGTTCTCGCGGGCGATGGCCTTGTTGTCCTCGGCCTCGATCACCTGGAGCTGGAAGAGGCGGATGGAGAGGGCGACGAACACCAGCGCCATGGCCAGCGCGATCCAGCGGAAGCGGCGCCGGAACTCGCTCACGTCGGAGCGGCCCCGGTCGGCGCCGAGGCGCCGGTCGCCCGAGACGAAGAGGCTCACCGCGAGCCACCCTCCCCGGGCCGGGGCACGGTGATGGTCGCCTGGTGCACGCGCTCGGCGAGGCTGAAGACGAACGGCGCGAACAGCGCGGTGGAGATCGCGTGCGGCGCGACGAGGAGGGCCAGCGCCCGCGGGCGTGCGGCGTCGACTCCGAAGATGGCGGTGAGCACCACGATGAGGACGCCCTCGACGAGCGCGAAGGCGAAGGCCAGGGCGATCTTCGTGAGCAGCGTCTGCGCGGCGAGGCGCACGCCGGCGGCGCGCGAGACCACGAACGTCGCCACGGTGATGAAGGTGAAGAGGCCGACGGGCGCGGCGGCGAAGAGATCGAGCAGGTAGCCGAGGAGGAACGCGAGCGCGGCGCCGCGCGCGATCGAGTACTCGTGCACGCCCATGAAGACGACGAGCGGGAGCAAGAGGCTCGGCGTGATCCCCGGGACGTGGATGCGCCCGATGAGGAGGTAGAGGTTCGACTGGACGATCAGGAGCGCGATCCCGACGGCGAGGAAGGCAGAGTTGCGCACGCTCCGATCCCTCCCCTCACTTCTTCGGCGACGCGGCCGGGGTGCCGCCCGGCGCGTCGCGCGCGGCCTGGGGCTCGTCCGCCGGCGGCGAGGTCACGATGAGGACCTCCTCGAGGCGGGAGAAGTCGACCGCGGGCGAGGCGGTGACCTGCTGGTAGATGCCGAAGTCGCGGCGGACGACCTCGGTCACCACCGCGACCGGGATGCCCTTGGGGAAGCGGCGGCCGACGCCGCTGGTCACCAGGAGATCGCCGACCTCGACCTCGTCGGTGCGCTGCACGTAGTCGACGCGGCAGGCGTACTTGCTCTCGTCGCCGGTGCCGCGGACGAAGCCGCGCGCCCCGGTGCGCTGCACCACGACGTCGACGCTCGATCCCGCGTCGACCACGAGGCGGACGTCGACGGTGTCGCCGGCGACCTTGAGCGTGGTCCCGACCACGCCGTCGCTGGAGAGGACCGGCAGGTTGGGCCCGATGTCGCGCGCCTCGCGGTCGAGCGTGACGCGCGCCACGCGGAAGAACTCGTTGGTGTTCTTGCCGATCACCTGCGCGCTGACGAGGTCGGCCCTCACGTTGGTCTTGAGGTCGAGGAGGCGGCGGAGGCGGCGGTTCTCCTCCTCGAGCGACTCGAGCTTGCGGACGCGCTCCTTGAGGCGTGCGTTCTGCGACGAGAGGCTCGCGTTGTCCTCCTTCACGTCGACGAGGTAGATGTAGTCGCCCCAGAGGTTCGACAGGCCGCGGGCGAGCGTCGCGGCCGCGTACTGGATCGGGGTGGCGATGCGGACGATGACCCTGTCCGGGCCCGAGATCTGCTTCGGGTCGCGCATGCTGGCGCGCAGGAACCAGAACGGCACCGCCAGCGCGAGCAGCACGATCACGAAGTCGCGGTAGCGTTTGAAGTTCACGGCTTTCCTGCGTTACTGCTGCCGGGGACCGCCCCGTCCCTGCTGGTCTCTCGGCGCGCCGCCCCTCGTCTCATCCTAGCTGATGGTGACTTCCTTCAAGAGCTCGAGGTGGTCGAGCGCCTTGCCGCTCCCGAGAACGACGGCGCTGATGGGGTCGTCGCACACCATCACGGGAAGGCCCGTCTCCTCGCGCAGGAGCACGTCGAGGTTCTTGAGCAAGGCGCCGCCGCCGGTGAGCACGATGCCCTTGTCGACGATGTCGGCGGCGAGCTCGGGCGGCGTGCGCTCGAGCGCGATGAGCACCGCCTCGACGATCGCGTTGGTCGGCTCGTTGAGCGAGTCGCGGACCTCGTCCGAGTTGACGACCACGGTCTTGGGGATGCCGGCGACCATGTCGCGGCCCTTGACCTCCATCGTGAGCTGCTGCTCGAGCGGATAGGCGTTGCCGATGGTGATCTTGATGCGCTCGGCCGTCTGCTCGCCGATGGCCATGTTGTACTTGCGCTTGATGTACGCCATGATCGACTCGTCCATCTTGTCGCCGCCGACGCGCACGCTCTGCGAGTAGACGATGCCGGCGAGGGAGATGACGGCGACCTCGGTCGTGCCGCCGCCGATGTCGACGACCATGTTGCCGGAGGGCTCGGTGATGGGCAGGCCGGCGCCGATGGCCGCGGCCATGGGCTCCTCGATCAGGTAGACCTCGCGGGCGCCGGCGCCCTCGGCGCTCTCCTTCACGGCGCGCTTCTCGACCTCGGTGATGCCGAAGGGCACGCAGATGATGATCCGCGGCTTCACCAGGGTGCGGCGGTTGTGGGCGCGCGCGATGAAGTAGCGCAGCATCGCCTCGGTGATCTCGAAGTCGGCGATGACGCCGTCGCGCAGGGGCCGGACCGCCTGGATGTTGCCCGGGGTGCGGCCGAGCATCTCCTTGGCCTCGCGCCCGACGGCGAGGACCTTCTTGCCGCCGCGCACGTCGCGCTGGACCGCGACGACCGAGGGCTCGCAGGAGACGATCCCCTTGCCCTTCACGTAGATGAGCGTGGTGGCGGTGCCGAGATCGATCGCGAGATCGTTCGAGAACAGGCCGTAGAGCCAGTCGAAGATCATCGCATCGCCTTGGGGTTACGCCGAGGTTGGGGCCGGCCGAGCCGGCGAGGGCGCCCGCTCGCGCCGGATCACGCCCCCCAAACCGGCCGCCGCACCGGCGACGGACCCAGCGGGAAGCTGTGAAGAACCGGAAGCCCTAGCTAACACGCTGCGGCAGAGGCCGCAACGAAGCGGCCTCGCCGACCGCCGGCCCGGAGGGGCGGCTGGCGCGCGGGTCTCTCCGGCGTCGGGCAAGCGGGGGCAGCCGAGCGCGGGCCGATGTCGCCCCAGGGGACGGCGCGGCCAGGCGACGAGCTGCGACGAGCGGATCAGCCCTTCGAGATCTTGCCTTCCTTGTGCTCGAAATGCTTCCGGCACGCGGGGCAGAACTTCTTGATGACGAACTTCTCCGTCATCGTCCGCTTGTTCTTGGTCGTGTGGTAGTTCGCGCGCCCGCACTGGGCGCAGGTGAGCTTGATCGTGTCGCGCATGGGGGATCCCTTACCGCTTGGGGGCCGGAAACCTACGGGGAAGAGTCGGAGCGGTCAAGGGGTCAGGACCGCTCGGCAGCGATCTCTCCCTCACCCCTTCGACCCTACTCGTCCCAGTCGTCGTCGCGGCCCTTGTCCCAGTTGCGGCCACCGCCGCCGCCCCTGCGACCCGCGCCACCGCCGCCGCCGGGCGGGCCCTCGCCGTCTTTGCCGCTCGTGCCCGCGCCGCGCCGGCGCCGATCGTCGAACGTCTTCCGCTGCTGGGGAGGCGGGGGACCGCCGCCGCCGAAGCCGCCGCCTCCGCCGCTGAAGCCGCCACCCCCGCCGCCGCCGCCGGAGAAGCCGCCGCCGCCAGCGAAGCCGCCGCCGCCACCGAAGCCGCCGGGCCGCTCCTCGCGGGGCGGACGCTCGCCCTTCGGGTGAGCGAGGTTGACGACGAGACGACGGCCGCGCACGTCGGCGCCGCGGAGCGCGTCGATCGCGGCCTTGGCCGCGTCGGCGCTCGCCATGGTGACGAATCCGAAGCCGCGCTTGCGGCCCTCGGGATCCATCGGCAGGTGCACCCGCACGACGGGGCCCGCGCCCGTTCCGCCGATCAGGCCCTCGACCTCTTCGACGGTCGCGTCGTAGGGGAGGTTGCCGACGTAGAGCGTGCGATCGGGCGCGCCCGCGGGGCCGCCCGGCCCGGCGCCGCCGGCTCCGGGCCCACCCATGCGTGGACCGCCGGGCCCGCCCGCTTCGCGGCGCGGTGGCTCGGCCTGGAACGGCCGCACCGAGATCGACTTGCCCGCCTGGAACGAGCCGTCGAGCGACTCGCGAGCGGAGTTGGCCTCCTCGGAGGTGGCCAGCGTCACGAACCCGAAGCCGCGCGGACGACCGGTCGCGCGATCCTTCGGGAGGCTGACCTCCACGACGCTGCCTCCCGTCGCCTCGAACAGCTGGCGGAGGACTTCTTCGGTGATGGAATCGGGGAGCCCTGCAACGAACAACTTGCGCGTATCTTCAGCCATCGAAAAACCTGCAGACCGTCTTCTCTATCGATTGAGCTTGGGGTGGACCTGTCACTCGGAATCGCCTGGCGGACGACCCGTTACGCCCACGATATCTGGACCCCTCGGTACGTCAAGGGACGGGGCACGCCGGGGACATGACCGTCCTGTGACGCCGGCGACGACGTGGAGCTCGGCCGTTTGCACGCCGCCGATCGCGCGAAACGACGGGCCGGCGCGGACGGACCCGAGGCGCCCAACGGGACGTATTCCATGATAGGACCCGAACGGTAGGGGAAAACCTGCATGGCCGAACCGTTCAACATCGATCGCTTCATGGAAGCCTCGGGGAAGGTCGACCTCTCGGACATCGACTGGGCCGACGTGCCCGAGCATCCGATCACGCCCGAGGCCCTGCGCACGCTGCGCTACTTCATGCTCACCGAGGGCTCCACGTTCTTCTACACGAAGGCGCTGATGAAGACGCGCGCCGCGACGCGCGAGCCCGAGCTCGCTCCGTTCCTGTGCGTCTGGATGTACGAGGAGGAGTTCCACGGCCGCGCCTTCCGCAAGTTCGTCGAGGCGTACGGCGAGGCGATCCCCGCCTCGTACCGCACCGAGATGTTCGCGAACCGCGGCCCCGGCGAGCGCGTCGACGAGATCGGCCAGACGGTGCTCTCGGCCGTGTTCCCGGAGGCGTGGCCGGCGGTGCACATGGTCTGGGGCGCGATCCAGGAGTTTACGACCTACACCGCGTACCAGGCGCTGATCGATCGCATCAACCACCCGATCCTCAACGTCATCTGCCAGCGCATCATGAAGCAGGAGCTCCGCCACTACGCGTTCTACACCGCGCAGGCGAAGCGGCGGCTCGGCGCCTCGATCGGCGCGCAGCGCGTCACCACGAAGGCGCTCAAGCTCGCGTGGACGCCGGTGGGCGACGGGATGTGCGCGAAGGCGGAGTCGTGCCACGCCATCCGCTTCCTCTTCGACGGGCTCGACGGGACGGCGATCGGCCAGGTGGAGCGCAAGGTGCGTGATCTCCCCGGGCTCGAGTGGTTCGATCTGTTCACCAAGTTCGCCCGCGATCACGACCTCCACCGCGCGCCCGCCTCGTGGTTCCCGAGCACCCGCAAGAAGGTGAGCGCCGCGGCCGAGGTCTCGGTCGACTGACGCGGCGCTGCGGGGGCGATCGCTCCTTCTGCCGTTCGCCCGCGGAGCGCGGTCCGCGCTGCGCTTCGTCAGCTCGCGACGGGGCGCTTCTTGCGTTTGCCGGGAGGGGCGCTCGTGGGCTCGGGCGCCGAGCGCTTCGGCGAGGCGGCGGGGCGCGGGCGGCGGGCGCGCTCGCGGGGGGGCGCCTCGGCCTCTTCGAGATCGTCGCGCTCCTCGCTCTCCTGTTCTTCGCCGGTGGCGCCGACGTTCGCGGCGGGCACCTCGGCCGGCTCGCGCGCGACCTCGAGCGCCTCGGCCAGCGCCGGCTCGCCGTCGCCGCGCGCGGCGACGCGGAGGAAGTAGATGCCGATCCCGAGCAGGCCGAAGCTCGCCCACTGCGCAGGAGTGAGGCCGCCGTAGCGCGGATCGGCGCCCGAGATGCCTCCCTCGACCTCGCGGAGGAAGTCGAGGCCGAAGCGGACCGGGGCGTACGCGGTGCACATCACGCCGGTGTAGAAGCCCATCCGTCGATCGGGCTTGCGCTTCCAGAGCAACAGGAACGAGACCGCGAGCGGGATCGCGAGGAGGAACTCGTAGAGGCCCAGGTCGAAGCGCCCGATGACGCCGTCACCATGCGGATAGCGCACGGCGTACCACCCGTCCGAGAAGCGGCCCGGGTGGTCGTGCGCGACCGAGCAGCCGGCGCGGCCGAAGACCCAGGCGAGCGGGAAGGCGCTGTTCACCATCTCGCAGTAGGCGAGGATCTTCTGGCGTCGGTAGAGCTTCCACGAGACGGCGCCGATGAGCGCGCCGGTGAAGCCGCCGTAGCTCGAGAGCCCGTCCCAGAGATAGAAGAGGTAGAGCGGGTCCTTCGCGACGCGGCCCGGGTGGTAGAAGATCGCGTCGAGGACGTGGCCGCCGACGAAGCCGAGGCCGACCACCCAGAAGATGAACTCGCTCATCCTCTTGACGTCGAGGCCGCGCTCCTTGGCGTGGCGAACCGCGATCACCGAGCCGATGTAGACGCCGAGGGCGACGAGCGTCCCGAACGGCTTGATCGACGGCGGGTGCCCGGGGTCGAACAGGTGCGGCGCCTTGGAGTAGCCGATGAGCGCTCCGACGAGCGCGAGCGCGACGGTGACGCCGTTCTTGAGCGCGCGGTTCTTCGCCCCGGCGAAGAAGGAGGAGCCAGCGACCGCCCCGATGAGACCTCCGAGGAGCGCGCCCACGACGGGATCGGGGAGGCGCGTCAGAAAGCCGAGCGGGATCTCGGGCAGCTCGAGGTAGGGGATCTGGGGTCCGGCCACGGGGGTCTGCTCGTAGCGCAGGGCGCGACCGATTGCCATCGCCGCGCGCCGCGCGCCGATCTGGTAGAGAAGACGGATGGGGTTGAGGGCGCTGTCGCTTCCCGGCTGCGCGTGCCGGGGGGCGTTCCAGTTCGGCGTGATGGCTCGGCTGGCCGCTCGGGGCGAGCGGTTCGACCTGGTCGCGGGCGCCTCGTCGGGATCGATCTGCGGCGCGGTCACCGTGGCCGGGCTCGCCGAGGAGGGGCCGGCGATGTGGCGCGCGCTGGCGGCGACGCCCATCGTCTCGGCGAGCTACCTGCGCACCGAGGGCAGCCCGTTCGGCATGAGCGCGATCCTGCGCGACGCCCTGCGGCGCTTCTGCCCCGAGGAGCGGCTCTGGGGCACCGAGGCCGAGCTCCTGATCTCGACCACGCGGGCGCGCCCGTTCGCCCGCTCGGTCGTCCGGCGCGAGCCGCTCCACGCTTCGCTCGTGGTCCACTCGAACCGGAGCCGCCGCGACCTGCACGACGTCATCGTGGCGAGCTGCTACATCCCGGTCGTCTACGCGCGCGTGCCGCGGCTCGACGGCGAGGTGCACATCGACGGCGGCGCGGCCGACAACACGCTCATCGACGCCCTCGTGGCGCGCGGCGCCGACGACATCACGGTGGTGACGCCGTACCTCGACGGCGCCGTCTCGCGGACCCTCTTCCTCCCCGAGGAGCCGCCCACGGCGCCGCCGCACGTGCGCCTGCGGCTCATCTACCCGGTGCGGCCGCTCTCGCAGAAGCGGTTCGACTTCGCGCCCGGACCGCTCGAGGAGGCGCTCGGCATGCCGCACCAGGAGCGCATCATCGAGCCGACCGCGACCGAGGGGCGAGGCCAGGCCGGCGGCGCCCCCGTCCGGGTGCCGGCCTGACCGCCGGCGGCGGCTCGCCAACCGGCGCCCGAAGGCGTAAGACCTCGCGCGTGGACCCGAACGATCCCAGGGGAGCAGGCGCCGGCGCGGCGGCGCGTCCCGTCGCGGCGCGCGTCGCGACGTTGACCTTGAGCGACACGCGGACCCCCGAGACGGACGAGGGCGGGCGGACGCTCGGCGACTTGCTCCGCGCCGCCGGCTTCGCGATCGCCTCGCACGCGATCCTGCGCGAGGACGCGGACGCGGTCCGGGCCGAGGTCGCGCGCCTCTGCGCGGGCGCCGAGATCGACGCGGTCGTGATCACCGGCGGCACCGGCGTCGCCCCGCGCGACCGCACCATCGAGGCGGTGACGCCGCTCTTCGAGAAGGAGCTGCCCGGCTTCGGCGAGGCCTTCCGGCGCCTGAGCTGGGACCAGATCGGAGCGAAGGCGATCCTCTCGCGCGCCGTGGCCGGCGTCGTCGGAGGCAAGCTCGTGGTCGCCCTGCCAGGGAGCGTGAAGGCGGTGCGACTCGCCGTCGAGGAGCTCGTCGCGCCGACGCTCGCGCACGCCGTGGATCTGCTCCAGGGACGCCCCGCCGATCACGGCCACGCTCGGGGACACGCCGAGCGCGGAGGCGGATCGTGCTGAGCTTCCAGGAGGCGCTCGAGCGGCTCCTCGGCGCCGCCTCGCCCGTCGGCGCCGAGCGCGTGCCGCTCGAGGACGCCGTCGGCCGGGTGCTCGCCGAGGATCTCCACGCGCGCGTGGCGATGCCGGCGTTCGACTACAGCGCCATGGATGGATACGCCGTCGCCTCGGCCGATCTCGCGGGCGCGGGGCCGTGGCTCCTGCCCGTCGCGGGCGAGAGCGCGGCCGGCGGGCAGCCGCCGCCGCTCCGTCGCGGCACGGCGTGCCGGATCTTCACCGGCGCCGAGGTGCCGGCCGGCGCCGACGCCGTGGTGATGCAGGAGGAGACCGAGCGCTCGGGCGACATGGTCGCGATCAAGCGCGGCGCGCGCGCCGGCGATCACATCCGGCGCCGCGGCGAGGACCTCGCCGAGGGCGCGCTGGCGCTGGCCCGCGGCGCGCGCGTGGGCCCGGGTCAGGTGGCGCTCGCGGCGTCGCTCGACCGGCCCGAGCTCCTCGTGGCGCGCCGGCCGATCGTGAGCGTCCTCTGCTCGGGCGACGAGCTGCGCGCGCCCGGCGCCCCGGGGCGGCCCGGCTCGATCGCCGAATCGAACGGCTACTTCGTGGCGGCGGCGGCGCGCGCGGCGGGGGCGATCGCGCGCGTCGGCCCCTTCGTGCGCGACGATCGCGACGAGGCGGCGCGCGCCGTGGCCGAGGCGCTCCGCGGCGCCGACGTGCTGGTGACGGTGGGCGGCGTGAGCGTGGGCGATCACGACGTGATCCGCCCCGCCCTCGAGGCCGCGGGGACGACGCTCGACTTCTGGCGCGTGGCGATGAAGCCGGGCAAGCCGCTGGCGGTGGGCCGCGCCGGCGCGGTGCACGTGCTCGGGCTGCCGGGCAACCCCGCCTCGGCGTCGCTCACCTTCCTGCTCTTCGGCGTGCCGCTGCTCCGCGCGCTCGCCGGCGACGCCGCGCCCCTGCCCTGCCGCTCGCCGGTGGTCGTCGCCGGCTCGGTCAAGCGCTCGGCCGGGCGCACCGAGTTCCTGCGGGCGCGCCTCGATCGCACCGTCGCCCCGGCGCGCGCGGTCCTGCTCTCCAACCAGGCCTCCGGCGCGGTGACGAGCTTCGCCCAGGCCGACGCGCTCGTCGTCGTCCCGGCGGATCACGATCGGGTCGAGGACGGCACCCTGCTCGAGGCGATCGCCATCGCCGACGTGCTCTCGTGAAGGACGCCGACATGAAACGAATCCGCGACGCCGCGCTCTCCCTGGACGAGGTGGTCCGCGCCGTGAGCCACGCCGGCGCCGGCGCCGTCGCCACCTTCCTCGGGGTCGTGCGCGACGAGAACGAAGGCCGCCGGGTGACCCTGCTCGAGTACGAGGCGTACGGCACGATGGCCGAGGCCGAGCTCGGCCGCATCCTCGACGAGCTCGGGCGCGAGCTGCCGGGCGTCCGCGCGGAGGCGACGCACCGCATCGGCGCGCTCCAGGTGGGCGACGCCGCGGTCGTGTGCGCGGCGAGCGCTCCGCACCGCGACGAGGCGTTCCGGGCCTGCCGGCTCCTCATCGATCGCATCAAGGGCCGGCTGCCGATCTGGAAGCGCGAGCACGGGCCCGACGGGCCCTACTGGGTCGGCTGGGAGGACGCTCGCTGCGGACCCGAGCACGCCGCCCACGGGGCCGAGCACCATCACGGCCGCGGCCACGCCAAGTAGGGCGATCAGCGCTCGCGGCGCGAGTAGCTCCCGGAGCGGCCGCCGCTCTTCTCGAGCAGCTTCACCGACTCGATCACCATGTCGCGATCCACGCCCTTGAGCATGTCGTAGATCGTCAGGCAGGCCGCGCTCGCGGCCACGAGCGCCTCCATCTCGACGCCGGTGCGGTCCATCGCCTCGGCCGTCGCGGTCACGAAGGCGAGGCCGTTGGGCTCGTCGATCTCCACCTGCACCGCGACGCGCGTGAGGGCGACGGCGTGGCAGAGCGGGACGATCTCGGGCGTCCGCTTCGCCGCCATGATGCCGGCGAGGCGGGCGGTCGCGAGCACCTCGCCTTTGGCCGCCTCGCCGCGCGCCACGCGGGACGCCGTCTCCGGGCGCATCCGCACCGCGCCCGTCGCCACGGCCCGCCGGTGGGTGACCGGCTTCTCGTGGACGTCGACCATGTGCACGTCGCCGCGCCGGTCGAGGTGGGTCGAGATCGCTGCGGGCCCTGGGGCGGCCGGCTCGTCGGGCCACGGCGACCGCGGCGGCCGCGGCGCCGGCCGCCCCGGGAGCGGCGGCGGGTTCGGTCGCTCGGAGTAGCGGCCGAGCCCGGGCTCCGGTCGCGACGACGGCGGCGGCGCGTCGCGATCCGAGGCCGGCGCGCCCGCGTCGAGCGTGAGGTCCGGGACCACCGGCGGCCGGGGCACGTCGGGCGATCGCGCCCCGGCGAGCCCGCGCGCGGCGACGATCCGATCGAAGGCGGCGCCGACGCGCTCGGGATCGCTCTTGGCGACGCCGCGGCGGTGCTCGTGCAGGAGCGCGTAGCGGTCGAGCGCGCGGAGGCGAACCCAGGTGTGGGTGTCGAGGACGCGAGGCTCGAGCGAGCTGACGAGCGGCGCCGGGGCGGTCGTCGGATCCGGATCCCAGCTCGGCTCGATGCGCTGCGGCGCGGGCCGGCAGCGGCGCGTGGCCGCGGCGACCGCGGCCAGGTCCACGCGCTCGGCGGCGCCGGCGGCGGCGATGCGGCGCCGATCCTCGTAAGGAAGCGAGCGCCACGCCTGGAGCGAGACGCGGAGCCCTGCGTGATCCAGGGCCCGCCGCGCCGCGATCGGGAGTCGGTCGAGGTCGGGCGCGACGTCCTCGAACGTGAAGAGGATCGACTCAAGGGCTAGCTCGACCATCGCCTCTCGTTATTAGGGTCAGGCGGCCCGGGCTGGCCAGCCGTTTTCGACGCGCACGGCTTGCACGCCGCTCGGTCGAGCCGGGCGCCGGCTCGACCTACCCGCCGGCGACCGGCGGGATGAGCGCGACCTCGTCGCCCGGGCGCACCGGATCGCTCGCGTCGGCGTAGACGCCGTTCACGGCCACCCGGATCGATCCCTTGTAGGGGACGAGGCCCGGGTAACGGGCGCAGACCTCGGCGAGCAGGCCCGCGGCCGTCGTCGGAGCGCCGCCCGCGAGGGGCAGCTCGATCTCGGCCGACCCGAGCACGTCGCGCGCGCCCGCGAACGCGAGCATCCGAACGGTGCCTGTCATGACCGGAACGTAGCACGCGACCGGCCCCGCGAGCCGGCGAGCCTCTTTGCGGCCGCCCGCTCGCTCCGTATCATGGCGGGCCCGCATGTCCGACGATCTGCAGAGCCTCCCGGCGGGGACCCTCCTCGCCGGCCGCTACCAGGTGCGGCGGGAGCTCGGTCGCGGCGGGATGGGCGTCGTCTATCTCTGCCGCGATCTGGTCGTCGACGAGCGGGTCGCGGTCAAGCTCCTCTCGCGCCCGGGCTCCAAGGTGCGGCCCGAGGACGCGTGGTGGTTCCACGAGGAGGCGCGGGCGCTCGCCGGCCTCGCGCACCCGGCGATCGTGCGCGCGCGCGACTTCGGCACCATCGCCGACGGCACGCCGTACCTGGCGATGGACGCGGTCCCGGGGCGCTCGCTGCACGAGTGGATTTACCTCGCCCACACCGACGGGCTCCTCCCCTGGCCCATCGTGTGGATGACGGTCGACCACGTGCTCGGCGCGCTCGCGCACGCCCACGCGCGCGGCGTCATCCACGGCGACCTCAAGCCGTCCAACATCCTCCTCGACATCCCGGTCGACGGCGGCGCGCCCTCGGTCCACGTCCTCGATCTCGGCCTCGCCTGGCTGATGCAGGACCGCGTCGACCACCGCCTCGACGGCACCCCCGCCGCCGAGCCGACGGTGCGCTGGGGCGCGGGGACCCCGGGCTGGATGGCGCCGGAGCAGATCCGCTTCGCGACGCCCCACATCGGGCCCGCCACCGATCTCTACGCGCTCGGCTGCGTGCTCTTCGCGCTGCTCTCCGACCGCGAGCCCTACGCCGGCGCCAACGAGGAGCTCCTCGCCCAGCACCGCAACGCGCCCGTGCCCGATCCGTCGATCCCGCCCGGCGTGCCGCACGAGGTCGGCCCGTTCGTGAAGCGGCTGATGGCGAAGCGCCCCTGGAACCGCTTCGACTTCGCCGGCGAGGCGCGGCGCATCTGGCGCAGCTTCAAGCCGAGCGTGGGCGCGACCGAGACGCCCATCCCGCGCGGCGCGAACGACTCGATCGGCGTGCGCCCCAGCCGCGAGGAGATCACCGTCCCCGACACCTACGACGGCGGCGTCGGCCAGCCGCGATCGGTGGCGACCGGGCTGCTGGGGCTGCGCCCGAGCCCGATGGTGGCGAGGCACGCGGAGCGCGCGCGCCTCATGCGGCTCGCGGCCGACGTCACCGACGCGGCGCCCGGCGCGCGGCACCGCTTCGTGCTGCTCTCCGGCGAGGCCGGCGTCGGCAAGAGCCGCCTCGCCGAGTGGCTGTGCGAGGAGGTGCACGAGCGCGCCACGATGATCCCGCTGCGCGCGCGCTACCGGAAGATCGCCGCGCCGCTCGACGGCGTCGTCGGCGCCGTCACCCAGCACTACCGGCTGGAGCGCGCCGATCGCACCGTCGTCGAGAAGGTGCTGATGAACCTCTGGGGCGTCGAGCCGTCGGACGACGAGGGCACGACCTGGGTCGCCGCCGCGGCCGAGTGGATCCGGCCGCTGCCGCCCGGCGGCGACGCCATCGGGCCGACCGGCAAGCGCTTCGCCCTCGACCGCGCCGAGCTGCGCTGGCTGGTGGCGCGGCGGACGCTGGAGCGCATCGGGAGCGAGCGCCCCATCCTGCTCTGGCTCGACGACCTGCACCACGCCTCGCCCACGACGTTCGAGGGCCTCTACCACCTGCACCGCGAGGCGCCGAACCTGCCGCTGTTGATCGTGGCCACGGCGCGGAGCGAGGCGGTCGAGGCCGACGCGGGCGCGGCGCTGCAGCTCGAGAACGCAGTGCGCGAGCTCGATGGCGAGCGCATCCCGCTGGCGCCGCTCGACGCGCGCGAGACGCACGTGCTCTTGCGCGAGGCGCTCCCGCTCGACGAGGCGGCGGTGATGGAGGCGGCCGCGCGCAGCAAGGGCAACCCGCTCTTCGCGCTCCAGATCCTCCACGCCTGGGCGATGGGAGGCCACCTCGAGCTCTCCGACGGCCGCTACGTGGTGCCCCGCGCCTCGATGGGCGCGCGCGCCGCGACCACGGCCGAGATCTGGGACGAGCGCCTCCGCGCCCTGCCCGCCGATCTCCGTCCGGCCGCTCTGGCGGCGGCGGCGCTGGGCGGCGACATCCGGCGCGACGTGCTCTTCGCCCACCTCGCCGCGCTCGGGCTCGACGCCGAGCGCAGCGTCGTGGCGATGAAGCGCGCGCAGATCGTCCTCGCCTCCGGCGCCGATCGGCTGCGCTGGCCGCACGCGCTCCTGCAGGAGCACCTCTTGACGCAGCTCTTCCTCGAGCCCAACGCGGGGCGCGTCTTCCGCGCCGCGGCCGACGCGCTCGCGCTCCACCCGCAGGCGTCGAGCCGCCGCGTCGTCCGCCACCGGGTGCAGAGCCTGCTCCGCGCCGGCGAGCCGGTGCAGGCGGCGGCGCTGCTCCACGGCACCATCGCCGCGCTCTGGCTGCGCTCGCGCGACGCCTCGGCGACGCTGCGCGATCTCGCCCTCCTCGACGGCAAGCTCGACGGCTGGCCGCTGGCGATGCAGCTCCGCTGGCGCGGCGAGGCGCTCCGCCACGCCGGCAAGCTCGAGGACGCGCGGCGCGAGGCGGAGGAGGCGCGCCGCATCTTCCACTCCGCCGGCGATCTCGAGGACGAGGCGCACTGCCTCCGCCTCCTCGGCCACATCGCCTCGGAGCAGGCGGCGCCGGCGCAGGGGCGGCGGCTCGTCGCCCGAGCGCTCGCCCTCTTCGAGGAGATCGAGCACGTCCACGGCCGCGCGCAGTGCGAGGTGACGCTCGGCGAGATCGACTACCTCCTCGGCGAGCACGCGCGCGCGCACGGGATCCTGGTGAGCGGCGCGGCGCGCTTCCAGTCGGTGGGCGACCGGCTCGGCCGCGCGCAGTGCCTGCTCCTGCTCGCGTTCGTCGAGCAGGCCGGCGGTGCGCCGTCGAAGGGGCGTCCGCCGCTGCGCACCGCGCGCGCCGAGTTCGACGCGATCGGCTACCGGCTCGGGCTCGCCCAGTGCGACGTCGCCCTCGGCCACGCCGAGCACCGCGACGGGCGCCTCGCCGAAGCGCGCACGGTCGCGCTCGCCGCGCGGCAGAGCTTCCGCGATCTCGCCAACCCGCGCGGCGAGGCCGCCGCCGAGCGCCTCCTCGCCATGACCGCGCTCGACGCCGGCGAGACCGACGCGGCCGAGGTCCACGCGCGCGCCGCGGGCGCGGTGTTCGACCAGCTCTCCGACCCGTGGGGCCAGGTGGAGACGCGCCTGTTGCTCGCGCAGATCGCCCTCGATCGCGGCGACGCCGTCGCCGCGCGCGGCGAGCTCATCGCCTGCGAGGCCGTCGCCCTGGCCGAGTCCGAGCCGAAGCAGCATCGCCACCTGACGCTGGCGTGGCTCGCGTACCACGAGGGCCGCTTCGTCGACGCCGCCCGCGAGCTCGACGCCGCGCGCGCCGCGTTCAAGGACGCGTCGCGCACCGGCGACCACACGCCCCAGCTGCTCGAGCGCTTCGCGCGGATGGCCTGGCCGAAGCCGGCGAGCTCGCGGATCAGCGCCTGGCGCCGCGCCATCGAGGGCCCGGTGCAGGACGAGCTCGGCAGCTTCAGCGGCTGACGCGCTGCCGCGAGCGCCGCCGCTCCGCGCTACGCCTGGTCTTGCTCGCCGAAGCAGGCCTGGATGGCGGCGGCCTCGAGCGTCTCGGACTCGAGGAGCTCGGCGACGAGGCGATCGATGGCGGCGCGGCGCTCGCGGACGATGCGGCAGGCGCGCTCGAGCTGGCGCTGGACGATGGCGTGCGTCGAGCTCTCGATGCGATCGAGGAGCGCCTGGCTCTTCGGCGCCGACGAATCGCCCAGGCTGATCGCGCCGAGATCGCTCATCCCGAGCTCGGCGACCATCTTGCGCGCGATGGCCACGGCGCGCTGGATGTCGTCGGAGGCGCCGGCGGTCTGCGTCCCGAGGATCACCTCCTCGGCGGCGCGGCCGCCCATCATCACGCAGATCTGATCCTCGAGGTACTCGCGCGGGTACATCAGCCGGTCGCGCTCGGGCAGCGACATGGTGACGCCGAGCGCGCGGCCGCGCGGGAGGATCGAGACCTTGTGCACCGGATCGGCGTGCGGCGTCGCCACGCCCACGGCCACGTGGCCCGCCTCGTGGACGGCGGTGGCGTGACGCTCGGCGGCGTCGATGAGCACGCCGTGGCGCTCGGCGCCCATGAGGACCCGGTCGCGGGCGCGCTCGATGTGCACGTGCTCGACCTGTTCGGCGCCCTCGCGGGCGGCCAGGATCGCGGCCTCGTTGAGGAGGTTGGCGAGCTCGGCGCCGGAGAAGCCGGGCGTCGCGCGGGCGACGTGCGCGAGATCGATCTCCTCGGCGATGCGGATGGGCCGGGCGTGGACCTCGAGGATCTCCTTCCTGCCGCGGAGGTCGGGCAGCGGCACGACGACCTGGCGGTCGAAGCGGCCGGGCCGCAGCAGCGCCGGATCGAGCAGCTCGACGCGGTTGGTCGAGGCCATCACCACGATCCCGGTCGTGTGGTCGAAGCCGTCCATCTCGACCAAGAGCTGGTTCAGCGTCTGGTCGTGGTCGGCGGTGGCCGAGTCGGCGCCGCGGCTTCGCGAGCGGCCCACGGCGTCGATCTCGTCGATGAAGACGATGCAGGGCGCGACCCGGCGCGCCTCCGCGAAGAGGGATCGCACGCGCGAGGCGCCGACGCCGACGAACATCTCCTGGAAGCTCGAGCCCGACGCGGAGAGGAAGGGCACGCCGGCCTCGTTGGCGACGGCGCGGGCGAGGAGCGTCTTGCCCGTGCCGGGCTCGCCGGTGAGCAGGACGCCGCGCGGCGCGCGACCGCCGAGCCTGCCGAAGCGCTCCGGGCTCTTGAGGAACTCGACCGTCTCGCCGAGCGCCTGCTTGGCCTCGTCGATCCCGGCGACGTCCGAGAAGCGCACCGGCGGCGTCGCGCCCGTCGAGGGCCCCACCGAGGTGAAATGCCCGGCGCGGCGCTGCCGCGAGACGCCGAACAGCACCAGCCCGAAGACGCCGGCGACCAGCACCGGGACGGCCGCGCCGATCCAGCGCGGCGGCGCCTGCTCGCCGGCCTCGAACTCGACGGGGACGCCGGCGGCCGCGAGGCGGCTGACGAGCTCGTGGCGCGCCTCGGCGTCGGTGACGACCGCGACCGAGGGCTCGCCGGCCTTGCCTTGGACGACGAGGCGCTCGCCCTCCACGCGCACGCTCGCGATCTCTCCGGTCGACGACACGCGGTACAGATCGGTGAACGACATCGAGCGCTCGGAGGGCCCGAGGCGCAGCAACACCGCCGTCACGACCGTGACGAGCACGACCGCGACGAGCAGGAGGTAGCGCGCCAGAGGCGACCGGCCGAAGCGGTTCTGGATCCAGGGCAACCACGAGCTCATGCAGGCGCTCTCTCCTCTTCGCGTCCGGCGTCTCCGGACGGACCTCGGGTGTAGCGCGACCGCACGAGCCAAGCAGGGCTCGCCGTGCCGATTTAGTCCACGCTGGTGGCGCGGATCACGGCGCGGAGCGCGCGCCTCTCCGCGACGTTCCGAGTCTTCAGAACTGGAGCGCGACCTTGAGGCGGAGACCCTTCGCGCCCGAGCCGCCGTCGGCGCCGCCGAGGTGGCCGCCGAGCGGAAGGATGAAGCCGAGCCCGCCCGCGAGGGCGAAGTCGCCCTTCTGGTCGAGGGGCAGCCGGCCGAGCACGTCGGGCTCGAGGACGAACTGCGCCCCGGAGTAGTTGCGGCTGGTGCCCTGCGTGATGGGGACGGTGTTCACCGCGGTCCAGAGGCGGAGGCCGGGCGTGAGCTTGCCGTCGAGGAAGTCGTAGAAGAACGAGAGCTGGGTGACCCAGTTGGTGTTCGGATCGTGCAGCTCGCCGGCCGCGGCCGAGGTCGGATCGAGACCGCCGGTGCGACCCATGATCTCGAGCTTGGTGCCGAACGCCGCGTGCACCGCCTTCTTGTCGTACGTGAGCCCGACGCTCGGGACGAAGCCGATCCGCTTCGAGGCGAAGAGGGCGTTCTCCTCCCAGCCGCGGCTCGAGGCGGCGGCCTGGTTGACGGTGGCCTGCGCGAGCGAGCCGCGGTCGAGCGGATCGGCGAAGTAGTCACCGGACGCAAGCGGAACGTAGAACCCCACGCCGATCGGCAGGCGGATGCGCTTGGTGATCGCGAACGAGGGGCGCACGCCGATCTCGAGGTTGCCGAGCGCGAACGTCGAGAAGTCGTCCGCCTCGCCGCCGGGGCCCTTGGTGCTGCCCGTCGAGAACGGGAAGCGAACGCCCACCGTCCACACCTCGCCGAAGCGGTACTGGAGGCTCCCCACGAAGGAGACGACGGTGAGGGTGGTCACGTCGGAGTCGTTGGTCGCGACGTGCATGTCGCCGAACCCGATCACCGTGTCGACCGCGAGCTGCCCGGGCGGCGGCAGCGCGTTCGGCGGATCGTTGTCCTCGCTCGCCTCGTCCTTCTTGAGCGCGCCGGTCTTCCCCGTGGGCGCGTACTTGCCCTCCTCTTCCTTGCCGCCGACGCCCCAGGCGCCGGGATCGGCGGGCGGCAGCTCCGGCTCCTTGGGCGGCTCGGGCGGCGGCGGCTCGGCCGGCTTGGCGTCGGGATCGATCTCCATGTCGGTCCCGGTGCCCGGCGGCGCCTGCGCCGCAGCGACCGACGCCGACGTGAGCGCCGCGAGACCGGCGGCGAGCGACAAGCCGAACAGGGACCAAGCGCGTCTCATGTCTCTCCGTGAGGGGTGGGAGGAGCGCGCGAGACGTTACCCGAGATCGGGGAGCGTTGTCGCAGAGTATCCGGCGTGGACGGCGGGCCAACCGACGCGCCGCGCCAAGGCCTACGCCCGACGGCGACGGCGCGCGAACGCGGCCGTGATCGCGAGCCCGGCGAGCCAGGCGATCGTCGACGTTCGATCGTCGGCGCCCGCAGCCCGGCAACCGCAACCGCCCTCGTCCGCCGGCGAGCCCCCGCCGGGGGTGTTGCCAGCGCCGCTCGTCGTGCTGGTGCTGGTGCTGCTGCTGGTGCTCGTGCTGCTGCTGGTGCTGCTCGCGCCGCCCGAGCCGCCACCGCCGGTGGCCGCGCCGCCGCCGCCACCGGCCCCTCCCGCGCCCCCTGCCCCGCCGCCGCCGCCGCAGCCGCCGGCGCCGGAGGTGCACTGGCCGTTGCCGTCGCAGGTGTCGACCGGCGTGCACGCGTTCCCGTCGTCGCAAGCGACGCCCTGCGCCTCGTTCACGTGGGTGCACCCGGTCGCGGGATCGCACCCGTCGATCGTGCACCCGTTCTGATCGGCGCAGTCGAGCGCCATCCCCGCGGCGCACGCGCCCGCGAGGCAGGTCTCGCTCCCGTTGCAGAGATCGCCGTCGGGGCAAGCCGTCCCATCGGGCGCCACGCCGTGCGCGCAACCGCTGATCACGTCGCACGCGTCGAGGGTGCAGGGATCCTGATCGTCGCAGTCGAGCGGCAGGCCGGCCGCGCAGGTCCCCACCGCGTCGCACGCCTCGCTCCCGTTGCAGACGTCGGCGTCGGCGCAGGGCGTGCCCGCCGGAACGCTCGCGTGCGTGCAGCCCGTCGCGGGGGCGCAGCCGTCGACGGTGCACGGGTTCTGGTCGTCGCACGGCGGCGCCGGGCTCGCCACGCACGCGCCGAGGCCGTTGCAGACCTCGTCGCCGTTGCACGGGTCGACGTCGGGGCACGCGGCGCCCTGCGGCTTGTCGCCGCAGGTGTTCCCCGAGCATTGCCGGCAGATGCCGCCGCACTGCGCGTCGGCGCTGCAGGCCTTGCCTG
Organism: uncultured Polyangiaceae bacterium; assembly: GCA_964372055.1. GTDB lineage: Bacteria > Myxococcota_A > Polyangia > Polyangiales > Polyangiaceae > CAYJPW01. The sequence goes on from CAYJPW010000007.1 coordinate 97,252, forward strand.
CGTTCGAGAAGTCGACCTGGCAGTTGTCGGTGTCGTCCGAGGCCGCGTTGCGCGTCAGGACCTCGTCGGTGCCAGGCGCGGGCGCCAAGGAGGTGACGCCCGCGTACACGCCGGTGCCGTACACGGCGACGTCGAGCAGGGTGTTCGACGGGTCGAGGACGACCAGCTCGTCGCCCGGGTTGTTGAGCTGGAGCGTGCCGGCCACCCCGGCGGTCCAGGGCGTGAACGCGGCGAGGTCGGGCACCGCCATGCTCGCGCCCGGCGGCAGCTCGGCGTCGGGCGCCGCGCCGAAGAACGCCTGGTACGCCGCGCCGGCGCGCGCCACCGTGTAGGTCGCGCCCGGGGCCAGCGTGGCCGAGGCCGGGAACGTGAACATGCCCTCGTTGCCGTCGGGCGTCTCCTCGTCGCCGAGCTTGAAGCCCGCGAGCGAGAGCGGCGCGGACGTGACGTTGGTCACCGCGTACCACTCGTCCGATCCGCCGCCCGACGCGTTGGCGAGGAAGCGCTGCACGACGAGCGGCGCGTACACCTCGCCGTCGCCGTCGAAGTGGACGTCGAAGCTGTAGTCGACGATCAGATCCTGCACCTCCTGGTACGTGTTCGGGTACATCGCCGCGGCCGGATTGCCGTAATCGCTGATGGCGTCGAGCGCGTTCGAGAACATCGCGCCGCCGACGTCGACGGTGAGGTCGTTGTTCTGCGCGCGGAAGGTGGCGACGGTGAACCGGAGCGGCGCCGGAGGCGGCGCGGCGAGGCCGAGCGCCGACCAGGGCACGAAGATCTCGACGTCGCCGGAGGCGCCCTGCACGGCGGGCACCGTGGCGACCTGGTTGTAGGACGAATCGACCACCTTCGCGGTGCCGCCCGAGCCGAAGAGCGTCTCCACGAGGCGCTCCCAGCGCGCGCCGCTCTGGACCTTGGTGTCGGCGAACTCGGCGAAGAACTCCTGACCGGAGCCGTCGACGCGATCGAGATCGATCGCGATCTGCACCTGGATGGGGGCGCCCGAGAACGCAACGCCGGGCGTGCGCCGCAGCAGGAACGACACGCCCGTGGCGTCGCCGGTCACCTGGAAGGCGGCGATGTCGGCGACCACCTCCGGCGTGGCGAGGTCGGTCCGGGTGTCGGCGAGCGCGTCGCGCCACACGTACTCGCCCTGGCCCAGGGCATTCCTGGCGACGAGCCCGAGGTTCTCGGCGTTCGCCGTGCGGGTGAGCCAGTCGGCGGCGTTGCCGTCGACCGTGACCGTGTGCGCCGCGGCGCCCCCGGCGAGACCCAGGATCGCGACCGAGAGCGAGAGCGCCGGGAGGCAAGCCAGCTTCATGCGCGGCATGCTACCCGAGGCCTGCGCGGCCCGCGCGTGCGAGGCGCAACCAGCGCGCGCGCGACGCGCAGCCAGCGCGCGCCTCGCGGCGACCCTGCCTCTCGCCGGGGGCGCGCCGGCCCCTTTCAGCCGAAGTGGACGTGCTGCGGCCGCATCACCTCGCAGAGGACGCGGTGGTACTTGACCAGCCCCTCGTCGAGCGTGACGAGCGCCGCGCCCACCTCGGCCGCCGCCCACACGTAGACGAGGTCCGTCGCGTTGGCGAACGGCCGCTTGCCTCGCGTCCGCCGGGCAAGCTCCGCGAGGAACTCGAGGATGTCCTCCTGCCGCCGCGGCGCCACCAGCTCGACCGACAGCCCCTGCATCGCGCCTGCATCGGCTGCCGGCCGCTTCCCGGCGCTCGCGAGGCGCTGCTCCGCGACGTGGACCTCGAGCCAGAGCTCGGCAGGCCCGAACGTCTGGACGGCCTCCGCGGCCTGGGCGGCGCGCAGCCTGCGGACGAAGTCGAGCGCGTCGGCGTGCGCGGGCTCGGATGGCCGGATCGCGGCGATGAGCACCGAGCTGTCGATGACGAGACGCGCGGCGGTCACGCCCTCCTTATGACGCACTCGGCTCGCGAGCGCCGCAGGCTCGACGCGGCGTGCCACGCCGTCGAAGCTGACCGCCGACGACTTCGAGTCGGCGGGGCCTCTCGCGCTGCAAAGGCGCGCCCTCCCGCATGGTCCGCACGCGCTTGCGGCCAGGGCGCGCAGCCGAGACGCGCAGCGCGTGACGGAGGACCCGACGCGCCGCCCGGGCATCCGCTGCGCCGCTGCGTTCAGCCGCCGCGACGCTTTGTCGCGCTCTCGGTCGTGCCGCGCTCTCGCAAGCGACAGAACGACGACCGCGCCAGGGTCTACGGCGCCCGCGGCGCCGACGAGTCCGCCCCGCCGATCCGCGGAACCCGGCGAATCGCGCCGCCGCCTCACGGCCGGTGCGGTCGCCCCGATGGCACGTTCGATGCTCGGGGCCGCGACCGATGGATCGTCGATCGGCTCGCACCGCACCCCGACGCGCGACGGGAGCGCGGCCCGTCTGGAGCCGCCGCGGCCTCGCCGGATGCCTGGCCGCGATCGTCGCGCTCGCGGTCGCGATCCCGACCGCGGTCGCCGACCAAGGACGGAGCGAGACCGAGGCGAGAGGCAGCAACCCGAAGCGAGCCAAGCCCAAGAAGAAGGACCCCAAGGCCCGCACGGCCAAGCCGGGCGCGGCGCTGCCGAGCAGGCCGAAGAAGCCCAAGAAGAAGAAGGCTCCCCGCGGCGGCGGCGCGTCGCGCGAGCACGAAGCGCCGCGGTCGGTCACCGCACCCGCCGCACCCGCGCCCGCCGCGGAGCCGCCGCCCACGGTGATCCCCGCCCGCTACACCCTCGAGAGCATCCACGCGATCGCGAGCGACGGGGAGCCGGAGACGAGAGGGCTCGTGATCGTCCAGCCGGCGAGCGCGTTCGGGCCGTCGCCGTGAGCGGGCCGAGCCACGAGGAGCAACCCGGCGCGGGCGGGCCGATCCCCGACGGTGCGGCCGCCGCGGTCGATGCCATCCGGCGCGGGCTGCCCGCCGCCGACGAGGACTTCGATCAGCTCTTCGCGCCGGCGTTCCAGCGCGTCTCACGGCGCTTCTGGACCCCGGTCGCCGTCGCCACCGCCGCCGCGCGGATGCTCGTGACGAGGCGCACGACGCGGGTGCTCGACGTGGGCGCGGGCGTCGGCAAGCTCTGCCTCGTCGGCGCGCTCTCGACGGCGGCGAGCTTCACCGGCGTCGAGCGGCGCGGCGCGCTCGTCGACGTCGCCCGCGGCGTCGCCGAGCGGCTCGGCCTGCGCGGGGCCACCTTCCTGCACGGCGAAATCGAGGCGATCGACTGGGGCGCGTACGACGCGCTCTACCTCTTCAACCCGTTCGAGGAGAACCTCTACCAGCCGACGGAGCAGCTCGATCAATCGGTCCCCCTCTCGGACGAGCGCTTCGAGCGCGACATCGCCGTCGTCGAGCAGGCCCTGGCCGCGGCGCGCATCGGGACGCGCGTCGTGACCTACCACGGCTTCGGCGGCAGGATCCCGAGCGGCTATCGGCTCGTCGAGGAGGCGACCGCCGGCTCGGATCGGCTGCGCCTCTGGGTGCGGGTGTCGCGACCGGCGGTCGCGATCGGCCGCGCCGGCGCGGAGCCGCCGGTCCTCTGAACGAGCGCAGCGCGACCGCGGCTCAGCAGCAGATGCCGCCGCCGCACGCGATCGGCGTCCCGTCGGGCGGCACCGCCGTCTTCGGCCCGCAGCAGTTGACGTTGCAGGCCTGGACGGTCACTGCGCCGGCGCCGTTGGCGCAGAGGGCGTCGTTGCACATGCCCACCTCGTTGCAGAGGTCCACCGACGTGTTGGGCGTCTGGTACTGGTGCGGGATGAGGCAGGTGTACTCGACGACGTAGTACGTCGCATCCACGACCGGGCTCCAGCTCACGGTCCACGGGCTGTCGCAGAACGCGCCGCAGCTCGGGCAGCCCATGAGGTTCGAGGCCGTCGTCGGGCAGCCTCCGCCGCCCCCGCCGGCGCCGCTGCTCGAGCTCGAGCTGCTCGACGCGCCGCTGCTGCTGCTGCTCGAGGTCGAGGTCGATGTCGAGCTCGAGCTCGACGTCGAGGTGCCGCTGCTGCTGGACCCGCTCGTGCTGCTCGACGTGGTCGCGCCGCCCGCGCCGCTCGTCGTTCCGCTGCTCGTGCTGCCGGTGGTCGACGAGGACGTGGTGACGCCGCTGGAGCCGCCGGCGCCGGTCGCTCCCGGCCCGCCGCCACCGCCCGACTCGCCGCTGCCGGACTCGAGCTCGCTCAAGCCCTTCGCGCACCCGACCGCCGCGACGACTCCGAACACCAACGCCATGAGCGCCGCTCGTTGCATCCTCGCGCCTCCGGGGTGCGAGCCGGTGACCGGCCCGCGCAGCGGATTGTCGGGCCGAGCGGGAGGCGAGGTCAAACGGTGCCGGTGCGCGGCAAGCGGGGCCCGCCGGGCGGCGACGGTCGCTGGGCCGGCACACGCGGGCACAGATCAGGCGCGGAGCCCCGATTCGAACCGCCCCGGATCGCCGCCGGATCCGGCTACACTCTCGGCGATCATGCGCGCGTGGCTTGCCCTCCCGGCGCTCCTCCTCGCCGCGTGCAGCGCGAGCGAGCCCGAGGCGGCCTCGCCCGAGCCTCCGTCGGTCGCCGACCTCGCGCTGGTGCCGCTGCCTTCTTCGGTCACGGTGGGCTCCGGTCGCTTCGTGCTCGGCACCTCGACCCGCCTCGTGGCCTCGCCGGGCGCCGAGAGCGTGGCCGAGCGACTCGCGGCGGTGCTCCGGCCCTCGACGGGGCTACCGCTCGTCATCGAGGGCGGCGCCGCGACGTCGAGCGACATCGCGCTGACGCTCGACGAGCTGGCGATGACGGGCGACGAGGGTTACGAGCTCGAGGCCGGCGACGCGGGGATCTCGATCCGGGCGGCGCGGCCGGCCGGGCTGTATTACGGCTGCCAGACGCTTCGCCAGCTCCTGCCGGCCGACGTCGAGCGCGGCACGCCGGCCGCCGGCGTCTCGTGGAGCGTCCCTGCGGTCACCATCCGCGACGCCCCGCGCTTCGCGTGGCGCGGCGCGATGCTCGACGTCGCGCGCCACTTCTTCTCCGTCGCCGAGGTCGGCCGCTTCCTCGACCTCGTCGCCTACCACAAGCTCAACCGGCTCCACCTCCACCTCACCGACGATCAAGGCTGGCGCGTACCGATCGATTCGTGGCCGAACCTGACCGCGATCGGCGGCAGCACCGAGGTCGGCGGCGGGCCCGGAGGCGCGTACACCAAGGCCGACATCACCGAGCTCGTGAGCTACGCCGAGGCGCGGTTCGTGACGCTCGTCCCCGAGGTCGACATGCCCGGCCACGTCAACGCGGCGCTCGCCTCGTACGGAGAGCTCGACCCGAGCGGCCAGCCGGCCGCGCCGTACACCGGGACGGACGTGGGCTGGAGCTCGCTCTGGCTCGAAGGCCCTGCGACCGCCGGCTTCGTCGAAGACGTGCTCGGCGAGGTCGCCCAGATGTTCCCGGGGCCGTACCTCCACATCGGGGGCGACGAGGCCAAGGTCACGCCCGACGCGGACTACGCGAGCTTCGTGGCCTCGCTCGAGCCGATCCTCGCCGCGTCCGGCAAGACGCTCGTCGGCTGGGAGGAGATCGGCTCGGCCGACCTCGCGCCGCCGTTCCTCGCGCAGTACTGGCTCTCGGACGCGAAGGCGCTCGCCGCAGAGGCCCGCGGCGCCGGCGTCATCGCCTCGCCGGCGCCCCACGCCTACCTCGACATGAAATACGACGGCGAGACACCCGTCGGTCAGACCTACCTCGGCTTCACCAGCGTCGAGGAGGCCTACTCGTGGGACCCGCTCTTCGCCGACCTCACCGACGCCGACGTGGTCGGGCTCGAGGCGCCGCTCTGGACCGAGACCGTGGCGACGCTCGCGGACGTCGAGCTCCTCGCGTTCCCGCGGCTCGCCGGGCACGCCGAGATCGCCTGGTCGCCGCGCGAAGGACGGAGCTGGGACGAGTACGCCGCGCGCCTCGCGCTCCACGGCGCGCGCCTCGAGGCGCTGGGCGTCGGCTATTACCGTTCGCCCGAGATCGCGTGGCGCTGACCCCACGGGGCGGCTTCCCACGGCCGCGCCGAGCGGCTTCCCAAGGCCACGCCGAGCGCGGTCCGAAGACCACGCCGAGCGCGCGCGAGCGGACTCCGATCAGAGGAGCGCGCCGCCGATCGTCGCGGTGGTGGTCCAGCCGAGCGTCGTCGAGATGCCCACGGTCGACGGTCCGCCGCCGACCGCCGCGAAGAAGCTCCCGTAGCCGAACATCACCTCGGGGCCGCCGGCCGCGTCGCCGCGCCGGTCGCCGGGGAGGAGCTCGTCGCCGTCGAGCCGGTAGCGGAAGCGGCCGTCGAGGCCCAGGCGCACGAACGAGCCGACGTCGTAGCCGAGGCGCAGCTTCACCTCGCCGTCCATCTCGCGCTCCTCGACGCCGGCGCCGAAGACCACGTTGCCGTCGACGTGGAACCGGGCGCGCGCGAACGAGAGCATCACCGCCGCCTCCACCTCACCGCCGATCTCGGCGAAGCCCTCGGTGCGGTAGCTGACCAGCGCGCCGGCGGCCCACCCCGCTGCGCGATCGCCCAGGAGGCGCACCGCCGCGGTGGCCGAGGGAGCCGCCTCGTCCCCGAACGGACGCCTCTCGACGTCGACGAGGAGCGTGAGCCGATCGATCGGCGAGACCCAGAGCCTCCCGCCGCCGCCGAAATCGGTCGTCTTCGGAGCGGTCGCGCCGCCGATGAGCCCGCCGAACGCGGCCGCGCCGCCGGTGCGCGCCGAGGCGCCGAACGCCGATTGCGTGTAGCCGACGAGGGGCACCTCGTCGCGGATGCCTGTCACCGTTGCGTCGGGCGGCGGCACCGACGCGTCGGCCGCCGCCTGCGCGGCCGCCGCGGCGGAGAGCGCGAGGACCGACGCGGCGACCGAGAGAGCGAGCAGCGACTGCACGCCGGCCACCGTAGAAGCGCGAGGCCACGGCGACAACAGCTGCGGAGGGGGATCGCCGAGCGGCGCGACGTACGAGGCGACGTGTACCGGCAGCCGCAGGAGGGCCTCTTCGTCTGCATGGACTGCGGCGCCCGCGCCACGGCCGCGGGCGAGTGCGGCGCGTGCGGTCAGGGGCCGCTGCTCGACGCTTCGAAGCCGGACATCCGGCTCTGGCTCCTCGAAGAGGACGAGCGCCGGCGCCAGGAACGCGACCGGAAGCTCCTCTGGCCGTCGGTGCTCCTCTCGATGGTGGTGGGCCTGCCGCTCATCGTCGTCACCAAGGACGTCATCGCGTCCATCTTCGTGATGATCTTCGTCGCCCTGGGCCTGTGGCGGCTCGCCGCCAAGCTCCTCGCGCCCCGCCCGAGGCACCCCTACCTCCGCGACGGCTGACGCGGCGCGCGCACGGGCCGTCACGGCGCGGGGAAAGTGAAGATCCGCCGCGCGTCCGCTAAGATGGCGCCCTCGCCCGCGCCGCCCGCGCGGGCCCCGGATGGCCAAGCACCCCGCCCAGCTCGCCGATTTCGAGATCCTCCGCCGCCTCGGCGCCGGCGGGATGGCCGAGGTCTTCCTCGCGAAGAAGCGCGGGGCCGAGGGCACCTTCAAGCTCCTCGTCGTCAAGCGCGTGCTCCCGGCGCACGGCGCCTCGCGCCGCTTCCGGTCGATGTTCGTCGAGGAGGCCCACCTCGCGACCCGCCTCAACCACCCCAACATCGTCCAGGTCTACGAGTTCTCCGACCACGGCGAGGACGGCCTGCTCCTCTCGATGGAGTACGTCGAGGGGTTCGACCTCGGCAAGCTGATGGCGGCGGCCAAACAGAAGGGGTCGAAGATCCCGCCTTACGTCGCCGCCTTCATCGTCTCCGAGGCGGCCAAGGGCCTGCACTACGCCCACGAGCGCCGCGACGAGGGCGGCGTGCCCCTCGCCATCGTCCACCGCGACGTCTCGCCGCAGAACGTGCTCCTCTCGTACGAGGGCGTGGTCAAGATCGCCGACTTCGGCATCGCCAGCGCCAACCTCTTCCGCGAGGAGCCGGGCGTGCTCAAGGGCAAGTTCGGCTACATGTCGCCCGAGCAGGCCCGCGGCGAGAAGGTCGACCGGCGCAGCGACATCTACGCGCTCGGCGTCGTCTTCTACGAGCTGCTCGCCCTGCGCTCGCCGTACGGCAAGAACGAGAAGCCCGAGGACGAGGCGCTGCTCGAGGCGGTCCGCAGCGGCGCGTTCCTGCCGCCGTCGAACCACAACCCCGACGTTCCCAGCGAGCTCGAGGCGATCGTCCTGCGCGCGCTCGCCAAGAAGCGGGAGGACCGCTTCCAGACCGCGCGCGACATGTCGGGCGCGATCGCGCGCGCGCTCCTCGCCAAGCAGGAGCTCATCGACAACGCGTCGGTCGAGGCGACGCTCATCCACCTGCTCGGTCGCGATCTGCAGATGCCCACGGTGCCGCCCGGCGCCGAGAGCGAGATGGCGCAGCCCCACACGATGCCGGCGGTGCCGCTCGCGCGCAGCACCGCCGGCGAGGCGCCCACCGAGGGGACGCCGGTCGGCAAGATCCCGCCGCGCGTCGTGCGCGAGGTGCGCCACGTCGCGGTCGTGTCGCTCCGCATCCAGGGAATGGAAGAGCTCGAGACCGCGCAGGGCCGCCTCGCCGCCAAGCGCACCGCCGACTCGATCCGCTCGACGCTCGACGACATCGCCTACAAGCGGGGCGCGCTCTGGTCGTGGGAGTCGCCCTCGTCGGCGCGCGCGGTCGTGGGCCTGCTCGCCAACCCCTCACGCGCCGCGGCGGACGCGGCCTCCCTCGCCATCGACGTCCACGAGTCGCTCGCCGGCGCCTCCGAGGACCTCCCGGTCGCGCTCCGCGCCGCCATCGGGATCGTGCGCGGGATCGCCGCGGGCGAGCGCGACGACCGCGGCCACCTCGTCGCCCACACGCTCCAGGAGCCCGCCAACCACCTCGCCGATCAGCTCGGCTCGCGCACGCCGTTCGGCAAGACGTGGGTCGCCGGGGGCCTGTACCGGCTCGTGCGCCGCGACTTCCGCTGGGGCGACGCGCCCTCGCTCGACGTCGCCGACGCCGACAAGCACCAGGTGCCGGCGCAGATGCGCCTCTACGCCCTGCAGCGGCCGCTCACCCGCGAGGAGCGCATCGCCGAGATCGCGCTCGCTCCGAACGACCTCGTCGGCCGCGACGCCGAGAAGGCCGACCTCCACGCCGCCTACCACCGCGCCATCTCCAGCGGGCCGAGCTCGGCGACGCCGAGCCTGCCGCCCACCGAAGGCGCGCGCGCGCGCGGCGAGCTCGTGGCGCGCGCCATCGTCGGCGAGATGGGCATCGGCAAGACCGCGCTCATCGCCACGTTCCTCGGCGAGATCCCGAGCGACGCGCGCGTCTTGCACGTCGAGTGCTCGCCCGTGAAGAGCGAGCTGCCCCTCGCCACCGTCGCCGATCTGCTCCGCGACGCCACCGGGCTCGGGCTCGACCACTCGCTCGAGGACGCGTCCTCGGTGTTCCGCGGCATCCTCGGCCCCGCCGGGCGCGGCACGCAGGGGCCGCGCGTCGTGTCGCGCCTCGCCGAGCTCGTCACCGGCAAGCAGCTCGAGCACGCCGACGACGACGCCGCCAACTACCGGCGCGATCTGGTCGTCACCGGGATGCGCTACCTGCTCGGCGCGATGGCGAGCGTGCAGCCGCTCGTGGTCGTCGTCGACGGGCTGCAGTGGGCGGACCGGGCGAGCCTGGAGCTCTTGCACGAGCTGCTCAAGCGCAACGACCCGCTCCCGATCCTGGCGCTGCTCCTGACGCGCCCCGACGAGCGCGTGGGGCCGTTCCTCGAGGGCGTCGTCCGCATCGAGCTCAAGGGCCTCAGCGCCGAGGAGCAGATGCGCCTCGTCGAGGCGCGCCTCGGGGTGCGCGACGGCGTCGCGGCGGTGTGCGGCGAGCTCGTGCCGCGCGTGGCCGGGAACCCGTTCTTCCTGCTCGAGATGATCGACGCCCTCCTCGAGAGGGGCACGCTCGAGATCGTCGAGCGCTCCGACGGCCGCCACGAGCTCGTGCGCCACGACCGGCCCGGCGACCGCGCCGAGGCGCTGCCGTCGACGCTCGAGCAGCTCATCGGCGACCGCCTCCGCGAGCTGCCCTCGGCGGAGCACGACGTGGTCGACTGGCTCGCGGTGGCGGGCGGGCCGCTGCTCGAGGCGGACCTCCTGGCCTTGACGCGCCTCGCCGACGACGAGGCGATGACGCGCCTCTGCGCCCGCGGGCTCTGCGATCGCAAGGCGGGCTCGGTCGACTTCCGCCACCCGCTCGCGCGCGACGTCGCCTACCTCGCCCTCGACGCGCCGGCGCGGGCGCGGATGCACCGCCGCCTCGGCGAGCACCTGGCGACGACGCCGCTCGCGCAGGGCCTCTCGGCGGCGATCGTGGCGCGGCACCTGGCGCGCGGCGAGGCGCCCACGCCGGCGGCGGAGCTCTACCTGGAGGCGGCCGTCGCGGCGCGTAACGCGCACCAGGCGCAGCTCGCGCAGCGCTACTTCCACCGCGCGCTCTCGCTCCTGCCCGCCGGCGATACGCGCCGGATGACGGCGCACGAGGCCCTCGAGGCGATCTTCCGCCACCTCGGCCGCCGGCGCGAGCGGCGCAAGCACCTCGACGCGCTCCGGCGGCTCGCGCGCGAGAGCGGGCAGGCCCGTTGGGCCGCGCTCGCGCTCTGCCGCACCGCGCGCCTCGACTACGACGAAGGCCACCTCGCGAGGGGGCTGCCCGTCGCGCAGCGCGCCGCCGAAGTGGCGCGGCTCGCCAAGCAGCCGGTGCTCGAGGTCGAGGCGCAGACGATCCTCTCCGAGATCCTGCGCGATCTCGGCGACACCCAGGGCGCCATCAACGCGGCCGACCGCGCGCTCGCCATCGCCCAGGCCGGCAACCTCCACCCGCGCGCCCGCGCCGAGGTCCTCCGCGCCAAGGGAGTGCTCCTCCGCTACGTGGGGCGCGTCAACGAGGCGGTGGAGGCCTACGCGGAGGCGATCGCGGTGTTCAAGGCGGTGGCCGCGCGCCGCAGCGAAGCGCGCGCCAAGAACTCGCTCGCGTTCGCGATGTTCGTGATGGAGCGCTTCGAGGACGCGATCGCGCTCGGCCTCTCGTCGATCAGCATCGATCTCGCGATCGGCGGCCGCTTCCAGATCGCCAAGACGCTGAGCAACATCGGCCAGGCGTACGCCCGCCTCGGCGACACGGCGCGCGGCCTCGCCTACCTCAAGCGCGCCCGCGAGGCGCACGAGCGCTACGCCGACCAGGACTCGCGCGCCGACACCCTCCTCTGCTCGGCGGGCATCCTCTTGGAGGCCGGCGACGTCGACGCGGCCCACACCCTCTGCGGCGACGCCGGCGCGCTCGTCGCCGTGACCGGCAGCGTCTACGACACCGCGCACGAGCGGATCATCCGCGCGCTGCTCGCGCGCGTGACCGGCGACGCCGCCGGCGCCGTCGCCCACGCCGCCGAGGCGCGCCAGCTCGCCGAGGCGCAGGCGCTGGTGAGCTTCCACGTCTACGCCACCGCGATCGAGGCCGCGGCGCGCGTCGACGCCGGCGAGTCGCACACCGGCGTGCTCCTCGCCCGCACCGCCCTCGGCGCGATCGAGTCGACCGTCGGATCGGAGTACGGCGTCGAGGTCCGCTCGCTCTGCTGCGAGGCGCTGCGGCGCGGCGCGCCAGCCACCGCCCGCGACGCGGCGGCGCGCGCGCTCGCCCACGTCCGCAAGGTCGCCGGCAACGTGCGCGACCCACGGCTGCGTGCGCTGTTCTACCGGCGCCCCGTGGTCGATCGGATCTTGGCCGAGGCCGACATGCACGGCCTGCCTCACGAGGCCGGCGCGCCCGAGAGCCGGCGCCCGCCGCCGGCGCAGGACGGCGGCAGCCGAGAAGGGAGAGCGTGACGACGCCGAGCGCGCCGGGGGGAAAATCCAACGTGACGGGCAGCCCGCGCGGGAGACGGCGCAAGGTCGCCGTCATCCTCTCGGGCGGAGGCGCGCGCGGCGCCTACGAGGTCGGCGTCCTCTCGTACGTGCTCGACACGTTCGCGCGGCAGCGCGGCCGGGCGCCGCGGTTCGACATCCTCTGCGGCACCTCGGTGGGGGCGATCAACGCCTGCTTCCTCGCCGCGCACCTCGCCGATCCGACGCAGGGCATCCGCCGCCTCGCCGATCTCTGGCAGGCGATGAACATGGCCGACGTCCTCGGGTTCGGGGTTCGCCAGGCGATCGCGCTGCCCCGCGTGCTCCTGGGCGGCGGCAGCGAGGGCGTGGGCGTCTTCGACGTCCGGCCCATGGCGGAGCTCATCGAGCGCGAGATCCCGTGGCGGTCGATCGCGCGGACGCTCCGCCACGGCCACCTCGAGGCGCTCAGCGTCTCGTGCACCGAGATCTCCTCGGGCCGGACGATGATCTTCATGCAGACCGGGCCCGACGGGACCCTGCCGACCACCGCCCCGCCGCGCACCGTCATCCGCGGCGCCCTCATCGGCCCGCCGCACGCGCTGGCGTCGGCGGCGATCCCGATCCTCTTCCCGCCGGTGAAGATCGGGAGCGAGCTCTTCATGGACGGCGGCGTCCGCCAGAACACGCCCATCGCCCCGGCGCTGCGGCTCGGCGCGACGCACGTCTTCGCGGTAGGGCTCTCGCGCGAGGTGCGCGGGATCGGCGGCGAGCCCGAGACGCCGCGCGCTCCGGGGGCGGCGTTCGTGCTCGGCAAGGTGCTCAACGCGTTCCTCCTCGATCACATCCAGACCGACTTCGAGGTGCTCACGCGCGTGAACGGGATGATCGAGGACGGCGAGCGCGCCTACGGCAACGGCTTCCTCGAGACCGTCAACCAGAGCGTGGGCGTGCGGGGCGCCCTCCCCTATCGCCGCGTCGAGTCGCTGGTCGTGCGGCCCAGCGAGGACATCGGCCGGCTCGCCGCCGCCCACGTCAAGGCGGGCAAGATGCGCGGCGGGGCCCTGATGGCCCGCCGGATGATGACGCTGCTCGACGTCGGCGAGGCGACCGAGGCCGATCTCGCGAGCTACCTGCTCTTCGACGGGACCTTCGCGAAGAAGCTCATCGATCTCGGGCGCGCCGACGCCGAGGCGCGCCGGCACGAGATCGCCGCCTTCTTCGGCAGCGCCGCCGACGACAGGACCCCGACGTCGTCCGAGAGCGGCGAGTGGAAGATCCCGCCCCCGGTGGGGTGAGAGCACGATCGCCTCCGGTCGACGGGCGCGGCGCGTGTGGCGCCCGAAGCACACCCTGACGCCGCCGCCAGTGGCTGCTCGCGCCTTCGCAGCGAAATCACGGGCTCGACAGAATGGCCTGCGCCTTGCTCGACGCGCCTGCGTGCCGGTCGCCAGCCGTCCCAGCTCCCTCGGCGCCGTCCTCGCCCTCGGCGTCGTGGCGCTGCTGGGGATGAGCGATTTCCGCGAGGACGAGATCGAGTGCGAGCATGCGATGGCGCACCTCGCCGACTGCTGCCCGGATCTCGAGGTCGGCGCCGACGTCTGCGACTACAGCAGCGGCTGCGGCGACGCCGCGTACCCGGTGCTGAGCGTCGAGCAGAGCGAGTGCATCCAGGACCGACGCTGCCTCGAGATCGAGCAGAGCGATCTCTGCGCGAAGGTCGAGGCCCTGGTCCGCCCCCGTGACCCGGAGCCGGACGCGGGGAGCGCGGCGCCCCCAGAGCACGCTGAGGTCTGCCCGTGAGACCCGCTGGCTCCTTGCGCGCCAGCGCCATCGTCGCATTCGCCGCGTTCGCGACGCTCGCCCGCGAACGGCCCACGGCGGCCCAGGCGTCGGAGGCGCCGCCGCACAAGCACGCCTTCGCGCTGCGCTTCGACGCCGGTCCGGGAGTCCGCGCGCTGCTCGGCCACGAGGTGTGGGGAGCGGAGCTCGACGCCGCCATCGGGGCCGAGTTCGGCGAGATCAGGCGCGGCCAGCGGGAACCTGTGGCCAGCCTCTACGGCACGCTCGGCCTGCTGCACGGAGAGAGCGACGGTGGGCTGGGCGCGACGAACGCCTCGTTGGGCGCGGCGGTCGAGCCCGCGTTTGGTCGCGTCCGTCTCCAGCTCGGAATCCACGGCGAGTACTTCTCGATCGCGAGGTTCACGCGCGACGAGCGGATGGTTGGATTCGGCGTGGGGCTCGGGGGCGGCTTCGGGGTCGATCTGGCGCAGGGCGACTGGGGGGGCATCTACCTGGCTGTCCGCGGGGACATCGCCGAGGTGTCCGACGCGACGGTCGGGGGCGGGACCCTGAAGCTCGGCGGCCGCTTCGTCTACTGAGCGACGAAGCGACCGCCTCCCTGTCAACGGAGCTCGCGAGCTGGCGAGCCCTAGCGGCTGTCGCTCGAGCCGCGGCCGGCGCGCTCGCGGCCCTTGCCGTGGCCCTTGCCGTCCGCCTTGGCCTTCTCACCCTTGCCCATGCCGTACTTCTCGCGGGCCTTGTCGCGCAGGTCCTTGGCGAGCTCGCGCACGTCCTTGGCCTCCGCCTTGGTCACGGTGCCGTCCGCGCCGGCCTTCGTCGCGGCGGCGCGCACCTGGGCGGCGCCGGCGTCGAAGTCCTTCTTCACCTGCGCCTTGATCGCCTCGGGCACCTGGCGCTTGTCGAGGATGCGATCGAGGTGCTCGAACGCCTTGCGGATGCGGGCCTCGACGAGCTGCTTGAACTCCTCCGCCTTCATCGGGAAGCGCGCGTGCTCCTTGCCCTTGCCCTGCTCGACGAGGCCGCCCCGATCGCCCTTGTCGTGGCCGTGGGCCAGGGCGACCGCCGGCGCGAGTCCGAGCGAGAGGGCGAGAGCGGCGGCGGCGGGGCGAACGATAGAGAACATGACGGCAACCTCCTCTTTCTACTCTGGGGGTGCGAGCCCTCGTGCGGTCTGCGCCGTGAGCTCGTGGTTCGGGAGGATGGATAAGCACGCGCGGTGCCAAGAACGATCCCCGCAAAACCATTGAGAATTGCGACAGGCTGCGGAGCCGATGTCGCACTGCCGGCATAGAACGGCTGCGACAGGCGCTCCGCACCTGCGCGAGCGGAGTGGAGGGGTCGTGGTGCGGCGCGCCTCAGGAGGAATCGAGAGGGCTCGGTCGCTTTTGACGCGTGCTCGTGCTCGTGCTCGTCGCCCCGCACGCGTCCACAGAGGGGCGAGCCCGCCGCCCCCGCTACTCCGGCCCAGCCTTGATTCCAAACCTCCCCATCAACCTCTGCAAATGCCGCCTGTCCACCCCCGCCTCCCTCGCAGCCTTCGAGACGTTCCCCCCGCTCCTCCGCAGAATCTCCTCCGCGTACGCCCGCTCGAAGCGCTCGATCCAAGCGTCCTTGGCCTCGTGGTACGGCAGCGTCGTAATCTCGGCGGGCACGGCGTCCTCGCTGCCTGCCGGCGCCGCGGCGACCGCGGCGGGTGCCTGCCCGGCGGCGGGATCGCCCGGCGCGCCGGCGCGCCCGAGCACCGCCCAGCGCTCGACGATGTTGCGCAGCTCGCGGACGTTGCCGGGGAAGTCGTAGCGCATCAGCATCGCGATCGCCGTCTCGTCGAGACGCGCGTACGGCGGCAGGCCGGCGGCGGCGCGCCGGCGCCCGAGCTCGTCCTGCACGTGGTCGACGAGCAGGCGCAGGTCCTCGAGCCGCGTTCGGAGCGGCGGCACGCGCACCACCACGACGGCGAGGCGATAGTAGAGGTCCTGCCGGAAGCGGCCGGCGGTGACCTCGCGCGCCAGGGCGCGGTTCGTCGCCGCGACGATGCGTACCTCGACGGGCCGCGCGCGATCCGCGCCCACCGGCTTGACCTCGCGGCGCTCGAGGGCGCGCAGGAGCTTGGCCTGCATGTCGAGCGGGAGCTCGCCGACCTCGTCCAGAAAGAGCGTGCCGCCGTCCGCGGCGACGAAGGCCCCCACCCGCTCGCGGATGGCGCCCGTGAACGCGCCCTTCTCGTGCCCGAAGAGCTCGCTCTCGATGAGCTCGCGCGGGATCGCGCCGCAGTTGACGGCTGTGAACGCGCCCTTGCGCCCGCTCGCTTCGTGCAGGCCTTCGGCGGCGAGCTCCTTGCCGGTCCCCGTCTCCCCTTCGACGAGGACGGTCAGCTCGCTGGCGGCGACCTTCTCGAGCAGCGCGAACATCTCGCGCATCGCCGCGCTGGCCCCGATCATCCGGCCGAAGCTCGCGCGCGGCGAGATCTCCTGCTCGACGGTCTCGGTGAGCGGCTCGAGTCGGACGGCGCTCTTGCCGAGGCGAAGGAGCGAGTCGCCGGCGATGGCGACCCGCTCGATGCGGAGCTCGCCCGCGAAGGTGCCGTTGGTGGAGCCGCAGTCGCTGACGATGAAGCCGTGCGGCCCGAGGCGGATGGCCACGTGCTCGCGGGAGACCGAAGCGTCGCCGAGCGGGACGTCGGCGTCGGGGCTCGAGCCGATGCGGACCTCGTCCTGAGCGAAGGTGAAGACCTTGCCTTGATCCGACGGCTCCGGGGAGTCGACGATCGCGACGCGCAGCTTGCGGATGCGCCGCAGCGAGGCACCGGTCGACGCGGTGATCACTTCGGTCACCGGCGAGCGCACCGCTCCGGCGGGCGCGCTCGCTCCGGCGGGCGCGCTCGCCCCGCCGGCGCCTGCGTTCCCGCGGCCGCTCACCGGTCCTCCGCGTCGGGCGCGGCGCCGCCGGCGCGGTTGATGGGCACGAGGACGACCTGCTCACCGGGGCGCACCGTGAAGGAATACTCCCGCGCCGCGCCTTTGGGGAGCTGGACGACGAGGGTGTGGCGCCCCGGCGCGACGGGGAATGGGCTCCCGTCGGCAGGCGCGGTCACGGCGCGGCCGTCGAGCTTGATCTCGGCGCGCCGCGGGATCGCCCCGGCGTACGAGACCGACCCGCCGCGGAACCTCGCCGAGGCGCGGCCGACGATCCCGCCGGCGACCAGCGCCGCGAGCGCGATCACGACGAGGCCTGCGCGCGACGGCGAGCGATCGGAGGCGCGGCGGCGCGGCGTAGGCGCGGGCTCGGCGGAGCGGCTGGTGGTCTCGACGCCGGCCGTCCGGCCCGGCGGATCGGTGGGCAGCGTGCGCCGGCCGACCACCATCGGCGCCGTCGGGGTGAGCGGCGAAGTCGGCGGGTCGGCGGGCACGACGAGCGGGGCGGCCCCCGACGGCGCTGCCAACTCCAGTGCCGCGGGGACCGCAGCGGGCGTGCCCCTCCGCGCGACCGGCGGCGCGCCGGCCCAGACCACGCCCGCGCCCCCCGACCGCTCCCGCCCCCCTCAGTCCCCCCCCAGAGGCAACACCCCCGCGGCCCCCGACCCCGCCG
>CAYJPW010000007.1:114509-119569 GCA_964372055.1 uncultured Polyangiaceae bacterium
GGCGGCGGGGGGGCGGGGCGGGCCCCGCCGCGGGCGCCCCCCCGCGACGGCTCCGGCCCCGCTCTGTCCGCCGCGAGAGGCTCGACGACGGCGGCCCCGGACGCGGCGGCGACGCGCTCCGCCAGCGTCGAGCGGTCGAGCGGCCGCGCTCCGAGCGCGGCGGCGAGCGCCTCGGCCGAGGGACGCGCGCCCGGATCGCGGCCGAGCGCGGCGCGCACCTCGGGCTCGTCGTCGCCGACGTCGGAAAGGGCTCGCCCCGGCTCACCGCGCGATCCGGCTTCGGCCAGATCGCGCTCGTCGAAGAGCCGGCGCCCGAGCGCGCACTCCGCGACGACGACGCCCCAGGCGTACACGTCCTCGGCGGCCGCCGCCTCGACGGGGCGCACCGCCTCGGGCGCGGCGTATCCCGGCTTGCCCGTGATCCCGGTGCGGCGCACCCCGGCGCGCGCGGCGGCGCCGAGATCGATGAGGCGCGCTTCGCCGGCGTCGTCGACGAGGACGTTCGAGGGCGCCACGTCCGAGTGCACCCAGCCGGCGGCGTGGAGCGCCGCGAGCGCACGCGCGAGATCCACCGCGACCGCGCGCGCCGCGGCGGCCGGGAGCGGCCCGCCGCGGGCGAGGAGCACGTCGAGCGGCGCGCCCCGCACGTGCTCGACGGCGAGGTAGGGAAGGCCGGCGATCTCGCCCGCCGCCTCGAGCGCGACCAAGGTCGGCGCGCGGACGGCGGCGAGCACCTCGGCCTCGCGTGCGATGCCCTGCGCCGAGGGGCCCGAGGGCCGCTCGCCGAGCGCGGGCCGCTTGAGCACGTGGGTGCGCCCGCTGCGATCGCCGAGGCGCACCGCCAAGAGCACCTCGGCGCGCGCGCTCTGGGCGATGCGCCCGATGAGGAGGAAGTCGCCGAAGACCTCGGGGAGCGGGGCGAGCACGACCGCGGCAGCTTAGCGGTCCGGCGCGCCAGGCGCTCGACCCGTCGCTCCGAAATCCCACGCCGCGGACACGGTCCTCGGCGGGCGTGCGCACGCCGGCGCCGCGGCGCTCGGACCGCGGCCGGCCTTGACGCGCAGCGACCGCACGGGAGATGGTCAGTCGGGATGACCGGTTTCCGTGACCCGCCGAGCGCCGAGTCCGAGGCCCGGTCGCACCGCGTCGGCATGGCGCGCGTGCTCGTCGGCGCGCCGGATCTGCCGCAGCCGCTCCCGCGCTTCGGCCTCGACCTGCTCGACGTCGAGCCCGCAGGGCGGGCCCTGGAGCTCGTGCTCGGGGCGGGGCGAACGCCCGTCGCCCGCGCCCGCATCGAGCCCACCGCGGCCGACGCCGGGTTGGACGTGGCGGTCCGCGAGACGCACCCCCTCGCCGTGCGCCACCGCGCCGCGATCCAGGTCATCCGCGATCGGCTCGGCCGCGCGATCACCGACGAGAAATGGCGCGCGGCGCGGAAGCACGCGGACGCGATCGCCGGACTCCCCGTGGGCGTGCCGCTCTCGCACTTCCGCCAGCTCATCGAAGGCATCGAGCCTCTCGCCGGCCTCGTGCGGACCGGCTTCGGGTGCAACCAGGACTGCGGCTTCTGCTGGCAGTCGCGCGACTGGCCCGGTTACGGGGCGGCGCAGGTCCGCACCTGGATCGAGGACCTCTACGAGCTCGGCGCGCGCGATCTCACCATCTCCGGCGGCGAGCCCACCCTCGACCGCGCGCTCTTCGATCACATCCGGCGCGCCCGCGAGATCGGCATGCGGTCGGTCGTGATCGAGACGAACGCGATCATGATGGGCAAGCGCCCCGCGATGGCGGCACAGCTGCGCGACGCCGGCCTCACGCGCGCGTTCGTGTCGCTGCACAGCGGCGACGCGGCGGTCTCGGACGCGGCGACGCGGGCCCCCGGGACGCACGCCCGGACGGTGGCCGGCATCCGCGCGCTGCTCGACGCGAAGGTCCACGTCATCCTGAACGCCGTCGTGACGCGCGACACCGTCGCCCGGCTCCCCGAGCTGCCCGGCTTCCTGCGGCGCACGTTCGGCAAGAGCGGCTGGCTCGGCGGCGTCTCGGTCTCGGTGCCGGTGCTGCCGTTCGAGTACGCCCTGACGCGCGCGATCATCGCCGAGCCCGAGGACGTCCGCGCCTCGCTGGCGCGGACCATCGACGCGGCCGAGCAGCACGGCGTGCTCATCTTCGGGATCGACGGTCCCTGCGGGCCGCCGCTGTGCGCGTTCGGAGCGGACCGGCGGGTGACGGATCTCTCGCCGAAGGCTCCCGTCTCCTTCCGCACGCACGTGGCGGAGTGCGAGGAGTGCCGCGTGCGACGCTCGTGCCACGGCGTCCAGTCGGACGAGTACGAGCTCTTCGGCCCGCGCGCGATCGCGCCGATTCGCTGATCGACGGCGCGCGCTACCTCTTGCCCTTCTTCTTCGCGCCCGCCTTGTCCTTCGGCGCCGGCGACTTCTTGCCATGATCGCCCTTCTTCTTGGAGGGCTTCTCGGCGGAGTCCTTGTGGGCGACCTTCTTGTGGCCGGCCTTCTTGCCCTCCGAGCCGAGGGCGATCTCGAGCCGGTCTCCCTTCGCCTTCGCGAGGTAGGCGGGCACGCCGTCCTTGAACTGCACCGTGATCTCGGCGCCGTGCGCGTTGTTGACGACGTTGATCGACGCGATGCGCTTGTCCTTGCGCGCCAGCTCGGAGGCGTTCGAGAGCGCGCGCCGATCCGGCATCGACACGGTGAAGCCCATCGCGCCGGCCGCGCCGTTGATCTTCTCGATCGCGCCGTCGGTCTTGATCTTGAGGACGACCGGGTTCTTCACGTTGCCGTTGCCCCACTGCTTGAGCGCGGGCCCGCCCTCGTCGTCGTCGAGGCCCGGCTCCTCGTCTCCGTCCGGCGCAGCGCCGGGCGCGGGCGCGGCGGCCGCGGCGGGATCGCCGCCGGTCGCCGCGGGCGTCGGGATGGCGGGGACGGCCTCGGTCGTCGAGAGCGGCGTCGCGCCGAAGAGCGGGACGTTGGCGGTGACGGGGCCGCTGCCGGCCGGCGCCGCGGGGAGCGCCGGCGGCGGGGCGACCGCGGCGGCGGCGGTGCTCGCGTCGGCCACCTGAACCGGCGCGGCGTCGTGGCTCGCGCTGCGCGCGCGCGTGACGCCGACGACGGCGAGCACCGCGAGCAGACCGACGGCGCTGCCGATCGCGGCGGCGCGCTTCGGGCTCTTCGGCGCGGGCGGGGCGATCGACTCCTCGCCGTCGTCGTCGCGCACGAGGCGGCGCCCCTCCGACTTGAGCGCGCCCGCGGGCGGCGGCGCGGTCATGCGGCGCGGCGCGGCCGCCTTCTTGGCCTCGGCGCGCTCGACGCGCCGGCGCGCGACGGCGGCGATCGCGAGCGCCATCACGCCCTTCGCCTTCGAGCCCATACCCGAGAGGGCGGGGCCGATCTTCTCGGCCACCTTGCGCCCGGCCAGCGCGGCCTTCGAGCCGGCGCCGCGGAGCCCGGCACCGAGGGCGCGGCTCTCCTCTTCCTCCTCCTCGTCGCCGGCGTCGGCGTGCTCGTCCGCGCTCGCCTCGGTGTCGGGCGCGCGCTCGGCGACCGAGCCGGCCGCCTCGATCTCGTCGTCTTCGGCGGCCTCGACCGGGGGCGGCGTGAGCTCGACCCGCTGCGCCGGGTAGAGCCCGGGCTTGTCGGCGCTCGGGGCCGCGCCGGCGCCGAACGCCAGCGTGGCGACCCGCGTCGCGCCCGCGCTCCTCGGCTTGCCGTCGGCGTAGGCGAGCGCGACGACGAGCTGCGGCACGTTGGTGTTGGGATCGATCTCGACCTTGACGTGATCGATGGTGGCCTCGCGCTTCGAGCCGTGATCGACGTCCTCGAGCTCGAGCGCTCGACCCACCCGCAGGAACTCCAGGTTGGAGCCGACCAGGATCTCGCCGGTCTGCGTCTCGCGGACGCGCGCCTTCATCGGCGATCCCAGGCCCTCGATGTGGAGGCGCACGCGCGTCCCGCGCTCGGCGCTCGGCGCCGGGGCGCGGATCGCCTCGGGCGGCGCGCACATCGCGCGCAGCGCCTCGGCGGCCTGATCGTCGAGCGATCCGAAGCGCACGCCGAACTCGCCGCCGCGCGCGAGCTGCTCGCGCCAGACGACCTCGCCCTCGACGGTGAGGTCGGCGCCGGCGCCGTCGAAGCGGCAGACGAGCTTGTCGCCGAGCTCGGGCAGGTACGCGGTGCGGAGGCGCATGCCCTCGAGCGAGACGTCCATCGACTCGGCCTCGAAGCCGGCGCCGCCGGTCTCGCCGACCGAGACGAGCGCCTCGAAGTGGACCCGCTGTCCGGCGCCGGCGCGGCGCTCGCCGCCCTCGGTGGTGGCCTCCTCGTTGCTCCGACCGGTCCCGCCCTCTGCGCCTCGAACAGTCATGGTGTCCTCCAAGAGCCTTCCACGCCGGCAGTACGTCGTCGGACCCTCGACGGCCAAGTTTTGAGCCCGGCCGCGCCGGCGCGGGCGCGCGCGGCGGTGGCGCGCGAGCGCCGGCGGTGAAAGGATGGCCCGGGGGCCTCGAACGCATGCCCGACGAACCGAAGCCCCCCAAGCGCAAGGACGACGTCGTCTTCGTCCACGGCCCCGCCGACGACGGCGAGGGTTACCGCGTCATCCGCAAGCGCGACGACGCGCTCGAGCTCGGCGAGCTCAAGACCATGAAGGAGGGGCGCCCCATCCACGGCGAGGTGGTGAAGCTCTCGCCGCGCGAGGGGCAGCCGCGCCTCTTCGACGTCGAGGTGCTCGCCGAGGCGCCGCGGGCGGAGGCGCGGGGCAAGGGCCCGGCCCAGGTCGCGACCGAGGCGTACCGGGCGAACTGGGACGCGATCTTCTCCCCGGCGCCGCCGCCGAGGCGCTCCGGGCGCGGCGCGCCCAATTGAAGAGGTGTCGGACATTCGTCCGAGCCACGCCTGTCGAGGCCAAAGGTCCGACGCCTCTTCAATTCCGGGGGCGCGGGGGGCGCGCCCCCCCCCGGGGGCGGGGGGGTGGGGGGCAAAACGGCGCCCCCCCGCCCGCGAGGGGGTTGTCGCGGGCCCCCCCGCGCGCCGGCGCGCCGGTGA
>CAYJPW010000008.1:0-116122 GCA_964372055.1 uncultured Polyangiaceae bacterium
GGCCGCGGCCGCCGCCGCGCCGCGGCCGGCGCCGGCAGCCGCCCGCACCCCGCGCGCGCCCGAGCGCAGCCAGGAGCCCCCGGAGGAGCGCCGGGCGCGCCTCGCCCTGCTCGCCGAGGAGGTCCGCGCCTGCACGCGCTGCCGCCTCCACGCGCAGCGCACCCAGACGGTCTTCGCGCGCGGCAACCCGCTCGCCGAGCTCTGCTTCATCGGCGAGGGCCCCGGCGCCGACGAGGACGCCCAGGGCTTCCCCTTCGTGGGGCGCGCCGGGCAGCTCCTCGACAAGATGATCGTCGCGATGGGCTACGCGCGCGACGACGTCTACGTCTGCAACATCGTCAAGTGCCGCCCTCCGGAGAACCGCAAGCCGGAGCCGGACGAGATGGCGGCCTGCACGCCCTACCTCGTCTCGCAGCTCGAGCTGGTGAGCCCGCGCGCGATCGTCGCGCTCGGCGCCACCGCGGTGCAGGGCCTCCTCGGCACGACCGAGGGCATCACCCGCATGCGCGGCAAGTGGAAGCTCTACAAGGGCTCGATCCCGATCATGCCCACGTTCCACCCGGCGTACCTCTTGCGCCAGCCCAACGCCAAGCGCGAGGTCTGGAGCGATCTGCAGGAGGTCATGAAGGTGCTCGGGAAGCCGCTCCGCTAGCGTCCGGGCGGGCCAGCGAAACGAGCGCCACGGCGACGACGTAGCCGAGCACGACGCCGGTCGCGAGCCGCGTCGCGTGCCACATCGGGTGCAGCCCCGTGTCCTGCGCGACCACGTCGGCGACCATCAACGCCGCCGCGCCGGCGAGCCAGATCCGCGCGCGCCGAAGCTCCAGGTGGGGCCGCGCCGCGATCGCGCCGAGCGCGAGCCCCGCGAAGATCCCGGCGCAGCGGCTGCAGAGCGGCATCGGCGCGCCCGCGAGCTCGAGCGTCCGCGAGGGGATGCGGTGGCAGGTGGAGGCGAAGAGGAAATCGACGGCCGACGCGATCGACCGCGGCAGCCAACGGCCGACGAAGGGCATCACCCACGGCGAGGCGCCCGCGACCAGCAGCGCCGCGCGCGTCGCGCGCGCCGAGAGGGCGTCGCGCGCGCTCACGCGAGGGACCGCTCTACTTGCGGCCGCCCATGGCGCGGCACTCGTGCACCGGCCCCTTGGTCGCGTGCCGAACGCACTCGGAGTACGCCTCGATGCCGTCCTTCCACTTGCCCGTGTCCTGGAGCGCAGAGCCCAGGTAGAGGTAGGGTAGCGCGTCCGACGGGTCGGCCTCGATGGCGGCGCGGGCCACCGGGATCGAGTCCTTGAGCTTGCCCCGGTTCATCAGGGCGAGCGCCTGCTTCTTCAGGGCCGCGGCGTCGCCGGCGGGCTTCGCCTCCTCGGCCTTCTTCGCCTCTTCGGCCTTCTTCGCCTCTTCGGCCTTGGCCTCTTCGGCCTTCTTGGCCTCTTCGGCGGCCTTGGCCTCTTCGGCCTTCTTCGCCTCTTCGGCCTTGGCCTCCTCGGCCTTCTTGGCGTCATCCGGCTTGGCTTCCTCCGCGTTGGCCGGCGCGGCAGCGGGGGCGGCCTTCTCCGGATTGGGCTTCGGCGCCTCGAGCTTGGCCGGCGGCGCGACCTCCGCCGCGACCGGCGCGTTCGCGCTCTTCGGCGTGGCGAGCTTCTTCCCGACGACGGCGATCGAGAGCAGGCCCGCGAACGCCACGACCCCAGCCACCACGCGACGCAGCCGAGCGCGCCGCGCGATCGCCTCGGGCGACAGGGGCGCGACGGCGATCGGCTCCTCGGTCTCCTCGACGAGCGGGGGCACCGAGTCCTCGTCCTTCCGGAAGAACTCGTTCGAGAGCGAGAGCTCGTCGACGCTCGCCGCCCCGGCGCGGCGCGAGGCCGCCGCCTCGTCCTTGGGATGGCGAGCGGGCTTCGTGGGGGGCGCCTCCTCCTCGATCGCGACCGCGGGCACCGCCCGCGCCTGCGCGACAGGCTGTGTCACCGGCTCGGGCTCGTCGGCGATCGCCGGCTTCGCCTCGGCCGCAGCTTCTGCCGGCGCGGCTTGCGCGGTGACCTCGTCCGGCTCGGCCTCGGCCGCCTCGATCTTCGGTGCTGCCACCTCGACCTGCGGTGCGGCCTCGACCTGCGGTGCTGCCGCCTCGACCTGCGCCGCCTCGACCTCCGGTGCTGCCGCCTCGACCTGCGGTGCCGCCTCGACGTGCGGTGCTGCCGCCTCGCCCTGCGGTACCTCGGCGGCCGGCTCGTCGACGATCACGTCGGTCGCGTCGCGCTCGCCTGCGTCGTCGGGTGAGGCGTCTGCGGCTGCGAGCGCCTCCATGGAAGCCTGCTCGCTCGCCGGCGACTCGTCGCGCGCGAGGTCCGCGAAGGTCTCGAGAGGCGCGGCGTGGATCAGGGCCTCGAGGCGCTCGGCAGGCGCGGTGCTCTGGGTCGGCGTTCGCGTCGCGTGGGCCGAGCGAGGGCGGAGGCTTCGGCCACGGAGACCTCGAACGGACGCGCGCAGTCGCTTCGACATGATGACCGATTCCTCCGTGAGGGAGCGTCACCCCGCTAACGCGGCGGGGCGGGCGAACCCGCTGCTATACACGAACCGCGCCGACGTCCGACGGGCCCGGCGGGGCTTGGAACCGCGAGTTGCGGCGGCCTTTGTGCCGGAGCGTGCCGAGCAGAACGAGGACGGCGATCGCGTGATCACTCTCATTTCTCGCGCTCCGGCGACAGGTCGGATCGAGCGGGGGCACACGTTTGGGCGCACCTTGGTTCACTCGGGTGCGCCCATGTCGGATGAGCGTGCGCTGCAGGCGGTCCGCGACCTCGTCCACCAGCGATGGATGGCAGGCTCGCCTCGCGCGGATCACCAAATCGGTCGCGGCGTCGAGGTAGGAGCGTTACCTACTTGCCCAGCGTGATCGGTCGCCCCGCGACCGGCGCCTCGCGCGGGAGGATCAAGGTGTCGACGCGCTTCTTCTCGTCGGAGCCGAGGATCGTGCCGGCGAGGTTGTAGGTCATCTCCCAGCTCACGGTGTCGTCGCCCGAGATCACCGCGATCGTCGAGTCGCACCCGGCGAGGTCCTTCTTGAGGGCGTCGCCGGTGTGCGAGAGGTCCGGTCCCGCGAAGCCCTTTCGCTGCTTCTTGGCGGTGCCGCCGCTGAACCGCCACACGGCCGTGGAGAGGTCCTTCAGGACCATCCCGGCCACGCTGCACGCAGGCACCGAAGAGACGCGCGACTCGGGCGTCAAGGTGATCTCCTTCGGGAGATCGTCGCGCCCGTCGGTCTTGATCAGGACGCGCGGGGCGCCGGCCTTGCCCAGCTCGGCGACGACGGCGGCGACGTGCGGCGTTCGCGCCTTCTTCTCGGCGAGCAGGGTGACGGGCTTGCCCTCGATCGGGAGGTCTTTGATGATCTGGGCCAGCTTGTCGGCCGCGGCGGGGTCCTTCATGTCGACGCGCCGCCCAGCGAGGTAGGGGCCCTCGGGGTCGACCAGGAGCTCGGGCATCGTCTTCGGCTTGGCCGTCGCCGCCGTGGTGGGAGGAGCGGCCGTCGGCTTGGCCGAGGCCGTGGACGCGGCCGTGGGGGCAGGCTTGTCGTCGCACCCGCCGAGAGCGAGCGCGAGGAGGAGGACGAGGGGGCTCGGGGCGGGACGCATGGCGCGCAGTGTAACCGAAACGGCACACGACGAGCCTGACCTGACGTTTACAGCGCTCACGCCGGCTGACGGCGGACAAGCATCGTCGAGCCGGGCCGCTCGCCGGCCCGGACGCCGCGCGAAGCGAAGCCGCTCAGCGGAAGTCGTTGCAGGTGTCGGAGGTGATCGCGAGCGTGAACTTCGACGAGCAGGTGCCCGACGTCCCGGTCGTCCCCTTGATGCAGAAGCCGCCGCTGCAGTCGTCGCCGATCGAGCACGGCGAGCCGTTGGCGGCCTTCGGGATGCAGAGGTTCGACGCGCACTTGAGGCCGTCGAGGCAGGGGATGGTGTCGGAGCACGCCTCGTTCTCGGCGGGGCGCGCGAGGCAGTTCGTCGCGCAGTAGAAGTCGTCGGCGCAGACCTGAGCCTCGCCGGTGCACTTGAAGCCGCCGCTCACGACCTCGGGGACGGCGCACGAGCCGGTGGTCTGCCCGATCTTGACGAGGCAGCGCAGCCCCGTGCCGGTGTCGCAGTCGAGGTCCTCGGTGCAGGTCGATCCGGCGCTGCCCCCGCGGGAGAACACGGGCAAGCACGCCTCGTAGTCCGCCTCGATCTCGGCCTTGGTCAGCTCGGCGTCGGCGTAGACCTCTTTGCGCTTGGCGATGCAGGGCTCGGCGGCGGCGGGGTTGTAGGGGAAGCCCGAGGGGTTGCACTTCACGTCGTTGCTGCGGACCCCCACGCACTTGGTGGTGTCGGCGGTGAGCGTGGAGCTGTCGGAGCCGTAGCAGGCCTCGACGACCTGCTGCTGGCACTCGGCCTTCGCCAGCGCGTCGCAGAAGCTCTGCTCGGTCGGGTACTTGTAGCTCGGGCCGGGAGCCGGGCCAGTGTCCGAGTCGTCCACGATGCAGCCGCTCATCAAGGCCGTCACCGGGGCCGCCACCAAGACCGCCGCCAGCATCGAGAAGTAGCGCAAGCTCGCCATCCCAGTCTCCTCCGCTCAGGCAGGCCCGCAGCCTGCTCATCCTAGTCTACCCAGCTTACAGCAAAAGCTCTGCCAGCCGCCAAGCGGGCCGCAAGCCAGTCGTACGGTGGCCGCCGCCGGAGCTTCCCATCCGTGCGAGCGTTGGTCGCGGCGCGCGGGCTGTGCGACATTGGCGCCGATGAGCGCGTTCCTGCACCGGATCCGGGAGCTCGCCGAGGGAGCGGGCGGGAGCCGGATCGCGATCGAGGACGACGGCGCCCGCCGCACGTTCGCCGAGCTGTACGCCGGCGCGCTGCGGGCGAGCACGATCGTGGCGGGCGGCGAGGCGTCGCTCGCGGGGCGGCGGGTCATGATCCTGGCCTCGCCGGGGGCCGCGTGGGTCGAGGCGTTCCTCGGCGTGCTCTGCGCGGGCGGCGTCGCCCTGCCGCTCTCGCCGCTCTACCCCGACGCCGAGCTCGTCTGGTTCGCCGGCGACGCCGAGGCCGATCTCCTCGTCGTCTCGGACGATCTCGCCCCGCGCGCCGCCGCGCTGGCGCACGGGCGGCGGGTGCTGACGCTGTCTCGGCTCGGCGCCGAGGCGGCCGGCGACGACACCGCCGCGCTCGCGACGTCGAGCGCGGTCGCGCCTTTCGGAAGCGACACCGCGCTCCTGCTCTACACGAGCGGCACCACGGGCAAGCCGAAGGGCGCCATGATCACCCACGACAACCTCGCGACGCAGGCGCGCCTGCTCCGCGAGGCGTGGGGCTTCTCGCCCGACGACGCCCTCCTCCACGCGCTGCCGCTCCACCACCTGCACGGGCTCGGCATCTCGCTGATGACGGCGCTCCTGGCAGGCGCGCGCTCGCGCATGCTGCCGCGCTTCGAGGCCGCGCGCGTCTGGGACGAGCTCGCGGGGGTCACGGTGTGGATGGCGGTCCCGACGATGTACCAGAAGCTCTTCGAGGCGTTCGACGCGGCCGACGCCGCCACGCGCGCGCGCTGGAGCGAGGCCGCGCGCGCGCTGCGCCTGGCGACGAGCGGATCGGCGGCGCTCCCGGTGACGCTCGCCGAGCGCTGGCGGGCGGTGACCGGCGCCATCCCGCTCGAGCGCTTCGGGATGACCGAGATCGGCGTGGGGATGACGAACCCGCTGGCGATCGCGGGGCGGCGCCCCGGCTACGTGGGGCGCCCGCTGCCGACGGTCGAGCTCCGGCTCGTCGACGACGCAGGACAGGAGACCGTCACCGGGCCGGGCGAGGCGTGGATCCGAGGGCCCAGCGTCTTCCCCGGCTACTGGCGGCGCGAGAAGGCGAGCGCCGAGGCGTTCACCGACGGCTGGTTCCGCACCGGCGACGTCGCCGAGCGCGCCGCCGACGGCGCCGTCCGACTGCTGGGCCGGACCTCGGTCGACATCCTGAAGAGCGGCGGGTACAAGCTCTCGGCGCTCGAGATCGAGGAGGCGCTGCGCGAGCACGAGGCCATCGCCGAGGTGAGCGTCGTCGGCGTGCCGGACGAGACCTGGGGCGAGCGCGTCGTCGCCGTGGTGGTGGCGCGAGCCGGCCGCGCGGCCGAGTGCGCGACCGACGCCGTGCGCGCCTTCGCAAGGGCGCGGCTCGCGCCGTACAAGATCCCGCGGCAGGTCGTGGTCGTCGAAGCGCTCCCGAGGAACGCCGTCGGCAAGGTCACGAAGCCTGCGCTCGTCGCCGATCTCGCCGCCGGGCGGCTCGCCTAGCGCGGCCCAACCGCCATCCGCTTCGCGGACGCACGAGTCGCGCAGGGCGCCCGCTCGTCAGGGCCGAGACTCCACGCGCGGTCGCGGCCGCTGCGCGGCCCAGTACAGGAGGTACAGGCCCGCGAGCCCGACGAGCACGTAGATCACCCGGCTGACCGGGCTGAGCGGCCCGAAGATCGCGGCGACGAGGTTGAAGTTGAACAGCCCGACGAGACCCCAGTTGATCGCGCCGATGACGACGAGGATCACGGCGGTCCAGAACAGCGCGTTGCGGTTGTCGCTCATGAGTTTGCCCCGACTCACGAGCTGCAGCCTCCGTACCAAGCCATCGGGTCACGGTTGCACGCAAGACGTGAGGTATCGGGGATCCTGCCGCGATCGGCCGGTGGGCTTTGGCGGCCTCCTGGCGCTACAGTGGCCGTGTGCTTCGACGCATGCTGAGCCAGGCCGCCTCGGGGCTCGATCTCGCGGTGAGCGCCGCGGTGATGGCGCGCAGCCAGAAGGCGCGCCAGCGATCGCGCGCCGAGTCGCTCGGTCACGAGGAGCGGATGGTCGCGCTGGCGCGCATCCGCGACGACTACGAGCGCGGCGCCGAGTCCGATCCGGACGCGTTCTTCTCCCCGCCGGGCCCGATCGCGCCGCGGCTCGTGCCGGTGCGGCGCCAGGCCACGCGCGCCGGGCTGGTCGAGGTCGTCGACGCGAGCTGGCCGTCGGCGTTCGCGGTCCACCACGCCGAGGTCGCGCCGCGCTACGAGGCGTGCGTCGAGAACGCCAGCGCCGCCGCGCGCCTCTTCCAGCGGCCGGGCGCGGGGCGGCCGGCGGCGATCCTCATCCACGGCTACCGGTGCGGGCAGTACGCGCTCGAGGAGCGCGTCTGGCCGATCCCCTGGCTGCTCGAGCGCGGCGTCGACGTCGCCCTGGCGGTGCTCCCCTTCCACGCGGTGCGCGCGCGGGGGCGGTCGGCGCTGTTCCCCTCGTCGGATCCGCGCTTCACCAACGAGGGCTTCCGCCAGGCCGTCCACGACCTCCGCGCGCTCGCCGATCTCCTCCGCGATCGCGGGGCGAGCGCCGTGGGCGTGATGGGGATGA
Source organism: uncultured Polyangiaceae bacterium (assembly GCA_964372055.1). Taxonomy (GTDB): domain Bacteria; phylum Myxococcota_A; class Polyangia; order Polyangiales; family Polyangiaceae; genus CAYJPW01. Next base: position 7,400 of record CAYJPW010000008.1, read on the forward strand.
GCCTCGGCGGCTACACGACCTCGCTGCTCGCCACGGTGATGCCCGACCTGGCGTTCGCCGTGCCGATCATCCCGCTCGCCTCGATCGCCGACTTCGCCCGCGACGGCGGGCGCCTCGTGGGCACGCCCGCGGAGCAGCGGCTCCAGCACGAGGCGCTCGAGGCCGCGCACCGGGTGGTGAGCCCGCTGGCGCGCGCGCCGCGCGTCCCCTCCGACCGCGTCCTGGTCCTGGCCGCCGAGGGCGATCGGATCACGCCCGTCTCGCACGCCCGGCGCATCGCCGATCACTTCGGCGCCCCGCTCGAGCTCTTCGTGGGAGGCCACGTGCTCCAGCTCGGCCGCGCCTCGGCGTTCCGATCGATCGGCCGGATGCTCGGCCGGCTCGGGCTCTTCGAGGGCTCCGCCGCGCGCTAGGGCGTGATCACGGTCCGCGACTCGAACGCGGCGACGACCTCGTCGAGCGTGTACGGGATCGCGTGCGTCTCGTTCTTGCGCCAGAGCTCGGCCTCGTCGCGGAAGTGGGGGCTCTCGTGGTCCCAGACGGCGCCGCCCGGGAGGGCGTTCCACGCCTTCGGTCCCTCGGGCGCCATGTCGACGACGAACCGCTGCGCGGGGCCGTGGCCGTAGGTGAAGTCGAGGCCGCCGTCGAGCGCGACGGCGGTGGCGAAGTCGGAGCTGTCGACGGCGAAGTTGTCGCCGTGGCGGGGGAAGCCTTGCTTGAACACCGGCTCGTCCGAGGGCGGGATGTCGAGCTTGCCGAACACCGGGATGAGCGCGCCGAAGGTCACGGTGTGGTGCGCGCCCCAGCGCCAGCCCGCGGGATCGGGCCCCGCGTTTTCGCCGAGCCAGGCGAGCGCGTCGAGGAGCGCGCGCACGAACCGCTCCTGGCGCGACTCCACCTCGGGGGTGTCGAGGTCGTCCCAGAGCGCGCTGTCCTTCGTGGTGGCGTCGTAGGTCGCCAGCGTCTGCGGATCGGCCTCGACCAGGCGCAGGAAGGCGCGGGCCTCGGCCTCGCGGCCGAGCGCGGTGCGGCCCGTCCGCGCGAGCTCGTCGCCGAGGGTGCGGCGGAGCACGCGGACGAGCCAGGCGTTGAACACCAAGGTCGCCTGCGCGGCGCGGGCCTCGCGCTCGGCGCCGTCGAGCGGCTGGTTCGTGGCGAGATCGATCCCGGCGTCGGCCGCGTAGTCCGACTCGGCGCCCCAGGCGGCGAGGAGATCGCGCACCGCGCCGGCGGTCAGCGGATCGTAGGCGGGATCGGCGACCACGCCGGCGAGATCCGGGTGCTTGCCGGGGCTCGCGTGCTCCTCCTGCGCGCGATCGAGCGCGTCGACGAGCCTCGGCGCGAGCCGCGAGCCCAGCGCCGAGCGGACGTCGCCCTGGATGGCGGCGAGGTCGTCGAGGGTCATCGGCTCGGTCTTCGCGTCGAGGCGCGCCTGGATCCGGCCCTCGCGGAAGCCGATGTCGTAGCCGCACGCGAGCACGACGGGGGTGCCGTCGGGGAGCGCGTCGTTCGAGGGATCGTTGTCGAGCGTGCCGCCGACGGGATCGTTGTTCGCGGTCGCGAGATAGCCGCGCGCCGGGTTCTTCTCCCAGGGGACCAGGTCGCCGGGGACGAACCCGGTCCACTCGGCGCTCCCGTCGCCCGGGAGGACGAAGCACGGGAGCGAGCCGGTGTAGCTCGCCGGGTCCCACGCGGAGGCGCCGGGATCGCGCAGCGGCACGAGCGAGTGCGTGGTCCAGAGGATGTTGCCGGTGGTGTCGGCGATCATCCAGTTCTGCGCGCCGACGTCGAAGCCGTCGAGCGCCGCTCGGGCCTCGTCGACGTCGTGCGCCCGCGAGAGCCGCAGGATGGCGCCGAGCTCGTCGGTGCTCGTGTCGAGGCCGGTCCAGCGGACGCTGAGGGCGCCGGCGGCGGGATCGAGCGGCGCGACCTTGTGGTCGGGGGTGATGGTCGGCTGGATCGGCCCGTGGTGGGGGACGACCTTGACCTCGTAGACGTAGGGCTCGCGGCCCTGGATGACGATCTCCTCCTCGATGGTCTCGAGCGGCACCTCCTGGCCCTGGAAGATCACCGCGTCGCCTGCGGGGGTGAGCGTCTCGGCGTAGACGTCGGTCACGTCGTAGTCGGCGATGGTCGCGCCCCACGCGACCCAGCCGTTGTGGCCGAGGATGATCCCGGGCAGCCCGGGGAACGCCACGCCGGAGAGGTGATCGACCGTCTCGCCCTCGACGTCGACCGAGACCGGCCAGAAGATCCCCGGCGAGGTGAGCGGCAGGTGCGGATCGCTGGCGAGCAGGGCGTGCCCGGTGGCGCTCCGGTCGGGCGCGACGGCCCAGTTGTTCGACCCGAAGCCCTCGGGCGCGAGCATGTCGCGCACCCTCTTCATCGCCGCGAGATAGCCGGCCGTCATCGAGCGCAGGCCCGGGGATCGGCGCGCGTCGGAGGCCGCCGGCTCGCTCATCCCCGCGCGTGCCGGTGCCTTCGACATCGCCTTCGGCGCCGGGAACCCGAAGGTCGTCGTCGCCGGATCGGTGGGCGCGAAGCGGATGAGATCGCGCTCGAGGCCGGCGCGGGCGGCGACGAGCGGATCCGGATCCGACGGCGAGAACGTGGAGCGGAGATCGCCGAGGAGGAGCTCGGAGCCGATCTCCTCGTCGCCGTCGTACGAGAGCAGGTGCTCCTGGAGCCGGCCGATCGAGAGGCTGTCGACGGCGGTCCACTCGGTGAACGCGTCGACGTCGATCTCGAAGACGCCGTCGGGGAGCTTCACTTGTTTCGAGCGGATCTTCGCGAAGAGCTGCGAGACGCCGTCGGCGTAGGCGTCGAGGACGTCGCGCGCCTCGCCGGGCGGCATCGCCTGGTACTGCGCCTTGGCGACGCGATGGAGCCCGATGTGGCGGTAGGCGATGTCGACGTCGATGAGCGAGGGATCGCTCTGGCCCACGAGCTCGGCCATGCGGCCCTCCGAGATGCGCCGGAGGATCTCCAGCTGGAGCGTGCGGTCCTTGGCGACGAGGTAGCCCTGGACGCGGAGGGCGTCGGTGAGCGAGCTCGCGTAGATGTGGGGGCGGCCGAAGTCGTCGCGCACCACGTCGACCGGGCCGGAGAGGTGATCGATCGCGATGCGCTCGCCGACCGGCAGGTCGGACCGGTCGCCGAGCGGCCCGAAGATCCCCGCCTCGGCGCCGGGCGCGGCGTCGTCCGAGCAGCCGGCGACGGGCGCGGCTAGGGCGGCGGTGAGCAGCAGCGGCACGGCGGAGCGGGCGCGGCGGGAGAACGGCGACATGCGCCCGAACTAGCCCGAAATCCTGCGTGCGTCGCCGAAAATTCGCCTGTTTCGTGGGTCTCTGCCAGGGTCGGTGCCATGCCGCTGTCCCCGAGCACCAACGAGCCCCGACGACCGCTGGCCGCGGAGGCGAGCCGCGCGCTCGCCCTGGAGCCGCCGTGCGCCGGAGGTCTCTGGCTCGTGCCCGAGTCGCGCCGGGGCGACGCGTGCCGCGAGCTCGCGGCGCGGCGGTTCCTGGTCGCGCCGGTGACGCCGACGGGCGCGCGCCGCGGGCAGCTCCGCGAGGCCATCGACGATGCGGTCGAGGGCGCGCTCGCGCTGCGCGGCGCGCTGCCCCCGTGCGTGGACGTCGACGCCGATCCCGGCGAGCTCGTGCGCGATCAGCTGCTGCGCCTCTCGGCGCTCGGCGCCGGCGGTCTGGCGCTCGCCTTGCCGCGCCTCGCCGATCTCGCCGATCCGCGTGGGTGGCTCGAGGTCGGTGACGGCCTGGCGCTGGCGACGTGGATGGAGGCGGCGCGCCACGCGCGGTCGCCGGTGGTCCTGGTCGCCGATCAGGGCGACGAGGTGGTGCGCATCTATGCGCCGCGGTCGCTCGGGGAGCTGGCGACGCCGGCGCCCGCGCCGACGGTGCCGGATCTCGAGGTCGACACCGCGCCGACGGTGTCGGAGCTGCTCGCGCGCGCCGAGGCCCGCGAGGCCGCCTCGGCCGCGCTCGTGCTCGAAGCGACGGCCATGCCGGCGGTGTCGGCGGCACCTGCGCCCGACGAGGATCTCGCCGACGCCGCCTCCGCAGGCGCGGAGCCGATCCCGCCTGCTCGCGCCGCGGGCGAGGCCGCCACGCCCGTCTGCCCCGTGCAGCTGGTGATCGAAGACCCCGAGTCGGCGCGCCACCGCGCCGAGGAGTCGCTCCAGGGTCTCGGCGCCGCGCCGCCCGTCGGGGCGCTCGCGCCCGACGCCCCCGCGGCGGTCGACGGTGACGAGCCCGCGCCCGACGCCGACGACGAGCCCGCCGCGTCCGAGCCGCCGCCGGCGCGCCGGGCCGCGCGCGTCGTCAACGCCGCCGAGTGGCGCGGCTTCGCCGTCGACCTCGACAGCGCCCGCGGGCCCAAGCCGGTGAGCGTCGTCGAGCGCCTCTTCATGACCCGCTACATGCCGCTGCTCGGCGCCGAGGCCGGAGGCGAGGTCGACGCCGCGGTGCGCGGCGTGATCGAAGCCTGGCGCGCCGCGTTCGAGCACAGCTACCGCGACGCGTTCGCCGCGCTGCGCGTGACCGGGAAGCGGCCGCCGATGGTGCTCGACACCCCGGACATCGCCGGCCGGATCGCGCGGCTGAACGGCGCGCGGGCCGTGAAGCTCGTGCTCGTCGATTCGATGCGGTTCGATCTCGGCGAGCGCGTCGCCTCGCGCCTCGACGCGGCGCTCAGCGGCCGCGCCGTCGGCATCGAGCGCAACCTCCTCTGGTCGGCGCTGCCGACCACGACCCCGACGCAGCTCGCGCTCCTGGCCCGCGGGCCCGAGGCGCTGCGCGATCCCGCGCCGACCAGCGACCGGGAGCCGGACGTGAGCCGAGGCCGCGCCATCGCCACCCTCCGCCGCGAGCGCGCCGGCGCGCGCGAGGTGATGAAGCTCGACCTCGTCGAGGCGCGCCTGCGCTCGCAGGGGCCCTCGCTCGAGGATCGCCTCGACGGCATCGCCGACGAGGTGGCGCCCATCCTCGCCCGCTACGCCGAGGGGCTCGCTCCGCGCACGCTGCTCTACGTCTTCGGCGACCACGGCTTCAGGATGAGCGCGGCGCTCGATGGACGAGGCACCGCGCCGTCCACGCAGGGCGGCGCCTCCCCCGAGGAGGTGCTCGTGCCCGGCTATGCTTGGCTCGTCGGCGGCGTGCACTGATCGTCGAGCTAGAGAAGAAGAAAAGAAGTCACAGGGAGACGGGGAGACGGGGAGTCTTCAATCCCTTCTGATGGTTGGCGCCCCGGGTCGTCGGTGTCGCGATCGCGGCGATTGCAGCCAGAGAGCCGCTCGCGCGAGCTGCGAGAATGCGGATCGCGGTCTCGAATCGCCCGGCTCCCATGCGTCAATGGTCCGAGCGGCGGCTCGCGCGCTGCGCGCTCATCGGAGTGAGCCCGCTCACGCCCGGCGTATTTGCGCTAGCTGCGCAAATCGTGGGCCAATATGCCCATGCTGTGAGGTGGGACACGAGGCGCGCCTCTGCGTGCAACTCGGGCAAATGTTTCCGTTGGTGAGTCGGAGAAGTTGATTCGCGCACGTCGATCTCCGTTGTGCGGCATTCGGCGCGGCTGATAGCCGTCGATCCATAACCCACACAAGGAGCTCGCCATGCCTGGTGATCGCTCGAAGAGTTGGATGGCAGGGCTTGTGGGGCACGGATCGGCGCTTCGGCGCGGACCGACCTCACGATTCCTCATGATCGGTACGGTGGCGGCGGCCCTCGCCGCGTGCACGGGCACCATCGGTGACCCGCCCGAAGGCGGCGGCAGCGACCCGGCCCAGCAAGGCCCGGGGAGCGGGACGGACCCGGCGTTCGCCCCGCCGGCGGCGAGCCTGCGGCGCCTGCTCGCGCGGCAGTACCGGAACGCGGTGCGCGACCTGCTCGGCGACGCGGCGGCGCTGGCGGCGGCCCCCCCGCCGGACTCGTCCATCAACGGGTTCGACGCGATCGGCGCGGCGCAGCTCTCGGTGAACGACGCGTCGGTCAAGCAGTACGAGGCGTCGGCGCGCGCGGTCGCCGCCGCGGCGATGGGCGACGCGGCGCGCATCGACGCGCTCCTCGGCTGCGAGCCGGCGGGCCCCGACGACGCGGCCTGCCAGGCGCAGTTCATCGCGCACCTCGGCCGCCTCGCCTGGCGGCGACCGCTCGAGCAGGCCGAGATCGACGCCTACGTCGGCGTCGCCCAGCTCGCGTCGAACGAGCTCGGCGACTTCTACGCCGGCGTCGAGTACGCGACGGCCACGCTCCTCCAGTCGCCGAACTTCCTCTACCAGGTGGAGATCGGGACGCCCGACCCGAAGAACCCGGCGCTCCTGCGACTCACCGGGAGCGAGGTGGCGACGAGGATGTCGTTCTTCCTCCTCGACACCACGCCCTCGGCCGAGCTGCTCGACGCCGCCGACGCGGGCGAGCTCGAGACGCCCGAAGGCGTGCGCGCGGCGGCGACGAAGCTCCTCGAGAAGGGCGAGGCGCGGGCGGCGCTCGGCAACTTCTACGCCGAGGTCTTCAAGCTGCGCGAGCTCGACGGCCTGGTGAAGGACGCGGGCGTCTACCCGCAGTACGGCCCCGCGCTCGCCCAGGCGATGCGCGAGGAGACCCTTCGCCTCATCGAGGACGTGGTCTGGGAGCGCGACGCCGACTTCACCGAGATCCTCGACGCGCCTTACGCGTTCGTGAACGCCGAGCTCGGCGCGCTCTACGGCGTCGACGCACCCGACGACGGCAGCTTCGCCAAGGTCGCCCTCCCCGCGGAGCAGGGCCGCGCCGGCCTCTTCGGCCAGGCAGGCTTCCTCTCGGTGTTCGCGCACGCGACCAACACCTCGCCGACGCGGCGGGGGCGGTTCGTGCGCGAGACCATCCTCTGCCAGTCCATTCCGGCGCCGCCCAACAACGTGGTGACCGAGCTCCCGCCCGACACGGAGGCGAAGACGATGCGCGAGAAGCTGATGCAGCACCAGACCGATCCGAGCTGCGCCGGCTGCCACGTGCTCATGGACGACATCGGCCTCGGGCTCGAGAATTTCGACGGCGTCGGCGCCTACCGCACGCTCGACAACGGCGAGCCCATCGATCCGAACAGCAAGATCGACGGCATGGGCCAGTTCGCGGGGCCTGCGGAGCTCGGCGCGCTGCTGCGGCAGCAACCCGAGGTGCCGGCGTGCATCGTCCGCAACGTCTTCCGCGGCGCCACCGGGCACGTCGAGACGGACGGAGAGGAGATGGAGCTCGAGGGGCTGATCCAGGACTTCGAGAGCTCCGGGTACCGGGTGCAGAGCCTGCTCGTGGAGCTCGTCGCCAGCGACGCGTTCCGGATCGTGGGGGTGGCCCAGTGAACCGCGCGCGAAGGAGGGCCCCGATGGGCAGGTACGTTCTCGGCCGGCGGACGGTGCTCCGCGGCGTGCTCGGCGGTGTGGCCATGGCGCTGGGGCTGCCGCCGCTCGAGGCGATGCTCGACCGGCACGGCGAGGCGCTGGCGGACGGCACGCCGCTGCCGAAGCGGTTCGTCACCTGGTTCTTCGGCAACGGCGTCCTCCTCGATCGCTGGACGCCGTCGGGGCAGGGCTCGGGCTACGAGCTCACCGAGGAGCTCGCGCCGCTCGCGAACGTGAAGGACTACTGCTCCATCCTGAGCGGCTTCGACAACAAGGCGGGCTACGGGCGGCGCGGGCACCACGACGGCGTCGCCGGCTGCTTCTCGGGCTTCCCGTTCATCGAGATCGATCCGGGGAACGCGAACTACGCCTCGAAGTTCGGGGGCCCGTCGATCGATCAGGTGGCGGCGACGATCATCGGGGGCCGGACGCTCCTGCCCTCGCTCCACGTCGGCGTCTCGAAGCGGGTCACCGACGGCGAGGGCCCGACCCTCGAGTTCCTCTCGCACAAGGGGCCGAACCAGCCGGTGCCGAACGAGTACGACCCGCAGGCTGTTTACAACGCGCTCTTCGGCAACTTCACCCCGCCCGACGATCCCACCGGACCGCTCCGCGTCAGCATGCTCGACACGGTGCGCGGCGACGCCGAGCGCCTCAAGAAGCGGCTGGGCAAGAGCGATCAGCAGCGCCTCGACGCGCACCTCGAGAGCGTGCTCCAGCTCGAGAAGCAGATCCAGGCGCTGCCGCCGGTGTGCACCATCCCCTCGATGCCCTCCGAGACCAACGAGGACATGGACGGCAAGGAGCCGCTCGAGTCGGTCTCCAAGGCGATGGCGGACCTGCTCGTCGCGGCGTTCGTGTGCGACGTCACGCGCGTGGCGAGCTTCCACCAGAGCGGCAGCGTCGGCGACACGATCTACTGGATGACCGGCGCCACGTCGGAGGAGCACGGGCTCAGCCACGAGCCGGGCGGCCAGGAATTCGTGCACAAGGCGGTCGTGTTCAACATGACCTGCTTCGCGTACCTGCTCGAGCGCATGAAAGCGACGCCCGAGGGCACCGGCAACCTGCTCGACAACGCCTGCGTCTTCCTCGGCAGCGACTGCGCCGAGGGGATCACGCACTCGACGTTCGATCAGCCGATCATCGTCGCCGGTCGCGGCGGCGGCGCGCTCGCGTACCCGGGCGTGCACTACCGATCGCCGGACGGCGAGAACACGACCGACATCCTCCTCACCTGCCTGCAGACGGTCGCGCCGGACGCGACCGAGGTCGGGGCCGCCGAGGGGTACTCGAACACGCCGAACCAGGCCATCAAGGCGTAGACGGCGAGACCGGCGGCGGCGCGCGCATGCGGGCGCCGCCGCCGTGCCTTCGCGCCGACGCCTTCGCGAGGACCCCGACGAGACGGCGCCGAGCCCCGCCGGCGCTGGCCGGGACGTCGGCGCCCTTGCGGCGCGGTGTCCTCTTGCGCTTGGATACGTGACCATGAGGCTCCTCACGACTCGCCGTGCGGTCGCGCTGGCGGGGCTCTTCGTCGCGGTGACCGCGTGCGGCTCGGGCGGCCCCGAGCCGAAGCTTCCCCCAGACCCGCCCCCGCCGGCGACGGCGGCCGCGGCCGCGGATCCCCCGGAGCTCGACGCGTCGCAGACGGCGCCCGCCGGCGGACCGGCGTTCGTGCTGCAGGCGGGACACGACAGCGACGTGAAGGCGGTCGCGTGGGGACCGGGAGGCGACGTCCTCGGGTCGCTCGACGCCGCCGGGAACCTGAAGGTGTGGGACATGCGGCGCGGGCTGCTGCGGCTCTCGGTGTCCGCGGGAAAGAGCGGCAAGGCGCTCGCGTTCCCCGACGCCGGCGTCCTCGCCGTGTCGGACGTCACCGGGACCCCACCGCTCGTCGACCTCCGCACCGGCGCGGTCCGGCCGGCGCTCGACGCGCCTGATGCCCAACGATCCGCCATCTCGCGGAGCGGACAGGTCGTCGCGCTGGCGCGGGGCGGGGGCATCGAGGTCCGGGACGTGAGGTCGAACCGGGTGAGCGCGCGCATCGAAGCGCGGCTCCAGCTCGACGCCTTCGCCGTGAGCCCCGACGGCAGCGCGGTCGCCGCCGGCAGCCCCGACAAGAAGGCGCGCATCTGGGACGCGAAGACGGGGGCGCTCCGCGCCACGCTCGAGGAGTTCGAGCCGATCTACGCGAAGATCGCCTTCAGCCCCGACGGGAGCGCGCTCGCGGTGTCGCACGGCGACGCCGGCAAGCCGGGCAGCGCCGCGGTCAGGATCTGGGACGCCCGCACCGGTGCGCTCCGGCTCGAGATCAAGTCGGACTCGCTCTCGAACAGCCTGGCCTGGAGCCCCGACGGTCGCACGCTCTATTCCGGGCAAGGCGGCACGGTCAAGGCTTGGGAGGCCGCGACCGGCGCGGCGACCTGGAAGGGCGGCGTGGGCGATGGCGGCGGAACGCAGTGCCTCGCGGTGAGCCCCGACGGGTCGACGCTCGCCGCCGGCGGTTACGACGGCGGCGTGCGCCTCCTCGACGCGCGCACCGGCAAGCCCGCGCGAGCGCTCCAGCGCCACTCGTCCTCGGTGGCCCGCGTCGCCTGGAGCCCGGACGGCTCGACCCTCGCCGCGGCGATCACCGACATCACCAACCGCACCGAGGCGCGGATCGTCCTCTGGGACGTGCGCGCCGGCGTTCCCCGCGCGCTGCTCGTCGGCCACGGCAAGACGCCGATCACCGGCATCGGCTTCAGCGGCGACGGCGCGACGCTGGCGTCGGCGGACTTCGTCTACGGCAAGACGGTCCGCGTCTGGGACGTGCGCGCGGGCACGCAGCGGCAGGTGCTGAAGGCGCCCGAGATCGACGCAGCCAACTCCGGCGGCTACAAGAGCGTGGCGGTCAGCCCCGACGGCTCGCGCGTGGCCGCGGGCGCGACCGACAAGAGCATCAAGGTCTGGGACGCACGGAGCGGCGCGCTCCTCCAGTCGCTGCCACGGCGCTGCGAAGCGGCGCTGCTCGCGTTCAGCGCGGATGGCTCGACCTTGGCGAGCGCGTGCCCGCTCGATTACGCCGAGCGCACCGTCGAGCTGGTCGACACCCGCTCCTGGACGGTGCGCGCCACGATCCGCCAGGACCAGCGCGACGTGCAGGCGCTCGCCTGGAGCCCCGACGGCGCGACCATCGCCACGAGCGACGGGCTCGACGTCCTGCTCCGCGACGCGCGGTCGGGTGCGGTGAAGACCACGCTCGCGCAGACCGGGGTCCGGTCGCTGGCCTTCACGGGCGACGGGACGGCGCTCTGCGCCGGCGGGGTCGACGGCACCAAGCTGTGGGACCTCGCGGCGGGTCGGCCTCGCGCGCGCTTCAAGGGCTTCGTGGGCTGCGCGCTCTCGCCCGATGGCCGCGTCACCGCGAGCGCCGGCGCCACGGTGAGGCTGCACCGCTTCAGCGACGGCGCGTCGGTCTCGCTCGAGGCGTTCGGGACCGACGCGCCGACCGGGTGGAAGATCGAGAGCGATCCGAAGGCGGTCGCGAGCGCGTGGCACCTCCACGGGCTCGCGCACACGAACGGCGGCCTCTTCGCGGGCGACGACGAGGCGTTCAAGCGCGTCGTGTTCCGCCTCGGCGACGACGCGCGCACGGCCGATCTGGTCACGGCCGACGATCTCTTCGACGCCTTCCATCGCCCGGGGCTCGTCGCCGATCTCCTCGACGGCAAGCCCCTCGCACGCGGCGGCGCGGCGGCGGCCGCGAAACCCGCTCAGGAAGTCGGCCGGGCGCCCGAGGTCGCGTTCGCGCCGGCGCCGCCGCCGACGACGACGGCCGAGCGGCTGAGCGTGCGCGTGAAGGCCACCGATCGCGGCGGCGGCGTCGCCGAGATCCGGGTGTTCGTGAACGGCGCCCGCGCCGACGCGGGGCGCGCGCTGGAGCTCGAGGGCGGGAGCGGGGCGCCGGCGGCGTCGGCGGCGCTCGAGAAGGCCGTCGAGGTCGTCCTGACGCCCGGCGACAACGAGATCGTGGTCGAGGCGTACAGCGCCAAGGGGCGGGTGAGGAGCCCGCAGGCCCGCGCCCGGATCACGCGCGAGGGCGCCGCGCCCGTCCGGCCGGACCTGCATGTGCTCGCGATGACGCTCGACGAGTACGACGATCCCTCGCTCGCGCTCTCGTTCGCGAACGCCGACGGCGCCGCCGTCGTGAAGGCCCTCGAGGCCCAGAAGGGCAAGCTCTACGGCGACGTCCGCGTCACCCGGCTCCGCGACCGCGACGCGACGCGCGAGGGCCTGGAGCGCGCCATCGGCGAGATCGCGAAGGTCGCGAAGACGACCGACGTGTTCGTCTTCTACGCCGCGGGGCACGGGACGGTGCTCCAGTGCCCGGCCGATCCGGCGCCGCGCTACTACCTCGTCACGTACAAGGCGAGCCTGCGCAGCCAAGAGACCATCTGCGCTAACAGCGTGCACGACGAGCGCCTCGGCGCCCTGGTGCGCTCCATCCCGGCGCGCAAGAAGCTCATCGTCCTCGACACGTGCCACGCGGGCGCCGCCGCGACCGGGCAAATGCTCGTGGCGATGCGGAGCGGCGAGCAGGACATCGACGCCATCAAGCGGCTCGCGCGCGCCGAGGGGCTCGCCGTGGTCGCGGCCGCGGCCGCCAAGGAGTACGCGGGCGAGATCCCCGCCCTCGGGCACGGCGTCTTCACGTACGCGCTCCTCGAGGGGCTGAAGGGGAGCGCGGCGCGGAGCAACCCCGTGACCGTGTACGGGCTGCTCGGGTACCTCTCCACCGAGGTGCCGGCGCTCTCGGCGCGCCACTTCAAGCGCTCGCAGTACCCGATCACGAGCACGCAGGGCGAGGACTTCCCCATCAGCCTGCCCTGAGCCGGACCGGGCGCCGGCGCGAGGCTACTGGCAGGCGACGGTGAAGTAGACGCTGATGAGCATGACGTCGATCTGCGCCCACTCGCTGTACGCGCCGACGTGCTTCACCGAGAGGGCCAGGCCGAAGTCGGGGCTGTTGACGTCGGCCGGGGTCCACGTCTCGCCCCAGAGGTCGTTGCCCCCGCCGTAGCCGTAGTAGTTGTCGTCGGTCGACCAGAGGCTCGGGCTCGATCGGTCCGCCGTCCCGACGACGCCGCCCTTCACGATGCGCACGGCGTTGTCCATCACGCCGACGCCCGAGAGGCTCGCGCGCTTGTAGCTGACGGTGAAGCCGGTGATGGTGGCGAAGGGCGGGACGGTGAAGCCCACGCCGGTGGTCTCGAGGTAGGCCGAGACGTCGCTGCCGGTCATCGCCGCGACCTGCGCGTACTGCGAGTCGAGCCCCGTGAGGTTGTCGAGGCCCTCCCAGAGTCGGTTCCCGATCGAGGCGTCGTTCACGACCGTCATCGGGAGGAACGGACCCTGGTGCGCGTTCGCCGTGCACCCGCACTGGTTCGGAGGCCCGCCGCCGCCGCACCACTGGGGCGCGTTGCAGCCGCCGCAGTCGAGCATGCCGCCGCAGCCGTCGGGGATCGGGCCGCACGCGGCGCCGGCCGCGGCGCAGGTCGTCGGCGTGCAGCAGTAGCCTCCGGCATCGCAGATCTGGCCCGCGCCGCAGGGCGTGCCCTGCGGGGCGTCGACGTCCGTCACGATCCCGGCGGAGCAGACCTTGTCGGTGCAGGGAGCGGGGTCGTCGGGCGGATCGGTGTCGTCGATCTCGAAGGTCGCGCTCCCGTCGCCGTCGCAAACGAAGGCGTGGCAGTCGCCGTCGACCGTGTCCGGCACCGACTTCGCGCCGGCGGGCAGGTTGGTGTTGAGGGGGCTGCCGCTCTGGCAGAGATCCTCGGTGCAGCCGTTTCCGTCGTCGGGCAGATCGGCGTCGTCGGCGCCGTCGATGTCCTCGCCGTGATTGCAGCGCTGCTCGCGGCAGTCGCCCTCCACCTGGATCGCGCCGGGCGTGGGGACGCCGCTGAGCTCGTTGTGCGCGCAGACACCTTGGCCCACGCAGGCGTCCTCGGTGCAGGGCCGGAGATCGTCGCACTGGAGGGGAGCGTCGTCCGGCGTGCAGGGCACGACGCAGGCGCCCGCTTCGCAGGCCCCCGAGCCGAGGCCGACCTGGCAGGGGAGCTGATCGATCTGCGGGACGTGCGCGGGGATGCCGTCTTGGCAGAGATCGAGCGTGCAGGGCTCGTGATCGTCGTCGTGATCGCCGTCGTCGTCGACCGTGAGGGCGAGGCCGCCGTCGCAGACGACCTTCCTGCAGTCGCCGAGCAGCTGATCCGGTGCGTCGCCGTCGGGCGCCTCCTCGAACACGCACCGGCCTTCGGCGTTGCACGCGTCGATGGAGCACGGGTCGTCGTCGGCGCAGTCGGCGTCGACCTTGCAGGTGGTCGGCGATCCGGCGCCTTGCCCGCCCTCGGTCGAGTCGTCCTCGCCGCACGAGGCCGCGGCGATGGCGCCGAGCGCGAGGGCGACGAGCGTGGTGCGCCTCAGTTGCATGCGCCGCTCCCGTTGCAGGTGGCCTGACCCGGGCACTCGCTGTTCGGGTCCGAGCCCGCCGGGAGGAAGCTGCAGGTGCCCTGGGTCCCGGGGAGGTTGCAGCTCCGGCAGACCCCGGCGCACGAGGTCGTGCAGCAGACGCCGTCGACGCACTGCCCGTTGGCGCAGTCGGAGGGGCCGTTGCACGGGCTCCCGGGGCCGCACGCGGCGCAGGCTCCACCGCCGCCGCAGTCGATGCCGGTCTCGTTTCCGTTCTTCACGCCGTCCGAGCACGACTGGCACGTCGCCCCGCCGCAGACGTACGGCGCCGCGCACGCCTGCGCGCCCCCGTCGACGCAGGTGCCCGAGCCGTTGCAGAGGTCGGCCGCCGACGCCATCGCGTTGCTGCAGCTGCCGGGCGCGCACACGGTGCCCGCGGGGTAGATCTCGCACGCGCCGGCGCTGCACTGGCCCGTCTGACCGCACGAGCTCACCGCATCGGCCGTGCAGTCGCCGTCGGGATCGGTCCCGGCGAGGACGTCGGCGCAGGTGCCGTTGGCGACGCCCGTCTTGGCCTGCGAGCACGCCTTGCAGGCGGACCCGCACGCCGAGTTGCAGCAGAAGCCGTCGACGCAGAAGCCGTTGGCGCAGTCCGCCGGCCCGGCGCAGGGGATGCCCAGCGCGCAGCTGTTCGGGCAGACGCCGCCGCAGTCGACGCCCGTCTCGCTGCCGTTCTGGATCCCGTCGGTGCAGCCGCACACGCCGGTCACGGCCGGGCCGCAGGTGTCGCCGGGCGCGCAGTCGCCGCAGAAGAGCGACTTGCCGCACCCGTTCGAGAACCCTCCGCAGTTCTTGCCGAGCGCCTCGCAGGTGGCGGCGGTGCAGCAGCTTCCGAAACCGTCGCACTCCTTGCCGCCGTCGCACGGCGTCCCCGCGGGGGCGGGGGCGTGCTCGCCCGAGGTGCCCTGGCACGAGTCGATCGTGCAGGCGTTGCCGTCGTCGGGCAGATCGCTCGCGTTGGCTTCGTTGGTGGTGCCCCCGTTGCCGTTGCAGACGACGGTGCGGCAGTCGCCGGCCTGCTGGCTCGCCGCGGGGAGCGGCGTGCCGTCGGGCGTGTAGAGCGGCTCGCAGGAGTGGTCCGCGTTGCAGGTGGGCGTCACGCAGTCGCCCGGGAACACGCCCTCGCAGTCGGCGGCGGCGAGGCACTGCACGCACTCGCCGAGGCCGTCGCACACCTGGCCGCCGCCGTCGGCGCACTCGGCGCCCGCGGCGACCGGCTCGTTCAGCGGGGTGCCGAGCTTGCACGTGTCCGCCGTGCACGCGTTGCCGTCGTCGAAGACGTCGAGATCGTCGATCGCGTCGGTGTCGACGCCCTCGATGCAGCGCTGCTCGTGGCAGTCTCCCTCGACCTGCGGGAAGCCCGGCGTGGGACCGCTGTAGACCGAGTGCTCGCAGATCCCCTGGCCGCCTTCGCCGAGGCAGCCATCCTCGGTGCACTCGTTCAGGTCGTCGCACTGGTAGTGCGCGTCCTCGGGGGTGCACGGCACGACGCACGCGCCGTCGCTGCACGAGCCCGCGCCGCTCCCGACCTGGCACGCCGCTCCGTCGACCTGGACCACGTGATCCGGGACGCCTGCCTCGCACGTGTCGAGCGTGCAGGGCTCGCCGTCGTCCTCGACGTCGCCGTCGTCGATCTGGTCGTCGGCGGCGCCGCCGGAGCAGAAGGTGCGTCGGCAGTCGCCGCGCTCCTGGACGGGCGCCTCGCCGTCGGGCGCGGGCGTGTCGGCGCAGAAGCCGTCGTCCCCGCAGGCGTCGATGGAGCAAGGGTTGCCGTCGTCGCACTCCGCGTCGACCTGGCAGGGCGCCGGACCGGTCGAGGGGCCAGGCCCGGTCGACTCGTCCTCGCCGCAGCCGGCGAACGGCGAGAGCGCGGCGAGCAGCGAGAGCGCCGCGAGGCGCCGGCCCGCCCCGGCAAGAGAGAAAGCCATCCTGAGAGAGGCATACGGCGGAACGCTTCCCGTTCTCGCACCCGAAACGCGCAAGGGTCGCAAATGGGTGGTCGTCGGGGTCACATCGTCCACCGCCGGGTCATTCTCGAGCCGGGGCTCTGCCCCTCTTCAGAGCGCGCGCAGCCGGCGCGCCGCCTCCTCGAGCACGTCGTCATCCTTGGCGAAGCAGAAGCGCGTGAGCGTCTCGCCGACGGGATCGGCGTAGAACGAGGTGCCCGGCACCGAGGCGATGCCGGCGCGCTCGAGCAGCGCCATCGCCGCCTCTTTCGAGGTCGCGAACCCGAGGCGGCGCACGTCGGCGAGCACGTAGTAGGCGCCCTTCGGCACGTACGGGGTGAGGCCGGCGTCGGCGAGCGCCGCGCACAGGATCGAGCGCTTCCTCGCGTACGAGGCGCCGAGCTCGTCGTAGTAGCTCTGGGGCATCGAGAGGCCGGCGACCATCGCGTGCTGGAGCGGCGTCGGCGCGCAGACGTAGAGGAGATCGTGCGCGATGGTGATCCGGCGCGCGATCTCGGCGGGGGCGGTGAGGTAGCCGAGGCGCCAGCCGGTGACGGCGAACGTCTTGGAGAAGCCCGAGAGGGTGACGGTGCGCGCGCGGGCGCCGCCGCGGGTGGCGAGCGGCACGTGGGCGGCGCCGTCGAAGAGGATGTGCTCGTAGATCTCGTCGGTGATGGCGAGCAGGTCGTGCTCCTCGCAGAGCGCGGCGAGGCCGTCGAGCTCGGCGGGCGACCACACCTTTCCGCTCGGGTTCGCCGGTGAGCACACCACGACGGCGCGCGTGCGCGGGCCGATCGCGCGGCGCAGCGCGGCGGGATCGAAGGCCCAGTCGGGCGGGAGCGTCGGGACCAGCACGGGCTTCATCCCGAGCGTGAGGACGGTGTTGAGGTGGTAGCCGTAGTAGGGCTCGAACAGGATCACCTCGTCGCCCGGATCGAGCAGCGCGAGGCACGCGGCGGCGAACCCGCCCGTCGCGCCCGAGGTGACCACCACCTCCGAGGCCGGATCGAACGAGAGCCCGTAGAGCCGCTCGATCTTGCCGGCGATCCCGGCACGGAGCGGGGCGATGCCCTCGGCGAGCGTGTAGACGACGCGGTTCTCGGTGATCGCGTCGCGCGCGCCCTGCGCGACCGGAGGAGGCGTGGGCAGATCGCAGATGCCCTGGCCGAGGTTGAGCCCGCCGACGGCGTCGCAGGCCCGGCTCATGGCGCGGATGTCCGACATCACCAGGGAGGCGAGACGTTTGCCGAGCTGCATGCCCGCACTCTAGGAGGCGCAGGCGGGGCCGCCAACAGCAGCGCGCGCGCTCCGAGCCATGTAGGCTACCCCCGTGGTCGATGATCCCGGACGGGGAGGGCCGCCGCGGCCCCCGCTCAACTCGATCGACGCGGGCTGGGAGGACAGCCAGACCGAGGTGTCGCCCGCGCCGGCGCCGGTCCGTGCGGCCGATCCGCAGGAGCGCACGGCGGTGCTCACCGAGTCGGATCTCGCGGCGATGCAGCGGGGGCGCGCCGGCGACGACGGCAGCACGGTGGCGCTAGGCGGCGGTGAGCTCGACGATCTCGTCGAGCGCAGCGCGCCGGCGCCGACGGGAGAGAACACGGTCGCGCTCGGCGCGCGCGAGATCGACCAGCTCCTCGAGTCGGGCAAGCGGATCGAGGGCGGCGGGTTCCGGGTCGGCGGGCCGCCGCCGGAGCCGAAGCCGGACCTCGGCGACGATCCGTTCGCCGGGATGGAGATGGGTGAGCCCGCCGCGTCCGACGCCGTCGTGGCGCCGGACCCTGGGGCGCCGTCGGCGGGCGCGGGCATCGATGCGACCCAGCGCTCCGCGTCGCCGGCGGCGGCAAGCGCGGGCGTCGATGTCACCGAGCGCGCGGCCGGGCCGTACGACCACATCGCCGCGCCCGAGATCGACACGACCAAGCTCGATCCGTTCGTGGCGCCGGCAGGCTTCGGCGGGATGACCGAGCGGGCAGCCGGCCCTCCCGAGCGCGCGCTCGTCGAGCCGCTGCCGATCGCGGCGGGATCCGGCGCCGCGCCGCCGGGTGCGCCTCCGGCGCCGTACGGGGCGCCGAGGGCGAGCGACGACGGCTCGGCGCTCACCGCGAAGCCCGTCGCCGCGCCGCCGCCCGTTCACGTCGCCGTCATTGCGGCCGGCGTCGCGGCGTTCGCGGTCGCGGGGATCGTGGTCGTGTGGCTCGCGGTGCGCGGCAGGGGCGCGGCGCCGCCCGCGGTGGCGACCTCGCCGCCCGCGGGTATCGTCATCCCGGCGGGCGTGAAGCAGCCGCCGGTCGGGCCGATCGAGGACGAGGTGCAGGAGGCGCTGGCGCGGCTCCGCGACGGCGTCGGCCGGTGCGTGCGTGACAACATCCGCGTGCTGCCGGGGACCTCGCCGGCGATCCCGCCGGCGCTCGACGCGCTCAAGGGCGGCGCCTACACGAGCTCGACCTCCGACTGGGCGACGCCGGTGTGGGCCTGCGCCGGCTTCAAGATGGCCGCGCCCCAGCGCTTCCAGCTGCAATGGCAGCAGACCAAGACGAACAAGGAAGGCCGAGCCGTCGCGTGGATCGACGACGATCGCGACGGCAAGGCGGACCGGGCGTTCGGCTTCTCGGCGAAGCTGAAGAAGCGCGGCGAGGTCGAGATCGGCGAGATCGGGCCGGTCGATGCCTCGATCCCGCCGGCGACTCGCTGATAGAGTGCCGGTTCGCCTTCTTGCCCACGAGGTATTCATGCGCAGCTCGCTCGCCGTCGCTTTCCCGATCGTGATCGCCGTGGCTCCGCTCGCGTGCGGGGGCGACGACACCAGCTCGTCGTCGACGACCGGAGGCTCGACGACGAGCACGAGCTCCGCCACCACGGGCGCGGGCGGCGCCGGCGGCTCGGGGGGCGGGACCTCGAGCACGGGGACGTCGACGACGTCGACCGGAACGAGCACGACGACCGGCGCGGGCGGCGCCGGCGGCGGGAGCGGCGGATCGGGCGGCGGCGCGGACTGCGCGGCCCTCCCCGCGGGGCCGCTCGCCCCGACGCTCGTGACCGACGTGCTCGACGGCAGCGAGGACCTCGCCTTCGACGGCAACGGGCACATCGCCGCGAAGCAGGGCGGGCAGGTGGTGCTCGTCGACGCGAACGGGCAGACGACGACGCTCGCGAGCCTGGCGGGCACGGTGTACGGCCTGCGCTACCGGGGGGACGGGACGATCGTCGCGGCGCTCCCGCAGCAGGGCAAGGTGGTCCAGATCGCCACCGACGGCACGGTGACCGACTACGCCACCGGCCTCGGCGGGCCCAACGGACTCTTCCCCGACTTCGACGGCAACGTGTGGGTGACGGAGTTCGGCGGCAACAAGGTCACGCGCATCAACCCGGACAAGAGCAAGGACACCGTCGCGAGCGGCGCCGTCGCGAGCGCCGCCAATGGCGTGGTGCTCGATCCCGGGAAGACGAAGCTCTACTACACCGAGTACCAGGAGGGCCGCATCCGCCGGCTCGACCTCGACCAGCCGGGCGCGACGCCCGTCGAGTTGGCGGTGGTCGCGGGGGCGGCGCTCGACGGCCTCGTCCTCGACGCGTGCGGCAACGTGTACGCCGTCGACCAGGGCAACTCGCGGCTGTACCGGGTGAAGCTCGACGCCACGGGGAGCGCGGTCGGCGCGCCGGAGCTGCTCGTGCAGTTCCCGACGAACGTGGCCAATGCGCAGTTCGGCTCGGGGGCCGGATTCGATCCGCAGACGATCTACGCCGCCGGGGTGCCGGGGTCGGTTTACGCGGTCGCGGTTGGCGTGGCGGGCGCGACGGTGCCGATGGCGCCGTAGGCTACCCTGTGTGGCGGCGGAGTGGGTACGCTGGGGAGCGGTCTGATGGCTGACCTGGACCGAAAGGCTCTTTCGAAGAAGGCAAAGCGGGGTTTCCGCGGCTACCCCGTCGCGACGGTTGCGTTCTACGGCCCAGACGACGAGCGCGCCACCAAGGTCGCGGTCTCCCTGGTGCCGGCAGAGGGCGCGCAGCCGACGGTCGTCGAGAGGTGGTTCTCGGAAAGCGATGCGCGCCGCGATCCCGCGGTCGCGAAACGCATTCTTGCGTTCGTGCAACAACATGCGGCGCGGACCGTCGTCCTGGCGGAGCGAATCCTCGGCTGCCCGCATGAAGAAGGTGTCGATTACCAGGGACAGTGGTGCCCCCAGTGTCCGTTCTGGATCGGTCGGGATCGGTTTACCGGTGAGCGCATCCGGTGATGCGTGGGAACGGGCCGGTTTCCGGATCGCGCCTCGGCGTCAGCCCAACGTGCACGGCTGAGCGGAGGACGTCAGCGCGAGCGGACCGAGCGACGGCGACCGTCCATTGCAGCGCGCCGTCGGGCGGCTACCACGGAGGCCGGACGTGGAGCGGCTCGACGCGCGTGAAGGTAGGAGGCGTTCCGGCGGAGATTTCGATGTGCCACGCCACCTTGCGCTTGCGCGACGTTGACGGAGCATCTTCGGGGAGCTCCACCTTGGCCGCGACTCTGACGGCCTGCTCGGCTCGGAGGGTGTGTCCGCTGGCGAGGATGTGGTCGGTAGAGTAAATCACCTCGCGCGCCTCGCGCACCTCGCCCGCCTCGCGAGCTCGTTCAGCCAAGAGTCGCACCCGTAGGGGGTTCAAGACGAGCGTTCCTCTCGGCTGCAATGTCACATCGAGCGTGAAGACCTTGGCCACACGGATGCAGAGATCGGTGTTGACGTGATCGTCGATGCGGATAACGGAATGGACGCAAACACGCGGCCGTGCCCAGGACCAGAGCGCGTAGACGAGCAGGACGATGCCCCCGGTGCCGCATGCGAACGCCCCGAGAGCCGCGTACTCGTGGAGCAGTCCCTGCGCCGCGGGCACACCCCAGCGAAGTAACCCCAGCGCCACGAAGATCATGCCACCGATTCGGTTGCGTTCGTGGGCCCTGGACCATGCAAGCGACCGCTGGTCCTCCGGCGTAGGCCTGAGCAGCTCACCTGCGGGCTCCTCCGGTGTGGGTTCAACCTCCGCGGGCACGCGATATGTCATCCTGCTTCTCCACTCGAGCGCGGATGGCGCTCGCGATGTGTAGGCGCGCTATGCTATGGCATCGACCGCCCAACGTATCGGCGTTCAGGGGCGGGAGCAAGGAGCCAGCGAAGCGACGCCTGCGCCCGTCCCTGCAAGCCAGCGCCTCGCAGCCGCCGCGCATGAGACCCATCGGCATTCAGATCGCCCCAGGTGCGTTCCGCGAGCAGTCGCATGTCGAGCGTCACGGTTCGCGCTCGTATGCGCCGAGGTGTCGCGGCGTATACCCCAATCTATCGGCGCCAAGCAGGGGGGCGACAGAAAGCTTCAGCGACCGGTTGGGCCGCCCTGGGGCCGCGGTGGGGCCGCGCGGGTGCGACAATCAGGGCGACAGGATGCTCACGCCGATGGCGTGAGCGGCGAGTGCCTCGAGATCGTGCGGGTCGGAGGTGAGCGCCGTGCCCTCCGGTTCGGCGATGGCGACGACGAGCGCGTCGACGGCCGACCCCTTCTTTGCGAGGCGACGGAGCTGAGCGGCTCGCCGTGCGAGCGATTCGGGGATCTCCTGTACGACGTCGCAGGTCTTGAGGAACTGGTTCGTCGCGGTGTCTCGTCCGGCGTGCCCCTGCAGGCACTCGACGAGAACGACGGACGGAACGAGCGGCGGCCACATGCCTTTGCGCAAGAACGATCGGATACGAGCGGTCGCGTCCTTGGAGCGGCGGGCAAGGAGAGAGACGCCGCCTGAATCGAGCACGAGCTTGGTCATCCCGCCTTCCGAGCAGGACGGCGCGTCGCCTTTCGAACCCACGCGTCGGCGCGGGCCTGCTCTGCCAGGGTCGGCTCGCCCAATTTCTTGGTGAGGGCCGCGAGGTACTTCTCCGTTTCGGCGAGCAGGTCCTGCCGGCGAAGCTCCGCGGCGAGCGCCTTTTGAAGGAGCTCGGAGACAGGGAGGCCCCGAGCCTTGACCTCTTGGTACATCTCCTCCGGAAGGTAGACTTGCATGCGGGGCATACGCCTATGTATACACCCCCCGAGTCGCCGCGCAAGGATCGGCTCCCCGGCGCAGGCTGATCCGCTCGAGCGCGTGCCCGGCTCCCGCCGGGTGGCCGCGCTTCGACCTCGCCGCCGTGGTGCGCGCACCGCGCCGAGCTCGAGAGCCGACAGACGCTCACCGTGCCGAGCGGCGGGTGCTGTTGGGCCATTGCACTCCGTCGGACCCCCGCCCTCGGAGGCCAGGTCGACACGCGCCGCTCGTGCGGATGCGAGCACCACGCTAACCCGGGCGACGAATCCCAAGGACAACAAGGCCAATTCCCAGTACGGCGATTACGGCAATACCGCCAAGCGAGCGAAGGTTCGCTAGACCATCGCCAGCAGCCGACAACAGAATCAATCCACACAATAGAGTAAGGAACCCGCCCAGGATCACCATAACGTAGCGGAGCGCCTGATGCACGGTCGGCCCTGCCGGGCGGACCAAATTCGGGCGCGGTGACAGCTGTGGCAAGAATTGCCGGCGTGCAACGACAGTCAAAGCGGGCAGAAAGATCCAGAGAAGCTTATGACCCGCGACTGCGGGGAAGGCCCACAGTAGGAAGAGCATGGCAGTGAGCCCGAGCAGCGCTGTGATCAGATCCCAACCGCCCAGCCGCAGGTCGTTCATTGCGCTACTCGCGGCGAGCACTCCGCCTTCACGCGGTGCGGATGCCATGGTCCATCCAATGTAGCATGGCCAACTATGCGCTCAGACTTGTCGCGGTTGCGCGTGCAATGAAAGTCCTCGAATGGGCTCATGCGGATGAGTCTGTCCGACGTACCAGCGCTCAGCGGAGTACGTCCGCTTCGGCGCTCTGTTTGGTCGGCGCCGATAGGCCACGGTCCGTTCGGACGCTCATGGCGCGCCGGGCTCAGTTGGCGGGCTCCGAGCAATCCGCCACCTCCGTCAACCCTTCGCCGCAAGGCTCGCCGAGCGCGTAGCACTTGCATTCCACTGTCTCTGCCGGCGAGGCACAGCAGTGGCCGGGTCCACCCTCCAGTGAACAGGAGTCGATGATCTCGTTGGTGATGTTCTCGGGTGGGTAATGCTCGCAGGCGCAGAAGTGATAGTCGGCCTCGATGATGAAGCACGTCCATGGTGCTTGTTGCTCTGCGCCGGTCGTCCCTCCGCCTTCGGATGAATCGCCTCCGCATGCACCTGCGACGGTGGTAACAACACAAGCGATCCCGGCCAGCAACCGAACGTCATTGCGCATCGCAAAGTCTCCCTCGTGCTGGCGACGCTACACGGTGTTGGCGATCTCGGCGAGCGGGAAAGCCGTGCAACCTTGCAATGTCTGCGTTCTCAGCGCATATGCGCCGACATGGTCGCATGTTGGGCCTGCCCACCGTACCGGGCGCTCAGCGCCGTCCGCCGTAGCGCTCCTATGGACGGCTGGCCCACGCATGCAACTCCTCCTCGCCACCAGCTCGCGCAATCCTGGAGAAATTGGGTCGTGACGCCATGGGGCCGCGGGTGCGCGTGCCCAACGTATCGGCGCCAAGCGGCCTGTTGGGCAGGGCGGCTTACCAAGTCGTCCGTGGTACACGCGGCCGGACAGCTATTCGGAGGGCCAGAAGCGAGTCCCGGTGAGAATCAGCCACGAAGCCGCGAGCGAAAGTACGAACACCAGGCTGCCTGGGCCCAACAGCACCTGTACGTACGAGATCGGGGGACATCCGGCTCGGCGTACGCCGATCGTCAGAATCCATCCGACTCCCGCTGGAATCGCAACAGCCGCGACGATCCGCGCCAGCTTGCGAAGGCGTTCGGCCCATCGCCCGGAAACGGCAGGTTTCGATGGCGGAGTCGGCTCGCGGTAAGGATCCACGGGAGTCAGCGATCAGCGGAGATTCAGAGTCTTCCAACGTATCGGCGCCAAGCGGCGGGCGCAAGAGCGAGCCCAAAGGGGCGAGGGACTGCGACCCTCCGCTTCATTCAGTGGCTCGTTGGCCAGCGGAGCCCGCCGGCGAGATCGATCGATGGCCATTGGCGCCATGGGTCACGATGATCGCTGCGGTCCCGGCGGCGATCTCGGCGTGAGTTGCCACGGCCAGCGGGATGTCCGCGAGCGTGTCAAAATCGAGGCGCTGGCGACGAACGAGCCTCCGGGCGAGTTGATGATCAGCAAGAGGTCGGCAGCTTTCGTCGGCCAGAAAGAGGATGCGTGCAATGACATCAGTCGCGACGCGCTCGTCGATCTCGCCTTCGATGAGCACGATGGGACGAAGGAGCATGTCGTCCGGATTGCGGCGCATTGCTCGGCTGCCTCGACAGAGGACGCCTGATCTACATACCCTTGCCAAGCTGCATGCGACGGCGCTTGTCAGCTTCAGCAAGCAGCTGGGCAGCGCGGCACAGATCCAGCCCACCGTGGATCGCCGGCGCCGCGTCCTATCCGCCCACGAGCGCGATCGCTTCCACCCAGGGCTGGACATCCCGACCACCTCGCGAGACCGCCATTGTCAGGCGCAAATTTGCCTCAGGCGCGCGAAGTTCCCTCGCCCCTTGTTCCACAGAGAAGCCGCCCGCCTCGAGCCACGCGGCTGCCTCCGCCGTCGTCATGAACATGGGATCCGTGCCATCGCGGGTTATTGCGCGGTGTCTCCCTGCGTATAGGGTAACACTAGTCACACACTGACGGAGTGCATCGAACTCGATGGCGAACGGCTGATCCGGGTATAGCGCGAGCACACGGTCGTCGCGGCGTCCCCACTCGGGGACATCCGGTGTCCCCCACCGCCCGTCCACTTCTGCCCGGGCCTGGCCAAGCGAGATCTCACCGATCCGCTCTCCGAAGATCAGCACATGGTCGACCGGTTCGTCCGGTCTCACGCGCCGACTGGCCTCGCGCAGCGCCGTCGAAAAGCGTGAGCGGAACTCCCGCGTGACCGGACCAAGCTCGCCAAGTCTAGCGCCCGCGGATGAGTGAAGCGCGACCCCGGCGTCGAGGATCCATCGGCGTAGCTCCTCGCCAGCAGCCCACGAGTCCTCGTAAGCGTCCGGTTGATCAGCTGCGATAAGCGCCAGAAAGTCATCGAATGTGGTGCCAAGAACGTGGACGCCTCCCTCCGAATCGAAGGCGACGACCGGCGCTCGCTCGACATCGTCCGTCCGTCCGAGCTCGAGGGCGAGTAACCCACCAGCGAAGTCGCCCGCGAATATCATGAATCGATGGCGCACGGCCTCGATAATATCGGCTTCCCCAGCCGGGAACAGCATCGCCAGGGGCTTCACGCGCTCGAACTCCCAGTCGGCGAATTCACTGCGCGGAAACTGCGAGAGGTACGCATCGAGCGCGCGCAGTCGTTTCGGCAAGGCTACATGCTCCGGAAGGCGCGCTTGTGCCATGGGCGACTCTATCTACTGCGAACAGAGGCGACTTTGGGCGGGGTGAGCCTGGCCAACGTACCATTGCTACGGCGCGAGCGCCAGAGGGAGCCCACGCGACGGGCGACCGACGGCGCTCGTCGGCCTCAGCAAGCAGTTGGGCGCCCGGTGGGCTACGTAGGAGCGGCTTCGCCCGTGTTTGCGCAACGCGTTGAGCTGCGAGCGCAGTGGGAGACTCTTAGAGCCCGAGCCACTTCCGCCTCGCCCGTTTGGATCTGGCGCGAACGGGTCAGTAGCCACGCTTCTCGGCAACGACTTTACCGTCGACCAGGAGGCGGTAGGAATGTGGGCGGAACCCAGCGAAGAGCAGGGGGCGAACGGCCTCGATTACGAGGTCATGACCGTTCCAAGTTCGTTGCCACGTCTTGGTCAGGGATACTTGGTAGTGCGTGCCCAGATCGAGGGGGTCTTGCAGCAGTTCCGTCGCGCCCGCGACGCTGAGCTCCGCACGGCCGGTGAACCAGTTCCGGCGGAATTCGCCCTGTAAGGTGTCTACGGTGAACTCGATTCGCATGGGCCGACGTTGGTGCGTTCGCCCGTGTGGGGCTCTGGGGTCCGCCCGACTATAGTAGCATCCAGGTCCGTCTAAAGTAGCACCCGTGATCGTGATCAGGCACACGAGAACGGCCGCACGCCTATCGGATCGGCGCAGAGCCCATGGTGCGAGTGCGCGCCGTGTGACCGGGGCACGAAGCATCCGCAGGCCGCAGCAAACCTGCGTTGTGCTCGCCGTCTGGATAACGGGAGAACGGCGGTCCGTCGAAGCGGATCACGCCTGCCAGGGGTGCGGCGCGCCGCGACGCCGGCAGAGCCCCCGGTGCCCGCGCCGGGATCTCTCCGGCCGAGGCGCGGCCCGTGCAGGCGAGCACGAGATACGCGCGCCCTCCGGCGCGCCGCCACGAGACAGCTGGCATCACACCCCAGACGCTGTCGCCCACGGCGAGGCGCTCTCGGCCGCCTCGCGCGTGACCATCCGTGACCTCGAACGTAGGGTCACGACACAAAGCGCGGCATCGGCGACGTCGAGCGCAACGTCCGCGATGTCGACCGCAGCGTCCGCCGCGGCGAGCGCAGCATGCGCCCATGTCTCGCGAGGTTCAGCCGACACCCCGCGATGTTCACGCGACACCTCGCGATGTATCGGTTCATGTCTCGCGAGGTTCAGGCGACACCTCGCGATGTATCGGTCCATGTCTCGCGAGGTTCAGCCGACACCTCGCGAGGTATCGGTCCATGCCTCGCGAGGTTCAGCCGACACCTCTCGAGGTATCGGTCCATGTCTCGGGAGGTGTCCGCCCCGCCAAGCACGACTCCTTTTTTCGGTCGCGTGATCCAAAACGCGTTCTCGCCACCTTTATGGATCAGGAGCGACGGTTCGCTCCTCCCGCGCAGGCGCCGGAGCCGGCGCGGGCCGACCAGCTGCAACTGTCGAGATCCGCGAAGAATAAGAGCACACCATGGTCACGCTTGGCGCCCATCGACGGCACCCACCAGAACGGCTTCCAGAGGAGCGAGTCGAACGCCACGGCGCCCGTCGACGCGCCGGACCTCGCGTCGGACGAGGCGGTCGTCTTTGCTGCGTCGGCTGACCACCGACCCGCGGCTCCGGCCCACCCTCGCGGTCAACGAGCTCCGCGAGATCACGTGGGAGGGACGGCGCTCCGTGAGGCGGTGCGCACGCTGTGCACCGTCGCGCGGAACCTCACCAAGCCGCGGCGCGGGCGCGGGCGCTCGTCCGTCCCGGCGTCGCCGGCCGCTCCCACGGGCGAGTCGCCCAGTGGCCCACCTGCGTGACCCTCGCGGCAGGCGGGGTTTCGCGGGATAGCGGCCCACGCAGGACGCGCGCGCGAGCCACTTCCCACGGCGACCGGGCAGCCGTGACGTTGGGCGCCTTCCCGGAACGACAACCCTGCCCCCGGGCGTTCCTCCTGCATGCATGCGGGGCAGGCCGTGGGCCCAGCGACGAGTTTGTCAGGCGCGGCGCTTCGTGCGAACTACCTCGCCGTGCGTTCCCGGCTCGCGGCGGAGGTCTCCCTGGCCCGCGAGGTGTGGTCGCTCGCCTGGCCGGCGATGACGCACATGTTCCTGGTCACGCTCGTGTTCCTCGTCAACCGGGCGATGGTCGGGCGTTACTCGTCGACGGCGCTCGCCTCGATGCAGATCTCGACCACCCTGGTGTGGACGGCGTACTCGCTGTTCACCGCGTTCTCGGCCGGCACGCTCGCCGTCGTCGCGCGCAGCGTCGGGGCGGGGGACCGGGCGGCCGGCGCCGTCGCGGCGCGGGCGTCGGTCACGTTCGCGCTCGCGCTCGGGCTCGTCGTCACGGTGCCGATCGTCGCGGCGAACGGCTCGCTGCTGCACGGGCTCTTCCCGCGCGCCGACGCGGCCGTCCTCGCCGAGGCGAACGCGTACCTCGGCATCGTCGTCCCCGTGCTGCCGATCGCGTTCGTCGAGGCGATCGCGGCCGCGTCGCTGCAAGGCGCCGGCGACACGCGGACGCCGCTCTACGCGGCCGTCCTCGGCAACGTCGTGAACGTGGCGGTGAGCGCGGTGCTGATCTTCGGCGCGGCCGGCTTCCCCGAGCTCGGCGTCCGCGGCGCGGCCATCGGCGCCGCGGCGGCGACCGTGATCGAGGGCGTGCTGCTCGCGGCGGCGCTGCTCTCGCCCTGGAGCCGGCTGCCCGTGCGCTCGGCCAGGCGAGAGCCGAGCCCACCGGCCCTCGGCGATCCAGCCGCCGGCGCCCCCGGCGATCTCCACACCCTGCGCCGCGTCCTCCGCGTCTCCATCCCGACGTTCGCCGAGAAGCTCGTCTACCATGCGGGCTACCTCGGCTACGTCGCGATCATCGGCCTGCTCGGCGCCACGGCGATGGCGTCGAACCAGGCGCTCGTGAGCATCGAGGCCATCTGCTTCCTGTCGGCCGACGGCATCG
This sequence comes from uncultured Polyangiaceae bacterium, assembly GCA_964372055.1. Classification (GTDB taxonomy): domain Bacteria; phylum Myxococcota_A; class Polyangia; order Polyangiales; family Polyangiaceae; genus CAYJPW01. Next base: position 35,629 of record CAYJPW010000008.1, read on the forward strand.
CCATCGCCGCCGGCGCCGTGGTCGCTCAGAAGCTCGGCGCCGGGCGCGACGGCGAGGCCTCGCGAGCCGGCGTCATCGCCGCCGCCATGGCCGTCGCGCTCCTCTCGGCGTTCGGCGTCGCCTTCGCACTGGCGCCGCGCCTGCTGATGACGCCTTTCTCGACCGACGCGGCGATCGTCGAGACCGGCACGCGCGCGCTCTACGTGGCGGCCTTCGCGCAGCCTTTCATGGCGTTCGCGACCGTGGTGGGCATGAGCCTGCGCGGCGCGGGCGCGACCCGCACCGTCCTCGCGGTCACCTTCGTCTGCGGCCTCCTCGTGCGCCTCTCGGCGACGTGGCTCTTCGCGATCACGCTCGGGTACGGCCTCGTCGGCGTGTGGCTGGGCAGCACGGCGGACTGGCTCTGCCGGACGGCCCTGCTCGGCGTGGCGTACTCCCGGGGCGGCTGGAAGCGCGTCACCGTTTGATGGGCTCCCACGTTCCCATTCCCGTGGCGACGGTGCCTACCACGAGGACATGGGCGAGCTCGCGTGGGCCGAGATCGTTCACGTCCGGACACGCGAAGGCGGCGAGGTCCTCGAGTGCAAGGGCTGAGATGGATGTGACCCCATGCGGGCTGCCGCAGTCCCCTCAGCTCGGCTCGTCGATCACCTCGGCGATCGAGGCGGCGAGAGCGACCTTCTCCAGCCAGCGCTCGAGGAGCGAAGGATCCCCCTCCGCCAGGATCCGCTCGCCCGCGGCGTCCGGCACCACGATCCCGCGAACCCGGAGCACGGTCAAGACCGCGAGCGCGGCCTCCTCGGCGCGCCCCGCCTTGCGCCCCGCCTCGACCTGGGTCCGGCCCTCGCCGACTTCACCGTCTCCTGCTGACCGGCCAGGAATGCGGCGGGCGCCGGTCCGCCGACCTCATGGGCTCGAGCGCTTCACTTCGGCGTGGGCTCGAGCCACTGCGTACACTCGCTCGACGCGGACTCTCGCGTGGTGATCGCTCCGCCTGGGAACAACCACTTGGTCGTCCCGCCGGACGTCTTGCACCCGCCGACCGAACCAGCGAGGTCACACGGCTTGTCGCGCCACGAGCCACCGCGGGCGCACGAGTCTTTCCCGACCGTCACTGCATCCGCCGAGTAGTCGAAGCAGCGATTGTCACCTCGAGGCCGCCAGTCGCAGCTCCCCTTCGGTGTCTCGCCGTTGCACCCCGCGGAGACGGCCACCAGGGTCAGCAGAGCCAAAGCCGTCGTCCGAGGCGGACTCATCGCGTCGAATCCTAGCAGAACGTCTGGCCGTCGCGATCGCCGGCCTGCTCGGCGCCACGGCCATGGCCTCGACCAGGCGCTCGTGCGCATCGAGGCCATCGGCTTCGTCTCGGCCGAGGGCATTGCCGTCGCCGCGGGGGCGGTGGTTGCCCGAAAGCTCGTGCGTCTCTCGGCGACGTGGCTCTTCGCGATCACGCTCGATACGGCCTGGTCGGCGTGTGGCTGGGCAGCACGGCGGACCGGCTCTGCCGCACGGCCCTGCTCGGCGTGGCCTACTCGCGGGGCAGCTGGAAGCGCGTCACCGTCTGATAGAGTTCGCTGCCTTGTCCGAGAGCTCCTACGACGCGATCGTGGTCGGCTCGGGCCCCAATGGGCTCGCGGCGGCGATCCTCCTGGCCCAGGCCGGCCTCGGCGTCCTCGTGATCGAGGCGAAGGAGACGATCGGCGGCGGGGCGCGCACGGCCGAGCTCACGTTGCCCGGGTTCTTGCACGACGTCTGCTCGGCCATCCACCCGATGGGCGTGGTCTCGCCCTTCCTGCGCACGCTGCCGCTCGCCGAGCACGGGCTCGCGTGGGTGCACCCCGACGCGCCGCTCGCGCACCCGCTCGACGACGGGAGCGCGGCGGTGCTCGAGCGCTCGGTCGCCGACACCGGGCTCACGCTGGGCGAGGACGCCGCGGCGTACCGCTCGCTGATGGAGCCGTTCGCGAGCCGCGCCGACGATCTCATCCCGGATCTCCTCGCGCCGCTGCGCGCGCCTCGGCACCCCCTGCTCCTCACCCGCTTCGGGCTGTCGGCGATGCGCTCGGCCCGCGGGCTGTGCGAGCGCTTCGCCGGGGCGCACGCGCGCGCCCTCTTCGCCGGCTGCGCCGCCCACTCGATCCTGCCGCTCGACACGCCGCTGACGGCGGCGATCGGCCTCGTGCTCGCGGTCGCCGGGCACGCCATCGGGTGGCCGTGCGCGCGCGGCGGATCGCGGTCGATCGTGCAGGCGATGGCCTCGTACTTCGAGAGCCTCGGCGGCGTCATCGAGACCGGCCGGCGCGTGGGATCGCTCGGCGAGCTGCCGGACGCGCGCGCGATCCTCTTCGATCTGACCCCGCGCCAGATCGTCGCCATCGCCGGCGAGCGCCTCCCCGCCGGTTACCGCCGTCGCCTCGAGCGATACCGGCACGGCCCCGGCTGCTTCAAGGTCGACTGGGCGCTCGCCGGCCCGATCCCCTGGAAGGCGGCCGCGTGCGGGCGCGCCGCGACGGTGCACCTCGGCGGTCGCTTCGAGGAGATCGCCGAGGGCGAGGCGGCCGTCTGGCGCGGCGAGCACCCGCGCAAGCCCTTCGTCCTCGTCGCCCAGCAGAGCCTCTTCGATCCGACGCGCGCCCCCGCGGGCAAGCACACCGGCTGGGCGTACTGCCACGTGCCCCACGGCTCCACCGTCGACCAGACCGAGGCGATCGAGGGCCAGATCGAGCGCTTCGCGCCGGGGTTCCGGGATCTGATCCTGGCGCGCTCGACGATGTCCCCGGCCGGCTTCGAGGCGTACAACGAGAACTACGTCGGCGGCGACATCACCAGCGGCGTCAACGACGCGACCCAGCTCTTCACCAGGCCGGTCGCCCGCATCGTGCCGTACTCGACCCCCGACGACCGGCTCTGGATCTGCTCGGCCTCGACGCCGCCCGGCGCCGGCGTCCACGGCATGTGCGGCTATTTCGCCGCCGAGGCCGCGCTCGCCCGCGTGTTCGGCCGCCGCGCACCGGAGCGGCAGGCCGAGGGCGCCCGCTCGGAGTCGGAAGCCTAGCGCCGACAGGCGGCCCTTGGGTCGGGCGGACGAGAGCGGGTATAAGGACGCATGGCGCAAGTCCACGGCGGAAGGCTCGTCTCCAAGGCGCTCGCTCGGCACGGGGTCACGCACCTCTTCACCCTGTGCGGCGGGCACATCCAGGCGATCTACGACGGCTGCCTCGACGACGGCATCCGCGTGGTCGACGTGCGGCACGAGCAGACCGCGGGCCACGCGGCCGACGGCTACGCGCGCGTGACCGGCCGGCCCGGCGTGTGCGCCGTCACCGCCGGCCCGGGCGTCACCGACACCGTCACCGCCGTCGCCAACGCGCAGCGCGGCGGCATCCCGATGATCTGCATCGGCGGCGCGGGGCCTCGGGCCCTGACCGACATGGGCTCGCTCCAGGACATGAACCACGTGGAGCTGATGCGCCCCATCACCAAGTGGAGCGTCTCGGTCCCCTCGACCGATCGCATCCAGGAGTACATCGACTCGGCGTTCCGGGTGGCGCAGGCCAACGTGCCCGGGCCGGTGTTCCTGGAGATGCCGCTCGATCTCCTCATGAACTGGGCCGACGACGCGCCGCCGCTCACCGCGGCGCAGCCCTTCCCCCCGCGCCCGGGCGGCGATCCCGCGGCGATCGCACGCGCCGCCAAGCTGCTCGCCGAGGCCGAGCGGCCCATGTTCATCGTCGGCAGCCAGATCCGCTGGTCGCGCGCGCGCGACGCGGTGAAGAAGGCCGCCGACGCGATCGAGGCGCCGTTCTACCTCAACGGCATGGCGCGCGGCGCGCTGCCCTACGAGCACAAGAACCTGATGACGCGCTCGCGCCGGTTCGCGCTCGGGCAGACCGATCTCTGCTTCGTCTTCGGCACGCCGTTCGACTTCCGCCTCGAGTACGGGCGCGCGATCAACCCCAACGCCAAGGTCGTGCAGATCGATCTCGACGCGAGCGAGCTCGGGCGCAACCGGCGCATCGACGTCGCCATCGACGGCGACAGCGGCGTCGTGCTCGAGCAGCTCCTCGCCGAGGTGGGCTCGAAGAAGGCGGGCGACTGGCTCGCCGCGGTCCGCGCCGCCGAGGACAAGTCGCGCGCCAAGATGGCCGCCGAGATCGACAGCAACGAGAGCCCGCCCAACCCGCTGCGCGTCTGCGCCGAGCTCGGCAAGCGCCTCAAGAAGGACGACATCGTCATCGGCGACGGCGGCGATTTCGTCGCGACCGCGGCCTACGTGCTCAAGCTCGAGTGGCCGCAGCTCTGGATGGACCCCGGCCCGCTCGGGACGCTCGGCGTCGGTCCGGGCTACGCGATGGCGGCGAAGCTCGCGCGGCCCGAGGCCAACGTGGTGCTCGTCTACGGCGACGGCTCCTTCGGGTTCCACGCCCTCGAGTTCGAGGCGATGGTGCGCCAGAAGATCCCGGTCGTCGCCGTGATCGGCAACGACGCCGCCTGGACCCAGATCCGGCGCGGCCAGGTCGAGCTCTACGGCCCCGAGCGCGCCCCGGCGACCGATCTCGCCTACACGCGCTACGAGAAGGTGGTCGAGGCGCTCGGCGGCTTCGGCGCCTACGTCGAGCGGGCCGAGGAGATCGGCCCGGCGCTCGACGCGGCGTTCGCGAGCGGCCTGCCCGCGTGCGTCAACGTGAAGATCGCCAAGAGCGACTTCCGCAAGGGCGCGATCAGCGTCTAGCGAGCCGGATGGAGCTGAGGTTCACGACGCCGAGCCTGCGCAGCCTCGACGAGCTCGACTCCGAGGTGCTGGGCTGCTGCGTGTGGAGCGACGTCCGCCCGGTCCACGGCGTCGCCGGGCTCTGCGACTGGCGGCTCGCCGGCAAGATCTCGCGGCTGCTCAAGAGCGGCTTCCTCACCGGCGAGCTCGGCGAGGTGATGATGCTGCCGGGCAAGCCGCGGCTCACCTTCGACAAGCTCCTCCTCTTCGGGACGGGCCCGCGCGCGAGCTTCGACGAGCAGACGTTCGCCGCCGTCGTCGCGCGGATGCTGGTGACGATGGAGGGCCTGTGCGCGCGCGTGGGCGTCATCGAGCTGCCCGGGCGCGAGGCGAACCTCGTCCCCGCCGAGCGCGCCGCCGACATCCTCCTCGCCTCGGCGGGGCGCAAGCGCGAGCACGAGGTGTGGACGCTCGTCGACGATCCCGAGGCGAAGGAGCGGATCACCGCCCACATGATCGAGGAGCGGCGCCGGGTGCGGCGCATCCTGTGAGCGGTCGCCGCTAATCGTCGTCGAGCAGGTCGGCGATCCCCTTGCCGATCAGATCGGCGGCGATGCCGCCGCCGGACACGAGGCCGCGGCGGCCGATCCCGCTCGCCGCCGCGGCGCCGAGGACGGTGGCGGCGACGGTCCCGACCGTCGCCACCGTCTGGAGCGTCTGCGCCTGCTGCGCCGCCGCCTGCTTCGCGGCGAAGCGCTCGGGCGCGCCGGCGAACGGCTCCTTGCAGCGCAGGCACGCCGGCATGTGGTGCGGCGAGAGGCAGCCGCAGAAGAGGCACTTGACGACGACCCACGCGTCGCAGCGCACGCACTTGGTGACGCCCCAGTCGTTGTACGTCTTGCACTGCGGGCAGGGGACGGCGCGGGCGGCGAGATCGGCGACGAACGGCCTCCCACAGAACTTGCAGGTCGCGAGCCCGGGCTCCTTCGGAGCGCAGCAGTTGTCGCAGATGCCGTCCGCGTCGTCCTTCATGCCGCCGATTGTAGCGCGTCAGCCCGTCGGGCAGGCGCAGACTCCATCCGGGCTGCAGCTCGTCCCCGGGTAGTTGCCGCAATCGGCGTTCGAGGTGCAGGACAAGGTCTGGGCCGGCGCGTTGCAGAACCACTCGGGGCACATGCACTGGCGATCGATGCACGAGGCGCCGAGGTCGTCGCAGTCCGAGTCGGCCACGCAGCTGGTTCGGACGTCGCGCTCGGCCACGCACTCGCCTCCTCCGCCGACCTCGCGATCGGTGGTGCAGGCGGCGAAGACGGTCACGGCGGCCGCGAGGGCGATCGCCAACGAACGGCGTGCGGAGAGAGCAAGCATCGTGGTGTCCTTTCGAAGACCGCGTCGCGGTCAACGAGTGGGTGGCGCGCCGGCTTCGGGTTTATGAGACGAATCGTCGCCGGCCGGGAGCCCGACGAGCACCTCGAGGCGGCGCCGGTGCGCCGAGCGCGGGAAGGCGGCGAGGAAGCGCTGGGCGCGGGCGCGCGCCTCGCCGGACCGGCCCATCGCCGCGAGCGCCGAGATCGCGATCACCTCGCGCTCCTGGACCAGCGCGCCGCCCGGGTAGCGCGCCACGTGCTCGTTGGTGATGGCGAGCGCGCGCGCCGGGCTGGCGCCGAGGGCGTCGTGCGCGCGCTGCAGGATGCTGATCTCGCTCTCGCCCTCGGGCGCGGCGACGGAGGCGGCCGCGCCGGGCCTGCGATCGCGCGCCGCGTCCGCGCCGGCCGACGAGCTCGCCGCCGGCAGTGCAGGCGACGGCTCCGGCTCGGGCTCCGGCGGGGGCGCCTCGCTCGCAGCAGGCGCCGCCGGCGCCGGGAGCACGATCTCGGAGGCCGAGCTCGCCGGCGCAGGCGCGGGGGCGGGCGCCGAGCGGAACGCCGTCCAGAGCGCCGCGCCGCCGAGGAGAAGGATCGCGGTCGCGACGCCGATGGCCTTGCCGGACAGGCCCGGCGCGGTCGGCGGGAGCGCGGGCGGCGGCGGCTCGCTCGACGGCGGCGCGGCCGCGGCGGGCGGCAGCCGGCGGGCGATGCGCTCGAGGCGCTCGGCGTCCGGCACCTCGGCGCGCGCCGCGTCGATCGCGGTCCGCAGGAAGGACGGCGAGTCCGAGGCGTCGTCGGCGAGACGGACGGGATCGCGCATCGGTTTCATGGGGTGCTCCTCTCCGCGAGCGCTTGCCGCATCGCCGCCTCCACCTTCTTCCGTGCGGCGTGGAGGCGCGAGTAGGCCGTCTGCAGCGGGCAGCCGGCGGCCTCGGCCACCTCCTGCATCGGCACCTGCTCGATCTCGTAGAGCACGAACACGGCGCGCTTCTCGTCGTCGAGCGTGTCGAGCGCCGCATCGAGCGCGGCGAGCGCGCGCCGCCGATCGATCGCCTCCTCCTGGCCCGGCGCGACGCCCGGATCGGGCGGGCTCGAGGTGGCCTCCTCGCGGCGGCGGTGCGGGCGGCGCCGGTACTCCGACGCCGCGCGCAGGCAGATGCCGTAGACCCAGGTCCGGAGCGACGATCGCGCCTCGAACGCGGCGAGCCTGCGGTGCACCACGAGGAACACCTCCTGGCAGACGTCGTCGACGTCGGCGTCGGCGACGCCGAGGCGGCGCAGCGCCCGCCAGGCGAACGGCGCGAGCTCCGCGAAAACGCTCGCGAACTCGATGGCCGCCGGGGGCGCCGGACGCGGGGGCGCCGAGGGCTCGGCCGCGGACGCCGGATCCGTGCTCACGGCGATGAGTGGCCCCCGAGCGCGCTCTTTATGATCACGGCAGCTCGATTCCGACGCCCACGTCGAGCACGCCGGCGACGGCCGACATCTTGAACACCTCCCGCTGCTCGCCGGCAGGGGTCGTGTAATAAAAGCGGTCGCGCACGATGGGGACGGTGAGGCCAAGGCCGAGCGCGGCCGTCACCGGGCCGGCGATGCGCCGCCGGAACCGACCCTCGAGCGACGGATCGAGCACGAGCTGCTCTTGGGTGCTCGTGAGCTGATAGCCGAAGCCGCCCGCGCGGAGCGCCCCGACCGCGAACGCCAGGCACCCCTCGAGCTCCCCCCCGGCGGCGCGCGTCACGAGCGGGCAGACCCCGACGAAGCCGTCGCCGAGCAGCATGTTCGCGCCGCTCGAGCCGTCGGCGGCTTCGCGCGGGATGAAGATGGCGCCGCCGAGCTCGATCGCGGGCAGTCCGCGTGGCTCGACGCGCGCGCGCAGCGTGGCGCCCACCCCGACGCCGGGCAGGAGGCCCAGCGCGAAGAGCGCACCGCCTTCGACCCCGACGCGCCACTCGCCCGGCGACTGCGCCGGCGCCACGACCGGCACGAGCTCGCGCCGCACCACGACGGTGGGCGGCGGCGGGGCGGGCTTCGGGGGCGGCCGCGGCGTTTCGGGCGTGGGAGGCGGGGTGAGCGCCGCTTCGGGATCGATCATCACCGCGATGACGAGGGCGAGCTCCTCGTCGAGCGCCGAGCAGCTCGGCGCCTCGCTCTTGAGCTCGCGCGTGCCGAGCAGCTGGCCGTCGTCGCCCGAGATCGTGACCACCGCCTGCCATCGGGGCGGCGACCCGGTGCGCTCGATCCGGCCCTCGACCGAGACGTCCGCCTCGGCGGCGGAGACGAAGACCTCACGCCCAAGCCGCCGCTCGACCGCGCGCGCGAGGGCCCGCGTGGCGATGCAGGCCTCGGCGCCGGGCATTCGGATCCAGCCGAGCGAGGAGGTGCGCGGCGGTCCGTCGGCACGCGCCGCCGGCGAGGCTGCGAGCACCGCGAGGGCGACGGCGCAGGTGGCGGCGTTCCGTCGAAGTGAGGGCTCTCGCATCGCCTGCCCAGCGCGCGGAGCGTAGCACCCGGCGCCACGGAGGGCGCGCCGAACGCCCGCCGATCGCGCGGGCCGCCGGCGCCTCGGTACGCCGCGCTACGCGAGCTTGCCGATCCGGTCGTCGAGCTTGCCGTCGAGCAGGTCGAGCTTCTTGCGCGCCTCGTGGAACTGCTCCTGCGTCACGACTTGCTTCTCCTCGAGCAGCGTCAGCAGCGTGCGGGCGAAGAGGGCGATCGACTCGAGGTCGCGCTGGAGCTCGGCGCACCGCGCCTCGAGCGCGGCCGCGCGCGCGTCGGCTCCAGGCACCGGCGGGGCGGCCACGCCGCCGATCGGGGACGGTGACCATCCCGGCGCAGGCGCGCCGCCCGTCGCGGCCGGCGTCCACGCCGCGGGCGGCGTCGGCGCGCCGCCCGTCGCGGCCGGCGTCCACGCCGCCGCAGGGGTCGGAGCCGGGATCGGTGCGGGCGGAGGCGCGCCGCCGATCGGCGGGCCGCCGCCCGGAGCGGCCTGAGGCGGCTGAGGCGGCGTGGCGTACGGTGAGGTCCAGCCTCCCGGCGCTGCGCCGGGGTCGCCGCCGAACTGGGCCGTCGGCCCGACCAGACCCTTGAGCCAATCCATCGCCATCGAGGCACCTCCGGCGAGGGAGCATACCCGAGCCGCTACCCGGTCGCGTTCTCGCATGTGCCGGGGCTCGACGCGCACCCCGGTGCGCTGCGCGCACGCACTGCGCCTCGAGGCATGCGGTGCGCGCGCCAAGAGCCGGAGACGGTCCCGCGCGCTCCAGCCGACGTGGTGGCTCGTGCCGAAGATGGCACCTCGCTTGCTTTCCCGTGGGTGGTTTGGCCTCGCGATCGAGCGACGTACGAGACCGGCCGGATGTGCGAGAGCGGACCGACCTGGACCCCAGGCCCGCCGCGGCCACGCCGGCGAGGCGTGATGTCGCGCAGGCCATGCTCGCGGGCGTCGCCGCTTGCGCAGCGGTGTTCCTGTCGTACGAGCTGCTCGAGCGGCTATGGCTGAGGGACCTCTCGGGCGAGCGCATCCACCTCGCGCACCTGCTCCGAGGCGTCGGCGCCTCGCTCCTGGCGCTCCTCGTTTCCAGCGCCGTCCTCATCCGCCGGCGCGCCGTGCCGTCGCTCGGCAACACGCTCGAGATCTCCGGGGCGGGCGATGCCCCGAACCTCGACCTGCGCGCGCGGCTGGCGGCGTGGCTCATCGGCCTGCGCTGGATCGCCGCCCTCGGGGCCGCGGCGACCGTGGCCGTCGCGACGCTGGTGGCGCCGCGCGTCGAGCCCGCGTCGGTCCCGCGGCTCTGGGCGGGCGTGCTCCTCCTCTTCCTCTTCAACACGCTGCTCGCCACGCTCGGGTCGCGCCGGCTCGCCACGCCGCCGGTGCTGGCGACGCAGGTCATCGGTGACGTGCTCATCCTCGGGTGGCTGCTCCACCACGCCGGGGGCGTGCGGAACCCCTTCGCGGGGTTCTTCGTCTTCCACGCGGTCATCGCGGCCGTCGTGCTCGATCCGCGGCTCGCGCGTCGCGTGGCCGCGGCCATCGCCGGATGAACGGCGCGAAGGCGTCGGTGACCTTGTAGCTCCCGAGGAGCATCTCGGCGACCGCGTGCGTGCCGCTCCCGGTCGCGTCGTCGTGGAAGGCCAGCGCCGTGTCGGAGCGGATCACGGTCGCCGCCGCCGCGGGGCGCAGCTGCCACGGGAGCGAGTATGGAGGCGGCGGGGGCTTGGCGGCGGGCGCCGCGTCGGCGGGGGCCGGAGCGGCGGGCGGAGCGGCCGCCGGAGCCGGAGCGGCGGGCTGGGCCTCGGCCCGTTGCACTGCGAAGGACACGCAGAGACCGCACGTGACCGCGCACAGCGAACGCTTCATGGGGACGTCCTTCGCGGCGGACAGAGGGGGTGGCGTGGTCAGCCGACGGCGCGGGAGACCGAGGAGGACATCGCGGGAGCGGGCAGCGGCGAAGCGTCCGCCGACTCGACCGCGGCCCGTCCTCCCTTGCCGACCCACTGGCCGACCCAGCGACGCCGCGCGACGAGGAGCACCACCAGCGCCACGCCCGCCGCCGCGGCGTACACGGCGAAGCCGAGCCCGAAGCTGCCGGTGTGGCGTTTGGAGAAGCCCATCAGGAGAGGAATGAGGGCGCCGCCGAGCGCTCCGAACTCCCCGACGATGCCGGAGGCGAGCGCCTTGGCGTGCGGGAAGCGCAGGGGCAGGAGCTGGAACACCGCGCCGTTGCCCGCGCCCATGCCGGCCGACATCACGAAGAGGAACCCGAACATGAGCACCAGCGAGGGCAGCGTGCCGGAGAGCATCGCGCCGCCGGCGATGAGCATGTACATGCCGATGAGCGCCGTGATCCCGCCGTAGCGATCCGAGACCCAGCCCCCGACCACGCGCACGGCGCTCGCCGTGAAGCCGACGAGGATCATGAACTGCCCGGCGTGCACCTTGTCGAGCTGGTACTGATCGGCCATCAGCGTGGGCACGAAGCTCGAGAAGCCGACGAAGCCGCCGAACGTGACCGCGTAGAGGAAGTTGAAGATCCAGACGTCCTTCTCGCCGAGCATCTTGGCGTAGTCGACCAAGCGCTTGCGCACGACCTTGTCCGGCGGCTCCTTGGCGAAGAGGAAGAGCGCGATCATCACGAACAGCACCGGGAGGGCGAAGAGGCCGTAGACCTTCGACCAGCCGTAGGTGCTCGCGAGGGGCGCGGCGAAGAGCCCGGCGAGGATCGTCCCGCTGTTGCCCGCGCCCGCGATGCCCATCGCCAGGCCCTGGTACTTCGGCGGGAACCAGCCGGAGCCGAGGGGCAGCGCGACCGCGAAGCTCGCGCCGGCGACGCCGAGCAGGCCGCCCATGAAGAGCACCTCGCCGTAGGTGCGCACGAAGAAGAAGCCGTAGAGCATCGCGGCGATGGTGAAGCCCATCGCGAGCAACGCCGTGCGCTTGCGACCGATGTACTCGGCGAGGAGGCCGAGCGGGATGCGCAGGAGGGATCCGGCGAACACCGGCACCGCCAGCATCATGCCCTTCTGCTCGACCGAGAGCTGGAACTGCTGGCTGATGAACGGCGCCATCGCCGCGTTCACCATCCAGACCATGAAGCTCACGTCGAAGTAGAGAAAGGCCAGGAAGAGCGTCGGGAGGTGCCCGGACTTCCAGAACCCCTTGTCGGTCGTGATGGCCACGCGAATGCTCCTTTGTCGGCTGCACGGAGCAGCTGATCAAAGGGCGTGCCGAGCGAATCGCGGCGGGGAGGCGGGGCTCGGGGGGGCGGGAGGCGTATACGCGAGTATCCACCTCGGAACCGCGCGTATACGGCGCTCGCGCCGTCAGGTGCGGCGGCGGTCGGCGTCCGCGTCCACATCCACGTCGACGACCGTGGTCGAGGCGTGGACGGGTCGTAGCCAGGATCCGGGGTCGGAGATCGGGGCACTCGCCTGGAGGGAAGCCAGCGCGGCGAGCTGGCGGGCGATCCAGTCGCCGGCGCGGAACGCGGTCGGGGCTCCGAAGAGCCTCGCGAGCTCGAGCTCGGCCTCTTCGCGGAGCGAAGGCGGGACGCCGTCGCAGGCGAGCTCCGCGAGGAGCGCGTGCGGTGTGTAGGGCGCGCCGAGGCGGTAGCGCCTGCGACGATCGAAGCGGTGCCTTTGGGCGTCCCAGTGCTCGCGCCAGGCGGCGGCGGACGGCGCGATCTCGCCCTCGGGCGCGTCGAGCTCGGCGCCGGTGATCCGCAGGAGGGCGCGCGCCAGCTCGAGGCGTCGCGCCTCGCCTTCGTCCGATCGGGAGCCGGCCTGGGCTTCGGCGGCGGCGAGCGCATCGATCAACGGATCGACGTGGTCGACGTGACCGTGCCAGCCGAGCGCCGCCGGACCGGCGGGATCGCTGAGCGCTCCTTCGAGGAGATCGGCGTCGTCCGCCGCGCCGGCGATGGCGACGAGCGGCAGCCAGGCGCCGGCCGAGCTCGCGCCCGAGGCGAGCGCGCCGCGAAGCCGCCCGCGCGCCAGCTCGAGGCCGGACGCGGCGCCGAGCGCGATCAGGCTCCGAGACACGGCGGCGAGGGCGCCGTCGTCGGTCTCTTCGCCGAGCCGGCGCTCGAGCGCGCGCCGGGCGCCGCGGCCGGCGGCGCCGAGCGCGAGCGCGGCGGCGCGGCGTACCGAGCCGTCGTCGTCGTCGAGCCGCGCGATCGCGAGGCGCAGCGGGACCTCGCGGCGCTCCCGGAGCACCGCGAGCCCGAGCGCGGCCACGTCGCCGCGGGCGGAACGGACGACGCTCTCGAGCGCCGGCGCGATCAGCGGGCTCGGGGCGAGGGCGAGCGCCTCGGCGACCGCGGGGCGGACGCTCGGCGCGGCGGCCGCGAGACCCTCGGCGGCGCGCCCCGCCATCGAGGCGCCTTCGAGCGATCCGAAGATCAGCGCGCGGGCGAAGGCGCGACCGGCGTCGGGGACGGGCGAGGACCGGGCGTAGCGCTCCACGTCCTCCACGGCGCCGGCGCCGAGCGCGTCGTCCCTCCAGAGCGCGGCCAGCGCGTCGAGGTTGTTGAGCAGCCGCTGCTCGAAGCGCGCGAGATCGGCGGTCCAGGGCAGCCCGTCAGGCACGCGGCGCAGGGTGCTCAGGATCGCGATGTCTTCCATGCACGCTCGGGCGAGGCGGCGCGCCGCGGTGGCGGGGGCGGGGGCGCCGATGGCGACGAGGCGTCGCTCGCGGCCGGCGCGTCCGCCGGCGACGCGGTGCAACGTGGGCGCGCCGACGCTGGCGCGGAAGGCTCGGGGCGCGCGCTTCGACAGCGATCCCATCGACGGCTCGCTCTCGAGGAGGAACGCACCGCGCTCGCCGGTGCGGGAGCACAGCGCCACGAGCGCCGCTCCGGCGGGCGCGCAGCCGGCCGCCCACCAGCTGCTCGCGATCGCGATCGCCATCGCGCCGGTCGCCGCGCCGACGTCGCCGAGCGCCTCGGGCAGCCGCGACCGGACGCGCGCACCGCCGAGGTGGGCCGCCGCTTCGGCCTCGGTCCACGCGTCGATCCGCCAGGGCTCGCCGTTGACGTCGTGAAGGATCCACGCGGCGCCGTCGGGGCAGAGCCGCGTCAAGAGATCGGCCATCGCGGGCGCGCCCTCGCCCGACGCGTGCACCCACCCGCGCACGCGCGCGAGCGAGCGCTCGCGCTCGGCGGGGCCGCCCAGGAGCGCGAAGGCGGCCCCCTCGGCGGGGAGGAAGCCGCCGCGGACGCCGGGCCCGTGCAGCGCGCCGCGCTCGTCGAGCCAGCGGAGGACGCCGGGGTGGAGGTAGCTGTCGACGCCGCCGACGAGCACGCGGGTAACGCGCTCGCCGAGGAGGGCCGCGGCCCGATCGAGCGCCGCCGCGAGCCCGCCGTGCCCCGCGCGCAGCACCGACGAGCGCTCGTGATCGAGCGAGACACCGCTCGCCGCCGCGAGCGCCGCGAGGAGCTCCGGTCCGAGGCAGGGATCGTCGTCGGGCCGGCCGGGCTCCGCGATCACGAGCACGCACGGGAGCGGCTCGTGGATGGATGCGGCGGCCTCGCGCAGCGCCGGCGTCGCCAGCGCGATCAAGCGATCGAAGCCGTGCAGCGCGTCGTCGAGATCGCCCGCGACACAGACGCCCGCCGGCGTCGGAGCGGCGGGAGCGAACGCGCCGTCGACCGCTTCGTTCACGCTCGGCTGCAGGTACACGCGCGTCGGGCGGGGCGTCAGCTTGGCGGCGCGCGCGCCCATCGCGACCTCGAGCGCCGATCCGCCCACCGGCGCGACCGCGCCGACGGCGAGGACGGCGAGCGTCGGGACCGCGCTCATGGCCGGCGCCGGCCGAGCTCCTGGCCGATCCACTGCCCCGGCGCGTGGAGCTTGCGACCGGCGCGCGACTCGGCGCGCTCGCGGAGGGCGCCGAGCCGCTCCAGCAGCCGCGGGATCCAGTCGTCGAGCCACGGCGCCTCGGCGCCGCCGAGCCTCGCCGCGAGCTCGAGCGCGCACGCCTCGCGCACCTCGGCGACGACGCCTTCGTGCTCGAGCTCGGCGATGCACGTCGCGACCGACGCCGGCGCGCCGAAGCGATGCTTCTGCCGGAGCTCGAGGGCGTGCCCGTGCGCCGTCCACCACGCGCGCCAGGCGCGGGCGTCGGACGGGGCCGCCCCGGTGGGCGCCGCGGTGAGGTGCCGCGTGGGGTCGTCGGGCACCGCTCCGGTGATGCGCTGGAGCGCGCGCCCGATCGCCTCGCGCGTCGTCCAGTCGGCCTCGCCGGCGCGCGCGCCGGCTTGGTGCCCCATCCGCTGGAGGAGCAGGTCGATCGATCCGGCGTGACCGAGCCAGCCGACGATCGCGAGATCCACCGGCAATACGGCGGCGCGCAGGACGAGGTCGAGATCCGACGGCGCGCCCGCGATCGCGACGAGCCGCAGCAGCGCCGACCGCACCTCGGGCGCGAGGCCGCCCGGCGCGCCGAGCTCGCCCTGGAGGAGCTGCCTGGCGAGCTCGAGCCCCGCGGGCGAGTCGAGGCCGACGAGGCTCTCGGCGAGCGCGGCAGCGACGCTCGCGTCGAGATCCTCGCCGAGCATCGACTCGAGGACGGCGAGCGCCTGCTCGCGCTCGGGCACGACGCCGAGCGCCCGGACGGCGCTCCGCCGCACCTCCGGGGACGGGTGCGCCGTCAGGATCGCCGTCGGAGAGAAGCGCGCCTCGCGCCGCGCCCGGAGCACGTCGAGCGCGAGCGCGGCGATCCGCGCGTCGCCGTCGAGGCAGACCTCGTCGAGCAGGCGGCCGAGGATCGGGCTCGACGCGAGCGAGAGCGCCTCGCGCTGCGCGTCGTGCGAGGCCGGGTGCGAGTCGCGCAGCACCATCAGCGCCGCGCGAACGGGCTCCTCGCCCTCGAGGCAGCCGAGGACGAACGCCCTCGTGAAGGCGCGCCCCGTGTCGACGAGCGACTCGGTCGTGTAGCGGAGGACCTCGCCGGCGACGTCGACGCCGCCGTGGCCGAGCGCGACGAGCGCGTCGAGCTGATCGAGCATGCGCTGCTCGAAGCGCGCTGCGGCGGGCGACCACCCCTGGCCCGGGCGCAGCGGCCGGAGCCAGGCGAGGCGGCCGATCTCCTCCATGGCTTCACGCGCGAGGCGGCGGAGCGCTTCGGGCGCGACCGAAGCGGCGCGCGCGGGCTTCGCCGCGCCGGACACCGGAGCCGGTGTGGCGCCCCGATCCGTCGCGTCGTCGTCGTCGTCGTCGGGCTCGTCGATCGCCGATCCGCGCGTGAGCAACGCGCTGAAAGGGCAGAGGCCCGTGGCCGGCAGCGCGTGGAGGCTGGGCCGGCCGACGCTCGCGCGGAACGCCGGTCGCGCGGGCGTCGCCGTGGGGGCGGCGCCAGCACGCTCCGCCGCGACGATGCGCTCGACGACCTCGGCCCGCGCGCGTCCGAGCGCGTCCTCGACGGCGGCGAGGCTCCGCGCCGTGCGCGCGAAGGCGGGACCGCGTACGCCCTCGAGCACCCGCCGCGCCTCCGCCGTGCGTCGCGCCGCCTCCTCGAGCGCCTCGAGCTGCGCGGGATCGGCGTCTTCCCGGCGCAGGAGCTCGCCCAGCGCGCCCCAAGCGAAATCGAGCTCGGCGCACGCAGCCCGGCGGCGCTCGCCCGCCGGCAGCTCGCGCACCTGCTCGAGCGTCGCGCGCGCCAGGACCGCGATCGCCGGCGTCCGCCGGAGATCGGCGATCGGCGGACGAGGCTCCCGGTCGTCGGGCGAAGCCTCGAGCAGGATCGCGCCTCGCTCCGGCCCCTCGGACGCCGTGGTCACCAGCACCGAAGCGGCCGGCGCGCAATTCGCCTCGAACCAGGTGCACGCGATCGCGGCGAGCAGCGGTCCGATCGCCGCGCCGACCTCGCCGAGCGTCTCGGCGAGGCGATGCTCGTGCTTCGCGGCGGCGAGCGCGCGCCGCCGGACCTCGGACCACTCGTCGAGCCGGGCGCGGGTCCCGTCCACGTCCGTCATCACCCACTCGACGCCGACGCCGGCCATGAGCGCGGCGGCACGCCCGATCAGCCCGCTCATCGCGTCGCCCAGCCCGGGCTCGAGCGGACGCGCGCGCGAATCGCGGCTGGGCTCGGGCGCGCCGGCGTCGGTCGAGCCGGTCGCGGCGGCGAGCACGGTGGCGATGCGGCGGAGCGGGCCGGCCGGTCGCGCAGGCTGTCCGCGCGCGAGCAACAGGAACGCCGCACCCTCGCCGGGGCGGAGCCCGCCGGCGCCTCCGAGCCGGCCGTCGCGCTGCAGCGCCGACAGCAGCTCGGGGTGCGTGACGGCGTCGACGCCGCCGACGATCGCGGCGTGCCGGCCGCCGCTCGAGAGGAGCTCGAGCGCGGCCTCGAACGCCTGTGCGCCGGCGGCGTGCCCGGCGCGGAACACGCGCGAGCGCTCGCGGTCCACCGGCACGCCGGCCTGCTCGGCGAGGGCGTCCAGGATCGGGCCGGCGAGGCGCTCGTCGTCGCCCGGGCGACCCGGCGCCGCGAGCGCGAGCAGGAGCGGCAGCGGCGCGGCGAGCTCGGCCGCGAGCGGATCGCGCCCCGGCCGCGCCGGATCCAGCCCGAGGCGCGTCGGATCGGTCCAGGGGCTCGCGTGCGCCTCGCGGAGCGCCGGCGCGGCGATCGCGAGCAGGCGCGCGAAGCCCTGCACCCCTTCGGCCACCCCGAGCGCCGGCCGCGTGTCGACGACGCGGCCGCCGGGGAGCTTCGTCGAGCGCGTGATCGATCGCCGCGCGCGCGCCCACATCGCCGCCTCGAGCGCCGTCGCGCCCGTCGCCGCGCGGGCGCCCACCGAGACGACGCTGATGGGCGCGAGCCCGCCGATCATGCCTTCGCTTCCGACGCCGCCCGGATCGCCGCGAGGCGCGCCTCGAGATCGCGCGCCACCGGGGGATCCCGCTCGGCCGCGGCCGTCCAGCGGCGGTCCATGCGCAGCCAGCGCGGCAGCGTCAGCTCGAGCGCGCCGAGCGCGGCGGTGGGATCGTCGGCCTCGTCCATCACGGCCTTGACCTCGGCGTACTCGGCGAGCGTCTGGGCGCGCTCGGCGTCGGTCGCGAGCGCGTCCTGCGCCTCGACGAAATCGCGGCTGTACGCTTCGGGGAGCGTAGCGTCGCCCTCGAGCGCGGCGTTGCCCATCTTCTCGAGCCAGGCGCGCTCCTCGATCGTCCACGCGTCCTCGTCGAGCTCGTGGCGCGCGAGCGTCTTGCCCCGCGCGTCGGGCCACTCGGCGAGCTCCGCCGCGATTCCGGCGTACTCGGCGAGCGTGAGCCGCGGCTCGGGCGCGTCGGCGCCCCACGTCGCGTAGCGCGCCATCTGGAGGCGGGTGCGCTCGTCCTCGTCCTCGGCCGCCACGCGCTCGGGGGCGTCGCCCCGGCAGAGCGCGAACCCGAAGCCGCCGCGCTGCATCGCCGACGCGCGCGCGGCCGGCGTCCGCGGTCGCTCCGCGTGCTCGAGCGACGCGGTGATGCGCTCCACCTCGCCGCCGTCGCCGTTCACCTCGACGCTGCCGCGCCAGACGACGACGGCGATCTCGCGATCGACGTCGAGCCAGAGTGTGTCGCAGACCATCTCGACCGACCGCTCGCGCCACCCGCGCGCGTCCACGGTGACCACCGGCGCGAGACCGGGCAGCGCGACCACGCGGCGCCGCGCGTCCGGCGTCAGCCCGACGAGCTCGATGGTGGCGTCCGGCGGGATCGCGCGCGGGCGCTGCAGGGCCGCGGCGGCGTTGTAGGCGCCGTAGTCGAAGGCGTCGTCGTGCGAATGCTCCGGATCGAACGCGACCTGCCTCGTGGGCCCGAGCGGCTGGCCCAGCGGATCGTCGGCGCGCAGGTAGGCGAGCGAGAGCGGGATGGCGCGCGCCGGCGCCGACGCCGAGGCGACGAACACCCGGCGCAGCCCCGCGACCGCGATCACGCCCTGCACGCGCTGGACGGGTGTCGCCGCGACGGCGTGTCCGACGACGAGGACGTCGGGCGCGGCCTTCTTGGGCACGAAGTCCGACGGGTACGCGAGCTCGTCGGGCCCGGCGACCGGCAGGCCGCTCGGCGCGCCGGGCGTGAGCGGCTCCTGCTGCGCGGCGAGGCGCGCCGTCACGACCTCGGGTCGCAGCTCGTCCGACGCCGGCGCCCAGGTGAACGTGGCCTTGAGCGCGATGGCGAGGTGGCGCCGCGCGGTGCGCCACGGCAAGACGCCGACGGGCAGCCAGCGCCGCTGCCCCGGGGCGTCCTCCGGCTGCACGACCACCAGGCGCGGCCCGATCGGCTTCGGCGCGTCGGCGTCTAGCGGACGATCTGCCACGCCCCTCCGATCCGGCTCACGGTCAGCGGCAACGCGAAAGGGAGCCCCGCCCCCGAGCCGGCGAGCGGCGGCCCGCCGGCGCGATCGCGGACGGCGACGAGCCGGCCTCCGGCCACGGGCTCGAGCGCCAGCCCGCGCGGGTCGAGCGGCTCGAGCGTCCAGTCACGCGCCTCGAGCACCGCCTCGAGCGAGCGCGCCACGTCCGACTCGATCTCGTCGCGCGAGAGCCCCAGCCCGAGCGAGAGATCGGCGAGCTTGAGGCTGAGCAGGCGCCGCACGCCGGCAGCGTCGCGTGCGGCGAGCGCCTGGTGGGCGCGCGCGACCAGCGCCTCGATCGCGGGGCGATCCTCCGGCGTCATCGGCTGTGCATCCTGCCACGCCCACGGGCCGACCGTCCTCGGCCAGCGCACCGTGTGCCGGAACACCGGCGTGAGCCGGCTCGCGGCGAGCACCGACTCGTTCGCCGTCCAGCGATACCCGCAGAGCTGGCTGCCCGGCCAGGCGTCGCCCATCGTCGCGAGCCTGTGGAGCGCGAGGCGGAAGAAGGGCTCCTCTCCCTCGGGCGCGGGCGGGAGCGGACCGAGGCGCACCTCGAGCCGGTCCTCGCCCTCGATCATCCATGGCGTGAGCGGGTACTCGGCGACGCGGCCCGCCGGATCCCAGGCCTCGAACACCGAGCTCCCGTTGAGGGTGACCCACGCCTTCAGCGCGACGCACTGGATCTGGATCGCGAACGTGCTCTCGGCCATCGAGCCTCCGTCGTTCAACGCACGATTTGCCAGCTCGACCCGATGCGGCTGACGGTGAGCTCGTACTCGAACCGGCCGATGGGCCCGCCGTGGCCGACGAGCGGCGCCGTTCGCCCCGGCCCCTTCACGTCGAGGAGCCGCCCACCGGCCGTCGACTCGAGCACGAGGCGCGCGGGGTCGAGCGGCTCCATCCGCCAGTCGGGCGCGGCGAGCCAGGTCGCCAGGTACTCGGCTTGCCCGGCGCCCAGCTCGGCGCGTTCGATGTCGAGCGCCAGCGAGAGCTCGTCGAGCTTGATGCGCAGCATCCCGATCGCCGC
This sequence comes from uncultured Polyangiaceae bacterium, assembly GCA_964372055.1. Classification (GTDB taxonomy): domain Bacteria; phylum Myxococcota_A; class Polyangia; order Polyangiales; family Polyangiaceae; genus CAYJPW01. The sequence continues at coordinate 55,572 of CAYJPW010000008.1, forward strand.
CGCCACGTCGGCGCGCGCCAGCGCGTCGTGGAACGCGGCGACGAGCGCCTCGACGTCGGCGCGATCGCTCGGCATGTACGGTCGCGCGTCCTGCCAGCCCCAGCGCCCGAAGGCCCTGCCGATCGAGAGCTCGTGCGAGAAGACCGTGACGAGCGCGTCGCGGGCGAGCGGCGGCGCCTCGTCCGGCGTGTAGCGGTAGTGCACCATCACGTCGTCGTCGCTGGTCCGCTTGCCGTGCTCGACCTTGTACAGCTTGAGCTCGAACGAGGGCGCCGGCGCGGTCGCGCCCTCTTCGAAGAGGCCGAGCGAGACCTCGAGCTCGTTCTTCCCCTCGAACATCCATGGGTTGATCTTCTGCTGCGCGACGCGGCGGCCGGGCTCGAAGGTGCGGTAGGCGTGCCAGCCGTTGAAGGCGACGTGCGCCCGCACCCCGGCGCAGAAGACCTCGATGACGTAGGCGTGCTCGGTCATTTCGCTAGTGCCGCGGCCAGAGCTTCCAGGGGCCGGCCTCGAAGGTGATGCCGTTCCACACGGTCACCTCCTTGTTGAAGCTCGCCTCGAGCTTGAGATCGGTCCACGGGATCTTCCCGAGGGCGACGGTGATCCCGACGCTGCCCTTGAGCTTGCCGAAGAAGAAGGTGGGCTTGAGCATCAGGTTCTTGCCCTCCTTCGACACCTCGCCATTCACGCCGGCCTCGAGGCCGATGTTGCACTCGCAGCTGAGGATGTCCTTGCGGACCGAGACCTCGATGCCGAGGCCGACGCCGCCCTTGCCCTCGACCTCGCCGCTCCCTTCCCAGCTCATCTCGATCGGGATCTTCTGGGAGAGCTTGCCGCTCAGCGAGCACCCGAACGAGATCTTCACGAAGGCGTTGAACCCGCCGCCGATCTTCTTGAGGACCTTATCGAGGAACATCTGCACGGCGAGGAGCGGGCCGGGCAGCTTGATGAAGATCTTGACGTCGCAGCCGAAGAGCGGGCTGAAGGCGGCGGCGATGGCGAACTCGCAGTACGCGCGGTGGTCGGTGTGCTCCTTCCAGCCGGCGCCGTACGAGCCGCTCCCGACCAGGAGCTTGAACTTGATCTCGAGCACGCCCTCGAGCGCTGCGTTCAGCGGTGCGGTGAACTTCTCGGTCGCGCTCTTGAGCCAGTCGAGCTCGATCCCGTACGAGACCGACTCCTGCGGGTAGGCGTTGAGGCGGAATTTCTTGCTCTTCTTGTGCGCCTCGACCGAGATCTCGTACGCGTGCGGGCGCGCGGTGATCATGTCCTCGAGCGACGTGGCCGTGGTGCCCCAGTTCACCGCCGGGAACCAGACCTCGGCGCCCTTGCGCTCGCTCGTCCAGAAGCCGCCGATGTGCCAGAGCGGGTGATCGGGACCGCACGGCTTCTGCACCGTCGCCTTGAGGTTCACCTTGCCGACGGTGTGCTTGGGGACGATCTCCAGCAGGCCCTCCGCCTTCGACGCCGAGCGGCTCCCGCGCGTCATCGTCGCGTCGACGAGCACGCACTCCTCCTCGGGGTCCGGCGTCGCGGTGACGGTGACCGTCTCGGTGAAATGGAGCGTCTGCCCGTCGCCGTCGGGCTTGCGACCGTCGTCGGGGCCCGTGCCGGGGGCCGGGCCCGTCCCCGCCGGCGGCAGCGCCGCGGCGGCCGTCTCCTCGAGGAACTTCTTGATGAGGCCGTCGAGATCGGCGGCGCGGATGACCTTGCCGACGGTGTTGCCGTTGTTCTGCGTCGTCTTGTCGTCGAGCCGGACGACGCCCGCCTCCTCGACGAAGACGTCGAGCGACCACTCGGTGGCGACCGCGCGGCCGATGTACGTGCCGCTGGTCTCGCCGGGGCCGCTGGGCGCCGCCGGGACCTCCTCGGACGGGGTGAGCTCGCCGGGCGCCGTCCAGATGGGCTGGCCTGCGTAGAGCGTCTTCGTCGCGGCCGAGACGAGCGCCTTCTGCGTCTTGGCGTAGTTGAAGAACGGCGTCGGCTTGCCCTTGATGAGCAGCTTGTCGGGCTTGGTCTGCGCGGCGACGTGATCGGTGCCCTTGGTGGCGACGGGCTTGCCGTTGGCTTCGACGGTGTCCTTGCCCATGGGCCCTCAGGGTTTGTTGAGGTTGGCGACGTCGGCGGCGAGCGCGCTCTCGCCGCGCGACTCGAGCTTGATGCTCTGGTCGGTGGTGATGCTGATCTCGTCGCCCTTCAGGGCGACGACGGTGTTGCCGGCGACCAGGGTGAGGCTCTCGGTGCCCTCGACGAGGCCGAGCAGGGCGTCCGCCGTCAGGCCCGAGACGCCCTTGAGGAGCAGCGGCCCCCCCGCGGTGACGGCGAGCGCGCCGCCGATCGTGGTGGAGCGCCCCTGAGCGCCGACCTTCACGTCGATGCCGGCCTTGGTGAACACCAGGCCCCCGACCGTCTCGGCGCGGAGGAGCTTGCAGCTCTCCTCCTTGTCCTTGGCGGTGAGCTCGACCATGGCGCCGCCCACCGTGAGCGTCATCGCCATCCCGGCGCTGGTCTGGTTGGCCTTGATCGACGCCTCGAGATCGAGCCCGCCGACCTTCTCTTTGAGCTTCTTCACCCGGACCGAGTCGTAGCCCTCGATCTTGCGGAAGTGCTTGCCGCCGATGGTGAGGGAGCGGTCGCCGCTCACGTCGTCCTTGTCGTCGGCGCCGACCTTGCGCCTGCGCGAGCCGCCGACGGCGAGGGACTGGTTGCCGGTCACGGTGAGCGACCGATCGACGTCGACGGTGACCTTCTGATCGTTGCCGACGAAGAGCGTCTCGTCGCCGCTCACCGTGTTGAACTCGGTGTTCATGACCTTCTCGGTCTTGTCGTTGGCGACGACGACGTTCTGGTCTTTCTGGGCCTGGATGAAGATCTGCTCGCTCCCGGCCTTGTCCTCGAGGCGGATCATGTTGGCGCCGGTCCGCGTCGGCGAGGAGAGCGAGGTCAGCGCCGAGACCGTCTTGTTCGCCGGCAAGAGCTCGGGGAACGGATCGGCGGCGTTGTAGACGCGCCCGAGCACGACGGGGCGGTCGGGATCGCCCTCGACGAAGCTCACGAGCACCTCCCAGCCGACGCGCGGGATGCCGACCGAGTGGCCGGTGTTGTCCTGCATCACCGGGATCCAGTGCGAGGCGGTGTCGTCGACCAGCGAGCGGCGGTCCCAGGGGAAGCGGACCTTGATGCGCCCCATCTCGTCGGTGTGGATGTCGGCGCCCTCGGGGCCGGTGACGAAGCCGGTGAGCGGGTTGGTGATCACCGGCGCGGCGGTGACGCGCTCGGGCCGGAAGGTCAGCGCGGCGTCGAGCGCCTCGAGCTCGTTCGCGAACGAATCCTGATCGCGGCGCCAGCGGTGCGCGACCGAGGTCACGACGTACTTGCCGTCGGGCACGTTGGGCGGACCGTCGACGAGCTGGAAGGTGCGGCCCGGCGCGAGGCGGGCGCAGTCGCTCGCGCCCCGCACCTTGGCCGACGCGCACGCCATCGCGGCCGCGATGAGCGCCGCCTTGCGCGTGCCCTCCGAGGGCAGGGCATACTTGCCGGGGTAGTCGTAGAACTCGACGCCGGACGGGCAGGGCCCCTTCGCGCTGACGTCCATGTCGAGCCGCGGCTTGTCGGGGTTGAAGTCGCGGAGCGTGACCGCGCTCGGCGCGAGGCGGGCGCGCCGGCCGAGGTCGTGGATGACCTCGATGTCGCGTTCGACGCCGGACGCCGGCCGGAACGCGAGCGCCGGAAGGCCGATCATGGGCTCGTACGCCGCGGCCGCGTCGGCGAGGATCATGGTGCCCTCCTCGTCCTCGAGGAAGGTGTAGAAGATGCCCTCGTCCTCGAGCAGGCGGCTCACGAAGTCGAAGTCCGACTCGCGCAGCTGCACGCAGTACGGGCGCGGCGGATAAGCGTCGCGGAGGCGAAGCTCGAACTTCACGTGCGCGTCGGTGAGGACCTCGCCGACGATCTGGGGGACCGAGCGGTTCACGAAGACGCGCGCGTCGCGCTTGTGGCGGGCGAGGGCCAGCATCGGCTCGATGACCACCCACACCTCGGGCTTGCCGCCGGCGGTCGCGTTGATCGACGCCTCGGTGACGATGCCCGAGATGCGCCGCACCTCCTCGCTGGCGCGGTCGACCCGCACGTGCGCTTTGGAGCCGATGATGCGCTCGGGATCGAGCAGCTCCTCGTCCTCGCCGACGAAGAGCTTCGCCTCGAGGCGGAACGGGCTCGAGACCCGCTCGCTCCCCGAGAGCTCGCGCACCCGGAACCCGAGGGTGCCGAGATCGACGTGGTACTGCACGCCGTCCCGCGCGCTCGACCGGACCGCCGCCTTCGCCGTGCCCTGGGCGCCGCCGCTCTGTTCGATCACGCTCATCGCGCCGTCTCCTCGCCCTCGCTCAGTTCTGCCGCACGTTCTTGGCCTTCGCGTTCAGCTCGGAGGCGCCGCTCAGGTCCATCGCGGCGGACGAGATCTTGACGCCCGTCTCGGCGTCGACGGTGAGCGTGGTGCCGCCGACCTCGATCTCGATGGTGTTCGCCTCGACCACCAGCGTGGGCGCCTCGGCGCCGAGCTTCCCGGCGACGTCGATCGACCACTTCCCCAGCGCCTCGTCGGTGAACGCGCCGCCCGACTTGAGCACCATCGCGCCGCCGACGGTCTCGGTGTACTTCTTGTCGACGCTGATGGTGCGCGTCTTGCCGGCGAGCTCGAACTTGGCGCCGCCGATCGTCTGCACCACGCCGCCGGCTCCGAAGCTGGCCGAGCTGAGCGCGCCCGCGGCGCCCGAGAGCGCGGCGCCGGCGAGGCCCGAGACGCCGAGCTGGCCCGCCACGCTCGACGCCGAGACCGTCATCCCGACGTCCTCGGTGATGTTGCGCGGGGTGATGCGCACCAGCGCGCCGCCGACCATGACGTGGAGCGAGGGCGTCGCCAGGGTGAGATCGCCGAGGCTGATGTCCATCTGCGCCGCGCCGACCGAGAGGGTGCGCGAGCCGGTGACCGAATTCTCCGCCCCGCCGTTCACCTTCAGCGACCGCGAGCCGCCGATCTTGCTCTTCTCCGACCCGCTCACGAGCTTCTCGCGGCTCTGCCCCACGGTCTCGCTCTCGTTCTTCCCGATGACGATGGTCTGGTCCAGGACGATGCCCTCCTGGGCGTTGTTGCCGACCGCGAGCGTCTGATCGACGAGGACCTCTTTCCACGAGCTCGCCTTGACGTCCTCGGTCTTGCTGTTCTGGACGAGGACGCTCATGTCGCGCGAGGCGTTGATGAACATCTCCTCCGAGCCGGCGAGGTCCTCGTAGCGGATCTCGTTGAACGAGCCGCCGCCGGGCGTGGTCGCGGTCTTGAAGGTCGTCTTGGTCATCGCGCTCGGCAAGGGGTACGGCGGCAGGTGCTCGCCGTCGAACATGCGACTGTGGACCATGGGCGCGTCGACCGAGCCCTCCTCGTTCGAGGTGAAGACGTTCCAGCCCACGCGCGGCAGGAGCATCGAGGCCGCGGTGCCGCGCTGGGCGACGCGCATCCACTTGCCCGAGGCGTCGTCGCGCTTGCCCTGGCGGTCCCAGTGGAGCTGCACGCGGACGCGCCCGGCTTCGTCGGGGTGCACCTCGGCGCCCGAGGCGCCCACGGTGACGCCCGTCTGCAGCGCCGGCTGCGCGGCGCGCGGCGTCACCTCGGCGGGCCGGAACGGGAGCGTCGAAGGCACCGCCCGGAAGCGGCACGAGAACGCCTGCTCGACGCCGCCCGCGCCGCCGCGGCGGCGCTGCTTCACCTCGGTCACGACCTCGGTGAGGAAGAAGCGGCCGTCGAAGCGGTCGACCGGGTGGCCCCACACCTCGAGCGTCCTGCCGGCGACGAGGCGCGCGCTCGTGGTGCGCCCGGCGGCGCTCGATCGCGCCACGGCCGCCGCCTCGCGCATCGTCGTCGCGCGCGCGGCGATGAGCTCGGGCCTCGCGGTCCCCCCGCCCGGGGCGTCGTAGTGCGCGAACGGGCCGTCGCCGGCCTGACCCTTCACCTCGAGGGCGGGCCGCTCGGGATCGAACGCGGCGAGCCGGAACGCGGTGGGGGTGACCTGCGCCACCGGCCCGAGCTCCTCGACGAGCTCGACGTCGGCGCGCATCCCGGTCTCGGCGGCGAAGCGGATCCGGGCGCCGCCGACCAGGTCCGGGGCCGAGGGCGAGCGATCGCCGAGCACGAGGATCTCGCCGTCGTCGTCCTCGTCGAACCAATGGTAGATGCCCTCCTCCTCGAGGAGGCGCGAGACGAAGGTCCAGTCGGCCTCGCGGTACTGCGCGGTGTAGACGCGCGCGGCGTAGTCGCGCGCGACCTCCCAGCGGGCGCGCACCTTGCCGCGCGCGAGCACGTCGCCGACGATGTCGACCACGGTCGCGTCGTGGAAGACGCGGCTGTCGCGCCCGAGCGTGAGCCGGAACGCGGAGGGGCGCATGGTGAAGGCGAGCGCCGCCTTGCCCGCGTCGCGGAAGCGGAGCTCGGCCTCGGCGACGATCCCCGAGATCTTGCGGTGGCCGCCGTGGCCGTCGCGCAGGGTGACGCTCACCTTGCGGCCGAGCAGCTCCTCGGGGGCGGGCTCGTCGTCGCGCGGAGCGCAGGTGACGTCGATCTGGAACAGCGACGAGACGGCTTCGCGCGCGACGAGCGCCGTCACCTCGTGCGCGATCCCGTCGAGGCTGACCGAGGCGTGCTCGCCGTTCGGGAAGAGGTCGAGGTCCATGCGCTCCTCGTCAGGTCAGGTTGAGCGTCGAGCCGGTGACCACGACGTCGCCCGAGGGGGCGTCGAGGTGCAGCTTGCCCTTGAGGCTCGCCGCGTTCTTGTTGAGGACGATCTCGGCGCCGCCGCCCTTGAGCTTCAGCGACATCTGCGCGGTGATCTTCACCTTCGAGGCCACGATCTCGATCTTGTTCTCCGACTTGTACTTGGCCATCGCGCCGACCTTGATCGCGGTGTTCACCTCGGAGCTGAACGACATCAGCGCGGTCGAGAGCCGCATCACCGTGCCTCCGACGGTGAGCACGAGCTTGCCCTCGACGGTCTCCGAGATCTCCTTGGCCGCGAGGGTGAGCTTCACGCCGCCGACGGTCTCGATGTAGCCGAGGCCCACCTTCACATCGATGCCCATGACGGCGACGGTGAGGTACACGCCGCCGACGAGCTTGAGCATGCTCGAGCTCGCCATCCGCTCGATGCCGCCGGCGCAGACGAGGTTGACGACGTTGTCGATGTCGACCGTCTTGGCGACCACGCCCTTGACCGCGTTCTGGAGGCCGTCGGCGCTCGGGATCCACGAGGCCGAGGGGACGAGGTCCTTGAGCGACTGCTGCGAGGGCAGCATCGAGGTGAGGCTCTGCCCCGCCGCTGCGGCCGCCCCGCCCGCGCCCTGGCCCTTCACCAGCGCCGCCGCCGCGGCGCTCGTGGCCGACGAGGCCGCGCTCGTGAGCTGGGAGGAGCCCCCCGACCCGGCGCTCCGCAGCGACTGCACCGTCGCCAGCGCCTGCGCCGCCTGCGGCGAGGCGCTCGCGAGCAGCGAGTTGCCTGCCGACTTGGCGAGCGCGGCGAAGTTGGGCTTCTTGATGGCGCCGGCGATGGTGAGGCGGAGCGAGCCGACCTTCTCGGTCTCGCTGCCGCCCGTCGTCGCGCCGGCGCCGCCGCCGACGTCGACGCTCTCGGAGCCGGCGACGGTCTTCACCCGGTTCTTCTCGACGACCAGCTTGGCGTTGGCGCCGTAGGTCGCGTCGGCGTTGCCGCCGATGGTGATCGTCTGGTTGCCCTGAACCTGGCGCGTCAGGTCGACGTCGACCTCGTGCGTCTCGTTGTTGCCGATCTTCTCGGTCTTCTCGTTCTTGACGAGGGCGTCGAGGTCCTTCTCGGCGCGGATGGAGATCCCCTGCGCGCCGGCGCTGTCGTCCATCTTGATCTCGTTGTACCCGCCCGTCGCCGGCGACGAGGGCGTCTGGATCGTCATCAGGTTCTTGTTGTCGGGCAGCCCGTACGCGGGCAGCGCGATGCCGTTGATGGCGCGGCCGAGGCCGATGGGGCGATCCGGATCGCCGTCGATGTAGCCGACGAACACCTCCCAGCCGGTGCGCGCGAGCGCCATCGAGGTCGTCGACTCCTGGACCATGCGCAGCCAGCGCGAGTCGTCGTCGGTGCCGGTGCCCTCTTCGTCCCAGTGGAACTGGGCGCGGAAGCGCCCGTGCTCGTCGGTGTGGATCTCCTCGCCCGCGGGGCCGCGCACCATCGCCGTGTGGTTGCCCTGGACCGTGGGCCGCGGCGTCTTGGGCATCGGCCGGAAGCGCGCCTCGAGGGGCATCCCGACGAACGAGCACTCGTAGCTGTTCTTCCCGGTCGCGGCGCCGACGCCGCGGCCGAACTCGCCGGCCTCGTAGCGGTGCTCGACGCGCGTGAGCAGGAACTCGCCCGCGAACGCCTCGCCCGCGCCGGCGCCGAACCCGAAGGCGAGCCCGGGCGCGAAGCGCACCACGTTGGCGCGGCCCTCGACGAAGCGGGCCTGGACGCGGTGCGCCTCGAGCCGGAGCTTGGCGAGCCGCGCGCCCTGCTCGGGCAGGCGGAAGCCGGCCGGGTACTCGTAGACCTCGAGCAGGGTGTCGCGCTCGGCGAACGCTGCGGTGCGCAGATCGAGCTTCGGTTTCTTCCAGTTGTAGTCGGCGAGGGTGACGCGGCCGGGGACGGCGCGCGAGCCGCGGCGGAGCTCGTGGATGCCCTCCTCGCCGCGCGCCAGCGCTCCGGCGGCCTCGATGAGCTCGAAGGGCAGCTTGCGCACGCGCTCCGCGGTCTCGGAGGCGTCGCCGAGCACCATCGTCCCGTCGTCCTCGAAGAAGTAGTGGATGCCCTCGAACTCGAGGAGCCGCTCGACGAAGGCGAGGTTGGTCTCGCGGTACTGGGCGCAGTACTTGCGCACCGGCGTCGGCTGTGTCGTCTGCCAGCGGTGGGCGACGCGCGACTCGTCGAGCACCTGCGTGACGATCTGCTGCGCCGAGAGCTTGCGGAACTTGCGGGTGTGCTTGCTGAGGCCGCAGAGGAAGAGCGGATCTCTGAGCTCGATCTTGTAGCGGAGCGAGCCGTCCTCGTGGCCGAGGTACTCGCCCGCGGTGAGCCTGAGCGTGAAGCTCCGCGTCGACACGCCCGAGAGCTCGATCTTCGCCTCGCTCGCGAGCGCCTGCTCGAGCGGGAGATCGTCGTCGGTCGCGACCTCGAGCGTCGCGGCGGTGCGCTCCGAGAGGCCCTCGGTGACGAGGCAGGAGACGACGCGGACGTGCTGCCGGACGTCCAGGTGGAGGGTCATCCCGAGGCCCGAGCTGTTCACGGCACGCTCCTCCGATCGGCGGCGGGGGTACGAACCCCGCCGCGGAGGACATGGTACAGGAGCGGGCGGGCGGGGCTCCAACCCAATCCACGAGGTGTCCAGGCTGTTCAGTGGTGGACTCAGGTGGCCGCGCTCAGGGGGAGCGCGCGGCCCAACGGCGCGCGAACTCCACGAACTTCTCGCGGTCGTACGAAGGTCCGCTCTCGAGCTCGGAGGTGTTCTGCGAGTGAAGGAGCTCCCCCCGCTCGTCGAGCACGAACAGGTGCGGGTAGCCGCGGATCTTCGGGAGGCGCGAGAGGAACGCCTCGTTCTCGTTGTCGGGGCTCACGTTCACCTTGAGCACCACGAAGCCCGCCGCGTAGATGCCCGCGATCTCGGCGTCGCCGGCGACGAACCGGTCCATGCGCGTACACCAGCCGCACCAGGTCCCGCCGACGTCGACGAGGACGCGCTTGTGCGTGCGGCGGGCTTCGGTGAGCGCTGCGGCGAGATCGCTTGCGGCGTCGCGGCGCGGGTCGAACTCGGTGACCGGCTGATAGGTGGGCGCGCTCGGGGTCGCGGCCGCGCTCGGGGCCTGGGGGATCGGTGCGGGTGGCGAGACGGCGGCGGGGCTTCGCGCCGCGCTCATGGCCGACCCCGCATCGTCGCGCGCGGGCTTGCAGCTCGACGCCAGCGCCGCCGCCACGAGCAGCACTCCCGAAACGGCTCCGCGCACGTTCGGTGTCGCTGCGCTCCTGCTAGCCACGCGACCGTGCCTTCGAAGGCGCGGGCTTCTTCTTCGCCGGCTTCGGTGTGGTCTTCTTCTCTGCCCCGCCCGCGGCGAGGCGGTGGCTCTCGTCGATCCACTTCGCGAGCAGGTCGAGCGGCGGGGACGCGCCGTCGCCGAACGTCGCCTTCACCCAGCCGTTCGCCCCGACCCTGTAGCTCGGATCCTTGCTGGCGAGCCGCCTCGCCTCCGGGAGGGATTCGGCGAGCTTGAGCATCACGTCCGACACGCCCAGGAACACGAAGGCCTTCTTGCCCGCCTTGACGGTGCGCTTCTCGACGGCGGTGACCTCGCAGGCGACTCCTTCCTCGGCGTCCGGATGACGCAGGGCGAGCTTTCGGAGGGCGACGACCGTGGGGTTCTTCATGGCGAGCGTCGTCATGGCAAGCGCAACACGTCCCAGCGCACGCGGCGCGCCGGGCCGCCTCGCGCGGTCAGGTGGACGTCGCCGATGGTGACGTCGGAGTCGGCGGCGAGCGCGCCGTTGGCGCGGAGTCGGTCGACGCCGCCCTCGGGCGCCTGGTGGAAGCACGAGGCGCAGTCGGGCAGCGCGTCGGGCGCGACCTCGGCCAGGGCGTCGGGGTTTCCGGCGTCGGCGGCGCGCGCGGCCTCGAGCTCGGTGCCGTCGGCGAGCGTCATCGCCGCGTGACCTCCCGGGGCGAGCGCCACCATGACGTCGAGGCGGTCGGCCACGTCGTCGGGCGTGACCACCGTGGGGTCGGTCGCGGGGGCCAGGGTGTCGATCGAGGGATCGAGGAGCGGGAGCAGCTGTCCCTCGACGAGGAAGAGCGGCAGCTTCCCGAGCGGCGCGTCGACGGTGACCCTGGCGCCGCCCTCGTAGACCGCGAGATCGTCGAGGTCGACGTACCGGCCTGGGGGCAGCCAGGTCTCCTTGTTCGTGCGGCCGCGGCGGACGACGGGCGAGGCATAGAGCGACGGGCCGAGGTAATACGCGTCGTCGACCGTCCAGGCGTCGGGCTCGGTCGGGTGGAGCAGGAACGGGTGCATCGAGAGCGGGCGCCCGCTCGCGTGCGCCTCGTTCGCCAGCACCATGAAGTACGGCAGCATCCGCGTGTGCAGGCGCGCGTAGCGCGCGTAGACCTCGATCGTCTCCTCGTCGCTCCACAGGCTCCACTTGGTCTGCGGGTTGATCGGGTTCGCGCAGGCGTTCTGCTCCATCATGATCGGGCTCACCGCGCCGAACTCGACCCAGCGGAGGAAGATCTCCTTGTCGTGCGGCTCGTTGGTGATGCACTTGAAGCCGGTCATGTCGCTGCCCCAGTAGGGCGCGCCGGTCATCGAGAGCGTCAGGCCGCCGCGGACCGACGAGGGCAGGCCGAGCGTCTCGTCGAAGGTCGCCTCGGCGTCGCCGCCCCACACGGCGGGCACGTACTGCTGCGTCCCGGCGCCGCCCGAGCGCACGAAGAAGAGGTAATCGCCGGGCCGCTCGGCCTCCATCAGATCGTGGGCGGCCTTGGCCGAGAGCACGGGGAAGGCGTTGTGGAGCTCGTCGCCGCGGCGGCCGTCGAAGGCGATGGCGTCGCGCGGGATGTACTCGCCGAAGTCGTGCATCCAGCCGTCGTAGCCGAGGTCGAGGGCGCGCCGGAGCAGGTCCTGGAACCACGTCACCGCGCCGGGGTTGGTGAGATCGATGGTCGCGAGCGTGAGCAGCTTGCCCGAGATGAACTGCGTCAGCGCCGGCTCGCCCGAGGGGAGCTTGACGAAGAAGCCGTTCTCGATCCCGTGCGCATAGTCGGCGGCGGCGTTGGCGTCGTCCTTGGCGACGTACGGGTTGTTGTAGGCGAGCGCCTTGTAGCCGGCGTCGTGGAGCGTGCTCGTCCAGGCGGCGAGCTCGGCCTCCTTGCCGAGCTGCGAGAGCGCGGGCAGGAAGTGGACCGCGTCGTCGATGCCGGTGACCGCGATGCCGCGCTGGCGCATCAGCCGCCACTCCTCCACGCCGTTCACCACCGCGTTGACGCCCACGCGCCGCCGAACACCGAAGACCCACGGCGCCGGCACCGGCGGGCGTCCGGTGTCGGCGGTGTAGTCGGCGAGCGTCGCCAGAGGATCGGCGTGCACGTAGAGCGTCGCGGCGAAGGCCGGCGCGTTGACGGCGACGCGCCAGGCGTCGGGGCGCTCGCTGGCGAAGTGCATTTCGGACCGGTACGTCGTCTCGACGTGGAGGCCGTAGCCGTGGCTCGAGATCAGGAACGGCACCGGGAAGTAGGTCATCGACGGCCCGTTCGGGAACGGGTTCTTCGGGCCGAGCGCCGCGTCCTCGCCGCCGCCGAGGCCGCCCTCCTCGGCCCAGCTGAAGAGCGATTGCCCGCGGTGATCCACCGTCGCGAAGCGCTCGCCGAGCCCGTAGAAGTGCTCGTCGTCGGTGGTGCGGAAGGCGAAGGTGCTCTTGTTGAGCGCGGGATCGATCACCGGGCCCGTCGTCGCGAGGTGGAAGTGCACCCGCGGGCCGTCCACCGAGAGATCGAGCGCCAAGCTCACGTCGGCGCCTTCGAGGACGAAGCTCGCCGTCGCGCCGGTCGCGCTCGCCACCGTGGCGCGGGTCGCGTGGCGCCAGGCCGCCTCACCGGCGACGTAGCCGTCCCAGCCCGGCAGCGTCTGGGCGAGGAACGCGGGCGTGTCGACCGTCGCGCCCGGGCCGCCGTACGGCGTGGAGCCGTCGCCTGGCAACGAGGCGATGACTTCGGCGCCGTTCGCGTCGAGGACGCGGAGCTCGAACGGAGACAGGTGCACGACGACGGTGACCTCGCCCGACGAGATGCGCACCGACTCGTCGGGGAGCGGGACGGGCTCGTCGCCGCAGCCCGAGATCACGAGGGGGAGCAGGACGAGCGGGGAGAAGATCCGGGAGGCGCGGCGCATCGCCCTCGAAGGTAGCGGACCCGGATCTCGCGAGCCAGCCGCGTGACTGCGCCGAGCGCGCCGGCCTCGTCAGAGCTGCGCGGGGACGTCGCGATCGGCCTCGACGCGGGCGACGCGCGCCGAGAGCGCGTCGAGCAACGCATCGAGCTCCGCCGGAGAGACCGCGGTACCTTTGGGCAGCGGCTCGCTGTAATAGAACGCGTAGCGCGCGCTCGTCCTGTAAGGCAGGAACGGGTGCGCGCCCTGGCGGGCCACCCAGAGCGACATCGAGCGGCCGTCACGGTGCTCGACGCGGACGGCGATCGCCTTGGTCATGGCCTCGTCGTTCTGGGCGCCGACGCTGGTCACCTTCCATTCGCCGATCGAGTCGCCGGCGGCGAGGCCCCCGATGAGCGCCAGCGCGTCGCTCGCGAGCGGGGCGCCGATGCCCACCTCGACGGGAGCGCCCTCGTCGACCGGGCCGGGCCGCGCCTCGTTCGTCGGGCGATCGAGCGTCACCGCGGCGATCGCCGCGACGACCGCGAGCGCCCCGGCGACCGCCAGGCCGTGGCCCGATCGCGCGGGCTTCTTCGAGCGGGGGGTGCGTCGGGCCATCGGCGCCATTGTGCCACGGGGCGGCGGCGTTGGGCGCGCCGACGTGCTCAAGGGCGAGGCTCGCCACGCCCCCACGCCGCCGCGAGCGCGACGGTGCGCGCGTTCTCGGGCACGGCCTCGAGGAAGCTCTCGCGCCACTGCGGCTTGCCGATGCGCGCCGCGCGCTCGAAGAGGCGCGCTCGCGCTGCCTCGATCGCGGCGCGCGCCTCGTCCGGTCGTCCGGTCGCGGCGAGCGCGCGGGCATGGGAGAGCCGCAGCAGAGACTCGCCCTCCTCCATCATCCCGCCGAGCGCCGCGAGGCGATCCATGCCCTCCGCCGACGCCACCAGCGCCTCGGCGGCGCGGTCCCGCGCGAGCAGCACGTCGGCGAGGACACCGAGGGCGAACGGGTACGCCGGTGGCGTGGTGACCAGCACCTCCGCGGCCGCGCGGGCCTCGCGCTCGGCGCCCGCGGCGTCGCCGGCGAGCAGAAGGATGAGCGCCAGGTAGATCCGTGAGCCGCCTTCCATGCGCCGCTCGCCCTGCGCGCGGAACGCCTCCACCGCCTCGCGCTCCACCGCGAGGCCGCGCGCCACGTCGCCCGTGCGCGCCAGCGAGAGGCCGAGGTTGTTCTTGGCGACGTTGGCCAGGTTGGTGAGGCTCATGCGCTCGGCGGCGGCGAGCGCGGCCGCGAGGATCTCGCCGGCGGCGCCGTAGTCCCCGAGCTCGAGGCTGGCGTAGCCGAGGTTGACGCGCTGCACGCAGGCGCTGCGGAGATCGCCGGCGCGCTCGAACTCGGCGGCCGAGGTGGCGGTGAGCTCGGCGTGCGTCGCCGGATCCCCGAGGTAGCTCGCGCGCGTGCCGAGCGCGCGGAGGAGCCAGCCGCGCACCGCCGGATCGTTCGCGGCGGTCCCGGGCGGCGCCGCGGGATCGACCGGCCCGAGCGCCCCGCCGCCCGCGCCCGCGCGCGCGAGCAGGCGCTGCGCCAGATCGTCGAGGCCGGCTTGCGTCGAGTGCAGCGCCGCGCGGGCGAGCGCGATGGCGTGCGCGGCGGTCGCCTCGGCGGAGGCATCGGCGCCGAGCAGCTCGTCTCCCACCCGCGAGAGCACGTCGGCGTGCGCGAGCCGCCCCGCGGCGGTCGCGATCTCGGCGGCCGCGCTGAACCAGTCGGCGCCCCCGCGCTCGAGCGAGGCCATCGCCTCGAGGCCGCGCCGCTCGGCGTCGGCGTTGTCGCCCCGCCACCCGTGCGCCTCGGCGGCGACCAACAGCAGCACGCCGCGGTCGTCGCCGGCGGCGCCGCTGGCGAGCCCGCGCTCGGTGCGCCCGAGCGCCGCCTCGAGATCGCCGGCGCGGAGCGCCTGCTCGGCCGCGCGGCGGTACCAGCCGGCGGCGCGGGGGCGCTCCCCGCCGCGCTCGAAGTGCTCGGCGAGCACGACGGCCTCCGACTCGCCGGCGGCCTCGAGCCACTCGCCCGCGAGCCGGTGCCCGAGCGCGCGATCGGCGTCGGTGAGCATCGCGTAGGCCGCCTCGCGGACCATCGCGTGGCGGAAGGCGTGCTCCTCTTCCATGGGGAAGCGGGCCTGCGCCCGGCGCGTCACCAGCTCGCGCGCCCCGAGCTCCGAGAGCCACGCGGGGAGCTCGAGCGTGCGCTCCGCCCCGCCGAGCAGCGCCCGGACCCCGCCGGGCCAGAAGACCTGACCGAAGACGCTCGCGGCGCGGAGGATGCGGCGCGCTTCGCCGTCGAGGCGCTCGAGGCGAGCCTGCGTCATCGCCAGCACCGTGTCCGGGAGCTCGTCGCCCTTGCCCTCGGCGACGGCGCGGATCAGCTCCTCGAGGTAGAAGGCGTTGCCCGCGGCTCGGTCGACGATCCTCTCGAGCGTATCGGCGGCGAGATCGGGGCCGAGCACCTCGCGCACGAGGCGCTCGCTCCCCTTCCGGGTGAGCGGCATGAGGTGCAACAGATCGACGCGCCGCCCCGCCCAGAGGTTGGGGAAGAGCTGCGTCACCTCGGGGCGCGCCAGCGCCAGCACCATGAGCGGGCGGTCGGCGAGGTTGCGGAGCGCCGAGTCGACGAAGGCGACGGTCGGCGGATCGCCCCAGTGGAGGTCCTCGAGCACCAGCAGCACCGGCCGGGCCGCGCACTCGGCGGAGAGCAGGTCTTCGAAGGCGCGCCGCATCTGATCGCCGAGCACGCGCGGGTCCTTGCGCGCCGAGCGGAGCTCGACGCTGTCGTCGTCGGGGAAGGGGATGCCCACGAGCTCGCCGATGAACTCGGTCACCCGCGCGAGGTCCGCGCCGCGCACGTGGCGGGCGACGCGGGCGCGGAGCTTGTCCCGACGCGCCTCGAGAGGCTCGCCGTCGAGCACGCCGGCCGCGCGCCGGATGGCGGGTCCGAGCATCGCGAACGGCGCGCCGGCGCTCATCGGATCGCCGCGCGAGAGCAGGATCTCGGGTGCGCCCTCGTGGGCCTCGAGCCGGCGGAGGAGCTCGTGGCGCAGTCGCGACTTGCCGACGCCCGCGCCGCCGGTCACCACCACCGCCCGCGAGAGCGGCTCGGAGGCGCACTCGTCGAGCATCGCCTCGAGGCTGCGGAGCTCGCGATCGCGGCCCACGCACGGCGTCGGGCGGCCGAGCAGGGTGCGCCCGGCGTCGACGTCGCGCTCGCCGGCGAGGTAGCGCTCCGCCTCGCCGACCACCGCGAACCGCGCCTCGAGCAGCGCCGCCGCCGCGTCGTCGAGCCGAATGCGCCCGGCTCGGTCGGGCCGGCGGCGATCGCCCGCGACGAGCCGCACCGCCTCGTCGATGATCGCGCCCATCGGGATCCGCTCCCCCGGGACGCCGCGCCCGACGACGAGCGCCATGGGCGCGTCCTCGAGCAACGGCCGGACCGCGAGCGCGCACCGCGCGGCCCGCGCCGCGAGATCGGTCGCGGCCTCGGCGGTCGAGACGGTGAGCACGACCGAGCCGTCGGCGAGCCGCGCGTACACCGCGCCGTGACGCGCCGCGAGCGCCGCGACGTCGCGGTCGCGATCCTCCGAGGCGCCGGTCGTCACCGTGATGGCCTCGGGATCGTGCTCGCGGCCCCGCGCCAGGACGACGCACATCACCCGCTGCTCGCTCTCGGTCAGGGCGGGGACGGCGCTCATCCTCGGGGCGCCGCCGCTCCAGACCGTCCCCAGCGCCGCGATCGCGGTGGCGACGGCCTCGCCGTCCGCCGGGCGGTCCGCGGCCGATTTGGCCAGCATGTGCGCGAGGAGATCGTCGAGGTCGGGCGGGATCTCGCCGCGGAGCTCGCTCGGCCGCGGCGCCTGCTCGAGCACCACCTTGAGGAGCACGGCGAGCGCGTCGTCGCCGACGAAGGGCGAGCGGCCGGTCAGGCACTTGAAGAGCACGCACCCGAGCGCGAAGACGTCGGCGCGGGCGTCGACCGGATCGCCCCGGGCCTGCTCGGGGGCCATGTAGCCCGGGGTGCCGAGCGTCGCGCCGGTGACGGTGAGCTGGCGGCGCGTGTCGCGCACGCTCGCGATCCCGAAGTCGATGACCTTGACGCGCGCGACGCTGCCGCCCACGAGGAAGAGGTTCGAAGGCTTGAGATCGCGGTGCACCACGCCGGCGCGGTGGGCGAGGGCGAGCGCCTCGGCGACGGCGCCGCCGAGCGCCACCGCCTCCGCGACCGTGAGCGGCTGGTGCTTGAGGCGATCGGCGAGGCTCTCGCCGTCGAGCCACTCCATCGCCAGGTAGCGATCGCCGTCGGCGGTCGCGCCGTGGGCGACGTAGCGAACGATGTTGGGGTGGCGCAGGCCCGCCAGCACCTCGGCCTCGCGCGCGAACCGGTCCACGTCGTGGGCGGCGTGCGCGTGCAGCACCTTGATCGCGACCGCGCCCCCGCCGACCCGATCCTCGGCGCGGTAGACCGCGCCCATGCCGCCGGTGCCGGCGAGGCGCTCGAGCGCGAAGCGCTGCGCGACGAGGTCGCCGGGCGTCGCGGGGCGGGCCATCGCTCAGCGCGCGAGCGCCTCGTCCACGGCGCGGAGCGCGTCGACCAGCGCCTGCGACGTCGCCCCGTCGAGCCGGCCGGTGTCGGCGGCGCGCAGGAGGACCGGCCGGAGCTCGGCGAACGCCTCGCGGGGCGAGCCGCGATCGAGCGCGCGGTCGATCGACGCCAGCATCCGCTGCTCGCCGCGCTCGACCAGCGCCGCGCGCAGCCGCGAGATGCGGTCGTAGACGCCGGCGTACGAGACCTCGCGGCGGGTCGCCTCGAGGGTCACCTCGCCGCTCGTGTCCGGGGGCATCGACTCGGGCCGCGCCGCCTCGGACGACGTGCCGAGGTGGGCGGTGACGTGGGCGGCCTGCGCCGACGCCCAGGCGGCGAGCTCCTCGCGCTCCGAGCGCCTGAACGCGTCGGCGAGCACCTCGGCGGCGCGCGCGACGCCCCACGACGTCGGCAGCTCCTCCTCCGCGGCGCGGATGGCCATCGCCTCGAGCGCCGCGCCGTCGACGTCGCCGAGCGACGCGGCGCACGCGGCGGCGACGAGGCCGAGCGCGCGCTCCCACGACGACGCGCCCGCCTTGCGCCCTCTGAGCAGCGCCGCGCCTTCGTTGCCGCGGCGATCGTCGACCAGCATCATCGCGAGGCTCGCGAGGCTGCTCGAGTGGTCGTCGTGATCGACGTGCTCCGAGCCGACCTGCACCACCTGACGGAACGACGCCATCGCCTGCGCCGGCTCGCCCGCGGCGCGCTGGAGATCGCCGAGGTGCGTCAGCGCCGACGCGAGCAGCCGGAACGTGCCGAGCTCGCGCGCGATCGCCAGCGCCTGCTCGAGGTGCTCCTTGCGCTCGGCCGAGACCAGCGCCTCGCGCCCGATCACGGCGAGGGTGCGCAGCGCCCAGCCGCGCTCCAACCCGCCCGCCGAGAGCTCGAGGGCGCGCCGCGCCGCCTCGAGCGCGCCGGGCTGATCGCCGGCGAGGTGTCGGGCCCACGCGAGGTTGTCCTGGACGAGGCGCTGCACGCGCGGCGGCGCTCCCGGGTGCTCGCCGAGGAGGCGCTCGAGCAGCATCACCGCCTCGTGATGGCGGCCCTCGCGGCGGGCGATCGAGGCGCGCAGCCGGAGCACCTCGGCCTTGGCGTCGTCGAGCCCCGGCGACGCGTCGTCCGCCAGCGATCCGGCGATCGCCGCGGCGCGATCCGTCGCCCCCGCGGCCTCGCCGAGCCGGCCGACCCGCGCCAGCGCGCGCGCCAACGCCAGCGCCGCCTCGAGCGCCCCCGCGTCGGACCCGGTGACGGCGGCGGCGAGCGCGGCCTCGGCGAAGCGCGCGTCGCCGGTCTCGTCGGCGATTCGGGCCGAGAGCAGCGCCACCTCGGTGCGGGCAGCGCTCGGCTCGCCGCGCTCGGCCTCGGCCAGCCGGCGCACGAACTTCATCGCCTCGCCGTAGCGGCCGGCGGCGAGCGCGCGGTGCGCGGCGGTGAGCCCGAGCTCGCGGGCGCGGTCGCCGAGCCCGGCGTGGAACGCGTGCTCGGCGAGCTCGTGGAGCACCCGCTCGCGCTGCCCCGGCCCGTAGTGCGCCTCCTTCAAGCCGAGCGCCTGCGCGCTGTAGCGCCGCAGCATCCGAGGGTTCACCCGCGTGTGCAGGACCTCGCCGACGAGCGGGTGGTCGAACTCGAGCGCCTCCTCGCCGTTGCTCAGCACCTCGCGGACGATGCCGGTCTCGACGAGCTCGTCGAGCGTGCGCTGCGCCTCGGCGACGCCGACGCCGTCCCCGTGGAGGGCGAGCTCCACCAGCATCGTGGGCGCGGGCGGGAGGAGCACCGCGATCTCGGTGAGCACCACCGACGCCGTGTCCGGATCGCCGGCGCGCGCGATGGCGGCGTCGAGCCGCGCCTCGATGAGCTGCTGGACGCTCGCCGGCAGGTAGCCCTCGCGCAGCCGCCGCGCGCTCACCACGCCGGCGATCGGCTCGGAGGGGCGGTCGTCGGTGCTCGGCGGCGGCGCCTCGCGCGCGAGGCGGGCCAGCTGGATGGCGAAGAGCGGGTTGCCGGCGGCGCGGAACGAGATCGAGGCGAGCTCGGGCGCGCCGCGATCCTCGAGCACGGCGGTGATCAGCTTCGACGACTGATCGGGGGTGAGCGCCTCGAGCGGCAGGCGGAGGACCTGGCTGCCCTCGTGCGCGGCGATCTTGCGGTAGGCGTGGCGCGCCGCGCGATCGTCGAGCGGCGTGCGCAGCGACGCGACCACGAGGATGCGCGCCGGCTCCTGGCGCCACATCGCGAGCAGGAAGCCGAGGGCGTCGAGCGCCGACTGCCCGCCGACCTGGAGATCGTCGAGCGCCAGCACCACCGGCCGCTCGGCGGCGATCCGCCTCAGCGTGCGCTCCATCAGCGCGAGCGCGCGCGAGCGGCGGCCGCCGAGGCCGAGATCGGCCGCCTCGCGCGCCCCGTCGGGGCGCAGCCACTCGGTGAGCGCGGCCTGCTCCTCGACGTCGGCGCCGCCGGCGCGGGCCACGAAGCGCGCGACCGCGCGCGCCACCACCTCGCGACCCTGACCCCAGGCGCCCAAATGGCGCTCGATCGAGGCGCGGATGGCGTCGCCCTCGGGCCCGCCCGTCTCGACGTAAGCGGCGCCCATCACCGTGCGCCCGCCCTCCTCGCGCACCTGGCGCATGAACCAGTCGACGAGGTGGGTCTTGCCGATCCCGGTCGGCCCCTCGACCACGACGAGCCGCGCCGTGCCGGTCGCGGTCACCTCGGCGAGGGCGTCGGCGAGGCGGCCGCGCTCGGACTGGCGGCCGACGAAGGGGAGGCTGCGCGCCGGCTCGAGCCCCGTCGCGGCGCGGGCGATGCGCACCGTCTCGGGGGCGTCGCTGGGGCGCACCGACGGGGGCGGGAACGAGCGACGCGAGATCGGGTCCGAGATCTCGGGGCAGCTCTGGAGCGCCGCGCGGGCGTCGGCCGCCGAGACGAAGCGCCCGGCCGGATCGCGATCGAGCAGCCGCTCGACGAAGCGCGAGAGCTCGCGGCTCGGCGGCCCGAAGCGCGTGGCCGCGAGGCCCGGCGCGGTCTCGCGGATCTTGCGCGACATCACGTCCTCGCCGCGCCCGGCGATGGGGATCGAGCCGGTGAGCGCCTCGTAGAGCATCACGCCGACGGCGTAGAGATCGGCCGCGGGCCCGACGACCTCGCCGAGCACCTGCTCGGGCGCCATGTAGCGCGGCGTGCCCACCACCTCGCGCACCGCCGGCGACGATGGCGCCAGGAAGCTCGTCGAGCTCGGCGGCGGCGGCGGGATGCTCCCGGGCGAGCGCACGCTCGCCGGCGGCCGGGTCGAGCTCGGGCCCCGCAGGCGGTCGACGAAGTCGGTCCGCGCCACGCCGAAGTCGAGCAGCTTGCAGATCGACGCCGAGCCCACCTTGGCGACGAGGATGTTCTCGGGCTTGAGATCGCGGTGCACCACGCCGCGCGCGTGCGCGTACGAGAGCACGGCGAGGATCTGCTCGAAGAGGCCGAGCAGATCGCGGGGCGAGGTGACCCGCTGCGCCTCGTGCCAGAGGCTCTCGCCGGCGATGAGCTCCATGGCGATGTAGTGCTCGCCCTCGTCGGTCGATCCGAAGCCGAGCACCTGGGCGATGCCCGGGTGGGTGAGCTTGGCGGCGGCCGTGACCTCGCGGCGGAAGCGCTGGCGCGCCTCGAGCGAGCCCGAGATGTCGCCGGGGAAGCGCTTGATCGCGACCACCCGGTCGAGCGCCACCTCGACGGCCTCGAACACCGCCCCCATGCCCCCGCGGCCGATCTCGCGGACGAGGCGGTACTTGCCGGCGTACAGGCCAGGCTCGGGAGGGGGAGTCGAGGGGGTGGACACCTGAGCGGCGATACTACCCGACCCGCGGACGATGGGGGCTCTGCCCGCCTCGGCGTCCGGGCAGGATCGAACGAGCGGAGCTACCGCGCGATCGGCGCGCCGCGCACGAGGGCGGCGATCGCCTCGTGGAAGCGCTTGAGCTTCGCCTGCGCCGCGCCGAACACCGTCGCCTCGGGGTAGCGCCCGGCCGCGTCGGCGAGGCCGGCGGGCACGCCGGTCAAGAGCTCGATCCCCTCTTCGACCGTCGAGACCTCGTGGATGTGAAACTTCCCGGCCGCGATCGCGTCGACGACGTCGGTGCGGAGCATGAGCGCGTCGAGGTTGGCGTGCGGGATGAGCACGCCCTGCTTGCCGGTGAGCCCCTTGGCCGCGCACAGATCGTAGAACGACTCGATCTTCTCGTTGATCCCGCCGACCGGCTGGATGCTCCCCTGCTGATCGACGCTGCCGGTGACCGCGAGCTCCTGGCGGATGGGGTGGCCCGACAAGGCCGAGAGCAGCGCGTAGAGCTCGCTCGACGAGGCGCTGTCGCCGTCGATCGCCTCGTACGTCTGCTCGAACACCAGCGAGGCCCCGAACGAGAGCGGGTACGTCTGCGCCAGGCGCGAGGCGAGGAACCCGGTCAGGATGAGCACGCCCTTCGAGTGCAGGGGCCCGCTCATCTCGACCTCGCGCGCGATGTTCACCGGCCCCTCGACGCCGGCGTACGTCACCGCCGTGACGCGGCAGGGCCGCCCGAACGTCTGCGGCCCGTCGCTCACGACCGAGATCGCGTTCACCTGCCCGGTCCGCGATCCGGTGACGTCGATGCGGATGGTGCCGTCGGCGAGGAGCTCGTGGACGTGGTCGCGGAAGTGGCTCCCGCGCCGGCGCGCGGCGGCGAGCGCCTCGAGCACCTCGGCGCCGTCGATCAGCGCCTTGCCCCGGCGCAGCGCGCGGAAGCCCGCCTCGGTCGCGACCTCGGCGATCATCCCGAGCTGCGCGGTCACCTTCGTCTGGCTCTCGGCGAGCCGGCCTCCGTAGAAGACGAGCTCGGCGACGGCGTCGGCGGTGAGCGGCGGCAGGTTCCGGTCGCGCGCGAGCCCGGCGAGGAAGCTCGGGTAGGTGATCGTCGCCTCGTCGATCGAGAGCGTGGGCTCGAAGCGCGCCTGCACCTTGAAGAGCTGCGAGAACTCGGGATCGGCCTCGTGGAGGTCCTGGTAGAGGCCCGGGCTGGCGATGAGGACGACCTTGAGGTCGAGCGGGATCGGCGGGAAGAGCAGCTCCTCGGCGGTGCCGCGGTAGTACGACGGGTTGTGCTCGGGGACGATGAACTTGCCGGCGAGCAGGCAGGCCTTGAGCTGCTCGTAGAGCGCCTCGTTCTTGAGGAGCGCGCTCGCCGGGAGGATGAGAAACCCGCCGTTGGCCTGGTGGAGCGCGCCGGCGACGGCGAAGCCCGGCTCGGGCGGGAAGTCGGAGTCGGGAGGCGTGTGGCTCCGGCCGAAGAGCGCCGACAGCGTCGGGTAGGGCACGTCGACGACCGGCGCGCCCGAGCCGGGCCGGTGCTCGGTGAGCAGCGTGGGGATGACCACGCCGCGCCGCAGCGTGGGCCCGCCCTCGTCGCCGCGCGGCTCGTCGACCAGGAGGCGCAGCTCGCGCGTGACCACCGTCTCGAGCTCGGAGAGGAAGCCGGTGACGTCCTTCTTGCCCTCGAACCGCGAGCGCACCGGGTGGAACGCGGCCTTGACGGCCTCGACCAGGAGCTGCTTCACGCTCCCGCGCAGCTCGGTGTCGGCCTCGTCCTGCACGGCCGCCAGCGTCGCCTCGAACTCCTCGACCGCCGCGGTGATCGATCGCACCGACTCGCTCGAGGGCTCGGCGTTCTCGTCGATCGCGGTGATCTGCACCTCGTCGTCGGTGCGCACCAGCTCGAGGCCGAGCTCGCGGGCGCGCGTCTTGAGCTGCTCCTCGAGGCGCGCCTCGTTGGCGCCGACGGTGCGCTGGATCTTGGCGCGGAGCTGCTTGAAGCGCTCGCCCTCGGTGACGCCGCGGACCGACTCGACGAGCTTGGCGTGCAGCGCCTCCATCGCCTCGACGAAGGGGCGGCCCTCGCCCGGCGGCAGCCCGAGCACGTTGGGCTCGCTGGGGCGCGTCGGGTTGGGCAGGAGCAGGATGTCGTCCGGCGTGGGCCGGCCGATGGCGATCCGGTTGGCGACCGATCGGGCGCTGAAGGTGCGCCCCGTCCCCGAGGCGCCGACGACGACCACGTGGAAGCGAGGCTGCTGGATGTCGAGCCCGAAGGAGAGCGCCGTGAGCGCCCGCTCCTGCGACGCGATGCCCGAGAGCGGCGCGACGTCGTCCGTCGTCCCGAAGCGGAACGCCCCCGGGTCGAGGATCTTGCGGCAGTCGGTGGCGCTGAGCTGGCGCGCGGGCATGCTCAGGCGAAGATACACCCCCACGGCCTCCGGTCGAGCGCCGGGGCGCTCGGGGCGCGCCGCGCCGGTCTTCGCGCTCACCGCTTCAGCACGAGCACGGGGCACGTCGCCGTCCGCATCACGCGCCGGAACACCTCGGCGTGCTCGCCCTCGAGCTGGCCGTGCCACACGAGGACGATGAGGTCCTCCTCGAGCTCGCGCGCGACGCGGCAGATCTCGTGCGCCGGATCGCCCGCGGCCAGGAACAAGCGCGTCTGCACGTCCGACGGGCAGTGCCCGATCGCGCCCAGGAACCTCTGCAGGAACTCGTGCGAGAACGCGGCCCACTCGTGGTGTGCCTGATCGACGTAGCGCGGCGGCGCCATGGCGCCCGGCTCGCGGACCGGGGCCCGCCCGTGGAGCGCGCCCACCTCGCCGACCACGAGGATGTCGAGCGCGGCGCCCGCGTCCGCCGCGAGCTCGCCGACGGGGCCGATGGCGGCGGCCGTGCTCGGCGTGCCGTCGAGCGGGAGCAGCATGCGCCGGAGCGCGCGCGGCGCGCGTGTGCCGGGGCGCACCACGATGACGCCGGTCGTCGCCTCGAGCAGCGCGCGGGCGGCCTTCTCGCCGAGGCCGAGCGGGTCGACGGTCGTCTCGACGGGCTCGGCGGTGAGCACGACGAACGCGTTCTCCTCGGCGCGCGCCGTCTGGGCCCAGAGGTCGGCCGGATCCCCCACCGCGACGTCGAGGACGATGCCCTCGAGCGCGGTCGGCTCGGTGCGCATCAGCCGCGCCGCGTCGCACGCGGTCATCGGCGTCGACCAGGGGAACAGCCCGTGCAGCGAGGCGCCGAGCGCGCGCGCGATCAGCCGCGCCAGCGCGATGGCGGCGTCGGGGAACGCCTTTGCATCGAGGGCCACGGTCACCCGGCGCGGGGCGGGCTCGCCGTGCCCGCGCCGCGCGTGGACACCGAGCTCGTGCGTCCGCTCGCCTGCTTTCATCGGGCCTCCTCGAGCGGCGCGGAGCCGTCCGCCTTCCGCGCCGCCGCGTACCTCCGGCCGGGCTCGAGCCGCCGCTCGTGCCCGCCTGCGCGGACCGTGAGCGGCCCGTCGCCCTCGAACGAGACCTCGAGCAGCGCCGGCTCGACGTCGATCCGGAGCCACCGCCCCCGCCAGTGGAACGGAAAGCCGAGGTGGCGCCATCCAGGCAAGAGGTTCGGCTCGATGGTGAGCCCGTGGTCGGGCGTCCGCGCGGGGCGGACCCCGCCGGCGCCGAGGACCACGGCCTGCCAGAGGCTGCCGAGCCCCGCGGCGTGCACGCCGCCCGCCGAGTTGCCCATGTTGTTGCCGAGGTCGATGTCGGCGGTCTGCTCGAAGTAGCGCGCCGCCATGTCCCAGAGGCCGAGCCGCGCCGCCACCATCGCGTGCGTGCCTGGGCTGAGCGAGCTGCCGTGCGAGGTCTTCGGCTCGTAGTACGCGAAGTTCGCGAGCCGCTCCGCCGGCGAGAAATCGTCCCAGAGCAGCGCGATGAGCTGCACCACGTCGGCCTGCTTGATCACCTTCGACGCCTGGGTGCGGGCGCGCCCGAGCAGCACGTCCATCGGCAGGGATCGCGGCGTGTACGCGGCCAGATCGATCTCCTCGAGCCCGAAGAAGCCGGCGAACTGCTCGATGAGCCCGGTCGCGGGATCGCGCCCGAGGACGATGCGGTCGGCGATGTCGCGGAAGCGCGCGAGCTCCTCGGCCGAGATCCCGAGACGGCGGGCGTCGTCCCCGGCCCACGGCAGCTCGGCGGTGTCGGCCGCGAGGAGCAGGTTGTGGCGGGCCATCCAGTTGGTGAACGCGTTGTCGTCGATCCCCTCGTGGTACTCGTCGGGGCCGATGACGCCGCGGATGTGTCCGAGGCCGGCGGCGTCGAGCTGGACGCGGCTCGCCCAGAAGCGCGCCGTCTCGAGCAGGATCTCGAGCGCTACGCACCGCCCGAAGTCGAGATCGCCGCTCGCCTCGAGGTACTGGCCCACCGCGTAGGCGACGTCGGCGCTGATGTGCTGCTCCTCGACGCCGGAGAGCACGCGGAGGATCTGGCCCGACGCGGAGAGCACGTACTCGGGCGTCGTCTCGTCGCCGGTCTCGGCCGACTCCCACGCGTAGAGCGCGCCCTCGTAGCCGAGGCGCTTCGCCTTGCGCCGGGCGCCGCCGAGGGTGCGGTACCGGTAGCCGAGGAGCGCGCGCGCGGCCTCCGGGAAGCCGTGGATGAAGAAGGGCAGCATGAAGATCTCGGTGTCCCAGAAGACGTGGCCGCGGTACGCCTCGCCGGCGAGGGCGCGCGCGCCGATCGACGCGCCGGCGTCCTCGGGGTTCGCGCTGGCGATGAGGTGGTAGAGCGCGAACCGGAGCGCGCGCTCGAGCCGCGGCGCACCGTCGATCTCGACGTCGCCGCGCCGCCACCGCTCCTCCCAGGCGCACTCGTGCTCGCGCAGCACCTCGCGCGCGCCGCTCCCGTCGGGGACGCCGACGATGCGCTCCGAGTCGGCGTCGGCGGCGGCCCGCGGCGCGGGGGTCTCGCGCGACGTGTAGATGAGCACGGTGCGGAAGAAGTCGCGCCGCTCGCCGATGCGCACCGGCAGCTCGCAGCTCTCCGCCGCCCACGTCGAGCCGGTCGCCGCCTCCCAGCGCGCCACGTGCGTCGGGTCGGCGCGATCGAGCTCGAGGCGCGAGTGGAGCGCGGCGGTGAGGCCGCCGTGCGTCACGCCTACCAGCGTCGGCCCGGCGTTGGTCTCCGCGTCGATGCGCGCCCAGTGGCACGCGCCGCTCGCGCTGGTGACGTCGCCCGAGAGCAACGCCTCGATCCGGATCGAGCCCGAGTAGTTCTGCGGCGTGAGCTCGACGCCCTCGAGGAGCACATGGCGGTGGGCCAGCGAGGCGATGTGGATGGTGCGCAGCTGCGTCATCCGCCCGCTCGGGGACGACCCCAGACCCTCGCGGAGGAGCAGCCCGCGCCGCAGATCGAGCACGCGCCGGTGCTCCACCATCTCGCCGCTCTCGACCGAGAAGAGCTCGCCCTCGATGAGGAACCGGAGGCGCCCCCAGTCGGGCAGGACGACGAGCTCGGGCACGGGGGAGATGTCGCTCGACGGCTCGAACGCGCCCGCGAGGAACGTCGCCGGCCGCGAGACGCTCGAGCCCTCCGCGATCGAGGCGCGCGAGCCGACGAAGCCGTTGGCGATGGCGAGCAGCGACTCGATCTCGTGCTCGCGCGCCACGTCGAAGCCGGGCTCCTCGATCGCCCAGGCCGCGTCGCGCTCCGGCGCGAACGGCCCGAGGCGCTCTTCGACGCCGAGCTGGTGCTCGAGCAGGGCGCAGAACCGCTCGGGCCCGCCCCCGAGGTGGAGCACCGCCTCGGGCGCGCCCCCCGGCTCGGGGCCGACCGAGACCACGACGGCGCCGGTGACCTCGGGGACGGCGAGCATGCGGTGATCGCTGCCCTCGAACCCTGCGATGGGCCCGAACTCGTCGCCGACGATGAGCACGTCGCGCGGCTCGATGCACAGCGGCGAGGCGATCTCGCGGAAGAGGTAGGTCATCGCGTCGGCCTTGTCGGTCAGACCCACCTCGATGTGCTTCACGTCGCTGGTGACGCGCGCGTCGGGCACCCCCATCTCGCGCGCGATCCGCTCGGTGAGCTCGAACGCCTCGCGCAGACCGTGCCTCAGGCCCGCGCCGCGCAGGCGCGCCTCGGTCGCCGCGAGCAGCTCGCCGATGGCGCTCTTGGGGGGATCGACCCACGCCGGCTCCGGGATGAGGTCGATCTTCCGCCGGTTGACCCGGTCGTAGACGATCCGGATCGGCAGCCGGGTGACGCGCTCGATCCGCGCCCGGACCTCCTCGGCGATGGCGTCGAGGCGCCGCTCCTCTTCCTCGCTGGCCACGCGCGTCCAGAGGACGATGGGCGCGCCGCGGCGATCGAAGCCGAAGACCTCCGAGCCGCGGTTGGTGCAGACGAGCAGGCGCCGCGCGTTCTCGCGCCGGACGTGATCGCCGAGCTGCCGCAGCACGTGGACGAGGCTCGTCCCGGTGACCACCGCGATGCGCGCCCCGCGCCCGAGCAGCGCGTCGATGAGTCGCGCGGGCCGCGTCGCGTCGGCGCTCCGCGACGCGACCGCCGTGCCGTCCCAATCGAACGTGATCATCCGGAAGGGCCGGTCGAGCTCGGGCGGCGCGGCGGCGAGCGGCGCCGCGGTCGCGGCCGTACCGCCGCCGTCACCGACGAGAGGCCTCGCCGCGCCCGGCCGAGGCGCGCTCGCGTCGCTCACGCCGGTGGGCGTGCTCAAGCGTCCTCCGCGCTCGGCGTCCGAACCGACGCCGGACGCGCGCGGGAACGCAGCCGCTCAAGCTCTGCTCGACGCGAGGGCATGGTGGATCGCCGTCCTTGCCGCACAGGCGAAACCCGTGCCTCGCCGCGGATGTGCGCTGGAGCGACGCCGCGCGACGAGCCCGCCGGGGTCAGGAGTCGGCGCCGCCGGCGCGCGCGCCGGTCAGGCGGCGAATGGCGTCGAGCAGGCGCTCGAGATCGAACGGCTTGCGGATCACGCACGCGACCCCCTGCTCGCGCTCGAGGTCGGACGCGCTCATCGCGGTGAAGAGCACCGTCGGCACCTCGACGCCCTTGGACGCCAGGGCGTCGAGGAGCTCGCGTCCGTTCATCCCCGGCATGACGTAGTCGAGCAGCATGAGATCGGGCGGCGCGCCCGCGACGAGGCGCTCGAGCGCGGCCGGCGGATCGGTGAACGCCTCGACGGCGTAGCCCTCCTCCAAGAGGAGATCGCGGAGCGCGTCGACCAGCGACGGATCGTCGTCGACGATCAGCACGCTCGGCCCCGGCCCCGGCGTGCGACCCGTCGAGCCGACGCGAGGATCAGCGCAGTCGCGCGACACGGGCCCCACGAATGCGTCATCGGGCTCGAAGGGAGCGCCGTAAAGCGCCGGGAGCGTTCAATCGTCGTGACGCGCGGCCCGACGCGTGTTCGAGCGGCGCAAAGCCGGCCTCGACCGCGGATGCGGAGCGTCCTTGGAGGCGGCGAGGGGCGGCGAGGTAAACATGCGTCGGGTCTTTCCTGAAGCGAAATTCATGAAGGGTTTCACCATCTTGTCCCGAACAGCCGGAGTTGACGCGGGGGGGTAAAAGCGCTGAACTCGAACTTAGTGCTGCACACTACGCGCTCCACGGGACCCAACATGTCGGAAAGCCCCGCCCACAAGCTACAGATCTATCTCATCGACGATCACCCGGTCGTGCGCGAAGGTTTTGCCCGAGCCCTCACCGACGAGCCCGATATGGCCGTCGTCGGTCAGGCCGGCACCGCCGGTGACGCACTGCGTGAGACCTCGTCGCTCAAGCCGGACGTCGTGCTGGTCGATCTCAACATCCCCGACCGCGACGGCATCGAGCTGATCGGCGCGCTTCGCGCGCAGCTCCCCAACGCGAAGCTGCTCGTGCTCAGCTGCTACGACGACGAGTTCCGCGTCGCCGAGGCGCTGCGCGCAGGTGCGCAGGGCTACCTGGTGAAGACGTCGCGCCTCGAGGAGGTCGTCGACGGCATCCGCCGCATCGCCAACGGCGGCGCGCCGCTGAGCCCGAGGATCGCCGGCGCCGTCGTCCGCGCGATGCGCAAGCCGGCCGGCGAGGGCACCGGCGGGCTCGACGCGCTCACCCCGCGCGAGCGCCAGGTGCTGCGCTTGCTCGCGGCGGGCGTGTCCACGCGCGAGACGGCGGCGCGCCTCACCATCTCGCCGAAGACGGTGGAGACACACCGCGTCCGGATTTACGCCAAGCTCGGGTGCAAGAGCGCGGTCGAGCTCACGCGCATTGCGGTGCGCACGGGGCTGATCGAGGCGTAGGTCGTCGCTCGGCGGATCCGAGATTTCACAGGGAGGCGGGGAGACGGGGAGTCTTCCATTCGGAAGACGGTGGTGGACGCCCTGCGATGGTCGGCGGGGCCACCGCCTCTCTGGTCAGCGCTTCTTGTCCGCGAGGAGCTCGTCGATACGGACGCCGTTGATCGTCAGGCCGTCGATTCGGGCGTCGGTGATGGTGACGTTGCGGAGATCGATGTCGTCGATCGTCGCGCCTTCGAGCGTGGCGTCGGACCAGCGCGAGGCCTTGAAGTCGGCGTTCTTGATCGTCGCGCCGGCGAGGGAGACGTCGTCGAGGGTGGCGTTCTCGAAGGTCACGTTGTGGATGCGGGCGCGCTCCAGGGTCGCGTCATCGAGGACCGCGTCGCGGAGCGACGCGTTCTTGAGCGTGGCGCCGGCGAGCGAGACGTCGTCGAGCGTGGCCCTCTCGAGCGAGACGTCGTGGAGGCGCGCGCCCGAGAGATCGACGTCCTCGAGCTGGGCCTCTGCGAGGGAGACGCCTTCGAATCGCTCGGGCTTGGCCACCGGCTTCTTCGCCATGGACCGGATCGTACGAGAAGCGCCGCCGAGCCGGTAGACTGCCGCGCGCGATGAGCGACTTCGTCCCGCACCACGCGCTCGTGACCGCCGAGGGCGGAGGCGCGCCCTCGCGCTGGATGCTCGTCCTGCACGGGATCCTGGGCTCGGGCGGGAACTTCAGGACGATCGCCCGGCGGCTCGTGGCCGCC
This sequence comes from uncultured Polyangiaceae bacterium, assembly GCA_964372055.1. Lineage (GTDB taxonomy): Bacteria > Myxococcota_A > Polyangia > Polyangiales > Polyangiaceae > CAYJPW01. The sequence continues at coordinate 86,010 of CAYJPW010000008.1, forward strand.
CGCCCCGAGTACGGCTTCGCGCTCGTCGATCTGCGCCATCACGGCCAGTCGCCGGGCGCGGCGCCCCCCCCCCCCCGCGGCGGGGCGGGCGCCGGCCTGCTGCGCCGCGAGGCGCGCCTGCCCGGCCCCGGCACCGCGGGGATGGGGGCCGCGTTGGGCGGCAAGGTCGCGCTCGCGTACGCCGATCGGCGCGCCGGCGGCGCGGGCCGCGCTCCCGATCCGCTCGACGTCGCCTTCGTCCTCGACGCCGCGCCGGGCGCGCGGCCCGGCGGCATGAACGGCGGCGAGGTCGGCGCGGTGCTCGCGGTCCTCGAGTCGGTGCCCTGGCCGCTCCCCTCGCGCGAGCGCTTCGTCGAGCTCGCGCAGGAGCATGGGCTCTCCCGTCCGATCGCCGAGTGGCTGGCCACCAACGTCCGCCGCGCCGACGACGGCTTCCGGCTCCGCCTCGATCTGGGTCGCATCCAGGCGCTGCTCGAGGACTACTTCGCCACCGATCTCTGGCGCGTGCTCGAAGAGGTCCGCGGCGCGCGCGCGTTCCACGTCGTGCTCGGCGGGCGCTCGGCCTCCTTCGGGCCCGACGACCGCGCGCGCCTCGAGGCGATCGCCGCCGCGCGCCCCGAGGTCACCGTCCACGAGCTCGCCGGCGCGGGCCACTGGGTCCACGCCGACGATCCCGAGGGCCTGCTCGCGATCGTGACCCGCGCGCTCCCCTGACGCGCTGGCGGCGCGCCGGGCCTCGCGCTATCGCCGGGCGCGATGCGCATCGCGTCCTGGAACGTCAACTCGATCCGCCCGCGCCTCCACCACCTCGTCGAGTGGCTCGGCAAGCAGCACCCCGACGTCGTCTGCCTGCAGGAGATCAAGGTCGAGGACGAGCGCTTCCCCGAGGAGCCGCTCGCCGACGCCGGCTACCGCACCCTCGTCTTCGGCCAGAAGACGTACAACGGCGTCGCCATCGCCGTCCGCCTCGGCCTCGGGATCGACGACGTGAAGAAGAACCTCGACGGAGACGAGGCCGACGCCGCCCGGCGCATGATCGCCTGCTCGGTCGAGGGCGTGCGCATCGTCAACGTCTACGTGCCCAACGGCCAGGCGCCCGGCACGCCGGCCTTCGCGTACAAGCTGCGCTGGCTGGCGCGGCTGCGCGAGGAGCTCGACGCGCACCACACCGCCGGCGAGGAGCTCGTGGTCCTCGGCGACTTCAACGTCGCCCCCGAGCCCGAGGACGTCCACGATCCCGCCCGCTGGGACGGCCAGGTGCTCTTCCACCCCGAGGAGCGCGCCGCGCTCCGCCGCCTCATGGCCTTCGGCCTCTGCGACGGCTTCCGCGCCCACCGGCCCGAGGAGCGCGCCTTCACCTGGTGGGACTACCGCGTCGGCTCCTTCCGCCGGAACCAGGGCCTGCGCATCGACCACGCCCTCATGACGCCGCCGCTCGCCGCGCGCGTCTCGGACGTGTGGATCGATCGCGCGCCGCGCGAGCTCGAGCGCCCGAGCGATCACGCCCCGCTCGTCGTCGACGTGGCCGGCTGATAGCTTTCTTCGGCTGTGCCGCGCGTCGCCTACGAGGGTTTCAGCCTGGTCCTGCCGCCGGGCTGGTCGGAGGTGCTCGAGGAGGCCACCTACTCGGATCCCGATCAGCTCCCGCCGATGAGCTTCGCCGGGCCGGCCCGCGTGGGCGCGATGTACGTGAGCACGCCGCTGTTCGCGCGCGAGGACCAGCCGGGGGCGCGCCCGTCGGACGCGGAGGAGCTCGCGCTCGAGTATGGCCAGCGCCGCGGCGTCGAGCAGCCGCTCGGGTTGACCACCGACTCCAGCCCGATGGGCGGGGCCGCGACCGCGTACTTCCGCATGGGCGACGACTTCGTGCAGGTCTGGTTCGTGACCAACGGACGCGCGGTGCTGCAGGCGAGCTACCTGTGCCCGTGGAGCGCGCGCGACTCGGAGCGCGAGGGCCGCGAGGCGCTGGTCGCGTCCCTGCGCTTCGTCTAGCGCACGGGCTCGAGCCCGAGCTCGACCTCGAGCCCGTGTCTCGTGTCCATGCCCGTGCCCCGTGCCCCGGCTTCTCTCTTCGTTAGAAGGCCGGCGGCTCGGGCGTCGCCGGGTTCGGCTTCGCTCCCGGCGCGGGCGGCGGCGGCGGAGCATCCATGGGCGCGGCGCTCGGCGAGGCGGTGGGCTCCGGCTCGGCGGCGGCCGGCGGCTCGACGCCGGGCTCGGCGGGGTGCTCGTCCACGGCGGCGTCGATCGGCGCGGCCGGATCGCCGGCGGGCGCGGGATCGCCGGGCGCGTCGGACCCGCGTCGCGGGCCGCTCTCCTCGATGCACTCGCGCATGCCCTCGGGGCATGCGATGCGCACGTGGAAGTGGTTGTCGTGCACGTCGGCGTCGCGCGGGCTCAGCATCGCGAAGGCGGCGCGCGTGTAGAGGTCCTTGTTCACCTTCTTCTTCGCGGCGTACGCGAGGAGGCGCGCGCGCAGCGCGTTGTCGACGAAGATGTAGCGGACGCCGGCCTCGTCCTTGAGCAGCGCCTCGACCAGCGTCCAGTTGCGCGCGTCGTCGAAGCGCGCCCAGTCGACCTCGCGGCCCTTGCCGGTGTCGTCGAAGGCGATGAAGCGGCGCACCTCGACCGGCTTGCCCTTCGAGTTGGTCACGTAGAAGCCGATGTCGGCGTCGCGACCCGACTGGTGCGAGTTGTGCCCGGTGAGCGGCCCGCCGCCGCGCGCCGAGAGATCGCCGACGACGAGCACCGAACGCTTGTGCCGCGTGGCCACGCGATCGGCCGCGCGCTTGAGCAGGCGCGTGAGCGCGGGCAGGCCCCAGGTGTGCGCGCCCTCGCGCGTGCGCAGGTGCCGGTTGGGCTTCAGCCGGATCGCGCCCTCGATCTTGCCGCGGTTGGGCGCGCCGATCGTCCGCGCCTTGCCCGTCTTGCCGCGCGCCTCGCGCGCCTCGGCCTTGGCGCTCCCGGCGCGAGCCTTCTTCTCGTGCGTCGCCTCGTGCGCGCCGCGCTCGGCCGTCTTGCCCTTGTGCGCGCCGCCCTGCGCCTCGGCCGATCCGATGCCGGCGAGGGTGGCAGCGAGCGCGACGACGAGAGCGAGCGAACGGCGGGTGACGCGGGGCATGGCGGCGCGGACGCTAGCGCCGACGCCGCCCGCCGGGAAGCGCTACTCCGGCTTGGTGAGCGTGAAAAACGCGTCCTGCGAGACGCCGAGCTTGTACGCCTTGCCGACCAGCACCCCGCGGGCGACCCGGCGGCAGTAGTCCTTCATGTTGGCGTAGACCGCCCTCGACAGTCCCCGGTCGTTCGGCTTGATCGCCGGCCAGCCCTCCGGCTGCGTGGTCGCCGCCACGGTGTAGTCGAAGAAGGGCTCGGTCGGGTGCGGCCCCGTCCCCTCGGGCCCCTGCACCACGAAGTACCCCGGCCCGGTCACGAACGACATCGTCTGGTGGTTGTACCCGACGATGAGGCCGCCCGGCTCGGTCCGGTAGAACCGCTTCTGGAAGCGCGAGAACATCGGCAGCGAGTTGCGCCCCTCGAGGATCACCGTCGTCTTCACGAGGTCCTTCGGGACGAAGTCGTCGAAGTCGAGCGGCGGCGCGTCGCCCACGGCCTCGTAGAGCCGGGCCACGCCGCGCCCCGTCACCGCGAGCACCTCGGCCAGCCGCTCGGCGGCCGGCAGGGCGTCGAGGTGCCGCGAGATGGCCTCGTAGCCGGCGCCCTCGCGGAGGAGGGCGGAGAGGGAGCTGGCCGTGGAGTGCCGCTCGGCGGCGGTCGGGGTGGTGGCGGTCATGGTGGAGAGGAGGATACATCACCCAGGCCGGCGCCGCCCCCCACCTTGACAGACGGGCCCCGCCTGACTAGAAGCCCTCCCCGCGTCACGCTCCCGCGCGTGGCGCAGGCGCGCCCGTAGCTCAGCTGGATAGAGCGTCGGACTTCGAATCCGAAAGTCGCCCGTTCGAATCGGGCCGGGCGTACCGGGCTCAGCGAAGGGCGGCGGCGCCCTTCCGCAGAGTCCGGTCGGTTGAAAACCCAAGCAGTAACCCGGGCCATTAGCTCAATTGGTAGAGCAGTGGACTCTTAATCCATTGGCTGAAGGTTCAAGTCCTTCATGGCCCACCCCGGAACTCCAAGGAACCTCTGCCTTTCTTGCTCGGTGAATCCGAGCGACCTGTCGTACGACAGGTCCGCCACGACAGGTCCACGACAGGTGCCCAGTCCATTGGGCGCCGGCCGGAGTGCGCGAGATGAACGCTCGTCGCAACGCCGATCGACCTCAAGCGGGCTCGGCCGCGACGAAGGCGAACGACGGGGGGGTCCCCTCGGTGGATGCTGGGGCGCGGTGCTCTGCCTTCGGCCCGGCACGGTCATCGACTTCGCGGTCAGCGCGTACGGGCTGACTCGTGCCGAGCGGACCTCTCGGTCACGCGCCGGGAACTACGCGTGCCCACGGCCGAGCAAGCCTGAACGACCGAGCGCACGCGCAGCAGACCAGCGCATCGGTCAGTTCCCTGTAGCGCTTCGCTTCGACGCCGCAGTTGGGACACCGAAGCGTTTCGTCCAACTCCCGCCATCGGGGTGCCGGCGGGTGCCACTCCGGAAGGGGCCGAAGTGCGAGCGGACCTTCATCGGGGATCGCGCCTACGAACGGCTGACGCCACCGCTCGGGGCTGGACCGAACGGACATCTGCATCTCTGTCGAGATCGGGACGATCCAGATGAGCTTCGGATCGTACGACCACGAGCCGAAGTTCCGAACGTCTGCCACGCTTGCCCCCGGAAGGCCGATCACGACCGGGGTCGAGACGTTCTGAAGTTCAGCTCGGGTGAGGATCTCGCTGACGGCACCCGGGGCGAGTCGGCGGTAGTAGGTAAACGGCTTTCGGTACCGCATGCCGATGTGCACGTCGAAGCGCCGGGCCGTGAGCAAGGAGTCGGTGTCGCCCCCGAAGAGGATTCTCAGCATCTTGGAGGTGCATCCGTCGAACTGAAGGCGCTCTCCGCCTCGAAGCAGGCGGAGCACGCGCTCGAAGGCCCGCTCATCGCAAAGGTCAGCCGAGCGTGCGCGGGGCGAACCCGTGAAACCTCTCCATGTTCCCGGCGCTCGCTTCATGTACCCGGGGATCCCGTATGCATCCCAGGCGACTTCGGGTGCCGGCTCGTACGCCGCCACCTTGGGCATGAGCTGCTCGATGTCCTCGTACTCGATCCGATGATCGGGCGTCTGGATCCACTCGATGTAGTCCCACTCGTTCGCGTCGTTGAAGACGGCGATCTCCCAGCCGTTCGAAGCCGCGTAGCGGATAACGGTTGCCTCCGCGGGCTCGACCGCGCTTGTGAGCGTGACCTCTCCAAGCTCGACGGCTCGCAAGAAGGCCAGCACATCGGTCTCGGGCAGCCCCTTCGTGACAGTGATCCGGCAGGTCGTCCAGCCAGCGTCGATGCCCTTCTTGAGTGCTTCCTCTCCGATCGCCGTCAGCACTAGGATCGAGCTGGTCGTCAACGGCGTAGTCGCAGACGCGACGTATCCGGCATCAACCAACTGCTGGAGGAGCAACATCGGCGGCGGGATCGGCTTCAGGCGCTCCGCCACCTCGGCGAGCCCCGACGCACGCTCACCAGCCGGTCCCGCACCGCCGAGACGATCGAGGATGGGAAGAAACGCCGGATGGTCGAGGAGGTGCCCGATCACCCGAGAAGCGTACCAGTCGGGCGGCCAGCTTGCCCGCGGGCTCAATCAGCCGGTTGTCTCGGCCTTCTCCGCTGCCAGCTCGGGGATGACCTCGACCATCGGTTTGAAGTCGCCTCGGTCCAGCTCGCGAACAGACCTGGCCGCCCGGCGGTAGCGGTTCAGCATCTGGGACGACTTATGCCCGGTCCGATCCATGATCCAGCGCTCGGTCCTCCCGTTGTGTTGGCGGTCGTGTGAAACCGCGGAAATGTGAACAGGCCGGTCGAGCCCGGGGGCGGTGGGTCCAACGCTTCTTCGGCTTGGTCGGCGGGGACGGCTTGGGCGGTGTCGCCTTGCGCTCCTCGGCTTCGCGCAGGCGGTAGCTCTGCCCCTCGATGGCGATGACGTCGGCGTGGTGGATGATCCGGTCGATGAGGGCGGTCGCGCAGGTCGCGTTCGGGAACACGGTCGGCCACTCCTTGAAGGCGAGATTGGTGGTGAGCACGAGGCTCTTCCGCTCGTACCTGCGGCTGATGACCTGGAAGAGCAGATCGTGGAGGCGGTGCTGCAGGTCACTCATCGGCGCCTCCGGAGGTCTTTTTTCGCGTGGCGAGGACGTCGTACGACGCGAGCGGGTGCGGCGTGACCGCGAGATCACGGACGCGCGGATCGTCCGGGAGCACGTGCTCGAGCGGCGGCGGGGTGCCCGCGGCGCGCTTGCGCTGGTCGAGGATATGCGCGACCGCCGCGGCGGCGACGGCTCCTCTGGCGAGCGCCTCGGCGAGCGCGGGGTCGAGCGCCGCCACCGGCCCACCACGACACCATCGAGGGGAACAGCGCGCCGCAGGGAGACCGCGTTGCCCGGATGAAGCGGCCGCTGAAAGATCCACAGCTGCTTGGAATTGGGTGGGTGACAGCCTGATTCGAAGACGGGGTATGATCGGGGAGTGATCGGGCCGTGCAAGAGGCCCGGGCTCGATCATCGACCGACGAGGGGAGGAGGACCGATGAGAGAACATTGGCGAAGGACCGTATCCAGCGGCGCAGTCGTCGCGCTCGCGCTGGCGCTGCAAGGCTGCTGCGCGCCGCCCAAGTCCGCCGTGCGCGACGCGGCGAAGCACATCTCCGACGCGGCCGAGGCGGGGAAGGCGGCTCAGGCGATTTGCAAGAGCCCGCCGGCGGGGCAGGACCCCGCCTTGTTCTGCGCCAAGGTCGACGAGGCGTTCGACGACATCAAGAAGACGAGCGACGCACTGAACAAGAGCGCGGAGTGACGGGAGGAAGAAGCCATGAGTGCAGGGACATTGATCGAGAGCCTGTTGAGCCTCGGCATGACCGTGAAGGACGCGTTCGTCAGCGCGAACAAGAGCGAGCCGGTCGACTGGAACACGTTCCTCGGGACCAAGCAGTTCAGGGACATCCAGGACGAGGTGCAGAAGCTGCTGCAGAAGATCGGGAAGAACGAGGTCCAGGCCGCCCTCGCCGCCGTCCAGGAGAAGAAGAAGGCGCTCCTCGGCGGGAAGCCGATCTCGGCGCTGTCGCCCGAGAAGCTCCTGCAGTTCTTCGACCTGCTCACCGTCGAGGGGGTGCTCGTGCGCAAGGAGCTCGAGAGCGCGTCGGAGTCCGCGGCCTTCTTCGACTGGCTCGTGGAGGAGGCGCTCCCGAAGCTCGTGGCCGTCGCCAGGGTCGTGGTGCCCCTGCTGCTTTAGCCAGATAGGAGCGAGCGCGATGAGCACGCAGCCCCACGTTGTGATGGATGTTGCGCCTCCGCCACCGGCGAACATCGACGTCCCGAGTGGCTCCGGCAGCGAGGACCCACCCCCTGCCTCCGTTGCGGCGCCCCCGGCGCCTGCATGGCTTCAATGGCTTCGCCGCGTTTGGGATGCGACGAAGAGCGCGGTGATGGTCGCTCTCGTCGGGAGCGTCTCGCTCCTGCTGCTGTGGGTAACCTATGCCCGTGCCGTTGCAGTCCAGCCTCACCAAGGGCGAACCACGACCGAGTTGGTGATCGTGGCCGGCTCGGCGACGCTGGTCTGCGCGCTGCCGCTGATCCTGACGGCGTGCGTGGGCTTGCTCGTGTCCCGGTCGAGGAATGCCCGCCTTACGTACGACATCAGCACGCGTGCAGCGGCGGAGCGCGCGCCGGCGCCCGAGATGCGGGCCGCCTGCGAGGATGCCGCGCGGTTCTGGCGCCATGAGCGCGCGCAGGGCGAGCACACGTCGTCACGGATGATCCAGCAGGCGCTCTTCTACGGCTTCTTCAGCACGCTGCTGCTCTGTGCCGCGGGTGTCGTGCTCGTCGCGCCGCTTCTGACGCTGACCATCGAGGCCAAGGGAGCGCCCTACCGCGTGCCGGTGGCGGTCGCCATCGTCGCCGCCGTCCTGACGATGTTCGCCCGCGACATCGGCAGGATGCTCGTGCGCGCCGCGAGCCGCGACGCCAGCGCGCAGATGCTCGCCTGGTCGAGCAAGCGGCTGCTCGTGGTGGTGACCGTCACGACGCTCGCGTGCTGCATCCTCATTGCGGGAGACCTGAACGCACAGCTCTTGCCGCGCGCGGCGCACTGGGTCCTGCTCGGGGCCGGGATCGCGTTCCTCGGGGACAGGGCGACCGAGTCGGTGACCGAGCGCGTCGCGCAGCTCGTCGGCGTCCCAGCGAAGGTCAAGCTGGACGGCGACAGCCTGAGCCAGATCGAGGGTCTCGCCGACGAGGACTGCGCGCGCCTCGCCGAGGAGGGCATCGACGGAGCGCACGCGCTGGCGCTCTACTCCACGCCCAAGCTGTTCTTCAACACGCCCTACACGCTGCACCGGATCTGCGACTGGCAGGACCAGGCGCTGCTGATCGCGCGCCTGGGGCAGGCGAGGGCGCGCGTCTTTCGAGAGCAGCTCATGGTCCGCGGAGCGATCGACGCGCAGCGCCTCGCGCTCGACCTCGCGGGGGACAAGATGCCGGCGGAGGAGAGGAGCGACGTCATGAAGATCCTCGGGTTCTCGACGGGACCGCAGATGCGGATCGCGATGTCGCGTCTTGCGCGCGACGAGGTCGCCGCACGGCTCGTCGTCTACCGCGCGGCCATGCCTGTGCCGGACGTAGCGCCCACCGAAAGGAGGACCCGATGAGCGCGCGGCCCGGCGCTGTGCTCGGCGCGACTGTCCTCACAATCGCCGCGACAGCGGCCTGCATGATGGCTCCGCCTCCGGGGGCTGTTGCACCAATGCCTTCCTCCTCCCCGTCCGACGACCCGGCCGCCGTGGCTTCCACCGGGCGGGGTTGGATCCCATTCGACGGAGAGGTCGCCGGCGAAGAGGAGACGGTCACGGTGCTCCGCTCTCGCGACGGGCGCGAGGTGCGCGTGAGCACCGTCGATGTCCGCGTGACCGGCTCGACGATCGAGCTTCGCGTCGGTGGTCGCTCCGCGTCACGCAGCCATGCGTTGCCCGGCATCGCGTCGTCTGCACCGCCGCCGCCGGTGACCTTGGACTCCGACGGAGGCGCCGCGCGCGGCCCAGCGAGCGCCGGCTGCTTCACCGACGGCGAATGCGGCGGGTGCTCGGCGTGCGTGGGGCTCGTGCGGATGTGCTGCGAGGGGGGCGGGATCGTGGGCGCGTGCTGGGGCGTTCAGGACTGCCCATGAGTGGTACTCGACGTTGTGGCCCTCCGCTGGTGCCCACTGATTTTGCGCGAGATGCTGCCGTCGTCGGTGTCCACCGCTGTCGTTTGGTGTCCACTCCTGTCCCCAGGGCCCGAATGTCGGAGCTAGGAAAAGTCAGCGATCTCACGACCTTCCGCGACCGCGGAGCCGCTTCTCTTAATCCATTGGCTGAAGGTTCAAGTCCTTCATGGCCCACCGGGAATCACACACTATTCGTTCGCGTTCGGCATCTCCGCGCGCCTCGAAGTGTACCAAGGAGCGCACCATGACGCCTCGGTTGCTGGGGCGGCCGAGCCTGATCGACGAGCTCCGGTATCGCTCCCCCAACTCCGGGGACCGAAGCGAACCGCGCGGCCTCGATGCTCCGGGCCGCCGACCGACGGTTGGACGAGCAGGGACCGGCTTGCACCGAACAACTCGTTGTAGACGAACATCTGCTTGAGGTCGTCGTCCGACGGCGCCCGTCGTAGCACCTTCCACTTGGTGTCGGCCACCGCGCGCCGTCGCGGGTCCGGAGCTGCGCTCGCGGCGGCCAAACTTCACTTAATTGCCCCGCTTCACTTTCTAGAGAAGTAGCCGTATTTAGTGAAGCATGCGCGTTGGACCAGAAGCACGGCTCGCCGCACGCGTGCGAGAGGCGCTCGCTGCGCTGCTGGAAGTGGAGCGCGCCGAGGTCAAGGTCCGCTACGTGGCCTCGAGCGCCGACCTTCTCGTCTCGGCGGCCGGGCGGGCGTTCGTGGTCGAGGTCCTCGGAACTGCCTCCGTGGGGGCGATCGCCGCGCACGCCGAGCACGTGGCCGCGGCGGCGAGGAAGCTCCGCCGGCGCGCCACCCCCGTCGTCGCGGTCCCGTTCATGAGCGAGGCCGGGCGCCGCGCCTGCCACTCCGCAGGCGTCCAGTGGATGGACCTGAGCGGAAACGCCCACATCGTCGCGCCCGGCATCCGCGTGATCGTCGACGGCCGACCCAACCGGTTCCGAGCGCCGGGGCGACCGGCGACCCTCTTCGCGCCGAAGAGCGCGCGTGTCGTTCGGTGGCTTCTCATGTACCCCGACGAAGCGTTCACGCAGCGGCAGATCGCGCGCGCGACGGACATGACGGAGGGGTTCGTGAGTCGAATCGCCTCGCGGCTCGAAGCGGAGAGCTATGTGGTCCGCGAGGCCGGCGGGGCCCTTCGGGCCAAGGACCCACGTCTCCTCCTCGATGCGTGGCGCGAGGAATACCGCTTCCGTAAGCACAAGATCATCCAGGGGCACGTGGCAGCCCGCTCGGGCGACGCGCTGGCCCGCATGGTGAGCGATCTCCTCACCGCGTCCGGGGTCGATCATGCCGCAACCGGCCTCGCAGCTGCTTGGCAGATGACCCACTTCGCGGCGTTCCGAGTCGCGACGTTCTTCGTCGCCGACGAGCCGGCGTCGCAGCTCAAGGAGAGGCTCCGATTCCGAGAAGAGTCGCGCGGTGCGAACCTCTGGCTCGTCGTGCCGAACGACGTCGGTGTCTTCCACGGAGCGGAGTCGCGCGAGGGGATCCGATGCGTTCACCCCGTCCAAGCGTACCTCGATCTGAAGGAGCACCCCGAGCGCGCCACCGAAGCGGCGGAGCACCTCCGCAGCAAGCTGCTCGACTGGAGCGGACATGCCTGAAAAACCGAAGCGCGCGTCCGAGTACAAGAGCGAGCAAGCCGAGCTCGTTCGCGCCACCTGCCTCTATGTCGCAACGAAGCTCGGCGACGTGATGGCGGACCTCGTCATCGTGGGTGGCCTCGTCCCTTCGCTCATCGTGGACCAGGCCACGCTGCCCGAGGCGGTCGAGGCGCATGTCGGCACGATGGACCTCGACGTGGGCCTCGAGGTCGCCATCTTCGACGAGAGTCGGTACCGACAGCTGACCGAGCGCTTGCGCGACGCGGGCTTCACGATGGACACGAACGAAGCCGGGAAGCCGACTCGACAGCGCTGGGCGATCACCGCCGGATCGGCGACCGTGACGGTCGACTTCCTGATCGCGCCCTCTCGGGAGGGCGACAAGGGAGGGAAGCTCTGCAACATCGAGGCCGACTTCGCCGCCATCTTCGCCCCCGGCCTGAAGTGCGCGTTTCGAGACCGGCAGCGCGTCCAGCTCGATGGCGCGACCCTGTTCGGAGAGAAGGCGACGCGCGACGTCTGGGTGTGCGGCGCCGGCGCGTACGTCGTGCTCAAGGCGCTGGCCTTCGACAGCCGCGGCGAGAACAAGGACGCCTATGATCTCTACTACGTCGTTCGCAACTACGGCTCCGGCGTCGCCGACGTCGCCTCGAGGCTCGGCGCGTTGCTCGACGATCCCGACGCGCGGAGGGCGCTTGAGATCCTCCGACGCGACTTCCTCCGCCCCGACAACGTCGGCCCGGCTCGTGTGGCAGCCTTCCTCTCCGGCGGTGCCGACGCCGAGCTCCAGGCGGACGTCGTCGGCTTCGTCTCGCAGCTCGTCGACAGGGCTCTCGTGCCAGCATGATGCGGACCTGCGTGATGCTTGACCATGCCGCCTTTCGCGGGGGACGCTCCAGCTCACCTGAAGGGGGGCGCGTGCGATCGCGGCCATGGCCGCGCAAATCGCCGGCGCTTCGGGCGTGCCGCGCGCCGCGGAGCTGATCGCCGAGCTTCGGTCGACGTCCAGCGCGCCGTCGCGCCTTTCCTGGAGGTCCTGAGCGCATGAACCCGCCGGATGCCGCCAGCGCGCCCGCCCCTCTGAAGCGCCTTGGTGCACCCGAGAGGCCCGCGAACCCGCACACGTTACGGCTCGTACTCGCCCCGGCGCCCAGGCGTGGAGGAGATGCCCACGTGCGCTCGCCGGAGGTCGAACGCGAGGTCGACGGGGTGCTCGACGACATCAAGAAGATGAGCGACGCGCTGCACAAGAGCGCGGAGTGACGGCAGGGAAAAGCCAGGAGCTGCTTCGTTCGTCGAGGAGGTGCGGCTCACGGCGGCCCCGCTGCAGGCGGGTGACATCGAGGGTTCAGGCGACGCAACTTCCTCGCGACGTGAGCACGACGCGTATGCTGGCATCGTGCGGCGCGGACTCTGGCTCTTGGTTCTCGTCGTAGGGTGCGGAGCGCGTACGAGCCTCACCGTCGACGGCGCCGGGAGCGACGAGCCGGGACCAATGCGCGTTCCGCGGTGCGGTGATCACGTGATCGACGGCCCCGAGTCGTGCGACGACGGCAACTCTGTCGCGACCGACGCTTGCATCGACTGCGCCTTCGCGCAATGCGGCGACGGCTTTGTCTTCGATGGCGTCGAGTCGTGCGACGACGGCAACGTGGTCGATGGCGACGGCTGCAGCGCGGTCTGTGCCCTGCACACGTGCGGCAACGGCGTCGTCGACCCCGGCGAGGAGTGCGACGATGGCAACGGGTACGACGCCGATGGCTGTCCCGGCAACTGCCTCGCGGCGAAGTGCGGCGACGGCTTCGTCGAACAGGGCGTCGAGGAGTGTGATCTCGGCGCGAAGAACGCCGATAGCCCCGCGTTCCAGCTGACCCAGGGCCTGGTGCAGGAGGGTGTGCGCCCCGTCGAGGGCCCAATGCCCGCGGAGTCGTTCTACGCGTACGACGGCGCGAGCAGCCACACAGGCTTGGAGGAGGATTTTACCAGTTGTCTCTATCTCTATCGCGACACCGCGTTGGGCCACCTGAGCCTCTTCACGCACAACGGCATCGACTCCCGCACGCAGTCCGCATCGTTCGTGCAGATGCAGTTCCTATACCTGCCCGTGGGAACGTTTGTCGACGTCGCCGACGACAAGCCCGCTGAGTTCCTCCTCGACTCGCTCACGAGCGCGCGCGGCATTTGGGTCTTCGATGAGAGCACCGACGGCGGTGTGCTCTCGGGGCTGCCCACCGCGGGTAGCTGGTCGATCGATGTCGTCCCGCAAGTCTGGAGTGGCGTCCAGATTTGGCAGTACGTTCGCGGCGACCACGTCTCGATCAACCTGGACCTCGCCACGCTCGCGAACCTCACCGCATTCGGCACGCCGTCAGGTTGCCGCACGGACTGCACAGTCCCACGGTGCGGCGACGGGCGTCTGGACGGCGGCGAGGTCTGCGACGACGGCAACGTGTCGAGCGGCGACGGCTGCGCCGCCGACTGCAGCGGCTCCTGATCGCGCGCCGCCGGAGGCCTGCGGAGTAGCGCGGGAACGCTGACGAGCCGGATCGACTCGCTTCGGCGGGGTCCTCGTGGTGCGGGCCCGAGCCGCGCCATGGCTGCGATGGCACGGCCCCCCTCCGCGTCGCGCGCATCGACAATCAACAGCGTGCCCCACGCGCGGGCCACTCGCGCAGCTCACCCTCCGTTCGCGGGCTCGACGAGCGGCGCCGGACGGTCCTCGCGCCGCTTGCCTCGCAGCCACTCGAGCCCCGCCTCGTAAACCACGTCGTGCACCCCCTCGAACAGCGCCAGCGTCGCGCTCCCCGACGTGCGCTCCAGCCGGAGCGGCGCGCCCGCGCGCCCGAACACCTCCACGCTCGCCGGCGGAAGCGTCGCGCGACGCTTCGAGAGATCGCGGAACGTCGCCTCGGGCAAGCGCCCCTCGGCGTCGGCGAGCTGGTTGAAGGCGCGCACCGCGTGCTCGGGCGGGACGATGTCGTCGGCCAGGCCGCAGGCGATGTAGACCGGCACGTGCCCGGCGCGGGCCCGCTCGAGCAGGGCGCTCGGGCTGCGCTCCTGGCAGGCGCGGAACGCCTTCGTGCCGGGCCGGGGCGCCCCGCCGCAGACCGCGGCGATGTTGCGCGCGTAATGGCGCTGCGGGAATCGCGACTCGTTGTAATGGAACCAGTCGGCGAGGTCGTGGATTGGAGCCCAGGCCACCACGCCCGCCCAGAGATCGGGGCGGCGTCCGGCCATGGCGAGGGCGGTCATGGCTCCGCCCGAGAAGCCGGCCAGGTAGATGCGCGACGGGTCCACGCGCGCGTTGCGCGTCGCGTGCTCGACGGCGTCGACGATGTCCTGCGCCACCAAGTCCGAGGCGGCCGCCTCGGGCCGGCGGTAGGGTCCGCGGAAGTCGGGGTGGATGAACACCCATCCGTTCTGCTCGGCGAAGAGCGCGTACGGGATGCCGATGTTCTGGCGCCAGTCGGTGCTCCAGCTGTGAAGGACTACGAGCAGCGGCTTCGGCGCGTCGCCGCCCGGATCGAAGAAGAGCGCGTGCTGGTCGGTCCCGTCGGCGCTTGAGCGGAGCGTCACCGCCCGGGCGCGCGGCGCCAGCCGGCTCCACACGTCGAGCCTCCTCGCCCCCTCGCCGCCGGGGAAGCGCGTGGCGCGCCGGTACTCCGGCACGGGCCGGGCGGGCGCAGGCGTGGCCACGGGCGTCGTCGCGCGACCTGGCTGGGCGCTCGCGCCGGTCGCCGGCAAGAGAGCGGTGAGCGCCGCGAGCGCGAAGAACGAGAGGTGGGGCGGGCGCCGGTTCGGGATGACCATGGTCGATCGAGCTCCGGGCGCACGACCGTAGCCGCGAGAGACGAGCGGGCCAGTCCGCGGCCGCGCTGCGAGCTGGCGCTCCGGAGTCGAGCGCGTGCCCGGGCACGTCCGCTGCATTCCTTCCGTGATCGTCGGGCAAGCGTCCGCCGGCCAGCCCGTCCGATCGGCGGCCGAGCGCGGCGGACGAGCGGGGGGGGCGGCTCAGATGCGGCAGCGATGGCTCGTAGCGGCGCGCGCGCTCGGCGTCGTCTGCGCGTGCTCGATGGCGGCGGCGGCCGGCGCGGAGGGGCCGCGCGGCTCGCGCGACGCCGACCGCGTCACGCTCATCCCCGAGTTCCGCCGGGCGACCGGCGGCCCCTACCCGTTCGGCGCGCAGGAGCTCACGGCGTGGCGGGCGCGCGTCCCCCGGACCGAGGTGGTGGAGATCCCCTCGTCCGCGGACGGCAGCGCCCAGCGAGCGCTCTTCTACGATCCGGGCCGTCGCGAGCGCCGACCGCTGCTGGTCGTGCTCCACAGCTGGAGCGAGGGCTACCTGCAGAACCTCGGCATCCCGTACGCCGTGTTCGCGGAGCGCAACGGCTGGGTGCTGATCCACCCGGACCACCGCGGCCCGTACCGCCGCCCGGAGGCGACCGCCTCGGAGCTGGCGCAACAGGACGTGCTCGATGCGGTCGACTACGCGACGCGGCGCGCGCGCGTCGATCCCGAGCGCATCTACCTCGTCGGGTACTCGGGCAGCGCGATGACCTCGCTGGTGCTCGCGAGCAAGCACCCCGATCGCTTCGCCGCCGTCGTCGCCTGGGTGCCCATCTACGATCTCGTCGCGTGGTACGCCGAGCTGCAGCGGTCCGCGCCGAACCGGCACTACGCGCGCGACGTGGCGGCCTCCTGCGGCGGCGCTCCGCTGCCGGGAACGGGCGCGGCCGAAGAGTGCCGGCGGCGCAGCCCGCGCGCGTGGCTCGCCGGCGCGCGCGGGCGCGTCCACGTGTTTCTGGGCGCCGGCATCTGGGATCAGCTCGTGCCCCCGGACCACGCCCTGCGCGCCTTCAACGATCTCGCGTCGCCGTCGGATCGGATCGCCGAGGGGGATCTCGCGCGGATCGCCCACAAGCGCAGCGTGCCGCCGCAGCTCGCCGGCGCCGAGGCGAGCACCGCGTTCGCGGAGGCGGGCGCCAAGGCGCTGCTCTCGCGCACCTCCGAGCGCGCCACCGTGGTGGTCTTCCAGGGCGGGCACGATCTCATCTACAACGCCGGTCTGGAGTGGCTCGCCGGCAAGCGCCGCGAGTGAGCGAGCGAGACGCTCTCGAGCACCCACCGCGCGGTCGTCTCGGCTCCGCGGCCCTGGAAGTGGAGGCCATCGGGCCGAATCGGATCGCCCTCGCTCTCCAGCGCGCACGCGGCGTCCGGGCACATCCAGCCGGCGAGATCGAGCAAGGTCGCGTCCGGGACGCGGCGCGCGACGTCCTCGAGCACCGCATTGAAGCAGTCGGTCCGCGCGTCCAGCGTCGGGTTGCGCCAGCCCCCGACGGGGTAGGGCACGCGCGCGACCACCACGCGTCCGGCGCCCGTGGCCATCGCGTGGATGCGACCGGCGAGCTCGCCCGCGTAAGCCGCATCGAACGCGGGATCGCAGGTCCACCTCCAGGTCCCCTCGATCTCCGCCGAGGCGAGGAAGCCGCCGCCGAGCACGACGAGCGTCGCGTCGGGTCGCACCTCGGCCACGTCCGCCGGCCAGCGGTCGGCGCAGTTGCCGCCGCGCGGCGCCCGGTCGTCGACCGACCGCGTCGGGAGCACGCCGTCGAGCACGCTGCAATCGACCACGCCGCGATCGACGATTTCGACGCCCTCGCCGGGCGCGATCGCGGCCAGGCTCTCACCGAGCGTCTGGGCGACCGAGTCGCCGAGGACGAGGAGGCGCGCGCCGCTCCCCGGCGTCGTCGCCTCGCCCGCAGGTGCCGCGCCGCGGCCGGCAGCGCGCGGCGGGGCCTGTGAGCGCGCGCCATCCCGCTCGATGCTGGTGCCGACGACGAGCACCGCGGCCGCCGCCGCGAAGCTCGCCGGCCCGACCAGCCACGGAAGGCCGAGCGGAAGGCCGCGGCGACGGATGGGCTCCTCGAGCCAGCGGTAGGAGATGGCCGCGAGCGCCAGCGCCAGCCCGCAGCGCACCGCCGAGAGCGCCGCGCCCGAGAGGCCGAAGCGCCCGGAAGCCAGCGCACCGAACAGCGGCCAATGCACGAGGTACAGGCCGTAGCTGACGAGCCCGATCCACGCGAGAGGCCCGACCCCGAGCAGGCGCGCGATGCGGCTCCGGCCGGGCTGCGACGCGCAGGCGACCAGCGCGAGCGCCGCGATCTCGGTCAGCCAGAGGCCGCCGCGGTAGACGAAGGGCGATCGCCCGTCGAGGCGCGCGAACGCCAGCGCGAGCCAGGCCAGGCCGACGCCGCCGGCGAGGTCGAGGCCGCGGACGAGCCGAGGTGGGAGCGGCGCCCGGCCCGACAGCACGCACGCGAGCGCCGCGCCCGAGAGGATCGCCGCCGCGCGCGTGTCGGTCCCGAGGTAGGCGCGCGCGCTGCCGCCGTGCTCGAACGCCAAGGTGAGCGCGAGCCCGGACGCGATGACGAGGGCGGTGGACACGAGCCCGAGCGCGAGGCGTGGCCGCGACGCGCGCAGCACCACGGCCGCGACGAGCGGCCAGACGATGTAGAACTGCTCCTCGATCGCGAGGCTCCAGGTGTGCTCGAACGGCGACGGGGCCGCGAAGAGGTCCCAGTAGCTGCGCTCCGCGGCCAGGCTGTGCCAGTTGGCCACGTAGAAGAGCGCGGCCAGCCCGTCGGCGCGGATGCGCGCGCGCGCGGCGGAGGCCAAGAGGGGCGCCGCGGCGCCGACGACCACGACGAGCGCGATGAGCGCGGGGAAGAGGCGGCGCGCGCGACGCACCCAGAAGGCGCGCAGGTCGATTGTCCCGGAGCTCGCGTGCTCGGCGACGAGGTTGCGGGTGATGAGGAAGCCGGAGAGGACGAAGAAGAGATCGACCCCCAGGTAGCCGCCCGGCAGCCGTCCGTCGTGGAAGAGCAGGACCGCGAGCACCGCGAGGCCGCGCAGACCGTCCAGCCCGGGCAGGTGCGGCAACCGTGCGCGGCGGGTGGCGGGTGCGTCCATCGAGCGGGCGACGATGGCGCCGCCGCGACGCCGGCCGGGGCGGAGGCCCTCGGTCCGTCCGCCCCGATCCGCTCGGCGCCGCGCGCGGGCGCGGGGGTCGCACGTTTCGGATGCTCGCCCCGTGCCCGCGCGAGGTGCCGATTTCTCGGTCGGGACGCACTGCGCGGTGGCCGGCGCGCGCTATTCGACCGCGAAGCGAAGGATTCGACCGCTCTTGGTCCCCACGAGCACGGTGGTCGGCCCGGCGAACGTCGCGGCCGCGGGCGCGTCCTCGAGCTCCTCGGTGTGGATGGGCCCCTCGATCGATCGGCCCTCGAGTGACCAAAGCTGGATCTTGCGATCGAACGGGCCCAGCACGATGAGCCAGCGCCCATCGGGCGATGCGGCGAGCGAAGACACCTCGCCGCGCCCCGACGACCGAGCGAGGCGCTCGCCGCTCGCGATGTCCCAGCGGAGCAGCTCGCCGCTCCCGGAGATGCAGGTGCCGTCGGGCAGGGTCGCGAGCGCGTGGACGAAGCTCGTGTGCCCCGCGAGCGCGTGGCGCTCCTTGCCGTCTTCTGCGCTCCAGATCTTCACCAGGTGATCGGCCGCTCCGGTGATGACGTGCTCGCCGTCGGCGGAGAACGCGATCGCGTCGATCTGCGACTTGTGTTTCTCGAGCACCGCCCTGCGCTTGCCGCTCGCGAGATCGAAGAGGGCGGCGCGACGGATGAAGCTCGCCGCCGCGGTCCGACCGTCGGGCGAGATCGCGAGGGCCCGCGCGCTGCCGAGCTCTGCGGCGTCGAGCCCCCCCGCGAGCCGCAGGCCGGCGAGGTCCCATCGTTGAATCGTGCTCTCCCGTCCGTACCCGCGCGCGGTGAGCGCGGTGCGACCGTCGGGAGAGACGGCGAGCGCGCCGATGCCGTCGTCGGCGCCCGCGATCGTCTCGATCTCGATCGCGGCGTCGACGTCCCACAGCTTGAGGGTGCGGTCGGCGGAGGCGCTCACGGCGATGGGCCTCCCGCTCTTGCCGTAGACGGCGATGCCCGCGACGCCGCCGACGTGACCCTCGCCTCTCGGCAAGAGGCGCCCGTCGGCGGCGATCGACCAGACCTCGAGCGACGTCCCTTGCCCGAGCATCGCCGCGCGGGCGACCACGAGGCGTTCGCCGGTGTGGTCCAGCGCGAGGAGGCGGATCGGGTCGAAGGTCCGCTCGAAGAGCTTCTCGCCCGTCTCGAGGTCGAGCACCTGCACCTCGGCCTGCTCGCGCCCGCGCTTCGACGCCAGCCTGCGCCCGTCGCCGGACACGGCGGCACCGTCGATGAACCCGAGATCGAGCTTGCGGACCGGCTTCCCGCTCGGCACCTCCACGATCGCGCCGCAGTCGAACCCCGCGTAGAAGAGCTGCGCGCCGTCCTTCAAGAACGCGACGACGCTCGCTATCCCTGCATGGTCGCGAGCACCTTCGCCTTCGCGACGTCCTGCAGCTTGACTTTGCGATCGCCTCCGGCCGTGGCGGCGTACCGACCGTCGGGCGAGAACGCCGCCGCCCTCACCGCGCTGAGATGTCCCTTGAGCGCGCGATGCTCGGCGCGTCCGAGCGAGAGCAGGCGCGGCGTGCGATCGTCGCCGACCAGGAGCCACTTCCCGTCAGGCGAGAAGGCCATCGCGTGGGCAGCCGCCCGCGTCTCGAACGAGTGGAGCCGCTTGCCCGTGTGCCCATCGAAGACGAGCGTGCGATTGTCGTAGCCGGAGATGGCGATGAGTGCTCCGTCGCCCGAGATGGCCGCCCCGGTGAGGCCGTACGTGCGCGACGACACGCTCGCGCGCGCCGCGCCGGTGGCGAGATCCCACGCGACCGCCTTTCCCGGGTGGCCGCCATCCGCCGCGATCATGACGTCGCCGGAGCGCGCGACGGCGATCGCGTTCACCTCGGCGCCGTGGCGCATCGACGAGCCGCCCCAGGTGCTCTCGAGCCGCAGCTTCACCGGGCCAGTATCGCACGCGGCGCTGCCAGGAGACGGCGCGGGTCCTGCGCCGGACACCTGCTTCCGGCGTGCTCTCGACGCTGGTCGCTCGGGCTCGGAGGTCGCGTGGCCTGCACCCACCGGTGGCAGCGCCGCGAGCGTGGTAACTTCTCCGGTTCGGAGGTGACGATGGGATCCGCTCGCTCCTGGCTCGGCGCGCTCGCGCTCGCCGTCGCGACGCTGGCGCACGAGGCCGTCGCGGCGGCGCAGGCCCCAGACGCCCCGACCGCTGCCGGCTGCACGAAGGACAAGGAGGCCGCGAAGGCCCTCGCCGATCAAGCGAGCCTCGCGGGCCGAGGCTCGGCGGATGCGTTCGAGAAGGCAGGCGTCGCCTACCTCGACGTCTGGCGGAAGTACGGCGCTGGTCCCCGGGACGCGGGGCAGCCGGTCGTGTGCGGCGGGCTCGACGCGGTCCTGCGCGAAGCGGCGCGCTCGTATGCCGCGGCAGGTCTCGTGGGACGCTCGATCGCCATCTACAAGATGCTGGTCGACCCGAAGAACGGCATGAACGAAGGCGAGATCGCCAGGAACAGCTTGGTCGACATGGCCGACGGCTACGAGGCGATCGGCGTCTTCGATCAGGCCGCGGACTGGCGCGAGCGCGCGCTGCCCCTCGATCCGAAGAGCCCTCGCGTCGCCGAGGGCCTCGGGGCCGCCATCCGCCTGCGCCTCGGGCTGGGTCAGACCGACAAGGCGCTCGAAGACCTGGAGCTCTACGAGAAGTACTACGGGGCGAAGCGGGCGGCGGGCGCGACCGAGCTGCGCCTGGTCGTGGCCGCGCGCCTCGTCGAGATCGGGGACGACGAGCGCGCCCGCAAGCTGCTGGAGCGGTCGATGGCGCGGCTCGACGCGCCCGGCGCGCCCCTCGACGCGCGCGTCGGGGCGCACGCGCTCCTCGGCCGCGTGCTCGCGAGCCTGCGCGACAAGGGCGCGCCGGCCGAATACGTCAAGGTGCTCGAGGCGTGGCGCGATCCGGACGCGGCCGTGGCGTCGATCCGCGCGATCCCCGGAGAAGACGACGAGGCGCGCGAGGCGCGGCTCGCGCGCGCGCTCGATGCGCAGGGCGAAGCGCTCTTCTTCGGCGCCGAGGCGCTGCGCGCGAAGCGCCTCGAGCGCCCCGCGAAGCTCCCGGATCTGTCGCGAGCGCGCACCGGCGCGGAGATGGGCAAGAAGCTGGCGCCGTGGTTCGCGAAGAGGCGCGCCGAGCTCGCCGGCGTCGAGAAGGAATACCTCCGCGTGCTCGAGGTGCGCCCCTCCGCGCCGGGCGCCTGGTCGATCCGCGCGGCGGCGCGCGCGGGATCGATCTGGGCCGACGCGGTCGACCAGGTGCGCAAGGCGCCGCTGCCCAAAGAGTGGAGCGGGAGCGGCCCCGTTCCCGGCGGCGCCGGCCTGACGTGGGAGGGCGTCCGCGCGGCGTACCTCGCCCAGATCGACGAGGCGGCCAGGCCGATGAGCGAGGCTGCGAAGACCGCGATGAAGAGGTGCGTCGAGCTCTCGCGGAAGACGCGGATCGCCAACGCCTCCACCCGGGTCTGCGAAGCCTGGCTTGACGACCATGACGCGTCCGAGCAAGCGGTCGGCGGCGACCTGCTTGGCCGCCCCGATCGCGCCGACCGCAGGCTGGTGGGCAAGCCTCCGCCGTCGGCCATCGACGGCGTGCTCCTGTATGGAGGGGCGAAGTGAGCGCGGCGCGAGCGCTCCTCCTGGTCCTCGCGGGATCGCTCGTCGGCTGCGGTGGCGCGCTGCCGCCGCCCGCCGCCATGGAGCCGCCGCAGCCCGGTTGCGTTCTGCCGCGTGAGCCCGCGAGGGTCTTCGCGGCCGCGCTCGAAGAGATGCAGGCCCACGACGCAGCCGCCGACTGGAAGCCGGAGACGTGCAGGGCGATCGCCGGGCAGTTCGTCGATGCGGCGAAGCGGATCGCCGAGGAGCACCGACCGGCCGACGCCACGACGGCGCGCTACGACGCCGGCGCGGCGTGGCTGCGCTGCGGGATGAGGGACGAGGCGCGCGCCGAGCTCCGGGCGTCGCTCGCGGCCGATCCGAATCACTGGCCGGCCAGGGTCCCGCTCGCCCTGCTCGACGTCGAGGAGCGCGGCGCCGCGGCGCTCGATTCGGCGATCGACGAGCTGGCGCGCGCCGTCGAGGACTCGAAGTTCGCCCCGGAGGTGACGATCGCCCTCGCACGCCTCGAGCTGATGCGCGGCTCGAAGAAGCTCGACGCGTCGTGCCAGTCGAGCAAGGACGATCTCGACTGCGCCAAGCTCAACCTCCACCGCGCGCTCGCCGTCGGGTGGGCGCCGCCGGCGCGCGCGCTCGACCTCCTGGCGCTCGTCTACCTCGAGCGGGCGCGCCGCGCCGCGGCGCCCGCGAGCGCCACGCTCGCGCCCGGTGCCGAGCGCTCGACGGCGAACAGCGCCGAGCTCGGATTGGCGCGGCTCGTCGCGGCGCGCGCGCTCGCCGCGGATCCGGGGTACGCGCCGGCGCACAACACGGCGGGGCTGGTGCGCGTCGCCGAGGGCGATCTCTCGGGTGCGCTCGCCGCGTTCGCCGAGGCCGTGCGGCTCGATCCGGCCTTCGCCGACGCGCACCAGAACCTGGGCGCGCTCAGCTTCGAGATCGGCGACTACGCACGCGCGGAGCAGGCCTACGCGCGCGCCGTCGAGCTCGGGCCGCGCGACTACGATGCTCGCCTCGGACACGCGGTCGCGCTGCGGGCCGTCGCGAACCGCGGCCCCGACGCCTCCGCGTTCGCGCGGGCGCAGGCGGAGCTCGAGACCTGCAAGCAGCTCGATGCCTCCCGGCCGGAGGCTCATTTCGACGAAGGCCTCCTCCTCATGAACGCTCCCGCCGGCGACGCCCGGGCGCAGGCGGCCCAGCGAGCGCACGCGGTGGCGGCGTTCGAGGCGTTCATGGCGAGGGCCGGAGGCGCCGAGGCATGGCGGGAGAGCGTCACCAGGGCGAAGGCGTACATCGAGCGGGGCAGCGGGACGAGCCAGCCCTCACGCTGACGCCGGCGACGCGGCCCTCGCGACGTGCATCGTCGATCCGATGGCGTCGGTCGCGAGGGGCCTCCGCGCGCTCGCCGAGAGCTCCGATCTGGCGGGCCCTTTCGGATCCGCTGCTTGCCGCGCCGGTTGTGCTACTCGTGAGCGTATGGCGCGAGATACACGGGAGACGCCGCAGCTGATCGTCGCCGAGCACGGCGTCGTCCTCGGGACCTGGCGGCAGTTCTTCTTCGTGATCTACACGGGCGCGCTCTCGACGGCGAGCACCGCACGGATGAACCTCGAGTACCGCCGCTTCCGGCGCGACCACGCCGACCCCGCCGCCTTCCTCTGCGTCGTCGAGGAGCAGACACCGTTGCCCTCGACGGCGGTCCGCGAGGGCATCGCGGAGCTCCTGAAAGCGGGCGCGGGCCATGTCCGCGCGACGGCGCTCGTGCAAGAGGGGAGCGGCTTCCGCGCCGCCGCCGTTCGCGGCGTCACCACCGGGCTCTCGCTCCTGGCACGCCAGCCGTTCCCGCTCCATGTGTTCGCTTCGGCGACGGCCGCCAGCGCTTGGCTCGTCGAGTCGTTCCCCGACGTCGGCGCGGCCAGCCTCGCGGACGCGCTCGCCGAGGTCCGAAGCGCGGCCCGGAGCTCGTCGCGGGCATGATGGAGGCCGAGAGGGCCCTTTCGCCACGGCCCTCGCGCCGGCTCACCCCACGTACGCGTTGCACACGTAGCACCAGGTGAAGTGGCCCTCTCCCATCGGGAGAGACTTGATGATCGGGTGCCCGGCCGCGCGTGCATGCGCGGTGTTGTGGCCTTGCTGCGACTCGCAGCAACCCACGTGGCCACACGTCGTGCAGACGCGCAGGTTGAAGGTGGCCCCGCACTCTTCGCACCGGTCCGATCGCGGCGTCGCGACCGAGCCGTCGAAGTGCTCGCAGCGTTGTTTGGTGGTGGCCATGGTCCCTCTCCTCACGATCCGGCGGCCGACCCCGCGGAGCTCGTCGGCCCGTCCCGGAGCGTCCGTCCGCATCCTATCGGTCTGCTGCGGATCGGGTTCGACGCGTTCACATTCCTGGTCTCGGAGAGCGCGCTGGCACGGCCTCCGCGGCCCGATTCGCCGGCTTCTTGGGGCCCCGCCTCGCGTTGTCCTACCCTCCGCCCATGGCTCTGCAACTCGGTCGCGCCCCGCTGGCCGCAGCCGCCCTGGCCCTCGGCGCCTGCGCCGCCCCGAGGCTGCCCGCGGATCCGGCCGATGTCCTGCCGCCGCCCGCGAGCGACGCCGAGGGCGCCTCGCGGGAGGTCCTCGATCGCTGGGCGGCGACCGAGAAGCAGTGCCTCACGCAGGACCGCGCGGCCCGGCAGACCGCGGCCGACGGCGCGAGGACGCGGCAGATCGCCATGGCCTCGCTGGCGGCCGTGGCCGGCGCGGCGGCGGGCGTCACGGCGGTCTACGCCGCGCGGACCGAGAGCCCCAACGCCAACGTGATCGTGCCGGTCGCCGCCGGGGGCGGGGCCGCCGCGGTGCCCCTGTTCATCCTCCTCGTCGACGGGGGCGGTGACGGCGCGGCGCTCGCCGAGCGCGGGCGCCGGATGAGCGACCACCGGCAGCGTGTTCGCGCGGCCTACGACGAGCTCGTCGAGGCACGGGAGGCGGCGCGCATCGCCGCGGCCGACCGCGTCGGGCTCGACGAGAAGCTGGAGCGGCCGCTCGGGGACGCCACCGCGCGGCTGGGCGAGGTGGGCGCGAGCGTCGACGATCTGGTGAAGAAGACGAGCGAGGCGCCGGCCGACAAGGCGCCGGCACCCGCGAAGTCGAGCCCGACGCCGCCGGCGCTCGTCGCCTCCGAGCAGGAGCTCGTGGCGCTGCGGGCGCGAGCCACGGGCAAGGAGGCGTCCCGCGCCCTGAGCTCGGCGGTCGAGGCGCTCCGGGCACAGCTCGACGCGCGCAAGGAGCTCGCGGAGCGGCGGGAGCGCCGCGCCGAGCAGGCCCTCGACGACGCGGTGTCCGCGCTCGCGGGCGTCTGCGTCCAGGACTCGCCGTGAGCGCGCGCGGGGGGCTCGCGGTGTTCGTGGCGGCCCTCGCCCTGGGCGCGCTCGGCTGCGAGGTCGAGCTGGAGCCGGTCGCCTATTCGGCGGCCTGCGGCCCGTATTGCCCCTGCATCGTCGCGGATCCTTACGAGCGTTGCATCAGCGTCCTCGGTTGCCGCCCGGAGCGCGACGAATGCCCATCCGGCTCCACTTGCGTCTTTCAGACGGGCTTTCATTCTCCCAACCCGCCGCCGCCCCGGGATCCCTACGCGAGCTGCGTCTCGCCCTGGTTCGGTGACCTCAAGCCGGTCTGCCGCGTGATCCCGACCGCGGGAGAGACGGACGGCGATCCCTCGCTGGTGAACGGCTTCCGCGGGCCGGGCTTCGGCGGGCAGTTCGACCTCGTGCGGGTGCCCGGGCGGCCGGCGCAGTTCACGTGGACGGCGCCGCCGAACGCGCGCGTCGTCGCCTGCGCCCTCTTCGGGTGCAAGCCGGTGATCGACGGCGAGATCGTGAACGCCGATCGCTGCATCCTCTCGCGGGCCAAGACGTTCACCACCGCCGACCAGTCCTACCTGCCCGAGCTGCGCCCGCGCGGGCGCGCCACCTCGGTCGTCCAGAGCTGCGCGAGCGAGACCACCGAGGATCTCCGCCTCGATCGGTCGAAGCTGACGCAGCTCGGCGTCGGCTGCTGGGCGTACGACGACACGCGGGTGATCGGCGCCACGCCCATTCGAGCGATCCCGCTCGACGAGGCCGACGATTATCCGGGGCTCTTCCGCACCTGCCACGGCATCGGCGGAGACGAGGGGGCCGATTGCGTGCGCGCGATCCCCGGCGGCGGCGCCGAGATCGGCACTTGCGCGCAGGGGGAATGCCTGTCCCGCTGCGTGACGGCGCGGGATTGCCGCGACGACGGGACGACCCGGTGCGGCTCGAGCTGCGACCACTACGCCGGCTCGCCGGATTACTCGTACGTCGGGGTCTGCCGCCTCGCGTGCGATCACGGGGAGTGACGGATGCGGTCGATCGTCCGAGCCGACGAGAGCTACGACGAGTCCCGCGACGGCTGGGTCATCCTCGGCGGCGGTGACACCGACGGCTCGGCCTACTGGCAGCCCAAGGTGACGATCGAGGCCGTCTCGAGGTCCGACGCGGACGAGATCGAGGTCTCGCTCTGGCGGCGCCACCCGCTCTTCCGCTGGAAGAGGACCGAGAAGATCGCCGGCGGCAAGCCCCGCTGGTCCGGAGGATCCGCGAGCTGGACCGGCGGCGACGCGGTCCGCACCGGCCGGTGGCGCAACACCATCCTCGAGATCGAGGTCCACTGGGCCGAGAAGAAGCGCAGGCAACGGCACGTCGTCGACCTGGTGACGCGCGGCTACCAGTTCGCCGTCTACGCCCTCTTCGCGCTCGTCCTGGGGATCGGCTGGCTGGTGCGCCCGGCGTTCTTCGAGGCGGCGATCCCGATGCTCGAGAAGCCGCTCGAGTCCTGGCTCGCGCTCGGCGGCCTGGTGACCGGCTGGGGCGGCCTCGAGCTCATGGGCGGGTTCCTCCTCGAGAAGGTGCTCAAGCGCGAGCCCGCGCCGCTGAGCCTGCCGCTGCGGCAGCTGCTCCTGTTTCCGATCGGCGGCCTCGCCGCGGCCGCCGCGTTGATCCTCCTCACGCCGGTCGCGGTCGCGTGCAACACGACCGGCGCGCAGCCCGAGCTCGCCGTGGTCGGAAAGCTGGCGCCCGCGGGCAGCGACGGCGCCTGCCGCGCGCTGCTCGGCTCGGAGATCGAGCTCCGCTCCGGCCCCGACGCGCCGCGGGTGCATTCGGCGCCGGCATCCTGCGACGAATCTTGGGCGAAGAGCAGGCCGTCCGCGAGCTGTTTCAAGCTCGGCTGCGAATCGCGAAGCTGGGGGCCCTTTCCGCTGAACGCCACGACCGACTGCAAGGTCGACGGCCTCGCGGGCGCTCCGGCGCCGGAGGTGGCGACGCTCGACGGAAAGCCCTTCGAAGCGCCGGCGCAGTGGACGGCGAAGGACGGGTTCAAGGCCTCCTCCACCTGCATGGTCGCGAAGGGCACGCCGGTGAAGCTGCTCGACGCCAAGGCGGCCGGCGTGCGGCGCGCCGTGGTGCGCGGGCAGCGGGACGGCAAGCTGGTCGAGC
Source organism: uncultured Polyangiaceae bacterium (assembly GCA_964372055.1). GTDB lineage: Bacteria > Myxococcota_A > Polyangia > Polyangiales > Polyangiaceae > CAYJPW01. Next base: position 113,123 of record CAYJPW010000008.1, read on the forward strand.
TCTCGACGTTCGATTCGGAGGCGGGATCGTCCGAAGCGTGGCTGTGCACGCCTCCCGTCTTCGACGAGGTGGCGCTCGCCGGCGACGCGATCGAGTGGCAGGTGCCCGCCGCGTGGATCGCCGGGCCCAGGCTGTCAATCGCCGAATCGACGCCGGCGACGTGCCAGAAGGGCCTCGCGGACGAGGAGCTGCTCGCCGTCAGGCTCCTCGGGGTGCAGAGCGTCGGGGCGGGCGCCTGGCTGCGTTCGCTCGAGACGAGCGACGCCCGCGCTCGGTGCAAGACGACGGTCGGCTCCGCCGCCGCGCCGCGTGCGGTGACCGTCGCCGCGTTGAAGGGTCCGCTCGAGATCTCCGTCGATCGCCCCGAGCGGGGCGCCGGGCTCGAGCTCTCCGCCGGCTACGCGTTCTCGGAGGTCAAGGTGGGCGGACGTGTCGTCGCGTGCCCGGAGGCGAGCGAGCCGCGCGTCCTCAAGCTGTACGAGGTGGCACGCGATGCGGGACCCGCAACGACCCTCGAGTGGGGCTCGCTGCGCTTCGACGTGCAGCCGGACAGGCACGTCTGGACGTGCACCACCGCCGCGGCGGGCGACACGGGCAGGCTCCTCGACGGCCGTGCCGCGGCCGACGTGCTCATCGGCTCCGACGGTTGGATCCGGAAGCCTCGGAGCCGGGTGTGCTGCGGCCAATGCCCGGGCGTCGCCACGAAGATCCGGAGGGGCATCCCGTGTCGGCCCGGGAGGGCCTCGTCGGTCACCGTCGCCGGCTGCGCAGAGGTCTACTCGGATCCCGAGGCGTGCAGGTTGCCATGAGGGTGACGGCCGCGAGATCGATCGTTGCCGCGGCGCTCGCCCTCGTGGCGCTCCTGCTCTGTGGACACGCCGCCGCGGGGCCGAAGGTGATCTCGGTCGAGCTCCGCGCCGACACCGCCGGCCTCCCGACGCACGTGTGCATCGTCACCCAGCGCGTCCCGAACCTCGACGGCGTGCTCGAGCTCGACGCGCTGCCCGGCGCGAAGGACTGGACCGAGCGCCGCTTCACGCTCGCCGAGATCGCCGATCGCATGCCGGCGCTCGCGGGCGTCAAAGAGGATCTGGAGCGCTTCCACGAGCGCGGCGCCGGCTGCGTGGGCGACGTCGCGGGTTGCGAGCCGGCGTTCTCGCTCAAGCGCGAGCGACCGACGCCGGCCGCGCCGCAGCAGCGGTTCATCGCCTGCAAGGCGAACACCCAGCCCGGCGCCGGACGCCGCGCGCAGGTCGCCGTCCTCGAGATCCGGGCCTATCGCAACGACGCGGGCGAAGAGGCGATCGAGCTGCCCGAGGTCTCCAAGCTCAGCGTCCCCGGCGGCAAGGTGACGTTCGAGGTCAGCGAGGCCAAGCGCGCGGCCATCGTCTCCGCCAACGTCGTCGGCGGGCACTACGCGCCGGCGCCGGGGCGCGACGTCGCCGAGGCCAGGGAGGTGCGCCTCGAGCCGCTCTGCCAGACGCACGAGATCGTGGTCCCGCCGGCGACGGGCATCCGCGAGATCGGCGTCGCGTTCGACGGCGGCGCGGGCGAGCCGTCCGAGTGCACCGAGCACCTCGGGGCCTCGCGCCGCTTCAAGATGAGCCTGCCCTTCTCGGCGTCACGGACGCTGAAGACGCTGAAGGTCACGACCGGCGATCGCCGGCGGGGCACCTTCGCGCGCTACGAGGGCACCTGGACCGACGAGCGCGCGCCGGCCGTCGTGACGCTGCGGAGCACCGCGGTCTCGTTCACCTGGCAGCGCGACTGCCTCTACCCCGACGTCGGCGGCGCGCTCGTCTGCCCCATCGCGCAGATCGCGGACGCGGGCCTGCCGTGCAGCCCCGGGGTGCCGCATCGCGGCCGCGACGTGCCCGACACCTGCACGTACGTCTGCGATCCGGGCGCTCCGCGCGAGCGGTCACGCGAGGCGAACGCGCAGACGCCCGCGCCGACCGTGCCCTTCGATCTCCCCACGCGCGTGCTCTTCCGGCGACCCGGCAGCGACGAGACGTGGCAGATCGCCCTCGGCTACGGGGGCCAGGAGCTGATCGGCTTCGTCGCCGCCGCGGATCGCCACGTCGACGTCGATCTCTCGCTCTGGGGCGGCGCCGGGTCGATCGACGAGATCCGCAGCCGTCGCGCCGCGCGCATCCAGTGGGTCGCGATCCGCGGCCCGACGGGGGACGAGCATTACGTCGCGCCCGCGCTCCACCAGCGCGTCTCGCTGCCCGGGGTGCGCTGCGGCGATCAGCTCGGCTATCGCCCCGTCGGCGAGCGCGAGTACGGCGAGACCCACGTCAAGGTCGAGGGAGGGCGCATCCGGCTCGAGCGCCCCGAGCAGCAGGAGGAGCTCTTGATCACGGGGCTCTCGGTGGGCGTCGGCGGCGTGTTTCCGATCGTGAGCGCGAGGTCGGGGAGCGAGCGCTTCGACCTGCCCATCGAGCCGGTCGTGGTGGCGCGCGGAGCGCTCGGCGTGCGGCCGCCGGGGCGCGCGCTCGCGCTCGAGCTCCGCGGCAGCTTCATGTTCGGCCCGCGCCGCTACTTCCCCATCGCCGATCCCTCGTCGACCACCCGCGCCCACGAAGACGTGCCCGACGCCCGCTTCGGCATCGATCCGGTGGTCTGGTGGACGTTCGCTTCCCAGATCCACGTCGGCGCGGGCGTGGGGGCGGTGGGGGGGGCGCCCCACTTAGCCGACGCCGCCCACCCGGCCCGCGGCCCGCCCGGCGGCGAGACCCCTCGCACCGACTGTCGCGCCGCCGCCTCCGGCCCTGCCCGAGGTGGTCGCGCTGGAGTTGCCCGCGATCGGGGCCACCGAGCCCTTCGACGCGGCCGAGCCGATGGCCGCCGCTCCCTTCGCGGTCGACCCGCACGAGGTAACCGCCTCCTCGGGGCTGCCATTCGCGCAGGGCATGGACGAGGCGCCGGCGGCCGGCCCGGTCGAGATCGAGGAGCTGGAAGAGGTAGTCGAGGCCGAGCCGGTCGCGGTCGCCCCGA
>CAYJPW010000009.1:0-83596 GCA_964372055.1 uncultured Polyangiaceae bacterium
GCGCCCGGTCGCGTGCTCGAGGCGCGTGCGCGCCACCAGGAGGCCCACGTGGGCGTCGAGGCGGCGCAGCCGGGCGCGGGTCAGCTCGGTCTCGGCGTCGACGAGGTTCACCGCGGTGGCCCTGCCGGCGCGGAAGAGCTCGCGCTGCACGCGCAGCGACTCCTCGGCGGAGACGATGCCGCGATCGGCGGACTCGATGCTCACCACCGCCTTCTTCATGTCGAAGTACGCCGCCGCGACCTCGAGGCGGACGGCGTCGCGGAGCGAGCCCTTCTGCTCGGTGACGGCCTCGACGCGCGCCTTGGCCTCGGCCGACGCGCCCATCGTGGTGAACGTGTCGTTGAGGATCCAGGTGAGCCGGAGCCCGGCGTCCCAGGTCATGTCGAACTGGTCGCGCTGGGGGAAGATGCGCGGGTTCGGGTTCGCCAGCGTGGCGTCGGCGAAGGCGTCGAGGCGCGGCGCGTAGGCCGCCTTCGTCGCCGACTCGACCTCGCGCAGCGACTCCTGCGCCTCGTCGAGCGCGCGGAGCTCGAGGCGCTTCTGCAGCGCCTCCTGCTGGAGATCGGCGAGCGACTCGGGCGGCATCGCGGCGGTCTCGTGGAGCACGTCGACGCCGATCTCGAGCGGCCTGCCCTCGGGCGCGTGCATGAGCGTGCGGAGCTGGAGCTCGGCGATGCTCTCGAACGCCTGGGCCTCGGCCTCGAGCTGCTGGGCGCCCGCGACCTGGGCCTCGAGGCGGAGGACGTCGGCGTTCGATCCGACCTCGGCGGCGCGGAGCTGCTTCGCGTCGGCGACGTGCGCCTTCGCCTGCGCGACCGCCTGCCCGGCCACGACCGCCTGCCCCTTGGCGCGCACCCAGTTGTAGAAGGCGACGCGGGCGTCGGCCTCGGCCTGGAGCTCCTGGGCCTGGACCTCGAGGCGCTTGGACTCGGCGGCGCGCGAGGCGCTGGCGCGCGTCTGCGAGATGCGCAGCACGTAATCCGAGATGGGCACGGCCAGGGACGCCGTCACCGAGTACTGGTTCTCGAGCGAAGGGAGGTCGAGCGCGCTCGAGGAGGCCGCGACCGGCGTGCCGGACGAGTCGAGGACGCAGGTGGTCGCCGGGTTGGTCGGGCACGGCCCCGTGGTCAGCGGGCCGTCGGCGCGGGCCCCGACGAGCGCGCCGCCGCCCCCGAGCGAGCTCGAGACCGGCGAGAGCCGCGCGTAGCTCGCGATCAGGGTGACGCGGGGGAAGTAGTTGACGAGCGCCTGGTCGACCTTCGCCGACGCGGCGCGGAGCTCGGCCTGCCTGGCGCGGACGGCGTAGCTCGAGCCCGCGGCCTGCTTGGCGGCGTCGGCGGGGGTGAGCCCGCCCGGGCGCGGGGCCAGCGCCGCGGCGAGCGCGTCGGCCGACTCGGCGGGGACGGCGGGGCCGGGAGACGGAGGCGGCGCCGCCGGGGGCGCGGGCGCCTGCGCCGCGGCGGATGCGCCCAGCGTGGTGAGCGCGAGCGCGAGCGAGAGAGGGGCGAACCGCATCGTCATGGCTTGTCCTTTCGGCGCGAGGCGGAACCCACATAGAGCGTCCCGGGAGCCGATTCCAGCGACGAGGCCGCCCGCGGGCTCGCGCTATCGCACGTCGCCCGCCGCGTCGTCGACGATCCCCGTCGTGGCGGACGAGCGCGGGCCGCGAGCGGGCGCAGCCCGACTGCGGTAGGCTCGGCGCGATGGCCGTCCAGACGCACAGGCGCCCCGAGCTCCGCGAGCCCGTCCGCAAGCTGCTCGAGCAGCTCCTCCCCGTGGTCCGCGCCGGCGGCGACGTCCCCCTGGTGGCGCTGGTCGAGGCGGTCGCGGCCGATCGGCTCACCGACAAGGTCAGGCACCTGCTCGAGTCGCGCGGCGGCGCGCGCTTCCGGGTCGACGGCACCCACGCGGCCTTCTCCAACGAAGGGCCGGACCTCAAGATCGAGCTGAAGAAGTTCGACCTCAAGATCCCGGCGCGGCTCTCGGGGACGGCGCGCGCCGAGGGCGAGGGCGCGATCCTGCGCTTCGAGAAGCGCGAGACGCTCAGCGCCGCCAAGCTCTTCTTCTCGGTGAAGCTCGAGAGCGTCGATCTCCAGCCCGGCCGCATCTACATCGACATGGAAGGCGACTCGTTCGACCAGTGCTACGAGCTGGGCTGAGGAGAGCCCGCGAACCGCCGCAGCCATCGCCGACGTCGCCCCGCTCACGAAACCGACGCGGCCCCGAGGTGAGCCGCCGCGCAACGCGTGATCGCGCGCAAGCCGCGGCGTCCGCGCGTACGATTCCGCCCGCCCCGCGGAGCCATTTCCGCCGAATGATCGTCAGGAACGGCGCGACGCGGTATGCTCCGGCCGCGTGAACGTGACGGAGAGAGTGGCGGCGCTCGAGGCCCTTTTGGCCCGCGTCCAGAAGAACGCGCAAGCGGCCCGCCCCGACGTGCACCAGGACGGGGGGCCGGCCCTCCACCCGGAGGCCGCCCCGGTCGTCGAGCACGCGGCCGCCGCACCGTCCGAGCCCGCGTCGCTGCCGGAGACGCCGAAGGTCAGCGCGCCGCCGGTCGCCGCCTCGGCCAAGCCCGTCCCGCCCGTCCTCGTCGAGACGCAACCGCCGCCCGCGGCCGCCAAGCCCGCGCCGAAGCCGGCCGAGCCGCCGCCCACGCCGAAGCCGGCCGAGGTCGCGGCGGTCGCCAAGGGCGACACCGATCGGAGCCCGGTCGAGCTCTCCGAGGCGATCAAGCTCATCGAACGCGAGCGGACCTCGGCGGTCGAGGTCCGTGACGCGAGGCCGCTCGGCGAGATCCCCGTCGCCGCGGCCGAGGTCACTCCCCCCGCGCCGAAGGCCGAGCCGGCGCCCAGCCCGAAGGCGCCCCCGGTCGCCGCCGGCAGGCCTCCGGCCCCGAAGTTCGAGACGGCGAGCCCGAAGCCGCCCGCGGTCGCGACGCGCCCGCCCGAGGCGAAGCAGGCGCCGAAGCCCGCCGAGGTGAAGCCCGCCGAGGCGAAGCCCGCGGTCCCTGCCGCCGAGGTGAAGCCCGCGGTCCACGCCGCCGAGGTGAAGCCCGTCGCTGCGGCCGAGGTGAAGCCTGCCGCCGACGTGAAGCCCGCGGTCCCTGCCGCCGAGGCGAGGCCCGCGATGGAGGCGCGACCTCTGGCCGAGGCGAAGCCTGCCGAGCCCAAGCCGGCGGAGCTGGTCGCGGCGCCGAAGCCGCCCGAGCCCAAGCCTGCCGAGCCGGTCGCGGCGCCGCCGCCGCTCCCGGTGGTCGAGCCGGCCGCCGCGCGCGCGCCCGCCACCGTGCCGGCCTCTCCGTTCGCCACGTCGCGCCGCTCGGGCGTCGCCAAGACGCTCGTCGGAGGCCTCAACGCCGAGGACATGAAGGCGCTCGGGGCGCTCACCGGCAATCCGGCGCACGGCAGGCCGTCCGCGGCGAGCCCGTCCGCGGCGAGCCCGCCTGCGGCGAGCCCGCCCGCCGAGGTGGCCAAGGCGGAGAAGCCCGCGGACAAGCCGGCGCCGGTGGGCGCTTCGGCGGCGCTGGAAGAAGCGCTGATGGCGGCGACGATCACGGCGGAGACGCAGCTGCCCTCGTTGATCGAGGCCGAGCCGGCGGCGTCGCCGGCCGCGTCGCCGCCCGCGGCATCGCCCGCCGCCGCTTCGACAGGGGCGCGCTCGTCCGCCGATCTCGAGGACTTGATCGAGGGCCCGCTCGGCGAGACACCGGCCGAGGCGCCGCTGTCGCCGCTGTCGCCGCCCGCCACGCGTCCCGAGCCGGCCGCGGCCCGGCGCATCTCGGCGGCGGCCGACCAGGCGGCGCATGGCCCCGCCGACGAGCAGCCGGCCGGCGCGCTGGCGTTCGACAAGACGATCCCCGCCGAAGAGCAGGTCGTCGCCCCGGCGGGCCTCGCCGCGGCCGCACCCGCGCCGCCGCCCCCGCCCGCGCCCGCGGCCGACGTCGGCCCCAGGCTCGAGGGGCCGCCGACCAAGCCTTCGGTGACCCCGGAACAGCCGAAGCGACGGCGCGTTTGGGTGCCGTTCTTCCTCGCTGCCGTCGTCGCCGGCGGCGCCGCCTTCGCCGCGCTGCAGATGGGCCTGCTCGACGGCGTGGTCGGCACCGGCCCCGCGCCGACGGGGACGCCCACGCCCTCCGCGGCGCCTGCGCCGAAGCCTTCGGACGCGGCGCTCGCACCGCCGTCCAGCATCGCGACGCCGCCCAGCGCCGCGATCGCGCCCAGCGCCGCGACCGCGCCCAGCGCCGCGGCGCCGCCCTCGGCGGCCGCGTCGGCGACCGCCCCGCCCTCCGCCGCCCCGAGCGACGCCGGCGCCGCGCCGGCGACCACGGCGCCCGCCGAGGACGATGGCTCGTCGCTGAACGCGATGCTCGGCTACCTGCTCGTGACGACGCCCGCGGAGGGCAACGTCTACGTGAACGGCATCTTCGCCGGCAAGGCGGGGCAGAAGATCAAGCTCCCCTGCGGGACGAAGAATGTGCGCGTGGCGAAGCCCGCCGATCCGCCGGTCGCCGGCGCGTGGCTGACGGGAGGACAGGCCGTGAAGATCGAGTGCCGCATCCCCCTTCGCCCCCCGCGCGGGGGGGGGCGGCGGGGGGGCGCCCCCCCCCGGGGGGGCGCCGCGCCGCCGCCCGGCGGCGGCGAGACGTATCCGTAGCGCGGCGCTGGTAGCAGGCGCCCCTCGCGGCTAGAGTCCGCGCGCCATGGAGAGCGCAAACGCCACCGCGCCGGAAGCCAAGGACGCTGCTCCGCCGGACGATCCGAAGGGCTCCGCGATCTCGCCGTTCCCCGCGACGAGCCCGCTCGACGGCTCGGCGCTCGATCCCGTCGCGGCCACCGATCCGGCGAGCCTCCCGGAGCTCGTCGCCAAGGCGCGCAAGGCGCAGCGCGCCTGGGCCGAGGTGCCGGTGCGCGATCGCGCCTCGGCGATCGCCAAGGTGAAGAAGCGGATCCTCGAGCGCGCCGACGCCATCGGCGCGCTCCTGTCGCGCGAGTGCGGCAAGCCCGTCGAGGAGGGCCTGCTCGCCGAGGTGCTGCCCAACGCCGATCTCGTCGACTACTGGACGATGTCGATCGAGGAGCTGCTCGACGGCCAGACCGTCGAGCTCGACGCCCTCGCCTACCCCGGCAAGGTGGGCCGCATCCACAAGGAGGCGCGCGGCACCGTCGCCCTGATCACGCCGTGGAACTACCCGGTGGCGATCCCGCTCCGCACGCTGGTGCCGGCGCTGCTCGCCGGCAACGCCGTCCTCTTCAAGCCGAGCGAGGTGACGCCGCGCGCCGGCGCCCTGGTCGCTTCGCTCTTCGAGGGGCTGCTCCCCGAGGGCGTGCTCCAGCTCGTCCAGGGCGGGGGCGACGTGGGCGCGGCGCTCGTCGCCGCCGACGTCGATCTCGTCGTGTTCACCGGGAGCGTCGCCACCGGCCGCCGCATCGCGGTCGCCTGCGCCGAGCGCCTCGTCCCCTGCTCGCTCGAGCTCGGCGGCAAGGACGCCGCCATCGTGCTCGCCGACTGCAACCTGGAGCGCACCGCGCGCGGCCTCGTCTGGGGGGCGTTCACCAACGCCGGCCAGAACTGCGCGTCGGTCGAGCGCGTCTACGTCGAGAAGGCGATCGCCGACAAGCTCGTCGAGCGCGTCGTCGCCCTGACCAAGGAGCTCCGGCCCGGCGTCGACACCGCGGTGCTCACGACGGCGCGCCAGTGCGACGTGGTCCGCGGGCACCTCGACGAGGCGGTCGCCGGCGGCGCCGAGATCCTGGCCGGCGGCGCGCCCGAGGCGGGCTCGCTCGCCTTCCCGCCCACGGTCGTCAAGCTCACCGACGACGAGACGCCGCTGCTCCGCGAAGAGACCTTCGGCCCGATCCTGCCCATCGTCGTGGTCGAGACCGCCGACGAGGCGATCGAGCGCACCAACCGCTCGCGCTTCGGCCTGACGACGAGCCTGTGGACGAAGCGGATCAACCACGCGCAGGAGCTCGCGCGGCGGCTCCGGAGCGGCGTGGTCACCATCAACAACCACGGCTTCACCGCGGCGCTCCCCCAGGCGCCGTGGACCGGCGCGGGCGAGAGCGGCTACGGCGTCACCAACAGCCCGCACGCGCTCCACGAGCTCACCCGGGCCCGCTTCGTCCTCGAGGATCGCAGCGGCGGCTCGCGCGAGCTCTGGTGGTACCCCTACACGCCCGCGCTCCGGACGGTGGCGCTGGCGATGGCGCGCGTGCGCGGCGGCGCCGGCTTCTTCGGCCGCATCGCCGCGTTCTTCACGCTGCTCGGGGCGCTCCCCAAGCGCCTGCTCGGGGGCTAGCCGGCGTGCGCCCGCTGGTGCTGCTCTCGAACGACGACGGCTTCGCCGCGCCGAACCTGCTCGCCCTGCGCGCCGCGCTCGCGCAGCTCGCCGAGGTCGTCGTGTGCGCCCCCGAGGCGAACCAGAGCGCGACCAGCCACTCGCTCAGCCTCCACCGGATCCTGCGCCTGCGGCAGGCGAGCGACGGCGTCTTCGGCGTCGACGGCACGCCGGCCGACTGCGTCTACGTCGCGCTCCACTCGGGGACGCGCGTCTTGCCGCGACGGCCCGATCTCGTCGTCTCGGGGATGAACCACGGCCCCAACCTCGGCGCCGACGTCTTCTACTCCGGCACGGTCGCGGCGGCGCGCGAGGGCGCGATCCGCAACGTCCCGGCGATCGCGATCTCGGCGGACGCCGGCGCCCAGGTCGACGCCGCGGCGGCGCTCGGCGCCTCGCTGGCGCTGTCGATGCTCGCGGCGTGGAGGCGAGCGCGCATGACCTCGGGCATCGAGGAGGCGCCGGTGCTCACCGGGACGGCGCGGGTGCCGCTCCTCAACGTCAACATCCCGCGCGGCGCCGCCTGGGAGGTGCGGGCGACGCGCCTCGGCGCCCGCCTCTACGACGAGGACGTGATTTATCGCAAGGACCCGCGCGGCAAGGAGTACCTCTGGATCGGCGGGGCGGGGGTGCGCCACGAGAGCTTCGTGCCCGGCTCGGACACCGAGGCCTGGGACGCCGGTCACGTGAGCGTCACCCCGCTGACGCTCGATCTGTTCGCGCCCGAGCACGCCCAGGTCGCCGCCGAGGTCGCCGGCGGCGCCGCCGGATCGGCCGCAGGCAGCGCGCAGCAGTAGCGTCTCCCCCGCGCGCCGGATGCGGTAGCCTCCGCCCATGTCGAGCCGCGACGACGCCCCCCCTCGCCCCTTCCTCCGCTCGCTGTCGGGCTTCAACCACGACGAATTGCCGTCGGATCACGCGCTCCGGTACCTCAAGGCGCACCTCCGCAACGTGCCCGACTTTCCCAAGCCGGGGATCCTCTTCAAGGACATCACCCCGCTGCTCGCGGATCCTCGCGCGTTCCACATCGCGCTCGATCTCCTGGCGGAGCGCTTCATCGGCGAGCACGTCGACGCCGTGGTCGGGATCGAGTCGCGCGGCTTCATCTTCGGCGGCGCGCTCGCGGCGCGGCTGCTGGCGAGCTTCGTGCCGGTCCGCAAACCCGGCAAGCTGCCGGCGAGGAGCGATCGCGTGGCCTACGCGCTCGAGTACGGCGAGGCCGAGCTCGAGATGCACCTCGACTCGCTCCGGCCCGGCGCCAACGTGCTCATCGTCGACGATCTCCTCGCCACCGGCGGGACCGCGAGCGCCGCCGCGGAGCTGACCCGCCGGCAGGGCGGCAAGGTCGTCGGGTACGCGTTCGTCGTCGAGCTCGATTTCCTCGAGGGCCGCGCGCGCCTCGACAGGTCCGGCGCCGCGCCGGTCTACTCGTTGGTCCGCTTCTCCGCGGGCGAGTAGCGCCGCGATCAGGCGGGCTCCTCGTCGACCCAGGCGCGCGCGAGCGCCAGCGTGCGCGCGTTCTCGGCGATGCGCTCGAGGAAGGTCGCGCGCAGGCCGGGGTCGCCGATCTTGAGCGATCGCGAGAGGAGCTTCTCGCGCGCCGCCCCGATGGCCGCGCGCGCCGAGGCGCGATCGCCCGTGGCGAGGAGCGCCTCGGCGTGGACGAGGTAGAGGAGCGAGACGCCCTCCTCGGTCACGCCGCACGCTTCGAGGAGGCGCATCCCCTCGCGCGCCGCGTCGAGCGCCTCGGCGGCGCGACCGGCCGCGAGGAGCGCGGCCGCGAGGAAGGCCTGGGCCGAGACCTGCACCGGCGCCGACGGCGCCGACGAGACCGAGCGACGGCCCTCGGCCTCGGCCGTCGCCGGATCGCCCGCGAGCACGCCGATCCAGCTCAGGTAGCCGTGCGCGCCGCTCTCGAGGCGGCGATCCCCCTGGACGATGAAGACCTCGAGCGCCTCCTCCTCCACCCGGCGCGCCTCGTCGAGCCGACCGAGCCGCAAGAGGGGCAGCCCGAGGTTGTGCTTCACCTGCGCGACGAGGTTGGGCAGGCCCATGCGCTCGGCGAGCGGCACCGCGTCGCGCAGCGCCTGCTCGCCCTCCTCGAGCGCCCCGCACTCGGCGGCGTACCAGCCCTGCGTGTTGCGCAGCGAGCACACCGAGCGCAGATCCCCGGCGGCCTCGAAGGCGGCGACGCTCGCACGCAGGAGGGTGAGCGAGAGGCCCGGATCGCCGCCGAACGCGTGGCGCGCCCCCCGCGCGCGGAGGATCTGCCCGGCGACGGCAGGGTCCTTGCCGGCGGGCAGCGCCTCGAGCCGGCGCAGCGCCTCGATGAGCGAGGCGGCCAGGGCGCTGTCGCCGCCGATGAGGAGCTGGATCACCGCCGGCGCGCACGCCGCCGCGAACGCGACGCCGCGCGGCACGTCCGGGGCGAGCGAGAGCAGCGCCCGCGCCGCCGCCTGGACGCCGTCGAGCGCGCTGAGCTTGCCCGAGGCCTGCGCCACGGCTCCGGCGGCGCGGCACCACGGCGCCGAGCCGCGCGGGAGCAGCTCGAGCGCCTCGGCCCCGAGGCGGCGCGCGTCCTCGTAGGCGGCGCGGTGCGCGCTCGCCTCGGCCTGCGCGGCGCGGGCGCGGCCGAGCGCCTCGCCCGCCGCCCCGAGCGCCGCGACGCGCTCGCCGTGCGCGACCGCCGCCGCGAAGTCGTTGCCGTCGAGCGCCTGCTCGGCGGCGGCGAGGTAGTGCTCGACGGCGCGGGCGGCGTCGCCGCCGAGCTCGAAGTGGCGCGCCAGCACCACGCCGCTGCGCTCGCCCGCCTTCTCGAGCCAGGCGCCCGCGAGCCGGTGGCCGAGCGCGCGATCCTGCTCGAGCAGCATCGCGTACGCCGCCTCGCGGACGACGTCCTGGCGGAAGACGTACTCGGTCTGGCCGGGCAAGGTCGAGGTCTCGCGCGCGGCGATCCACTCGCGCTCGACGAGCAGCTCGAGCCACTCCCCCGCCGCGCCGGACGCCTCGGTCCGGCCGACGAGCGCCTCGACGCCGCTGGCCCAGAAGAGGCGGCCGAAGACGCTGGCGGCGCGGAGGAGGCGGCGCGCCTCGGGATCCAGCGCCTCGAGCCGCGCCTCGACCATCGCCAGGACCGTGTCGGGCAGCGAAGCGCCGCCGCCCTCGGCGACGGCGCGGATGATCTCCTCGAGGTGCAGCGGGTGGCCGGCGGCGTGGCCGACGATGCGGGCGATCGCCTCGGGGGGCACCGCGTCGCCGAGGACGTGGCGGACGAGGCGCTCGCTCGCCTTCGGCAGGAGGGGCCCGACGCGGATCTCCTGCGGGTGCCGCTCGGCCCAGAGCCGCGGGAAGAGCTCGTGCACCTCGGGGCGCGCGGTCGCGATCACGAGCAGCGGCGTCTGCTCCAGGTTGCGGAGCGCCGAGTCGATGATCTTCACCGTCGGCAGATCGCCCCACTGCAGGTCCTCGAGCACCAGGACGAGGGGCTGCACCGCGCACTCCGCGGCCACGAGATCCTCGAACGCGCGGCGGATCTGATCGCCCATCACCACCGGGTCGGCGCGCGCGGCGGCGAGCTGAGGGCTCTCTTCGTCCGGCGGCGGCGCGCCCACCACCTCGCCGAGGAAGGCCGCGACGCGCTCCGCGTCGGCGCCGGCGAGGCGCTCGGTCGCGCGCCGGCGCCACTTCTGGCGCCGGACCTCGAGGGGCTCGCCGCCCGAGATCCCCGCCGCGCCGCGGAGCGCCTGGGCGAGGAGGCCGAGCGGCGCGCCGGCGCTCACCGAGTCGCCGCGCCCGACCCAGACGCCGACGCGGTCGCCGCGGCGCTCGAGCACGCGCATGAGCTCCTGGCGCACGCGCGACTTCCCCGCCCCGGCCGCGCCGGTGACGAGGGCGACGCGCGCCACCGGCTCGGCCACGCACTCGTCGTAGATCACCTGGAGCGTCCCGATCTCGCGCTCGCGCCCCACGCAGGGCGTCGCCTTGCCGAGCAGCTTCCGATCCGCGTCGAACGACTCGCGCTCGCCCACGAGCTCCTGGCTCGCCTCGCCGACCGCGAGGTCGAACCTCTCGCCGAGCAGCGCCGCGGTGGCGTCGTCGATCCGGATCGACCTCGTCGGCGCCTCGGCGGAGGCGAGCAGCACCGCGCGGCCGACGACCTCGCCCATGAACGACTCGCCCGCCGTGGCGCCGCGCCCCGTCGCGAGCGCCATGGGCACGGCGCCGAGGCGCTCGCGCATCGCCAGCGCGCAGCGCGCCGCGCGCGCGGCCTGATCGGTGGCGACGCCGCCGCCCTCGAGCGCGATCAGCACGGCGCCGCCGGCGAGCACCTCGAGGCGACCGCGGAAGCTCCGCGCCACGTCGCCGAGCTCCGCCCGCTTCTGCGAGGCGAGGTCGGACGCCTCGGCCGCCTCGCTCGGATCCATGGTGACCGCGGGGGCGGCCGTGGGCGCGCCGAGATCGCTGCCGACCGCCACCACGACCGAGACGAGGCGCTGCTCGCGCGTGGTGAGCGCGGGCGGCGGGCGGGTCCGCGGGCGCGGGCGCATCTCGCCGAGCTCGCCGAGCGCCGCGATCGCGGCCGCGACGGCGCCGGCGTCGGACGGCCGCTCGTCGCGCTCCTTCGCCATGCAGCGGGCGACGAGGTCGTCGAGCTCCGGCGGCACGTCCCCGCAGAGGCTCGACACGCGCGGCGGATCGCCGAACACGATCTTGGCGAGCACCTCCATCATGCTCTCGCCGGTGAATGGGGGGCGGCCGGTGACGCAGGCGAAGAGGACGCAGCCGAGCGCAAAGACGTCGGCGCGCGCGTCGACCTCGCCGCTGCCGCGCGCCTGCTCCGGCGCCATGTACCCCGGCGTGCCGATCACCAGCCCGGTGCGGGTGCGGGTGACCGCGGCCGAGCGGTCGAGGCGCGCGATGCCGAAGTCGAGCACCTTGACCCGCTCGAGCGGCCGCGCACGCGGTCCGCGCTCGGGCTCGAGCGGCCGCGAACGCGGTCCGCGCTCGGGCTCGAGCGGCCGCGAACGCGGTCCGCGCTTGGGCTCGAGCTCTCCGCCCCACAAGAAGAGGTTCGAGGGCTTGACATCGCGGTGCACGACGCCGGCGCGGTGGGCCGCCGCCAGGGCGTCGGCCGCCCCGCGGACGACCGCGAGCGAGGCGGCGACGCCGAGCGCCCCCGGCGCGAGCCGGTGCTCGAGATCCTCGCCGTCGAGCCACTCCATCGCGAGGTAAGGCTCGCCGTCGACCGTCTCGCCGTGCGCGACATAGCGGACGATCCCCGGATGGCGGAGCGCGGCGAGCACCCTGGCCTCGCGCGCGAAGCGGGCGCGCGCGGCCGGGTTCAGCCCGCTGAGCAGCTTGAGGGCGACGGGCGCGCCGGTGGTGCGGTCCCGGGCGCGGTAGACGGTTCCCATGCCGCCGCTGCCGGCCCGTCGCTCGATCTCGAAGCGATCGGTGATGACGGCGCCGGCGTGCACGCCGATGAGGATACGGGCTCCGCCGCGCGGAAGTCGACCGTTCGGGCGGGACGTCTGGGGTCGCCGATCACGCGAACGCGCGGGCCCAGCGGCGCCGGCGCGGGCGGCGCGCCAACGCGATGCCCACGCTCGCGCACGCCACCGCCCCGAACGCGACGCCGACGGCGACGCCGAGCCGGCGGCGCCGGCGCTGCCGCGCGCTCGCGGGCGGGCGCGTCACCACGTCGGTGGCCACCGCGCCGACGCGGCCCTGCGCGATGGTAGCCGGTGCGCTCGACGGCCCGGGCGACGCTCGCCCCGGCGCGGGCGCGACGCGGCCCCGCTCGCTGAGCGGACGGGAGACGCCCTCGAGATCGAACGGAGGCTCGGTGGACCGGTGCATGGTGCGCAGCCTGCAATGGCCGCTCCACGAGCCGCGGCCGGGGCGACGCCGGGGGCGATCAGCGGCGAGCGGCCCGCGACACCGCGCCGGCTCCCACGTTCGGCGCGCGCGGACAGGCGCGTCGTCCCACGCCCGGGCCCGCCCGCGCTCCCGGTGCAGGACCTGCATGGCACTGGCTGGGACCACGCTTCAGGCGATCGCGGGGCACGCCTCGCCCAGCATCAACACGGGGTGAAGACCATGGCGAACATCGAACCGACCGAACGACAGCGGACCACCGGGCCGGCGCCCAGCTTCGGCGAGCCGGCGCCGATCTCGGAGCGGCGTGCTCAGCACGAGCGCAAGCGCGGATTCGAGCGCTCGCTGAAGGTCGCGGGCGGCGGCTCCATCGTCCAGGCCGTCTGCGGCCTCGGCGCGGTGGTGCTCGCCATCCTCGGGCTCGCGAAGCTGTGGCCGCGGCACACGATGGCGATCGCGATCCTCCTCGTCGGGGTGGCGTTCCTGGCGCAAGCGGGCGCCGTCGCCGCCGAGCACCGGAAGCTCTCTCACGCGTTCGGAGCCTCCGAGGCCGACCTCACCGGCGGGGCGAGCGCCGAGGCCATCGGCGGCGCGGCCGGCGTGGTGCTCGGGATCCTCACGCTCATCAACATCGCGCCCATGGTGCTCGGGCCGATCGCCGTGATCGTCTTCGGGGGCACGCTGCTCGTGGGCGGCGGCCTGACCGCGACCTTGGGCACGGTCGGCGGCGAGCTCGCCGATCGCGGGGCCGAGGCCGCCGAGCACGCTGCCAAGGCCGCGTCGGGCATCGACACGCTCGTCGGCATCGGCGCCGTGGTGCTCGGCGTGATCGCGCTGGCGGGCGGCCCCGCGGCGACGCTGACGTTGATCGCGCTGCTCGCGCTCGGCGCGGCGGTGCTCCTGAGCGGCAGCGCCGTGGGCGGGCGCATGCTCTCGGTGACGCGCCACTGACGGCGACACGAGAGCCGAAGCCGCCGGCGCTCCGCGGGAGCGCCGGCGCGCGGCGCGGGACGGGCGCCGCGTCGAGCGAGACGCACCCGATGACGAGGCGGCCGCCCGCGCGGGTGACCGTCCCACCGACGACGAGACGAGGAGGCGACCGTGGCCCTGGACATCAGCAAAGAGAAGGGCGTGCCGCTCGACCAGCAGCGGTTCAGCTGGAAGGACCTTTGCCGCCCGACCATCAGCAAGCTCGACGACGACGCGTTCACGCGCGTCCGCATCATCCTCATGAACGGGATCGAGCTCGAGTCGATCCGGTTCCAGCACTCCGTCGCGCGGATGAGCCGTGCCCACCGCGCCGAGCTCGCCCGCGTCCGGCGGGTCGAACAGCACCAGGCGACGCTCGTCAACTGGCTGCTGCCGGCGGACCAGTCGCCGCTCGAGACGACCATCGCGTACGAGCAGGTCGCCATCGAGGTGACGGCGAGCGTCGCCCAGCACGAGCCCGACGCGTACCTCAAGCAGGTCTACCACTTCGGCCTGCTCGAGGACTTCGACCATCTGTATCGCTACTCGGCCCTCATGGACCGGCTCGAGGGCAAGGACGCCAACACCATCCTCCAGAGCTACACCGACATCCGGCCCGGCCGGCCCACGGCGATCGAGCACCGCGCCCCGACCGACGACCTGCGCGAGC
Organism: uncultured Polyangiaceae bacterium; assembly: GCA_964372055.1. GTDB lineage: Bacteria > Myxococcota_A > Polyangia > Polyangiales > Polyangiaceae > CAYJPW01. Next base: position 13,857 of record CAYJPW010000009.1, read on the forward strand.
CCTACGACCGCGCCCTGGCCGCGCCGATCAGCAAGCTCAACGCCCTCACGATCATGGCGGGCGAGCAGCAGACGCACAACTACTACATGAACGTCGGCCCGTTCTTCGCCGATCCGCTGGCGCGCCAGCTCTACGCCGAAATCGCGTCGATCGAGGAGCAGCACGTCACGCAGTACGAGTCGATCATCGATCCCGACGAGACGCTCCTCGAGAAGTGGCTGCTCCACGAGGCGACCGAGGTCTACAACTACATGAGCTGCCACGCCTCCGAGAAGAACCCGCGGATCCGGTCGATCTGGGAGCGGATGATCGACTACGAGCTCGGGCACCTCCACTTCGTGCGCGAGCTCTTCGAGCGCGTCGAGGGCCGGGACGCGATGGAGATCCTCCCCGAGACCCTGCCCGAGCCGATCGCCTACCGGAGCCACCGCGACTACGTGCGCGAGGTCCTCGCCAGCGAGCTCGACCTCCGCGCCGACGGCCCCCGCTTCGTCGACGCGAGCGAGCTCCGCGAGGACTCGCCCTCCCTCGAGTACGCCCGCCAGATGAGCTCGGCCGGCTCGCCGTCGGAGACCGTGGCGGCCGGCTACGTCTGGGAGCCCGGGACCGAGCTGAACCGCCGCGCCGCTTGAGGAGGATCGCCATGAAAGAGCCGACCGACATGGGGATGAACCGCACCGGGATCGACACCTCGCCCAAGGACAGCGAGCGGACCTGCGAGGGCGCGGCCGAGTCGGGCGTGGCGCCCTCGTTCGGGCGCGAGCCCGCGGCCGCGGTGCGGATCGAGTACGCGCGCGAGGCCGAGCCCATCGGGAGCGTCCCGCCTCCGGGCACGCTCAAGGGCGTCGCCAAGATGGGCAAGGAGCTGTTGACGAAGAAGCCGACGGTCTTCCTCGACAAGCTCGGCGAGCGGGTCGCCTTCGAGCGGACGGGGACGCGCCTGTACGAGCTGCTCATCACCAAGCTCGACGCGCTCGGCACGTGGGACGGAGGGCCGTCACGCGAGCGCCTCGCCCGCTTCCACGACGACGAGCTCGATCATTTCCGCCTCGTCGAGGACGCGATGCGCTCGCTCGGGGCAGACCCCACCGCGGTGACGCCGTCCGCCGACGTCGCCGGCGTCGAGGCGCAGGGCGTTCTTCAGGTGATCGCCGATCCGCGCACCACGCTCGATCAGTCGCTCCACGCCATCCTCGTCGCCGAGCTCGCCGACAACGCGGCGTGGGAGATGCTCATCGACCTCGCGACGGCGACGGGTCACGACGAGCTCGTCCAGGGCTTCCGGACCGCGCTCGACGACGAGCGCGTTCACCTCGCCGAGGTGCGCTCGTGGCTCTCGGAGCACACGCGCGCCGCGGCGACGCGCGATCTGGAGGAGCGCGCCGCCTGAGGCGCGGACGAAGAGCCTGGCGACCGTCACGTGGCGCGCCCCGTGCGCACGGCGGAGCGAGTCGCGTCGATGAAGATCCTCTCGACGCTCGCTGGGCCTGTTCGAGGGCGCGCTCGAGCCCGTCGATGGCGTCGCCGGCCTCCGCGTTCGACGGGCCCGCTCGAGCCGGATGACGAGGTCGAGCAGGATCTGCTCGGGGCCGACGTGCCTGGTGAGGGGCCTGTCTGCCCGTCGATCCCGCGATCGCCGCGCTGCCCGCGATCCCTGGAGCATGCGCGCGACGCGTTGCGAAGGAGGTGCCAGCCCGCCCGGTCGGTTGCGCCCGGCTGCCCCGCCCGCGCGCGGGGGCTCGCCCGGGCGGGCGGCCCGCCCGTTGCAGCTTCCGTCGCATGCAGCGAGCCGCCGCCGCGCTCCTGTGCCTGGCTGCTTGCGGCCCCGCAGGGTGCCGCCCGTTCCCGCCGCCGCCGCTCGCGCGCACGGGCGACGCGAGCCTCGACGGGCCGCCGCGCCGAAGCGACACGCCCGCGTCGTCGCCGGCCGTCGGCGGCGGGCCGCGGAGCGCTCCCGACCCCGCCGGCGACGCCGCGCCGGCGAGCTTCCCCGCGGCCTTGCGCGACTACGAGCGGCACGTGATCGCGCTCGATCTCCTGCCGATCGATCTCCGCGTCGAGAGCCTGCCCGGCGCGATCGAACGCCTGGCGACGGTGGTCGCGATGGCGCCGCGCGGCGACGCGGCCGGACAGAGGCGCGCGAGCGCGCTGATCCGTGGCGACGCCGTCGCCCTCGCGGCGCCGCCGCCCGGAAGCGCCGCGACGACGCGCGCCGTGAAGCACGCCCTCGGAGCCGCGGCCCAGAGCCTGCGCGCGCTCGCCGACGGGCCGTACGCGCGCGCCCCGCTCGTGCGGGCGATGGTCGACGGGCTCGATGAAGCGGTCGCCGGGATCGGCGAGGCCGGGCCGCTCGCCCCTGAGATCGGCGCGGTGATCGCCGCGCTGCGGGCCGCCGCCGCGGCGCTCGAGACGGTCGACGGCGCGTGGCACGATCTCGCCCGCGAGGGCCTGTGAGCGGCTCGAGCGAACGCGGCTCGCGCCCGGGCTCGAGGCGCCGCGGCGCGTCGACGCCTCACGCCGCGCGCCCGACCCCCGTCACCGTTTTGGCGCGCGTGCGAGCCCGCCGCGAGGAGGGAGCGATCATGCCGGACCGGCCGTTGCTGCTCGAGACGATGAAGGCCTTCGTCGACCGCCTCGCCAGGTTGGCCGCGACGGATCAGGTCTGGCGCCGCCGCGTCCACGCCGGCGGCGGCCCGGAGACCGAGGAGCTCTTGGCTCGCACCTGCAGCGAGCACGGGATCGAGTACCCGGCCTATCGCTCGGCGCTCGCCGAGGATCCGGGTCTCGCCGAGCTCCACCGCGTCGCCGTCGACGGGATCGTCATCGGCCAGGTGGACCCTGGGCCCTACGACGTGATCTCCCCGCGCGATCCGCCGGACTCGTCGCTCCGGGCGCACGAGCACCCGAGCTCGTGGGGCGAGGAGCTCGCGAAGGAGCCGGAGCGCTCTTGAGGGCCGCGCCGGCGATGCTGCTCGGTCAGGCGGCGCTCCCGAGCGAGCGCTCGCGCGCGCGGTGATGGCGGACGACCGTTGCGCGAGGCCGATCGAGCCGCTACACCCCTGACGCCGCGCCCGCGGCCCGCCCGATGCGCCCCCATCCTGGAGAGCGGCCCGGCCGCGTCGAGCGCGCGAGACGGGGGCTCGCGAGCCTCGCCGTCGCGGCCGCGCTGGCGGCGCCGCTCACCGGCTGCACCGGAGCGCGCTACCTCGTCCAGGCCGGATGCGGTCAGCTCGACCTGTCGCTCGCGGCGAGGCCCATCGAAGAGGCGACGCGCGATCCGGGCGTCCCGCGGCGTGTCCGCGACGTCCTCGCCCACGTGGGCTCGATCAAGCGCTTCGCCCACCGGCACGGCCTCTCGACGACCGGGAGCTACGAGGCGTACGCGGATCTCGATCGACCCGTGGCCGTGTGGGTCGTCACCGCGGCCGAGCCGCTCTCCTTCCGGCTCAAGACCTGGAGCTTCCCCATCGCCGGCGAGGTCCCGTACCTCGGCTGGTTCGCTCGCGACGACGCCCTGGACTACGCCGACGAGCTCCGCGAGGACGGCTGGGACGTCGACGTCCGCGGCGCCGCCGCCTACTCGACCCTCGGCTGGTTCGAGGACCCCGTCCTCTCGACGATGATCTCGGACGGCGACGACGCCCTCGGCGAGCTCGCCGACACCGTCTTGCACGAGTCGGTGCACGCCACGGTCTACGTCCCGGGCCAGTCCACGTTCAACGAGAGCGTCGCCGAGTTCGTCGCCGAGGGCATGACGCCGCTCTACCTCGACGGCGCGGTCGGCCCCACCTCCGCCGAGAAGGCGAGCTACCTCGCCGAGCGCGCGCTCTCCAACCACCGCCTCGCGCGGATGCACACGGCGTACGTCGAGCTCTCGCGCCTCTACGCGTCGTCCGCGCCGGACGACGTGAAGCTCGCGCGGAAGCGCCGGACGCTGGAGGCGCTCCGCGTCCAGCTGGGGCGACGCTCGCCCGTCACCAACGCCACGCTCGCGCAGCTCGAGACGTACGGCACCGGCGAGGCCGAGCTCGCGGCGCTGCTCGTCGCCTGCGAGGGGAGCTGGCGGCGCTTCCTCGGCGCGGTGAGGACGCTCGAGCCCGAGGCGTTCGACCAGCCGGATCAGCGCGACATCGGGCGTGTGCTCACGCGCCTCGCACGCGCGGGCTGCAGAGCCGCCCCCGGCTGATCCGGCCGCCGCGCCGGCGCACCTCGGTGGCGGACGCGCGAATCAGGCGCGGCCCGCGTGCCGGCCCGAGCGGGCGAGCTAGCTTCCGCGTGAGCTCGGCGGCGGAGGACGAGCGCGCGCCCGACGGCACGGCAGAAGCCCGCGCCGACTTCGCCGGACAGACCCGACGCGGACGGGCGCCGCTCGATCGCGCAGGTCCGCCCGGCCCGATCGCGCCCGCAGCGAACGCCGTCTCGCCTCTCGAATGGCACCCCTCTTTCCGCCCTGGAGCAACACCGCGCTGCGCGTCGCCATCGGCGCGGTGCCCGTCGGCGCCTTCGCCTTGATCGCCGCGCTGATGATCTACGTCCGCACGCCCTCCCACAACGACCAGCTCGACGAGGTCGATCAGCCCGTCCAGTTCGATCATCGCCACCACGTGCAGGACGACGGCGTCGAGTGCAAGTACTGCCACAACACCGTCGACCGCGCGGCGACCGCGGGCATCCCATCCACCGAGCTCTGCATGGGGTGCCACAGCCAGATCTGGAGCGAGAGCCCGATGCTGGAGCCGGTGCGGCGCAGCTACTTCTCCGGGATGCCCATCCCGTGGAACCGGGTCACGAACGTCCCCGACTTCGTCTACTTCAACCACTCGGCGCACGTGACCAAGGGCGTCGCCTGCGTCACCTGCCACGGGCGCGTCGATCAGATGGCCACCGTCTACAAGGCGGAGCCGATGACGATGTCGTGGTGCCTCGGCTGCCACCGCGCGCCCGAGCGGAACCTCCGTCCGCCCGCCCTGGTCACCGACATGCGCTGGGACCCGGGGCCGGAGCGCGAGGCGATCGGCATCGCCGTCGCCCGATCGCTCGGCGTCCGCAGCCTCACCCACTGCACCACGTGCCATCGCTGAAGGAGCATCCGAGTGGCGGACGCGAACGACGGGACCCGAGGCGGAGGAGACGACGCCCTGTCGAGCCGAGAGCTCTGGCAGCGCATCGCCGAGCGCCTCGGCGCGCGCGCGGACGAGCCCGACGAGGGCGCGCCCGCCGACCCGACCCGCCGCCGGTGGCTGAAGCTGCTCGGCGCGAGCATGGCGCTCGCCGGCGTGCCCGCCTGCACCCGCCCGGACATGCGGGAGAAGATCATGCCCTACACCGTGACGCCGCCCGACGTCACGCCGGGGATCCCCGACTACTACGCGACGAGCATGGTCCTCTCGGGCTTCGCGACGGGGCTCCTCGTCGAGAGCCACGAGGGCCGCCCCACCAAGGTCGAGGGCAACCCGGATCACCCGGCGAGCCTCGGATCGACCGGCGTGCACGAGCAGGCGTCGGTGCTCGGCCTCTACGATCCGGATCGCGCCCGCACGCTCCGTCGAGGCACGGCGCCCACGAGCTGGGAGGCGGTGCTCGCGCGCCTCGGCCAGGAGCGCGCCGATCGCGGCGCCGGGCTGCGCCTCGTGCTGGAGCCGACCAGCTCTCCTCTCCTCGCGGCGCAGCTCGCGCGCGTCCTCGCGCGCTTCCCCGAGGCGCGCGTCGTCTTCCACGGGGCGGCGCGGGGCCGAGCCGCCGAGCAGGGTGCCCAGCTCGCCTTCGGCCGGCCCCTCCAGGCGCAGCGCGACTTCCGCGAGGCCGCCGTGATCCTGGCGCTCGACGCCGACTTCCTCGCCTCGATGCCGATGAGCGTCCGCTACTCGCGCGACTTCGCCGAGCGGCGCCGCCTCGCCTCGCCGAGCGGCGACATGAACCGGCTCTACGTCGTCGAGGCGATGCCCACTCCGACCGGGAGCCTCGCCGATCACCGCCTCCGCCGCTGCCAGGGCGAGATCGCCGCGTTCGCGGCCGCGATCGCTTCGGAGCTCGTCCTCGGGCTGGGTGCGGCGCCGCCGCGGATGCCCGCCGCGCTCGCCACCGAGCTCGGCCGGCTCGCGCCGACCGCCGCCGACCGCGACCTCGTCCGGGCGATCGCGCGCGACCTGCGGCGGCACGGCGGCACCTCGCTCGTCGTCGTCGGCGATCACCAACCGCCCGCCGTGCATGCCGTCGCGCACCTGCTCCACGCCGCGCTCGGCACGCGACGCGCCGCCTGGACGTCCGAGCCGGTGCTCGCCTCGGCCGGCGCCGCCGAGCAGGACCTCGCCGGGCTCGTCGCGGATCTCGACGCCCGGCGGGTCGACACGCTGATCGTGCTCGAGGACAACGCCGTCTACGCCTCGCCCGCTGCGCTCGAGCTCGGGCGGCGCTTCGGCGCGGTCGAGACCTCGTTGTACCTCGGCCTCTACGAGGACGAGACCGCGCGCGCCTGCCGCTGGTTCGTCCCGGCGGCGCACTACCTCGAGGCCTGGGGCGACGCCCGGTCGTACGGAGGCACCCACTCGCTCGTGCAGCCGCTGATCCGGCCGCTCTTCAGCGGCCGCACGCCGGCCGAGGTCCTCGCCGCGCTCGCGGGCGATCGCTTCCCCGACGCCGCGCGCCTGCTCCGCGACACCGTGCGCGCGCGCTACGCGCCCGCCGACTTCGACGCCTTCTGGACCGAGGCGCTGCGGCGGGGGTTCTTCTCCGGCACCGATGCGCCTCGCGCCGACGCCGACCTCGACATGGCCGCGATCGCCGCCGCGTTGCGCGGCGTACAGCCTGCGGGCGCGCCGGCGGATCTCCATGGTCCGTACGAGGTCGCGTTCGTCGCCTCGCCCGCCGTGCACGACGGGCGCTTCGCGAACAACCCCTGGCTGCTCGAGCTCCCGGATCCGATCACCAAGCTCACCTGGGACAACGCCGCGATGATGAGCGAGGCCTCGGCCAAGGCGCTCGGCGTCGAGGACGGAGACCCGCTCGAGCTCAGGCTCGGCGACAGGACGCTGCACGCGCCCGCGCTCGTCGTGGCCGGTCACGCGGACGGCGCGGTGACGCTGCCGCTCGGTTGGGGGCGCGAGGGCGCCGAGTCGATCGCCCGCGGCGTCGGGTTCGACGCCTACCGCCTCCGCCCCGCGCCCGACACCGCGTTCGCCGGCGGGCTTCGCGTCCGCAAGCTCCCCGGGGCCCCGCGCCATGCGCTCGCGACGACGCAGCGCCACTTCTCGACCGAGGACCGGCCCATCGCGCTCCGGATGACCCGCGGCGAGTACCACGACGATCCGCGCCGCACCGCGGGCCAGAAGGGCCCGACGCTGTCGCTCTACCGCGAGTACTCCCAGGCCGGCGATCAGTGGGCCATGACCATCGACCTCTCGATCTGCAGCGGCTGCAGCGCCTGCGTCGTCGCCTGCCAGGCGGAGAACAACGTGCTCGTCGTGGGCAAGGAGAACGTGCTCAAGGGGCGCGAGATGCAGTGGATCCGCATCGACAGCTACTTCGAGCACGGCGCCGACGTCCGCCCGGTGAACGAGCCCATGCTCTGCCAGCACTGCGAGCGGGCGCCGTGCGAGTACGTCTGCCCCGTCAACGCCACCGTCCACAGCCCCGACGGGCTCAACGAGCAGATCTACAACCGCTGCGTCGGGACGCGCTTCTGCTCGAACAACTGCCCGTACAAGGTCCGGCGCTTCAACTGGTTCGATTACCTCGAGGAGCTCCCCTACAACGGCGGCGCCCCCTCGTCCGAGGCGGGCCTCCGGAACCTCCAGCGCAACCCCGAGGTCACGGTGCGCGAGCGCGGCGTCATGGAGAAGTGCACGTACTGCGTGCAGCGCATCCGCAACACCGAGATCCGCGCCCGCAGGGAGGATCGTCGCATCCGTCCCAACGAGGTCGTGACCGCGTGCGCGCAGGCTTGCCCCACGCAGGCGATCCAGTTCGGCTCGCTCGCCCACGCCGACACCAAGATGGTGGCGTGGCGGCAGGAGTCGCGGAGCTTCGCCGTCCTCCACGACCTCGGCACCCAGCCGCGCACGATGTACCTGGCGCGCGTCGACAACCCGAACCCGGAGCTCGGCTGAGCATGGATGAGCCGCTGGTGATCGGCCGCCCGGGCGAGGCGGCGCTCTCGGATCAGCTCCTCTCGACCACGTGGAAGCCGCGGTCGCAGCTGGCGTGGGGGCTCGCGTTCGGCTTCGCGGCCCTCGGGACGTTGCTCCTCGTCGCGATGATCTGGATCACCGTCGGGACCGGCATCGGCACCTGGGGCAACAACATCCCCGTCGGCTGGGCGTTCGGGATCACCAACTTCGTCTGGTGGATCGGGATCGGCCACGCCGGGACGTTCATCTCGGCCATCCTCCTCCTGCTCGAGCAGCGCTGGCGGACCAGCATCAACCGCTTCGCCGAGGCGATGACGATCTTCGCCGTCATCCAGGCGGGCCTCTACCCGCTCCTCCACCTGGGGCGGCCCTGGTTCGCCTACTGGCTCGCGCCCTACCCGTCGACGATGCACGTGTGGCCGCAGTTTCGGAGCGCGCTGCCCTGGGACTTCGCCGCGGTGAGCACCTATTTCACCGTCTCGCTCCTGTTCTGGTACCTGGGCCTCGTCCCCGATCTGGCCGCGCTCCGCGACCGCGCCCCCGGCCGCGGGCGTCGCTTCGTCTACGGCATCCTCTCGCTCGGGTGGCGCGGCTCGGCCCGCCACTTCGCCCACTACCGGATCGCGTACGGGCTGCTCGCGGGCATCGCGACCCCGCTCGTCCTCTCGGTGCACTCCATCGTCAGCACCGACTTCGCGATCGCGCTCGTGCCGGGCTGGCACGCGACCATCTTCCCGCCCTTCTTCGTGGCGGGCGCGATCTTCTCGGGCTTCGGCCTGGTCCTCACGCTGCTCATCCCGTCACGACGGATCTTCGGGCTCGAGAACGTGGTGACGAAGAAGCACCTCGACAACCTCGCCAAGCTCACGCTCGTGACGGCGTGGATCGTCATCTACGCGTACATCATCGAGGACTTCACCGCCTGGTACAGCGGCAAGCCGGCCGAGATCTACCAGTACTTCGTGGCGCGCACGACCGGGCCGAACGCCGGGGTGTTCTGGGCGCAGCAGATCTGCAACATCCTCGTCCCGCAGCTGCTCTGGTGGAAGCGGGTGCGCACGAGCGCCATCGCGCTCTGGGTCATCTCAATCCTCGTGAACGTGGGGATGTGGTCCGAGCGGTTCGTGATCATCGTGCTCTCGCTCCAGCGCGACTTCCTCCCCTCGGCGTGGCGCGCGTACAGCCCCACGTACGTCGACATCGGCCTCTACGCCGGCACGTTCGGGTTCTTCCTGCTGCTCTTCCTCGTGTTCCTGCGCCTGCTCCCGATCATCCCGGTCGCCGAGGTGAAGGAGCTGAACCACGAGTTCGAGAAGGAGTCGCGCGCGTGATCCCCGGCGTCATGGCCGAGTTCTCGACGCCCGAGGCGCTCGTCGCCGCGGCGCGCGAGCTGCGCGCCCGCGGCTACCGCGAGCTCGACGCCTTCACGCCCTATCCGGTCCACGGGCTCGAGCAGGCGCTCGGGCTCCGTCGATCGCCCCTCAACTGGCTGGTCTTGCCGTTCGCCGCCTTCGGGGCCGGCGCCGGCTACCTGGTCCAGTGGCTGTGCAACGCCGTCGACTACCCGCTCAACGTGGGCGGACGGCCGCCCAACTCGGCGCCTGCGTTCATCCCGGTGACGTTCGAGATGGGCGTCCTCGCGGGCTCGCTCGCCGCCATCGTCATCCTCTTCGGCCTCTGCCGGCTGCCCGAGCTCTCGAACCCGCTCTTCGCCGTCGACGGCTTCGAGCGGGCGTCGATCGACCGCTTCTGGCTCGCGATCGGCGAGGCCGATCCGGCGCTGGATCCGGGCGCCGCCGCGCGCGAGCTCGAGCTGCTCGGCGCGGCGCGCGTGATCGCGCCCATCGCGGAGGCGTCGTGAGCACCCGCCATCCGCTCGCCTCGCGGGCCGCAACGGCGCGCGCCCTCCTCGTGTGCGCATCCGCCGGAGCGGCCGGCTGCCAGGACAGCGCGCTTCCGCACCTCGATCTGGAGCGCATGATCATCCAGGCGCGCTACGAGGTCTACGAGGCGTCGCCGCTCTTCGAGGACCAGCGGGTGATGCGCACCCCGCCCGAGGGCACGGTTCCCACCGACCGCCCCGTCGGCAGCAGCGAGCTCCTCCGCGGCGTGGGGGCGAACGGGTACGTGGACACCATCCCGGTCCCGCGGACGCGCGCGCTCCTCGAGCGCGGTCGCGAGCGCTTCGACGTGCACTGCGCGGCGTGCCACGGCCTCCTCGGCGACGGGGAGTCTCGTGTCGCGCTGAAGATGACGCTCCGCAAGCCGCCCTCGCTGGTCGGCGAGCGCGGGCGCTCGCTGCCGCCGGGCCGGATCTTCGAGGTCGCGTCCGAAGGCTATGGCCTGATGCGCTCGTACGCGGCCGATCTCCCCGACCCCGCCGACCGCTGGGCCGTCGTGGCGTACGTGCGCGCCCTGCAGATCCGGGCCGGCGTCGCGCTCTCGGATCTGCCGCCGCCGCTCGCGGCGAAGGCGCGGGAGGCGCTGCGTTGACGCCGCCGGTCGTGTTCGACGGCTCTCGCCTGATCCGGTGGTCGCTCGGGGCGGCGGTCCTCGGGACGGCGGGGCTCTTGATCGGCGCGGCCGTCGATCGCGCCCAGCTCTTCCTCGCCTACCTCGTCGCGTACGCGTACGTCGCCAGCATCGCCGTCGGTGCGCTGATCTTCCTGATGATCGGCCACGCGATGCGGGCCGGCTGGCCCGTCGCGGTGCGCCGCCTCACCGAGACCATCACCGCGGTGATGCCGCTGCTCGCGGTGCTCTTCGTCCCGCTGCTCTTCGGGCTCTCGACCCTCTACCCGTGGCTCCGGCCCGATACGGTCGCGAGCGAGCACGCGCGCCACCTCATCGAGCACCGCCGCCCGTACCTCAACCTGCCGTTCTTCCTCGTGCGCGCGGCGCTCTACCTCGCCATCTGGATCGCGGTCGCGGCGCTGCTCCGGCGCTGGTCGCTGAGGAGGGACGCGGGCGCGCGCACCGACGACGGCCCGCGGATGCAGGCGCTGAGCGCCGGCGCGCTCCCCGCGGTCGGGCTCGCGATGTCGTTCGCGTCCTTCGACTGGCTGATGGGCCTCGAAGCGTCGTGGTACACGACGATGTACCCCGTCTACTACTTCGCCGGCGGGTTCTTGGGCGCGATCGCCCTGCTCACCATCGCGGCGTTCGCCGCGCAGCGCGCCGGCCTCGTCCCGCTGGGCGAGTCGCACTATTACGCGCTCGGCCGGCTGCTGCTCGCGTTCACGATCTTCTGGGCGTACGCGGCGTTCTTCCAGTTCATGTTGATCTGGATCGCGAACATCCCCGAGGAGGCCGAGTTCTACACCGTCCGGATGCGCGCGCCGTGGTCGGTGGTCAGCGTGATGCTCCTCGTCCTGAATTTCGCGCTGCCGTTCCTCGTTCTCCTCAGCTACCGACTGAAGCGGCGGCCCGCCTATCTCACCGCCGTCGCCGTCTGGCTCCTCGCCTTCCATTACGTCGACGTCCACTGGCTCGCGGCCCCGACCTTCCGCGGCGAGGGGCTCACCTACCACTGGCTCGATCTCGCGGCGCTCGCCGCGGTCGGCGGCGCGTCGGTCGCGTTCGCCGCCTGGCGCCTGCGCGGGCGCCCCGCGCTGCCCGTCAACGACCCTCGGCTGCCCGAGGCCCTCCGCTACGAGAGCCTGTGAGCTACCGCGAGCGCCACCCCGAGATCCGCCAGGAGCAGGACGTCATCCCGTACCCGCGGGTCGCGCTCGCGCTCGGAGCGATCCTGATCATCAGCGCGGTGATGGTGGTCTGGGCCGTGCTCGCGGTGCGGGCCAAGGAGCGCGAGCTCCGCCCCTCCGGCCAGTTCCCCGAGCGCGAGCTCGGGCCGCGGCGCGAGGTCCAGGCCGTCCAGCAGGACCTCTTCGGCGACCTCGGCCTCGCCGAGATCCTCGCGCGCGAGCAGCGCCGCGAGCTCGATCGCTACTCCTGGGTGGACCGCGACAAGGGCGTCGTGCGCGTGCCCGTCGACGCGGCCATGGACGCCGTCGTCGAGGAGGGGAAACGATGAGATCGATCCTCGTGATCGCGCTCGGGCTCGCCCTGCTCTGCGTGGCGCGGCCCTCCCGGGCGCAGGGGGCCTACGCGGGCGACGGCATCGCCCCGTCGTCCATTCCGCCGGTCGCGGCGGAGGCCGATCTCGAGGAGCGCCTCGGGCGCGCCATCGACGGCTCGCTCGCGTTCACCGACGAGCGCGGCCGCGCCGTGCGCCTCGCCGACTACCTGGGCGACGGCAAGCCGGTCGTGCTGGTGATGGCGTACTTCCGCTGCCCGATGCTGTGCGGGCTCGTCCTCCGCGGCGTCGTCGAGGGCATGAACGCGCTCGGTTGGTCGCCGGGCGAGAAGTACCGCGCCCTCACCGTGAGCTTCGACCCGCGCGACGACGCCCCGGCGGCCCGCCAGAAGCAAGCGTCGACGCTCGCCGCGCTCGCCGCGCCCGCCCCCGAGGAGGCCTGGCATTTCCTGACGGGCCCCGAGGCCTCGAGCCGCGCGCTCGCCGACGCCATCGGCTTCCGCTACGGCTACGACGCGCGCAGCGACCAGTACGCCCACCCGGCCGTCGTGGTGGTGCTCGCGCCCGACGGCCGCATCACCCGCTATCTCTACGGCGTCGACGTGAAGGCGCGCGATCTACGGCTCGCGCTGCTCGAGGCGAGCGAGGGCCGCGTGGGCTCCATCGCCGACCGCGTCCTCGTCACCTGCTATCGCTACGACCCGGCGACGCGCCGGTACGGCCCGTACGTCTTCGGGTTCATGCGCCTCGGCGCCGGCGCGATCCTCGCGACTGTCGGCGTCCTGCTCTTCGCGCTCTGGCGCGGCGAGCGCCGGCGGCGCGCCCGGCGGGAGGACCCCCGATGAACGAGCTCCTCCGCCGCCTCCTCTTCCTGCCCCCGCAGCGGTCGACGATGGCCGGTGAGATCGACGGCCTCCACTACTTCGTCATCCTCGTGACGATGGCGGGCGCCCTCGCCATCACCTTGATCGGCGGGTACTTCCTCATCCGCTACCGCCGCAGGGGCGCCGATCCGACCGGACACAACCCCGACGGCGCGGTGCGGCCGCCGATGGTGCTCGAGATCGGCGCCGTCGTGCTGCTCGTCTTCCTCTTCATCCTCTGGTGGGCGATCGGCGTCCGCCAGTTCGTGGCGCTCCGGGTCGCGCCCGAGAGCTCGGTCGAGGTCTACGTCACCGCCAAGCAATGGATGTGGAAGTTCGCCTACCCGCGCGGGCAGACGAGCATCTCGGCCCTCTACGTGCCCGCCAACCGGCCGGTGAGGCTGATCATGACGTCGCGCGACGTCATCCACAGCTTCTACGTCCCCGATTTCCGGATCAAGCAGGACGTCGTCCCGGGCCGCTACACGACGGTGTGGTTCGAGCCGACGGCGCCCGGCACCTACGAGATCCTCTGCACCGAGTACTGCGGCGCCGGACACTCGGTGATGCGCGGTCAGGTGATCGCGCTCGCGCCGATGGACTACGAGCGCTGGCTCGAGGGCGGGAGCGTGGAGCCGCCGATCGCGGGGCAAGAGTACTCGCCGCCCCACGTCGTCGAGGGCGACATCCCCAAGCAGCCCCTCGGCCTGGTGACCCTCGGCCAGGAGGCCGCCGCCGTCCACGGGTGCCTCCGCTGCCACACGATCGACGGGACGCCCTTCATCGGGCCGACGTGGGCGGGCCTCTACGACTCCAAGGTGCCCCTCGAGGGCGGCGGCGAGATCGTGGCCGACGAGGCCTACATCACCGAGTCGATGATGGACCCCGGTTTCAGGATCCACCGCGGCTTCCCGCCGGTGATGCCCAGCTACGTCGGGCGCATCCGCCCGCCGGAGACGGCGGCGATCATCGAGCTCATCAAGTCGCTGCGCGACGTCCGGCCGCAAGGAGCGATCGAGTACCGGCCTGCGGCGCAGGACGCGGGCGTCCCCAACACTCCGCCCGGCCCGGCACTTCCCCCCGGAGTCTCGCCATGAGCTTGACCGGACCCGAGCAAGCCGATCGGCAGCGGTTCGCCCTCTCGCCGACGTCCGAGGAGCCCGACTACCTCCGCGCCGACCGCGGGATCGCCTCCTGGCTCTACACCACCGACCACAAGCGCATCGGCGTGATGTTCCTCGCGCTGGTCAGCCTCGGGCTCCTCCTCGGGGGGATCTTCGCCCTCGTGCTCCGGACCGAGCTGCTCTCGCCCCAGCGCACCATCGTCGACGCGGTCACCTACAACCGGATGTTCACGCTCCACGGCGTGACCATGATCTTCCTCTTCATGATCCCGGGCATCCCCAACGTGTTCGGCAACTTCATGCTGCCGATCATGCTCGGGGCCAAGGACCTCGCCTTCCCGCGGCTCAACCTCGGCAGCCTCTACGTCTTCGCCCTAGGCATGGTGGTGACGCTGGGCGGGATGATCGGCGGCGGCACCGACACCGGGTGGACGTTCTACGTGCCCTACGCGACGTCGACCCCGCTCACCGTGTTCCCGGTCCTCGTCGGCGTCTTCATCCTCGGGCTCTCGTCGATCATGACGGCGCTGAACTTCATCGTGACCACGCACACGATGCGCGCCGAGGGGATGTCGTGGTTCCGGCTGCCGCTCTTCGTCTGGAGCATCTACGCGACGTCGATCATCATGCTCGTGGCGACGCCGGTGCTCGGCCTCTCGGTCCTCGTCGTCGCCTTCGACCGGATCTACCGCTTCGGCATCTTCGATCCGGCCCTCGGCGGCGATCCGGTGCTGTTCCAGCACCTGTTCTGGTTCTACTCCCACCCCGCCGTCTACATCATGATCCTGCCCGGGATGGGCGTGATCTCCGAGCTCGTCTGCACCTTCTCGCGCAAGCGTCCGGCGTCCTACGCGGCGATCGCGGTCTCGTCGCTGGGCATCGCGTTCGTCGGCTTCCTCACCTGGGGCCACCATCTGTTCGTGGCCGGGATGAGCGAAGTCGACGCCTCGATCTTCGGGGCGCTCTCGATGTTCGTCGCGCTCTTCTCGGCGATCAAGGTCTACACCTGGGTGGCGACGCTCTACCGGGGCTCGATCCACTTCAACACCCCGATGCTCTACTTCTTCTGGTTCCTCTTCCTCTTCACCTTCGGGGGGATGACCGGCGTCGCGGTGGCCACGCAGTCGCTCGACGTGCACTGGCACGACACCTACTTCGTCGTCGCCCATTTCCATTTCATCATGGTCGGCGGCTACTTCACCGCCTTCCTGGGCGCGCTCCACTACTGGTTCCCCAAGATGTTCGGGCGGCTCTACTCGGAGCGGATGGGCCTGCTCTCGTCGGTGGCCGTATTCATCGGCTTCGTCTTCACGTTCCTGCCGCAGTTCCTGCTCGGCAACGCCGGGATGCCGCGCCGCTATTACAGCTACCCCGAGCGTTACCAGTGGCTCAACGTCCTCTCGACCGGCGGGGCGTGGTTGCTCGCGGCGGCCCTGGTCCTCACGTTCGCGAACCTCTTGGTGGCGCTGAAATGGGGACGTCGCGCGAGCGGCAACCCGTGGGGCTCGCGCAGCTACGAGTGGCTCACGCCCCCGCTCCCGCCGAAGCACAACTTCCCCTCGACCCCCATCGTCGCGCGAGGGCCCTACGACTACCACCTGCGCCTCGAGGAGCCCGATGCAACGCAGCCGCCTCGCTGAGCACTTCGAGGACATGGCGCGGCAGACCCACGCCGCGCACCTGGCGATGTGGCTCTTCCTCGGCACCGAGCTGATGCTCTTCTCGGTGCTCTTCGCGCTCTACGCGTCGTACCGCGCCATGTACGCCGAGCACTTCACCGCCGGCATCCCGCACAACAACGTCGCCATCGGGACGACCAACACCTTCGTCCTCATCACCTCGAGCTTCACGGTCGCGGCGGCGGTGCACGCCGTGCGCGTGGCGAAGCCCAGGCTCGCCGGCTGGCTCCTCGTCGCCAGCATCGCGCTCGGGCTCGGGTTCCTCGTGCTCAAGGGGGTCGAGTACGGCCAGCACTTCCACGAGGGCATCTACCCGGGCGTCGCCTACCGCTTCGCCGAGCTCGACACGTACGGGGCGAAGATGTTCTTCACCATCTACTTCCTGGCGACGGGGCTCCACGCCATCCACGTCGTCGTCGGGCTGACGGTGCTGGCCGTGCTCACGCACGGCTGCTTCCGCGGGCGGTACTCGCCCGACTACCAGACGCCAATCGAGCTCGGGGGGATGTACTGGCACCTCGTCGACATCATCTGGATCTTCCTCTGGCCGATGCTCTACCTGATGCACCGCTGACGGGAGGTGGCCGTTGCACAAGATCGCGCACGCTTCGTGGAGCCGGTACGTGATCATCTGGGCCATCCTCTGCGCCCTCACCCTCCTCTCGTTCGGCGCGTCGCGGATCGACCTCGGCGCCTTCGAGCCGGTGGTGGCGCTCGGCATCGCCGCCGGCAAGTCGGCGCTGGTGCTGCTCTTCTTCATGCACCTCGTCGAGCAGCGGCTCCTGAACGCGTTCGTCCCCATCGTGTGCGTCGGCTACGTGCTGATCTTGATCGCGCTGATGACGACCGACGTGCTCACCCGGCACACGTTCCCGCCGAGGCCCTTGCCGTTCATCGGCGCCGAGGAGACGCCCCTCTCCCGCTGACGCGGGGCTCGCGGCGGAGAGCTCCGCCGCCGGACCGCTCGAGATCGAAGGCGTGGTCGCGGCCCCTGGTGCGGGCGTTGCACGCTCTGGTGTCGGGTGAAGCGCTCCTCCAGGGTCGCCGTGGTGGGCGCGGTCCTCGCGAACCTCCTCATCGCCGGCAGCAAGTTCGTCGCCGCGGCGATGTCGAGCAGCGTGGCGATGTTCGCCGAGGGGATCCACTCGGTCGTCGACGCCGGAAACGGCATGCTCCTGCTGCTCGGCCTGCACCTCGCCCGAAAGGCGCCGGACGAGATGCACCCGTTCGGGCACGGCAAGGAGATCTACTTCTGGGCCCTGGTCGTCGCGATGATGATCTTCGGCGTCGGGGGCGGCGTCTCCATCGCGGAGGGCATCGTCCACGTCGTGCACCCCACCGAGATCGAGGACGCGACCGCGACCTACGTGGTCCTCGGCGCCGCCGCCCTGTTCGAGGGAGGGTCGCTCGCCGTGGCGCTCCGGGAGTTCCTCGCGTACCGGCGCCGGGAGCTGCCCGGATACGGGCTCTTGACCGCGATCCGCGCCAGCAAGGACCCGACCACGTTCTCGGTCATCCTCGAGGACAGCGCCGCGCTGGCTGGGATCGCCGTCGCGTTCCTCGGGGTGTCGGCCGGGCGGGCGTTCGACGCGCCATACCTCGACGGCGCGGCGTCCATCGTGATCGGCATGATCCTCGCGACGGTCGCGCTGTTCCTGGGCAGCGAGACGCGCGGCCTGATCGTGGGCGAGCGCGCGTGGCCGAGGGTCACCTCCCGCATCCGCGCGCTCGCGACGGCCGATCCGGACGTCGAGCGCGTCGGGGCGCTCCTCACCATGCACCTCGGTCCCGACGACGTCCTCCTCGCGATCCACCTCCGGTTCCGGCCCGGAATGACGGCCGCCGAGCTGGGCGCCGCGCTGCGCCGCATCGATCGGGCGGTGCGCGCCGAGCACCCACGCGTCCGGCACGTCTTCATCGACATCGGCGCGCTCGCCGGCGGCGTCTGAGCGTTCGGCCCCGGCCAGCCCGTCACGCCGCGGTCGGCGTCGAGTCGTGGCGGCGGTGCGAGGGTTCGGCGAACTTCGCGGACGCCCTCCTCCTCGAGCGCCGGGCGACGGCCTCGAGATCGATCCCGAGATCGGCGAGCCGCCTCAGGAGCTCGCCCGCGGCTCGATGCCTCGCACGAGGCGCGGCTCGGGCCGGTCGTGATCTCGGTACGCGTCGAGCGTCGCTCGAGCCCGACGGCGCCGATGGGCGCCTCGACCACGCGGCCTCGGCGCTTCGGGTGACCGCGCCCCTCCGAGGCGCGCCGCGTCGACGCGCTCCGCGCCGTCGCGCAACGCGCCGAGTACACCTGCTCGCCGATCTCCACCGTACGCGCTCGACCCGACGCGCTGCGCCGTCGCCGGCATGGCCACCGCATCGCGCTGTGCCATGACACCCAAAATCGGACTGCGCGAACAGCGACTCGCTCTGGCAAGCAGGCCGAGATGGAGCCGCGTCTCGTGCAGGCTCCACGGCTCGACGCGGAACGACGGGCGGCGATCATGGCCCGTCCGACAGGTCGGCGAGATCGCGCACGACCACGTCGGCGCCCCTCCGCCGAAGCTCGGAGGACTGGCCGCCGCGGTCCACGCCGACGACGAACCCGAAGCGGCCGGCTCGACCCGCCTGGACGCCCGCTGGGGCATCCTCGAACACCGCCGCTTCCGAGGGCTCGACGCCGAGCGCCCTCGCCGCGGCGAGATACATGTCGGGCGCCGGCTTGCCCGCGAGGTGCCGGTCCGCCGCGACCACGCCGTCGATCGCGACCTCGAACAGGTCGGCGAGCCCGGCCGCCATCAGGACGGTGCGGCAGCTCCGGCTCGAAGAGACGACCGCCCGCCGCAGCCCGGCGTCCCGGACCGCGTTCACGTAGCGGAGCGATCCCGGAAACGCGTGCACCCCCTCGGCGCGGAGGAGGCCGTGGAAGAGGATGTCCTTGCGCGCGCTCAGCCCTTGGACCGTCTCGGCCGACGGGTCGCCTGCGTTCCCCTCGGGGAGCGTGATCCCGCGCGAGGCGAGGAACGACCGCGCACCGTCCGCGCGCCGCCTGCCGTTCACGTACGCCGAGAAATCGCGGACGAGGTCGAAGGGCACGAACGGCGCCCCGGAGGCCGCCGCTCGGACCCGTAGAAACTCGTCGAACAGCTGCTGCCAGGCCCTCGCGTGGAGCGTCGCGGTCTCGGTGAGCACGCCATCGAGGTCGAACAGGCAGGCGCGGATGTTCGACGGAAGGCCGAGCGGCGTCGCCTCGCCGGTCACGACTTCCCCTCCGATACGGCCGGCCGATGCCGGCGGACGTGCGCCGATGCCGGACAGCCGCAATACGGATAGCCACGCTCCTCGGGGGCGAGCGAACCTCGGCGACCCTCCATTCGCGGCGCGACGCCGGCGTACGGCGCGAGGCCGGCGAAGACCGCAACGAGCTCGGCGGGTGACGAGGCCCAACGGGCACCCACTGCGCCGCGCTCGTGCACCCGAGCGGCGTCGAGATCGAACGCGACGATCGCGTGGCCCGCGGCGATGCAGAGCCTCGCCACCCCCGAGCCCATGCGGCCGAGGCCGACCATTCCGAGCTGCATGTCGGCCGTCGCTGCAAGCAGCACGCCGCGTGCGCGCCACCCCCTCACCGCGTGGCGGCATCCGGCCAGACGCTTGACCCGTACGTGCGGCGGCGGCGTCTCTCTCCATCGCGCTCGCCGAGCGCGACTGGAAGTACACGGGTTCGCCGGGTCCGCGCTCGCCGTGCCCGATGGCGCGGCGCCCTGGCCCCCGACGTCAGGCCGCGCGCCCGACCACCCCCCCGCCTGCTCTCGGGAGCCAGACGTGGATCGCGGTGCCGCGTCCGACCTCGCTCTCGACGGTGATCCGACCTCCGTGGGCCTCGACGAGGCCCTTGGTGATGTAGAGCCCGACGCCGAGCCCGGTCTTTTCGCGCCCGCGCTGCGATTGATAGAAGCGATCGAAGACATGGGGCAGCTCGTTCGCGGCGATTCCGATGCCGCGATCCCGCACCGTCACGAGCGCGCCGCCCTCCGAGGGCGCGACGATGACGTCGATCGGCGCCTCGGGCGGCGAGTACTTCACGGCGTTGTCGAGCAGGTTGCCGACGATCTGCTCGAACCTGCGGACATCGACGTCGATCGGCACCGGGGTGCCCTCGACGATGACGCCGACGGGGTGCGGCTCGAGCGTGGGCCGGACCTCATCGACGACCCGCGCGACGATGGTGGCGGCGTCCACGGCGGCCTTCTCGAGGGGCACGCGGCTGAGCTCGAGGCGCGCCATCTCGAGGAGATCGCCCGCCATGTGCGCGAGGCGTACCGCACAGTCCCGGATCCGTCGCACGGCCGCCGCCGGCGCGCGCACCTCGCCGCGCTCCTCGCGGATCATCAGCCGCCCCGCCTCGAGGAGGATCGTCTGCACCGGCGTGCGAAGATCGTGCGCCACCATCGCCGCGAACTGCTCGCGCAGCTGCTCGAGCTCCTTCAGCGCGGAGATGTCCTCGAAGAGGACGACCGCGCCCAGGATCTGGTCGTCCAGCCCTCGCACCGCGTCGGCGTTCGACAGCACCTGGATGCGGCGGCCGTCCGGGCGCACGACGAGGAGCTCCTCCGCGTGGACCGCGCGGCCGGACAGCGCCTGCGCGGAGGGGCGCTCCTCCGGCGGCAGAGGCCGCCCATCGGGGTGGTGGATCAGGTCCCCGTACTGGGCGACGCCCTCCTCGGGGAGGATCGGCGCGCCGAGGAGCTCCATGGCGCGGGGGTTCGCCGTCAAGTCTCCCGTCGCGGCGTCGATGAAGAGGATCCCGACCGGCGCGCTCTCGAGGATGCTCTCCAGGCCGGAGTGCTGCACCTCCACCGCCGCGCGGAGGTACGCCTGCTGCAAGACGACACCGATCTGCGAGGCGAACGCCTCCACCGCCTGCTCGTCCTCGAGCGTGAACCCGCCGGGCTTGTTGGCGAGGTAGAGGTTCCCGAGGGTCCGCTCCTTGTAGCGAATCGGGACGCCGAGGAAGCTCCCGATGGCGGGGTGGTGGTCGGGGAGAGACGCGAGATGGGCAGGATGGTGCGTCCGGTCGTCCAGACGGATGGCGCGTCCTTCCTCGACGACCGCGCCGAGCAGGCCGATCGGCCTCGGCTGCCGCCCGATCGCCTCGACCTCGTCGGGCGCGACCCCGGACTGCACCCACGGGTCGAAGCGGCGGTCGGGGCACTCGCCGATGCCGATCGCGGCGAGGCCCGCGCCGGTGACGGCCCTCGCGTGCTCGCTGATCGACTGCAACACCGGCCGGAGGAACTCGGGCCCCGCCACCGCAGGGCTCGGTTGCCAGAGCCGCATCCCCCGCCGCACGGCGGCGCGCATGTGCGCCTCCGGGACGATGGAGAGGCTGCTCGCCAGGTCGAGGCTCGCGCGCTGCAACCGCTGCAGCCGGAGGCGGAGCGCCACGTTCTCTTCCTCCACCTTCGCCCCCGCGAGCGCGACCGCAGCAGCGCCGGCGATCACGGCGAGGCGGTCGCGTAGCGCCGCGCCGAGCTCGCGCGGGGAGGCGTACGCCACCGAGACCACGCCGAGGAGCTGGCCGGAGGCGTGGAGCGGAGCGAGCGCGAGCGCGCCCGGCCCCCCGGGGTCGTGGTCCCGGGCGGCGGCCGTATCCTCGACCGCGACGGCCGAGCCGGACGCGAGGACCCGCGCTGCCAGAGCCTTCTCGGCCGCGCCGGGCGGCGGCAGCTCGGGACCGCCGGTCGAGCGCCCGAGGTGCCGGAGCAGGGCGATATCGCCACCGCGCGCACCGAACAAGCGCGCGCCGTCGGCCTGGAGCGCGCGCACCAGGATCTCGAGGACGATTTCGACGAGCCGGTCGGGCTCGCGCACGGCGGCCATGGCCTCGATCGCGGTCGTCAAGCTCACGTCCGGCTGCTGCGCCTCCGCCGCGCTCTCCTCCTCGGCCATCATCGCTCGCCCTCCCCGCCCGCGCGCTCGCCTTCGGGCCCCGAGCGGTCCGCGCGCACCGGGATCGACGTTCCATGCGACGCGCCAACGGGTTCGTCAACGCGGTCGGGCGAGTCGTCGCGCGAGAGCCCGATCGCCCGAACCGGCCCGCGCCACCACACCGGAGCTCGCCGGCCGAAACCGCAGCGCCGGCCCCTGGTGTCGAGCCACCGGGTGCGGCGGCTCACGGCAACGGGCCACGCGACGCCGCTCAGCCCGGGCGCGGCCCGAGCCCCGCGATCTCCTCGCGCAAGCGCGCCGCGTCACCCGCGAGGTGCACCATCGCCGCGCGAAAGAGCCCGACCCCGACGGTCATGCGTCGCACGCCCAGCGCGGCGAGCCGCGCGAGCGGCGGCGCGGTCGGCCGCAGCAGGATGTTCACCGGGCCGTGGACGCCGGCGACGAGCGCGGCGATCGACGCCTCGTCGTCGAGCAGGATCGGGTACACGCAATCGGCGCCCGCTTCGAGATAGGCGCGGGCCCTCCGCAGCGTCTCGGCGATCCAGGTGTCCTCCGCACCCGAGCGGCGCACGAACACGTCGATGCGGGCGTTGACGACGAGGTCCACCCCAAGCCGGCGAGCCGCGTCCTTCAAGGCCCGGAGCCGCTCCGCGTGCCGGCCGGCGTCGACCAGACCGCCGGCGCGGTGGTCGGAGTCCTCGATGTTCAGCCCCGCGATCCCCGCGTCGATCGCCCGCCGCGCCAGCTCGTCCGGCGCGAGCCCGTAGCCCGCTTCGAGGTCGGCGGTGACCGGGACGCCGACGGCCGCGACGATCCGCGCCGTCGCGGCGAAGACCGCGGCCGCCGGTGCCCCCTCGTGGTCCTCGTACCCGAGCGATCCGGCCACCCCGGCGCTGGTCGTCGCGATCGCCGGGAAGCCCGCCGCCGCGATCACGCCGGCGCTGGCCGCGTCCCACGCGTTCGCGAGCACGAGCGGGCTCGGGCCGGCGTGCATGCGTCGCAGCGCCTCGGCGCGCGCCGCCTGGACCGAGCGGTCGCTCATCGCCGCGCCTGGTAGGTGCCGGCGACGGTGCGGCTGGTGACGGCGATGCGGTTCCACGCGTTGATCGTGACGATCGCCATGATCAGCGCGGCGAGCTCCCTCGGATCGAACTGCGCCGCGGCGGCTGCGTAGACATCGTCGGGCACGTGGCCGTCGGCGACGAGGGTGACCGCCTCGGTCAGCGCGAGCGCGGCGCGCTCCCGCTCGGTGAAGAACGGCGCCTCGCGCCACGCGTCGAGCGCGTAGATCCGCTGCTCGGTCTCGCCGGCCGCGCGCGCGTCCTTCGTGTGCATGTCGATGCAATAGGCGCAACCGTTGACCTGCGAGGCTCGGATCTTGACGAGCTCGTAGAGCGCCGCCTCGAGCCCGAGATCGCGCACGGCGTGCTCGAGCTGGAGCATGGCCGCGTAGGCTGGCGGCGCGAGGGCGGGGATCGAGAGGCGTTCTTCCGTGGTGGTCATGGCGTGGGTTCTACTACGGATCGGCGATCGGAGCGCTCCATCGACGCGCACGCGCCGGTCCGCCCGGCACCGGGCGCGTCGCGGCCCGCGCCGGCCGGCTGCGGGGCGCACCGGCGTCGGACCGGGGTGCGATCTCGCGGGCTCGCGGCGGCGCCGCGGAGGCGATTGAAGCACGGGCGACGATCTCCCGCCCCGAGCTGTGCGCCCGCCGTCACGGCGTGATGGCCACCTTGAGGACGCCGTCGCGCTGGCTCGCGAACAGCGCGTACGCCTCTTCGATGCGGTCGAGGGGGAACCGGTGCGTCACCAGCGCACGGAGATCGACGCGGCCCCCGCCGACGACGCCGAGGAGCCGGCGCATGCGCTCCTTGCCGCCGGGGCAGAGCGTCGTCACCAGGCGGTGATCGCCGAGGCCCGCCGCGAGCGCGTCGACCGGCAGCGCCAGCTTGCCCGAGTACACGCCGAGGCTCGAGAGGACGCCGCCGGGCCGGAGCACGCGCAGGCAGCTCTCGAAGGTCCCCTGGGTTCCGAGCGCCTCGATGGCGACGTCGACGCCGCGTCCGCCGGTGAGATCGAGGATCGCCCGGACCGGGTCCTCCGCGCGGTAGTCGATGGTCACGTCGGCACCGAGCCGCCGGGCCATGGCGAGCCGCTCGGGGATCGAATCCACCGCGACGATCGTCGCGGCGCCGCGGAGGCGAGCGCCCGCGGTCGCGCACAGCCCGATCGGCCCTTGCGCGAACACGGCGACGAGGTCGCCGATGCCGACGCCGCCGCGCTCGGCGCCTGCGAGCCCGGTGCTCAGGATGTCCGGGCACATCAGGACCTGCTCGTCGGTCGTCCCGTCGGGGACCGGGGCGAGGTTCGCCGCCGCGAACGGCACCCGCACGTACTCGGCCTGGCAGCCGTCGATCGTGTTCCCGAGCCGCCAGGCGCCGGCGGCGCGGCCGCCGCACTGCGCGAGACCGCCGGCGAGGCACGCGTAGCATTGGCCGCACGGGGTGATGGCTCCGACGACGACGCGCTGGCCCTCGCGGTAGGCGGTGAGCCCAGCGCCGAGCTCGGCGATCACGCCGACCGGCTCGTGCCCGAGGATGCGGCCGCGCTCGACGGGATACTCGCCCCGTAGGATGTGGACGTCGGTCCCGCAGATCGTGGTCGTCGTGATGCGGACGAGCGCCTCGCCCGGGCCGATGGACGGGATCGGCCGTTGCTCGATCGCGATCCGATCCGGCGCGGCGAGCACGGCGGCCCTCATCCGCTTCATGTCCCGTCCCTCCGGGAGCCTCGCGTCCTCGTCCGGCGGTCCCACGCGGTCTCTCGGTCCCGGCGGCCGCGGCGCAAGCCTTCAACCGCGCAGGTGGCGGAACGCGAGCGCGGCGGCGGCCGCGTAGACCGCGTGCTGGTAGGTGCTGCTGACGATCGCAGCCTTGCCCCACTGGCTCGGCGGCGGGAAGAAATGGAGCGCGGGCATCGCCACCATCTCGGCGCCGAGCACGCCGGCCAGCAACGCGCCCGCGGCGAGGGGCCCGCGGATGCCCGCCAACCCCATCGCTGCGAGGCTCGCTCCCCACGCCGCCCCGTAGGTCCAGTGGACCGCGACCGAGAACCGTCGCTTGGCGTGGTCATCCCTCGGGGTCACGCCGAGGAGCTTGCCGGCCGCGTCGGCGGCGAACAGCCACGGGCCGGTCGCCGCCTCGAGGAGATCGAACGACGGCTCTTCTCCCCGCCTTCGGGCGCGCACCGAGCCCTTGACGAGCTGCTCGACCGTGGAGACGGCGGTGATCGCCGCCGTCCCGGCGAGGCCGGCGGCGAGGCCCCTCCCCAGCTCGCCCGCCGCGCGGCCCAGCCGTCCTCCGTCCACGGTCCGGGCGCGCGCCACCGCTCGGCGCCGCGTCGTCGAGCGGAGCCAGCGCGCGCCCTGCACCAGCAGGAGCGCGCCGACCGCCCCGACGAGCAGGCGCCGGGCGCCCCGCTCGGTCTCGCTCGTGACAGGATGTGCAGGCGGCCTGATCTCGTCGATTCGCTGCACCGTGTTCGCCATCTCGCCCTCCTCTTCCTCGTCGAGAGAAAACCTAGCGACGCGGGCCCCGACGGCGACCATCGACGGTCTACCGCGGCCGGCGCACGCGGCACGACCCTTGCTCTGCTGTGGCTCATGTCAAACTCGAGACCGTTCCCTCATGGGCGTGGCCTGCTGGCCGTCGTCCTCGCGTTCCCGCTGGTTGCCTGTGCCGGTGCCCGTGGCCCCGAAGGTCCGAAGCACGCGGACCAGCCCGTGCTCGCCGGGAAGCAGATCGAGATCCCCCGATCCATGAAGATCGAGCACGAGGAGATCCATGGCGCGCTCATCGACGCCACCCGAGCGCCAGGCCGCACCGGCGAGGCCGCGCGCGAGCTCGCGAAGATCCTGCACCCGCACTTCGTGCGCGAGGAGGAGATCGCCCTGCCCCCGCTCGGCCTGCTCGAGCCGCTCGCCAAGGGCGAGTACGGGCCGGAGATGCTCGGCGTGCTGTCGATGACCGACGCCCTCCGGGCCGAGCTGCCCGCCATGCTGCGCCAGCACGAAGCCATCGCCGCGGCCGCGCGACGCCTGGAGCAGGCGGCCAAGGAGGAAGGCAACCAGGAGGCAGAGCGGATGGCGAAGCAGCTGCAGCTCCACGCCGAGACCGAGGAGCAGCTGTTCTACCCGGCGGCGATCCTGGTGGGCGAGGTGGTCCGGGCCCGGGCCGCGCGCAAGTAGCTCCATGCCGCGGCGACGGGACACCTGTGCTCCACACGTTACGTTCTGGAACACGGGTGGAGCTCGGTGGATGCGGAGGTCGCCTCGCGGTTCACCCAGAGAGAAGAGGACGGAAATGAACATCCTGGATCTCGTCGTGATCGCTGTGCCCTGCGCT
Source organism: uncultured Polyangiaceae bacterium (assembly GCA_964372055.1). GTDB lineage: Bacteria > Myxococcota_A > Polyangia > Polyangiales > Polyangiaceae > CAYJPW01. The sequence goes on from CAYJPW010000009.1 coordinate 40,025, forward strand.
CCTTGCGGTGGGACGTACGAGGTGACCGCCACGGACGTGCTCCGGTCGCAGGACCTGCTCGCCGAGGAATGCGCGGTCGGCAACGACGATCGCGAGTGCCTGCCCCTCCATCTCGCCGACCTGCTCGATGCGGCGGCCCTCGTCGACCTGCAGCGCGCCTGGGCGCGGGTCGAGGCGCTCGGATCGCAGCGCGGCCTGACGCCGCGGATCCGGCCTGCCGCGGCGGGGGGATAGGCGAGCAAAGCCGATCCCGGCCGGTTCAGGTCGCCCGGGCCGCGGGGCCGAGCCTTGCGATCGGGGTCGGGCAGCGCCAAGCATGGTGCACGAATGGAAGCGGGTTCCAAACGTCTGCGCGCGGGCCGCCACGGGGCGGCGGCCTCGGTCCGCCTCAAGCGAGCCTACGAAGAGCCCGAGGCTGGCGACGGCTGCCGGGTGCTCGTGGACCGCCTGTGGCCGCGCGGTGTGCGCAAGGACGAGCTCGCGCTGGACATCTGGATGAAGGAGATCGGACCGACCGACGAGCTCCGCCGCTGGTTCGGTCACGACGCCGGGCGCTGGGAGGAGTTCGCGGCGCGCTATCGTGACGAGCTCCGCCGCGGGCCGGCGGCGGGGCTGCTGACCGAGCTCACCGCGCGCGCGAAGCGCGGGACGATCACGCTCGTGTACGGAGCGAAGGACGAGCTCCACAACCAGGCGATCGTGCTCCGGGACTTGATCGACCGTCGGCTGCGCGGAGACCGCGCCCGCGCACCCGCTGCCCGTCCCGGTCGAGCCCTCGCATCGAGCCGGCCCACCCGCGCCGCGCGGCGGCACGCGGAAGCGCCGGCGCGGCCTGCGCGGCCCGCCGGCGGACGCGCCGGCTCGCGCTGAGCCCAGCACTCCTGCACGAGCGTCTCGTGCGCCATCCCCGGACGACGCACGGCCTCCGCCACGCCTCCGCAGGCCCGGCGGGATCGCGCAGAGGCGAGGCAGGCTCCGCCGCGCCGGAACGGAACGGGCGTTGCAACCGCTCTTGTCGCCATGGCGGCCGCGCACCCAGCGGCGCCGGCGACGAGCGAGCTCGATCCCATGCCCACCCTCTTCGACGCCATCATCATCGGCACCGGCCAGGCCGGTCCCGCCCTGGCCGCGCGGCTCTCCGGGGCCGGCATGCGAGTCGCCGTCATCGAGAAGGCGAGGTTCGGCGGTACTTGCGTGAACGACGGATGTACGCCCACCAAGACGTTGGTCGCGAGCGCCTACGCCGCGCACCTGGCGCGGCGCGCCGGCGAGTACGGGGTGGTCATCGACGGAGCGCCGCGCATCGACATGCAGCGCGTAAAGGCGCGCAAGGACGACATCGTGCGCAACTCGAGCCGGGGCGTGGAGATGTGGATGCGCGGTCTCGATGGGACCACGGTGTACCGCGGCCACGCGCGCTTCATCGGCAGGAACACGGTGAAGGTCAACGACGAAGAGCTGCGCGCCGACAGGATCTTCGTCAACGTCGGCGGGCGCCCCGCGGTGCCGGCGATGCGTGGCCTGGACAAGGTGGCGTACCTGACGAACCAGTCCATGATGGACCTCGACGTCGTCCCGGAGCACCTGCTCGTCATCGGCGGCGGCTACGTCGGCCTCGAGTTCGCCCAGATGTACCGCCGCTTCGGCGCGCGCGTCACCGTCATAGAGCTGCGCACGCGCCTCATCGGGGGCGAGGACGAGGACGTGTCGCTGGCGGTGAAGGCATTCCTCGAACTCGAAGGCGTCGAGGTGCGCCTGAACGCCGATTGCATCAGCGCGGAAGCGGACGGGGACGGGGTCACGGTCGCCCTGGGCGGAGGTCCGCCGGCCCGCGGCACGCATCTCCTTCTCGCCGTCGGCCGCACGCCCAACACCGACGACCTGGGCTTGGAGCTCGCAGGCATCGAGACCGACGAGCGCGGCTACATCGAGGTGGACGAGTCGCTGCGCACCCGCAATCCGCAGGTCTGGGCACTGGGCGACTGCAACGGCAAGGGCGCCTTCACCCACACCAGCTACAACGACTACGAGATCGTCGCGGACAACCTGCTCGCCGACGCTGGGCGCAAGCACACCGACCGCGTGATGGCCTACGCCCTCTACACCGATCCGCCGCTCGGCCGCGTCGGCATGAGCGAGGCCGAGATCAGGAGGGCCGGCCTCAAGGCGCTCGTCGGCAAACGCCCCATGACCCGCGTCGCGCGCGCGGTCGAGAAGGGCGAGACGCATGGGTTTCTCAAGATCCACGTCGAGGAAAGCAGCCAGCGCATCCTCGGCGCCGCGCTCCTCGGCACGAGTTGCGACGAAGCCGTGCATTCGCTCATCGACGTGGCGTACGCCGGGACCACCGTCGCCGAGTTCCGCCGCCGCATGCGTATTCATCCCAACGTCAGCGAGCTTCTTCCCACCGTGCTCGAGAACCTCGCCCCGCTGGGGTCCGAGCCCGAGTGAGCCCTCGCCGTGCGATCGCGATCACGCGCTCTCGAGCGTGCTCAGCGACGCGGTAGCGTTTGGCCGGGGGCCGGCGCCGCTCCGAGCGGGCGGGCGGCGGCCTCACGCCGCGCGCTTGCCGGCTCGGCCGCGGCTGGCTGTTTCGGCGTGCCGGACGAATGTCGCCTGATCGATGCCTGGTACCTTCGCCTCGCAGACCAGGTGGCTCTTGGTGTGGTGATTCTGAAGCCTCCGTCCTGCTCGGCGGCGGTCACGGCGCGTGCCCGTCGCGCGGTGCGCGAGGAAGTACGCCTCGTCTCGATTGCGATACCGGCGCCGGGTCATCGTCCGCGTCATGCCGAGCGGGGTCATGATGTCGTCGTAATTGACGCTCGCACGTGTTGTAGCCCGCGGCGTCGGCCATGATGTCGCCGAGCAGGTGAAACGCCGTGTTCGAGTACTTCCACGGGAGCGACGCGTCCCAGCACGACGAGAGGTTGCTCCCCATCGCGTTCGATTCCAGCACGGAGACCAGCCGCGGTCGGAGCTCCTCCCGCTCGCTGCACGCTCCGGGTACGCTACGGGCGTGCGCGAGGTCGAGCGGGGCCGTATCCGGATGCCGCGACACGGGTGGATCGCCCTCGGCCTCGCCGTGCTGCTGGGGGCCGCCGCGGTGAAGCTCGCGGTGGTCGACCGCTCCCCGAGGCTCGCGACGTACCCGCTCGCGGGCGCGGCCGCCTTCGGCTTCGTGGCCCTCCTCGCGTGGCTCGTGAGCGGGCGCATCGAGGTCACGCGCGAGGCCGTGCGGGTTGCGCTCCGGTACGGCGGCGAGCGCGAGGTCCCGCTCGCGGACGTCGAGCGTGTCGGGCTCGCGGGCTCGGAACGCGCGGGCCACCGGCAGCTCGTGCTGCACCTTCGCGGCGGCGAGGTGGTGCGGATCCGCCGCGTCGCGCCCCTCTCGCTCGCGAGCGTGATCGCGGCGCGCGCGGGCGGCGGGGCGGCGCACGCCCGCGAGCTCGCGTCACGGCCGCTCGATTCGCCGCGTCCCACGTCGTTCCGGTGGGTCGCCGCGCTCGCACCGTGGACCGCGCGCGCGGCGCTCGGCGCGCTCGGCGGTCACGCGAACGCGTGGGCGGCCGCCAACCTCGCGATGATCGCCGCGTCCTGGATCGCGCTCGTCGCGGCCCACGAGGCCGGGCACGCGATCGCCGCCCGCCTCGTCGGATTCGACGTGCACGGCATCACGCTCGGGAGCGGGCCGCGCCTCGGCTCGCTCCGCGTGCTCGGCGTCCGCGTCGTCGTCTTCGCCCTGCCGTTCGAGGGCCGGACGTACATCGCGCGCGCGCGCGGCGGCTCGCCGGTGGGTCCGCGGCGGCCGGGGGATGGGAGGCGGCGCCTGTCGGTCGTGTCGGCCGCCGGGCCCATCGTCGAAGTCTGCGCGGCGGCGGCGAGCCTCGCGTGGTGCTGGTCGTTCGGGTTCGGCGACGTCCTGGTCGCGCCCGCGCCGATGGCGGCGCTGGCGTTCGCGAGCCTGTCGGCGATCGCGGCGACGGCGGTCGGGCACGCGGACGACGGGGTGCGCACCGATGTGGAGCAGCTGATGCGTTATGCACGGATGACGGACGCCGAGATCGAGGCGTCGTTCGGGCGCGAGCCGTAGCCGTTCACGCTGACGCTCCCGGCCTTGCGCTCCCCCGCGACGCCGTACACCGCGATGCGCCGTTGCCCGCGGCGATCGCCGCGCGCGGCGCTTGGCGGCGCGAGCCTCGAGGCTCCACAGGGCCCACACCGTTGCCGAGCGACCCCAGCGTAGAGTGGTCGTACACGCCGCGCTGCACGAGGCTCAGCCGGCCGCCGCACGCGACTCAACGGTTCCACGACGCGATCCAGCCGGGCGGATCGCTGGCCGGGAAGGACTGCTCCGATTCGCGCTCCACCCGGTCCGGCGGCTCGGGAGGACTCGGCCGCGCTCCGCTGCCTCGTGCGGTGGTCGGTGGCTCCCGCTTCCCGTCCCGGTCGCGGCTCGACAGGGAGCCCCCTCGCCCGCGCGGCTTGCTCGCCGCAATCTCCGATTGACGCGATCTCATGGCTGCCGCCCTCTCATCCTCGGGCCGGGCGACCGCGCCGCAAGTCCATTTCGAATGCCCCGGCAGCCGCACACCACCGTGACGGCGCATCGCCAGTCGAGCTCGTGGTCGTCGATCAAGGCGCATCTGCGACGCCATCACGACGCGCTACACCCTGCCCGCCCGGCCCTGACCGCGATCCTGGGGCCGGTGATCGGCGGCGCTCTCGCCGGCGTCGATCGAGCCGTGAGGGGCGCGGCCGCCGCGTGCCGCCCTCGTGGCGCGGAGGTAGTCGGCGTTCATCCGGACGATGTCGTCGACCGAGATCCGCTTGGGGCAAGCGTCCTCGCACTCGCCGTGGAACGTACAGCCGCCGAAGCGCTCGCGGTCCATTTGGGCGACCATCCGGAGCACGCGCCGGAGCCGCTCGGGCTGGCCCTGCGGCAGGAGGCCGAGGTGGGTGATCTTCGACGCCGTGAAGAGCGAGGCCGAGCCGTTCGGACACGCGGCCACGCACGCGCCGCAGGCGATGCACGCGGCCGCGTCCATCGCGGCCTCGGCCGTGGGCTTGGGTACGAGGACGACGTTCGCCTCGGGCGCCGAGCCCGTCGGCGCGGTGATGAAGCCGCCCGCGGCGATGATCCGGTCGAGCGGGCTGCGGTCCACCACGAGATCGCGCAGCACCGGGAACGCCCGCGCGCGCCAAGGCTCGAGGCGGATGACGTCCCCGTCGCGGTAATGGCGCATGTGGAGCTGGCAGACGGCCGTGCCCTCGAGCGGGCCGTGGGCGACGCCGTCGACCATGAAGCCGCACGAGCCGCAGATGCCCTCGCGGCAGTCGCTCTCGAACGCAATCGGTTCCTTGCCCCCGGCGGCGAGGCGCTCGTTGACGGCGTCGAGCGTCTCAAGGAGCGACATGTCCGGCTCCGCCTCCTGCGCCTCGTGGCGCTCGAACCGGCCCGGCGCCGCCGCTGCGGCCTGCCGCCAGACGAGCAGGGTCAGCCTCACTCGTAGCTCCGCAGCGCGGGGGCGACGCGCTCGAACACGAGCGGCTCGCGGTCGAGCGCGGGCGGCCGCTCGTCGCCGTCGAACCGCCAGGCGGCCACGTGGGCGAAGCGTTCGTCGTCGCGCTGCGGCTGGCCGCGCGCGGTCCGGCTCTCCTCGCGGAAATGCGCGCCGCACGACTCGCGGCGCTCGAGCGCGTCGCGGCACATGAGCTCGGCGAGCTCGAGGTAGTCGGCCACGCGCGCGGCGCGCTCGAGCGCCTGGTTCAGCTCGGCGCCCCTGCCCGGCACGGTCACGTCCGCCCAGAAGGCGGCGCGGAGCGCCGGGATCGCGCCGAGCGCGCGCGTGAGGCCCGCCTCGCTCCTCGAGATGCCGCAGTCCCGCCAGAGGAGCGCGCCGAGCTCGCGGTGGAACGCGTCGGCGGTGCGCCTGCCCCGGACCGCCAGCAGCCGGCGCGTCCGCTCCGCGACGTCGGCCTCGGCCCGCCGCACGGCGGGGTGATCGAGCCCGATCTCCTCGAGCCGCGCGCCGGCGAGGTAGTCGCCGATCGAGCCCGGGAGGATGAAGTAGCCGTCCGCCAGCCCCTGCATCAGCGCGCTCGCGCCGAGCCGGTTCGCCCCGTGATCGGCGAAGTTCGCCTCGCCGAGGACGAACAGCCCCGGGACGGTGCTCATGAGATCGTAGTCCACCCAGAGCCCGCCCATCGTGAAGTGCACGGCCGGGTAGATGCGCATCGGCACGCGGTACGGATCCTCGGTGGTGATGCGCTGGTACATCTCGAAGAGGTTGCCGTAGCGCTCGGCCACCGCCGCGCGGCCGAGGCGCTCGACCGCGTCGGTGAGGTCGAGGTACACGCCCCGCCCGCCGGGGCCTACGCCTCGGCCCTCGTCGCAGACGTCCTTGATCGCGCGCGAGCCGACGTCGCGGGGGACGAGGTTCCCGAACGCGGGGTAGCGCCGCTCCAGGAGGTAGTCGCGCTCGGCGGGCGGGATCTCGTCCGGTGGCCGCCTGTCGCCGGGCGCGGCCGGCACCCACACGCGGCCGTCGTTGCGCAGCGACTCGCTCATGAGCGTGAGCTTGGATTGGTGGGGCCCGCCCGCCGGAATGCAGGTCGGGTGCACCTGGGTGAAGCACGGGTTCGCGAACGCCGCCCCGCGCCGATACGCCCGCCAGATCGCGGTCGCGTTCGAGTTTCGCGCATTGGTCGAGAGGTAGTAGACATTGCCGTAGCCGCCGGTGGCGAGGATGACGGCATCCGCGAGGTGCGTCGCGATCTCGCCGGTCACCAGGTCGCGCGTGACCACGCCGCGCGCGCGGCCGGAGGCGACGACCAGATCGAGCATCTCCCGGCGCGCGAACATGCGGGCGCGCCCGAGGCCGATCATCCGCTCGAGCGCCTGGTAAGCGCCGAGGAGGAGCTGCTGGCCCGTCTGCCCGCGGGCGTAGAAGGTGCGCGAGACGAGGACGCCGCCGAAGGAGCGGTTGTCGAGGCAGCCGCCGTACTCGCGGGCGAACGGCACGCCCTGCGCGACGCACTGATCGATGATGCGGAGGCTGAGCTGCGCGAGACGATAGACGCTGGCCTCGCGCGAGCGGAAGTCGCCGCCCTTGATGGTGTCGGCGAAGAGGCGCTCGACGCTGTCGCCGTCGTTCCTGTAGTTCTTGGCCGCGTTGATCCCGCCCTGCGCGGCGATGCTGTGGGCACGGCGCGGCAGATCGTGGAAGCAGAAGCAGTCCACGGCGTAGCCGAGCTCGGCGAGCGATGCCGCCGCCGAGGCCCCGGCGAGCCCGGTGCCCACGACCAGCAGCCGGTGCTTCGGCCGGTTCGCGGGGCCGACGAGGCGCATCGACGCGAGGCGTCGGTCCCACTTGGCCTCCAGCGGCCCCGGAGGGATCCTCGGATCGAGCGGCATCGCGGCGTCCTCCTATTTTAGGCGAGCCACCCGAACAGGACGGCGAGCGGGATCGCGCTGAAGCCGGCCCAGAGCAGCACGGCGAGGACCAGCGCCACGGGGCGCCTCCGGGGCGACGATCCGGGTCGCGCGAGCCCGAGCGACCGCGCAGCGCTCCACGCGCCGTGGTGGAGGTGCAGCCCGAGCGCCGCGAGCGAGGCGAGGTAGACGGCGGCGACCCAGCCGAGCCGGAAGCCGCCGACGACGTTGCCGTGGACGTCCCCCGGGGTGAAGGGCGCGGGCTGGAGGGTGCCGCTCGCCAGGTGCAGCACGTGGAACACGAGAAAGGCGAGCAACACCGCGCCGCTCGCGCGGATCGTGCGCGACGAGAGCGGGGAGACCTGGGGCACGCGCTCGCCGTAGGCGACGGGACGGGCGGCGGCCGCCGCGGCCGACAGCTGGACCGCGGCGACGACGTGCAGGACGGCGGCCCCGAGCAGCACCGCGCGGGCCAGCCAGAGGAGCGGGCCGAGCGCGTCCAGCCGCGCCGCGAGGCCGTTGACCGCGCTCTTGCCGCCGAAGACGAGCAGGTTCGCGGCGACGTGGAAGACGACGAAGAGGATCATCAGGACGCCGGTCACGGCCATGACGGCCTTCTTGCCGACGGTCGAGCGCCACGCCGCGAGCAGCGGCGGCTCCGCCCGCTCCGCGCCGCGGGCGCGAGCGCCTACGCCGGCGACGTCCACGCCGGGCTCCGACCACGTGCGCTGCGCGACGAGGCGCTCACGGCTCGGTGCGATGCTCGAGCTGCGGCACCCGTCTCCGCCGTCGTCTGTCCTCCGCGTCGGCGGTGCGCCCAGCAGGCGAGCCGCGGCGGGCCCGCCGGGCCGCCGACGTGCGGCGGCGCTTCGACGCGCCCAAGCCGTGAGGACGAGCTGCGAAAGCCCACGGTCGTCGCTCCCCGTCGGACGCTGGCTCCCAGGAGCCGCGACCTTGGCGCGTCGACCGGGTGCAGCGACGCTCGGCTCGGCGCCGCGACGCGCGACCCCAGTAGACCGAGGTCGCGTCCCACGGCGCCGACGGACGACGCCCTCGCGTGTCCGAAGTGTCGTATGGGGCGCGTCGGTCAGGAGGTGAAGGTAGCGCGTGGACGAGTCCGCCAAGCGAGAGGCCGCACGAATGGCGAGTCGGTGTGCCGGCGGAGCGCGACCCGGTCCGGGCCTCTCGCCGACTCCGCCCGAGGCCTCGGCGTCGCGGCGGCGCGCTGGCGTCCGGAGATCGCGGATGGGGGGCGGCGCCTCCCAGGTCTACACGGCGACGATCCCACCCAGGGAGGCGAGGCGGAGAGGGCATCGAGGGATGAGCGGTGGCGAGCGCCGCTGCACCCCTTCGGTCGACGCGCCAAGCTCTCGGCTGCCCGCGCCGCTACGGCTTCGCGATCTTCATGAGCGCGCCGGGGTTGCCGGCGTTCGCCCAGTAGATCGAGGTGGCGTCGACGGCGATCCCGACGGGCAGCGGCTGCTGGTCCGCCAGGACCTCGAGCGGCCCGCCGATCGAGGCCCTCCTCACGCTTCCGAGGCCGAAGGCGGTCCAGTAGACCGCCTCGGGGTCGGTGGTGATGCACCGCGGATACGACTCGGGCGCGAAGGATACCGTCTCGATCTGGCCCGACGAGAGCTCCACGGAATCGACCGAGTTGGCGAAGTCGACCGTGTAGGCGCGGTCGCCCGCCACCGCCAAGCCGACCCCTCCGACGGAGACCGCGGTGATCTGGGCGGGCGCGCCGCCTCCGACGGGGACCTTCCAGAGACCCGGCCCGGCATCCTCGCCCGTCCAGTAGACGAACGCATCGTCCAACGCGAGACTGCGAGCCGTACCGCTGGGGAGTGCCAGGAAGACTCCGGCATTGGACCCATCGAGGGCGGCGCGCCCGATGCCGGCGTTGTAGCTCCAATAGATGCCGCTGGCGCCCAGCGCCAGGTTCGCACCCATGGACCACGCGACTGGCGGAGCGGTCGTCGTGTCGACGGTCACGATCTCGCCTCCCGTCACGGGAGCGTACCGGAGCTCCGGTGGCGAACCGCCGTAGACCCAGTAGACGCGCTCGGCATCCGCGGCAACGCCCGCGACCAAATAGCCGGCCGCCTCGGTCGCGACGATCTCCGTCGGTCCCCCCGAGGTGGGCACGCGCAGCACCTGGTTCGCGGCAACCGCGAAGACGAAGCCGCCGCCGACCGCGATCATCTGGGGCGACTTGAGGCCTTCGCCGATCGCGACCGCCTGGCAGATCCCGCCCTCGCAAGAGCCGCCTTGGCAGTCGTGGTCGCATGCTCCGCAGTGCGCCGGATCCGACTCGAGATCCACGCACGACGCACCGCACACGACCGATGGTGCGTCGCATCCGCCGCCGGTTGCCGAGGACGTGGTGCCAGCTCCACCTCCGCCCCCGGTCCCTCCCGTGCTGGTCGTCGCCGAGGCGCTCGCGGCGTCGGGGTCCACGACGATCGACGAGCCGCACCCCGACACACCGAGCAGGGCGCTTACCCACCAAGCGCGAGGAAGATTCCGCATGGTCTCCTCCTTGCCGTGCCGGCCTCGCTACGGTAATCGATCGCGCCGCTCCGAGCCAACCGCGGGGATGCCGTCTCGGCACACGACAATCGCCATGTTCAGCTACGAGTCTGCTCGGCGAGTTGGCGTGCGCGCGGCGCGAAGGTTTGAGGAGAGCTTGTTCGGAGGCGCTCGGCTCCGTCGGCGAACGACTTTGCTGGTGGCGCTCTCGCGCTCGCCGGCGACGTGGTCCTGAGCGGAGCCGCGACGCGCGAGCGCCTCGCGCGCACCCGGTCTGGATCAGCTCGACTCGCCCGTCGATCGATAGGTAGCGGCCGCCGCCCGGCGTCACCGCTGATGACGTTCACCTGCGGATCGTGGCGCAGCGCCCTCGCTCTGACGCCGGGTCTACCGCTCGCCAGCCGGCGAGGTGAAGTAAGCCTTCTCGATCGCGCCCTCGAGGGTCCGGACGACCACCTGACCGAGCTCGAACCGCCGCGCGAGCTGCTCCGCACGCGCGACCGCGTCCGATTTCTTCGCGTACAGGCTGTCCGGCTGGCTGTCGCCGGGGAGGCTGACCTTCCACATGCCGTCGACGGGCGCGACGACGTACGTTGCGATGCCCATGTCCGTCTCCTTGGGCGGTCTCGGCCCGCCACGTGCTGTTCGTGGCGCCTCCGGTGCGCCCGGCAATCCCCCCTCGGGCGAGGCCCGGCCGACATCGGCGAGCGCGGCGCACAGGTCGGAGAGAGCGAGCTCGTCGATGCGGAGGACCGAGGGGGCGATCCTCGCGCGGCGTAAGCCGCGTTTGCCTGCACGCGGTCTACCGGCCCGTGTGCGTGTCTCGTGTCCTCGCCTGCTGTCCGGGCCCTTGTCGTTGTCCTTGTCCGAGGTCCCGGTCTCCGTCCCTGTCGGTGTCCGTGTCTCTATCGTTCTTCTCGTCCGTGATCGCGTCTCCCTGTTCGTCGCGCTCTCCGTCGCGTTCGACTGCAGGCGCGTCGCGCCCGGCGTGACGGGTCGCCGATCGCGTCCGACGAACCTAAGCTTCCTCGCGTATGCCCCGGCACCCCGAGGCCCGGTGATCGAGCGCGACGTGTTCGAGGTCGCGCCCTGGGAGCTCGCCGAGCGGCGGCTGCACCTGGACCTCCTCGGCACGACCGAGTCGATCTTCGCCCTCTCGAACGGGCACATCGGGCTGCGGGGGAACCTCGACGAGGGCGAGCCCCACGGGGTCCTCGGCTCCTACCTGAACGGGTTGTTCGAGACGCTGCCGCTCCCGCACGCGGAGGCGGGCTACGGCTACCCCGAGGAGGGGCAGACGCTCCTGCCGGTCACCAACGGGCAGCTCCTCCGGATCCTCGTGGACGACGAGCCCTTCGACGTCCGCTACGGGGCGCTCTCGCGGCACGAGCGCGTGCTCGACCTGCGCGCAGGGGTCCTCCGCCGCGAGGTCGTGTGGACGTCGCCGGCGGGGCAGCAGGTGCGGGTGCGCTCGACCCGGCTCGTCTCGTTCGTGCAGCGCGCGATCGCCGCCGTGTGCCTCGAGGTCGAGGCGATCGGCGCGCCGGCCCGCGTCGTCGTGCAGTCGACGCTCGTCGCGAACGAGCCTCCCACCGAGCGGCGCGCCGATCCGCGCGCGGCCGCGGCGCTCCGCGACGTCCTGGTGGGCGAGTACCACACCCACCACGATCTCGAGGTGGCGCTGGGGCACCGAACGCGCGCGAGCGGCATGCGCGTGGCCGCCGCGCTCGATCACGTGGTCGAGGGCCCCGCCGGCACGGTGGGCAGCTCCGAGAGCGAGACCGACCTCGCGCGGGTGACGGTGAGCACCGAGCTGCTGCCCGGCCAGACCGTGAAGGTCGTGAAGCTGCTCGCGTACGGCTGGTCCGCCGAGCGCTCGATGCCGGCGCTGCGTGATCAGGTCGACGGCGCGCTCTCGGCGGCGAAGCGGAGCGGGTGGGATCACCTCTTGGCCGCGCAGCGCGCGTACCTCGACGACGTCTGGGCGCGCGCCGACGTGGAGGTCGAGGGCGATCCCGAGCTCCAACAGGCGGTGCGCTTCGCGCTCTTCCAGGTGGTGCAGTCGGCGGCGCGCGCGGAGCGACGCGCGATCCCTGCCAAGGGTCTGACGGGCCGCGGCTACGACGGGCACACCTTCTGGGACATGGAGATGTACATGCTCCCGGTGCTCACCTACACGGCGCCCGACGCGGCGCGCGACGCGATCCGCTGGCGTCACTCCACGCTCCCGCTCGCGCGCGCCCGGGCGCGGCAGCTGCGGCTCGAGGGCGCGAGCTTCCCCTGGCGCACGATCCGCGGCGAGGAGTGCTCGGGCTACTGGCCCGCCGCCACCGCGGCGTTCCACATCAACGCCGACGTCGCCGACGCGGTGCGGCGCTACGTCGCGGCGACCGGCGACGTCCAGGCCGAGCGGGGCGTCGGCCTCGATCTGCTGGTCGAGACCGCGCGGCTCTGGGCGTCGCTCGGGCACCACGACGCCGCCGGCTGCTTCCGCATCGACGGGGTCACGGGGCCCGACGAGTACTCGGCGCTCGGCGACAACAACGTGTTCACCAACCGGATGGCGGCGCGGAACCTGGTGTGCGCGGCCGACGCGGCGATCCGCCACCCCGAGCGCGCGACCGAGCTCGGGGTCACGGCCGAGGAGATCGCGCGATGGCGCAGGGCCGCAGGCGCGATGGTGATCCCCTTCGACCACGCGCTCGGGATCACCGCGCAGTCGGACGGGTTTACCCGCTTCCGCCACTGGCATCGCGTTCGCGCCCGGCCTGCCCGCGTCGATCGCGCGCATCTGCTTCCGGCTGATGGTTCGAGGGCGGCGCCTGCGCGTCGAGGTCTTCCCCGACCACGCGTCGTACCAGCTGCTCGAGGGCGAGCCGCTCGAGGTGATCCACCACGGCGGTCGGATCACGGTGAAGACGGGGGAGCCGTGCGTCGTCACCTACCCGGTGAGGGAGGCGCCCCCGCCGATCTCGCCGCCTGTGGGGCGTGAGCCGCTCCGTCCCGGAATCGGCGCCGACGCGCCTTCACCCGAGCGATGACGCGCGCGCTCCGGAGGTGCGTGGAGTGGGCCCGAGGCGCCGCTCCGGGTGCGGGCGTGGCCGTCCGCGGCTCGGATCGGGGGACTGGAGAGCCGGTGTTCGAGCGCGCGCGACCGTGAGGCGCGAGGCGGCGCGAGCGACGTGATGTAGATTGCGGGAGGGACCCGAGAGGTGCCGCCGGCGCGAGCGGCTCCCGATCATCCTCGTTTCTGGGTACGTCGATCTTCCCGCCATCGCCGCGCGTGTGGGCGCGCCGTACGTCGCGCCCAAGCCCGTCCGCTCGGATGCATTCCTCGGCCTCCGCGGTCGCGCGCACGCGGAACAAACGCCGCTGCTCCTTCGTCCTCCGACGGGGATCTCCACCGAGGGTCGGGACCATGAAGATGCGCCGCGAGATGAGGCTGCTCGTCGTCGCCGTCGTCGTGATGGCGATCGGCGCCCTCGCGCTGCTCGCGTTGCTCGGGCAGGCCTCCCGCTCGCTCCACGCCGCGCACGAAGACGTGGTCGACAGCGCGGTACCCAGCATCGTCGCGCTCGACGGCGCGCAGGCGCGGCTTCGCCAAATCCACGCGCTCGTGCTCGAGCGCCGTCTGGGCGCGGGCGGCGATCCGGCGCTCCGCGACGCCGCGATCGCGTCGGCGCGCGGGGAGCTCGGGCGCGCGGTCGATGCGTACCTGGCGCAGCGGGCGGAGCCCGGCGAGCCGGCCCTTCAGAACGAGATCCGCGAGTCGCTCGCGGCGCTGAACTCGGTCGAGGACCGCGCGCTGATGCTCGATCCGGGGGCGCGCGAGCAGCCGGGCGTTCGGCGCGATCTCGATGCCGCGGTCGCTCGCCTCAGCGCTGATCTCGTGCGCGCGAGCGAGTTCAACGCCGAGGTCGCGCGGGCTTCGGCGGCCCGGGTCCGAGAGGTCTCGCGGACCGACCTGCGGGCAGCGGCGGCGATCGTCGCGCTCACCTTCGCGGCGGCCGTCGTCACGCTGGCGCTGACGTACGGCGCCGTGCGCCGCGCCGAAGCCCTGGCGGCGCAGAGTCTGGACTCGCTCGAGCGGCGCGCCGAGGAGCTCGAGAGCTTCGCCGGCCGCGTCGCCCACGATCTGCTGAGCCCGCTCATGAGCGTGGCCTTGGCGCTCGAGCTCGCCGGCCGCCGCCTCGACGAGCCGGACGACGCGGCGACACAGGGCGCCGTCGCCCGGGCCTCGCGTACGCTGCAGCGGGTCCGCCGCTTCGTCTCGGATCTCCTCGAGTTCGCGCGCGCGGGGGCGACACCCCCACCCGGCGTGCGGGCCCGCGTCGGCGACGTCGTCCTTGAGATCGCGGACGAGCTCGGGCCCGTCGCGCACGACGCCGGCGTGGACCTGCGCGTCGAAGAAGCGGCCACCGAGCGCGTCGTCGCCTGCAGCCCGGGCGTGCTCACGAGCGTCATCGGCAACCTGGTGCAGAACGCCATCAAGTACATCGGCGACAGCGACGTCCGGCGCGTCGGCATCCGCGCCATCGACCGCGAGGACGAGGTGCGCGTCGAGGTGGAGGACACCGGGCCGGGCATTCCACCGGGCGAGCGCGAGCGGCTGTTCGAGCCGTACGCCCGCGGCCGCGACGCGAAGGCGCCCGGGCTCGGGCTCGGCCTCGCCACGGTGAAGCGCCTGGTGGAGTCGCACGGCGGACACGTCGGCGTGGAGAGGGCGCCGGAGCGAGGCTCGGTGTTCTGGTTCTCGATCCCCGCCGCGACCTGAGGGCGCTCCGGCGCGAAGAAGCGGTTGTCGATGAGCTCGGTCAGCGGCGCGGCGATGCAAATCGAGGAGTACGTGCCGACGCCGATGCCGACCAGGAGCGCGAAGGCGAAGTCCCGGATGACCCCGGTGCCCCACCAGAGGAAGGCGAGCATCGACAGGGCGGTCACCCCCGAGGTGATGATGGTGCGCCCGAGCCGAAGGCCGGCGCGCAGCTCCGCGAGCCGTCGTGCGCCGGCGGCGGCGCCCAGAGCGCGGCCTGGTCCGCGGCGATCGAGCGCGCCACCCCCGCGTCCAGCGGGGCCGGAGCGCCGGGTGGATCCCGACGGCTCGCGAGCTCGACATCGCCGCGGTGATCGAGGCGCGGCTGGCGAAGTTCAACATCGGGTACGTGGACGAGATCGCCGGCGCCTGGGCGTACAGGGTCCGCGGCACCGACGTCTTGCGGAGGCTGCTCGAGGAAGGGCCGTCGAAGCGGGACCGTCCCTCGAAGCCGTGGAGCTGCTACGTCCGGTTCCAGCGCCACGCCGACGCGGCAGCGTTCGCCGAGGACTGGGCGCGCACGTACGGCGTCGCGGCGGCGGTCGAAGGACGAACGGTCCGCGTCAGCATCCGGGCAGGAGGTCCGCAACCGGCGCAGCTCGCGGCGCTGGCGACGAAGCACCGCGGCCAGATCGCATTGTAGAACGAGCGCTGTGCCGCGATGACACGCGGGGTACGCTCAGGAGATCGGGGGCGAATCATGATGCGAGAGTTCTTCGTGAGGGTGACGGTCCGTGGCGACGATACGGCAGGCCTGTTGCTGGAGCAGATGGGTCTCTCCACCCGCTCGGCCGGCAGCGCGGGCGTAATGGCCGAAGGGGTGGTGCAGCTCGCGGTGGGAGAGATGCCGGCTGGATGCCACGGCGTCCTCCGGCAGGCGCTGTCGGGGACGGTCGCGTCCCAGTGGTGGGACCTCCAGAGAGCCGAGCTGGAGTTCGGCGACACCACGGGGATGCACTGACCACTCGAGCGCAACCTCCTGGACCTGCTTCGCGCGCCCCGGGCTGCTGCCCGACCCGCCGTCTGCGCCAGCAACGCGCGGAACGCTAGCGCGCTGGTCGGAGCGCCTCGCGGATCTCGGCGAGCAGCCGGTCGGCGTCGAACGGCTTCTGGAGGAACCGGTTCCGCGGTTCGGCGGCGACGTGCGCCGGGATGGGCATGGCCGAGACGATCACGCGAGGCACTCGGCGCAGCTCCTCTCGGCACGTCATCGCGGCGAGCACGTGCAGGCCGGAGACGAACGGCATCATCAAATCGAGCACGATCGCATCGGGCGGTGGCCCCTCGGAGAGGATCGAGAGCGCCTCCGCGCCGCCGCCCGCGGTCCGGACGTGAAGGCCTTGCTGCTGCAGCAGCTCCGCGATCGCGTCCCGGATGTCCTCCTCGTCGTCGACGACAAGCACGGTCCGAGGTGTCGAGCCCGGCTCGGGGTCGAGGCGCGGAGCGAGGTGCATCGCGATGGAGCTCATGCGCGCCAGGCTCGCAGGTGCGGCGCCGCGCTCCCATCGGGCCCGACCGGAACTGGTCCAGCGGCCGTCCTTGAGCGCTACGCCTCGACGGAGGCATGTCGGTCAGCATTCGGCCGTGCCACGACCAAGACGCAACCGCAACGGGATCCTGCGCGACGACCTCGAGCCCGAACCTTGCGGCGACGTCGATGATCCACCAACGCGGCTTGGTCGAACGCACGCGTAACGCTGCCGACATCAGCATACGGTCGCCACGAGCCCCTCGAGCTCGTGCTTGCTGACGCCGTCCGCGACGGGGATGAGGAGGGCGTTCGTCTCGGCGCCAGCAAATCGAGCTCGACTGCCGAACGCCATCGAGTTCCTCGCGGACGCACGCCAGCGCCATGTGACGCATGCTCGCCGCATCGAGCCGCCGGCCGGGATCGTCGACGCTCGCACCCAGGCCACGGCGACGAAGCCCATGAGGCTGGCGACGCGGGCTTGGCGACAGGCTGAGCCTCCGTGCCAGGTCGCCGCTTGCGCGCGCCTGCCACTCGGGAACACCCGTTGCACGGAGGCCGACCCATGGAACGATCGCTCCAAGGCAGGCTCGCGCTGGTGACGGGGGCGGCGCGTGGAATCGGCAAGGGCATCGCGGCGGAGCTGCTGCGCCGGGGCGCCCGCGTCGTGATCGCCGACGTGACGCCGGAGCCGATGGCCCAGACCGTGCGCGAGCTCTCGGCGCACGGCGCGGTCGACTCGGTGTACATGGACGTGTCGGACCCGGCATCGATCGATCAAGCCCTCGCGACCGTGCGCGAGAGGCACGGACCGGTCGAGATCCTCGTCAACAACGCCGGCATCGCGAAGCCGGGGCTCTTCGCCGAGAGCGATCCGCGATCGATCCCGAAGGCCCTCGACGTCGACCTGGTCGGCGCGCTCTACCTCACCCGCCGGGTCCTGCCGGGCATGCTCGACCGGGGCTGGGGCCGCATCGCCAACGTCTCGTCGATGATGGCGTTCACCGGCTCGCCCGGGTTCGCCGTCTACTCGACGGCGAAGTCCGGGCTCCTGGGCTTCTCCGAGGCGATCGAGCGCGAGCTGCGCAGGTTCCCCCGCATCGGCGTCACCGTGGTGCTCCCGCCGTCGGTGCGGACCCGCTCCTTCGCCGAGGCCAAGAGCGCGATGCCGACGATGCTCCGCTGGCGCCTCGTGCCGCCGATCTCGGTCGCCCGCGTCGCCCGCGCCACGGTCGACGGCCTCGCGTCCGGGCGCCGGCACGTCTACTGCGGGGCGCAGAGCTTCCTGGCCAGCCTGCTGGTGCGCTTCGCGCCGTGGATCATGGACCTGCTCCTCATGCAGATCTTCCGCGCACCGCGCCCGCGCCTGCCCGCCGCGGGGCAGGTACGGAGGCGAGCCGCGGGCGCCGGCCGGGCCGTGGACATCGAGGGGCGCGGGCCGCTCCGCGTTCGACCGTGAGCCTCCCGGAGCCCTTTCGGCCGCGCCGACGTCGTCGCAATGGCTCCCGGGAGGTCGTCGTCGGTCATCCCTCGCCGCTCGACAGGCTCCCAGGAGCGTCTCGTCGCGCACTTGCGCGGCGTGGTGGAGCTCCCTGGAGCTCCTCGCGTCGTCGGGACATCGGCGGGAGGCCTCCCAGATCACGATCGAAGCCCATCCGGGGTACCGGCTAGCCTCCCGGAAGCCACGCCGCCCTCCGCGCGGGGGTCGGGCGGAGCTCCAGGGAGCTGCCGCTTGCACGCGGCCTGATGCGTCGGGGCTCCGGGGAGATCGCCGCGACGAGCACCGGCGACCACGACCTCTCCGGAGCTCCGTACCTCACGGCTTGACCGTGCCGCTGGTGGCCGTCGCGTCCGCGCCCGCGGCGGTCGTCGAGGTGGCGTCCTCGGTCTTGTCGCCGCCCCGGCGCGAGCGCGTCTTCGCAAAGATCGACGGCACGAGCTGATCGGCGTCGCCCTCGTTCCACGCGACGAGGTGAACGACGGCGAGCTGCAACAGGAAGATCAAGAACACGTTGAGCAGCGGCGAACGCCCGCGTCGCCGAACTCGAGGCGAAGGTGAACGCGCTCGTAGTCGAAGCCCACGGCCACGGCTAATTTAGGCTGCCGGTCGCCCCTCGGAGTCTGCAGTCGCGGTCTGGCCGCGGCCGGGAGAGCGCCCAGAGGCACCATCATTCCGTTGATCGCGCGCATCGGAATCCGATGAACATGTCCTGCTGGGATGGCTGCCGAAACGCGCGCCGCGTTGCGCGGACGAGCTCGGGCTTGTCAAACGCGAATTCCCCGCCCCGCACGTCGCGCCCATCGCATGAGCAATTCGGTGCCCCATACATGCAGTAAGTGGACGCCGTCCACTCGGCAACGTTACCAGCCATATCTAGCACGCCAAAAGGCGAACGGTCTTGCGGATGACTACCCGCCACGCAGGTTCCTCTCGAATGGACGCGCTCCGGATTGGCCTTCCAGCACAGCTGCGCGCGCGGTGCATCGCTGCCCCATGGATACAACCTGCCGTCCGTTCCGCGGGCGGCGTACTACCATTCAGCAGCGGTTGGCAGACGCTTACCCATGAAGCTGCAATATGCCTCCGCCTCTACGCCACTGACGCAGTTCGCAGGGTGCTCCTCGCGGTCGGGTAGGGTAAGATTGCACCCGGCTCCTGTCGCCAGTTCTGGGCATCGCCCCACCGCGACGCACGCCCGATAGGCGGCCACCGTGACTTCGGTCCGGTCAAGCTCGAAACTTGCGACCCGAACCGTCTGTGCGGGGCGTTCATCTACTCGACCGCCGTCTAGGCCCATCGAGAATGACCCGCCGGGTATGCGCACCATGGTGCTGCCCTCGGAATGCCGTGTCTTCGGAGCGGTCTTGGCGTCCACCGCCGGCGCGCTCTTGTGTCGCTCTGCGTGTGGGACGGTGACGACCGCCGCACCAGTCTGCTGGTTGACCGGCGTGCCAGCCGAGCAGCCGATGAGACACGCGCCAATGAGAGTGCTCGCATGCTTGTTGGGCGGCGTCACGGCGATTCCAGGTCTTCCGCGAAGCACAGAACGTATCCATCCGGGTCGGCGACGTCGAACTCCTTCATCCCGTACGGAAGAACGTGTGGCGCCCGCACGATCTGGGCCGCCTTTGCGTGAAGTTCAGCATGAAGTGCATCGATCCCGCGAACCTCGAAGTACGCGTCCCATGCTTCTTCTGGTGATCTACGCGGCCTCGGTTCACCTCGCTTCAAGTGAATGCCCAGGCCGTCGCGTTCCACAATCCCGAACGCCAGAGGCTCGCCGAAGGTGCTGCTGACCGTGAACCCGAGAGTATCGCGATAGTAGGCGAGGCTCGTGCGCACATCTCGGACTAGGAACCTCGGGAAGACTGACTGAATCTGCGATGCGCCCATCGGTCCACCCTTCGCGTTCGTACGTTCCATATCAACGTACAGGCGTTCAGCCGCGGGCGCCAGAGGGAGGCACGGAGTGCCGACCGTCGGCGCCCGCGGCTGCAACGGCCAGTTGAACGAAGCCCGCTACGCTGCGGTGATCTCCTCCGCGGCGTAAGCGTGGCCCACCTGCTCGCTGCGCAGCGGCGGCGCGAGGCACCCTCGCTCTTCTCGCCCCCGACGTCGAGGAGAGCGGACCTCATGACGGAACTGCACGACAAGATGACCCAGACATGGAGCTCGCGGGGCTCCGACCGAAGGCTCGCAAGACGTACCTCGAGTCGATCGTCATGCTGTCGAAGCATTTCGACGGCTCCCCCGCCAAGCTCACGCAGGAGGATCTTCGCGGGTGGGTCCGCCACCTGCTGGGCCGCGGGGTGCGCTCCGTGCCGCGGAGCCGATCCGGCGGCCCTTGACAGGTCGGGAGTCGGTGGACGACTTCGTCCTCGTCTTCGCGCGGAGGATGACGCCGAGCGGGTGCTCCACCTGCGCGTCGCTCCGCGCCAGCCGCGCCGTGCGGCAGGAACATGACAATCTCGTCATGTCGCCGCTTGCAGCCGCGGCGCGTCATGACCTCGCGCAATCGGCGCCGCACGCCGCGTTGGCCGCGCGGCGACCCAGGTATACCGTTCGAGGGTTGATCCCCCCGAGCGACGAGCGGCTGCTGCAGTACCTGATCGTCGAGGACGACGAGGTGCTCGCGCGCGTCGTCGCCCGCTTCTTCGGCCAGCCGACGCACGTCCACATCGGGCACACGCTCGCCGAGGGCCTCCGCTGGCTCGACGAGGCGGCGGCGCTGACCGGCCTCGTCGTCGACGTGACCCTGCCGGACGGCTCGGGCCTCGATCTGCTCGCGCACGCGCGGACGCGCGGCCTCGCCTCCCCCGCGCTGGTGCTGACGGGGCGCCGCGACGCCGAGGTGCTGTCGTCGGCGCAGCTCTATGGGGCGTTCTTCCTGCCGAAGCCGCCGCGCGAGGAGAACCTGCGCGCGTTCGTCGAGGCGACCGTGCAGCACCGGGGGTTGGTGCGCGCTCAGCTCGCCGGCGAGGTGCGCGCGAGGAGCCGCCGCGACGGCTTCACGCCACGCGAGCACGACATCGTGCTGCTCGCCTCGTCCGGCGTGGCGCGCTCGGATCTCGCGGATGCCCTGGAAGTCGAGGAGACGACCGTGAAGACGCTCGTTCGGCGGCTGCTCCACAAGGCCAGGCGCACGACGCTCGCGGACATCGTCTCCGAGATCCATCGCGAAGTCTTCGCGCGACCCGACTAGCGAGCCCCCGAGGACATGTTCGCCGAATGCCCACGCCCCTCGAGCAGACAGATCCCCCGCACAGGCGGGGCGCGGCGCCGACCGGCGAGCTGAGCCTGCGCATCCTCGGAGGCCTCGTCCGCTACGTCGAGGACTTCCACGGGGCGGCGGCCGCGCGCGATCTCCTCGGCCGAGCGGGCCTCGAGCGCGCCGACGTGATCCGCGGCCGATGGGCCTCGCTCGACCAGGTCGACGCGGTCCTCGCCGGTGCGCGCCCGCTCTTCGCCGACGACCGCAGCTTCGCCGAGGCCTTCGGGTACCGCGTCGCCGACGCGCTCGGCCCCCTGCGGTTCGTCGCCTGGGGGCCGTCGCGCGCGCAGCTCTTCTCCCGCTCGTTCGAGTCGATCGGCAGCCTCTCGCGCATCAGCCGGTTCGAGACCCTCGAGCTGAGCAAGAGCCACATCGTCGTCCGCTACTTCGGCGACCGCCGGGAGAGCCGCCTCGTGTGCCTGTCGCGCCAGGGTCAGATCGCGGCGCTGCCCACGCTCTGGAAGCTGCCCCGGGCGCAGATCTCGGAGGGAGCCTGCATCGGGAACGGCGATCCATGGTGCGTGTATCGCATCTCGTGGGCGCAGCGCCTCCACCGGTGGCCGCTGCTGCTCGGCGCCCTGCTCGGCGGCGCGATCGCGTTCGGTCTGTCGGGGGCCATCACGCCCCAAGCCGCCTGGGTGCTGCTGCCGCTCGTCGGCGGACTGCTCGGGGACCTCGTCGGCCGCCACCGCGCCCACGCGGGGCACCTCCAGGTCGCGCTGCAGGCGTCGGAGGCGCTGCACCAGATCGCGGTGAAGGAGATCGAGGCGACCCGGGAGGCGCTCGAGATGCAGGAGCGCCAGCGCCGCTGGACCCGGGCCCTCGAGGACGAGGTCGCCGAGCGCATGGCGGCGGCGCAGCGGGTCGCCGCGATCTTCGACGCCGAGCGCGACGACAGCGTCGCCGCGGTGCGCGGCGTCTCGCACGACCTGCGCAACCCGCTCGCGACGCTCACCGCCCTCTCCTGGCAGATCCGGAGCGCGCTCGACACGGGCGTCGAGCTGCATCGCCAGCTGCTCGAGGACCACGCGGCCGCCCTCGCGCAGCTCGAACAGCTCGTCGACGAGCTCGTCCACGCGGCGCACGGCGCGCCGCTCGTCCGCGCCCAGCCCGTCGACCTCGAGATCGCCGGCCTCGCGAGCAGGCTCGAGCGGCGCCTGGTGGCGCTCGCCCACGGCCGCGACATCCACGTGCGTGTGTACGCCGCGCCCGACGCGCCCACGATCGTCGCGGTCGATCCGCTGGTGTTCGATCGCGTCGTCGACAACCTGCTCACCAACGCCGCGAAGTACACGGAGCACGGCAGCATCGTCCTCGCCATCGGAGGGGACGATCGCCGCCTTACGCTCCAGCTCACCGACACGGGCACCGGGATCGAGAGGCGGCGGCTCGAGCAGATCTTCGAGCCCCGCGGCACGCTGCCGCGGGAGCGCGGCAGCCGCAGCCTGGGCGTCGGGCTCTCCGTCGTCGTCCGGCTCCTGGCGCAGATCGGAGGTCGGCTCGAGGTCGCGTCGACGCTCGGCGTCGGCACGACGTTCTGGGCCCACTTCCCCGTCGAGCCCGCCAGCGGCGTCGAGGGCAGGTCCGACGATCCTATCGCCGGCGTGGTCACGATTCGGCCGGCGCGCTGACCGTCCGTGGGCGCGGGCTCGCGCCGGCTCCGCGGGCAGCGGCCCGCGGCCGCTCGAACGGCAGCGTCATCCCTCTGGGATGACGCGCGGGCGCGTCGGCCTCCCAGAGGGCCGAGTGCCCAATGCTCCGGCTCGACCTAATTTGGCGTCCGGGACTCGAATACCGGCGCTCGTGCCTGTCGGCGTGCGCGCGGTCGCCCGGACGGCGGATCGAAGCCCAGGATTTGCGACGCGCTGCCGGCCTGAGCTCGGCGAGGCCTGGAATCCGAGATGGGGATGGAGCGATGAGCGAGAAGCTGGTGACGGGAGTCAACCTCGAGCAGACGGCCGCGTTCATCGACCTTCACTATGCCCACGACCTCCGCGATCGCATCTACGCGCACCTGCCTGCCGAGCTGCGGGAGAGGCTCCCGCGCGTGCGCGCGACCGACTGGTACCCGCTGGCCGACCAGGTGGCGCTCCTCGTCGCGATGGCGTCGGTCGCGGCCAGCCCCGCGGAGGCGTCGGCCAACGCGCGGGCGCTCGGCAGGCACATCTCGGGCGCGACCACCAGCACGTTCATGAGGCTGCTCTTGAAGGTGACGAGCCCTCAGACATTCCTGAGGAAGGCGTCGCACGTCTGGCCGCGGATGTTCTCGTTCGGGAGCTTCCACGCCGATCTGACCGGCTGCGGCTCCAAGGTCGCCGTGATCGTGATGCGCGGGGTCGACGGCTTCGATTACGTCGAAGATGTCTCCGCCGGCTGGATCGAGGGGATGTTCGCCGCGATGGGGTGCGCGAACGCGAGCGTCACGCCGACGGCGATCGAGCGCGAGCCGCCCGGCACCGCGTACCGATTCAACATCGAGTGGGTTGGGGAAGCGCGCGCTGCTCCGGCCCATGGCCGAGCCGATTCTCTCGGCGCCAGACGTTGGTCATTGTGGGGACTCGTGTAACCGGTCCGAAGCATTCGAACTGGAGGGCCCGATGTCGTCAGTCGAGGAGCATAACGAGGCGCGTCCAGCTATCCATCCCCATCACCCCCACCTGCCGGAGCGGGTCGAGATCATCGACTGTACGCTACGTGATGGGGAGCAGGCTCCCGGGGTCTGGTTCACGGTCGAGGAGAAGATCGAGCTCGCTCGCCTCCTCGACAAGGCCGGTGTCGGCCTGCTGGACGCGGGGTTTCCTGCATCATGCCCGGAGGAGATCGAGGCGCTTCAGGCGCTACGAGACGCGGGCTTGCGCCTGCGCATCGGCGCGACCGCGCGCGCCGTGCGGGCCGATGTGCTCGCAGCGGAGAAGGCGCGGGCGCACGAGGTGTTCCTCTTCTTGCCCATCAGCGACATCCACCTCGTCGCGAAGCTCGGGATTTCGCACGAGCAGGCCATCGCAAGACTCCGCGCGCAAGCCGAGGAGGTCGTGGCTCGCGGGATGACCCTGAACGTGGTCGCCGAGGACGCGTTCCGGGCCGCCCCCACGTGGTTGGTCCGGCTGCGCGAGAGCCTCGCGCCGATTCCGATCGAGCGCTACGTGATCTGCGACACGGTCGGCGCAGCCTATCCGGCAGCGATGGAGCGGCTCGTCGGGCAGATCCGGCAGTCCGTCGGCGAGGACGTGACGATCTGCACCCACTGCCACAACGACTTCGGCATGGCGGGAGCCAACTCCCTCGCGGCGGTCATGGCGGGCGCGCGCGCGGTCACCTGCACGGTGAACGGCCTCGGCGAGCGCGCGGGCAACGCCGATCTGGCGGAGGTCGTCGCGGCGCTCACCCATCTGTTGGGGGTGGACCATTCGATCGTGCCCGAGATGCTCCCCGAGCTGGCGGCCTCCGTGGATCGGCTGAGCGGGATGCACACGAGCCCGCTCAAGCCGGTCACTGGCTCCAACGTGTACAGCCACGAGTCCGGCGTGCACGTGGACGGCATGCTCAAGGATCCGCGCTGCTACGAGCATCTACCGTCCTCTTGGACGGGGCAGCACGCGCGCTACGTTCTCGGGAAGCACTCCGGCATCGCCCTCATCCACCACTTCGCCACGGCCGCGCACCTGCACCCGTCCGACAGCGAGGCCCTCGAGATCCTGCAAGGCCTCAAGAAGCGGGTCATCGCGCGGTCCAAGCGCCCGCACGCCATCATGGACGCCAAGCTCCGTTCGTTCCGCGAGAAGGAGCTCGGCGGGATCCCGAAGGACGAGGCGATCCGCTGGATCCGCGCGGCATCGGAGCGGACGGCGCTCATCGGCCCGCCCGAGCCGCTGGCGGAAGAGCGCAGCGAGATCCAGGTGCGCGTGAAGAGCGCCCGCGCTGGCGCTTCCATGCGGTCTTCGCCCTCGACGCGCCGGCGTATGGGCGGGGGCCGCTGAGGAGCCATTCCACACACGATCCTACGTCACCCTGCCGAGACGGCATATGAGCAAGAGCCTGTCGGACAAAGTGATCGCGGCGCACGCGCTCGAGGTGCACGCCGACGCGCGCTACAGCCTGGTCTCGATCGACGCCGTGCTCGGCCACGACGCGACGATCGCGCTCCTCGTCGACGAGTTCAGGCGCCGGCGGCTCCGCGTCTGGGATCCTGCGAAGACCATCTTCGTCAATGATCACTTCTCGCCCGCGGCGAGCATCGAGCGCGCCAACATCTCGCGGATGTTCATCGACTTCGCGCGCGAGCTCGGCGTCGATCTCCACGTCGACCGAGGCATCTGCCACCAGATCCTGGTGGAGCACCGGCTCTGCTCGCCCGGAGCGTTGATCGTCGGCGCCGACAGCCACACGATCACCGGCGGCGGGGTGGGCGCGTGCTGCACCGGGATGGGTACGACCGACATCCTCTACGCCCTCGTCACCGGCACGACCTGGCTGCGCCGGCCGGAGACGATCAAGGTCGAGCTCCGGGGCCGGCTCCCTGCGGCGTGCAGTGGACGCGACATCATCCTCGCGCTCCTGGGCCGCATCGGTGAGGACGGCGCGCGCTACGCGAGCCTCGAGCTCCACGATCACGCCGATCCCCCGCTGCCGCAGGACGAGCGGTTCGCCATCGCCAACATGACCGTGGAGGCCGGGGCGAAGTTCGGCGTCTTCGTCCCCGACGCGGTGACGGTCGCGTACTGCACCGAGCGCGACGGCCGCGCGCCCGCGGAGCTCGTCCGACCGGATCCCGACGCTGTCTACAGTCGGACGCTGCGCCTCGATCTCGCCGAGCTCGCGCCTCTCGTCGCCAAGCCGTGGTCGCCGGCGAACGTGGCCCCGCTGAACGACGTCGCGGGAACGCGGATCACACATGCCTTCGTCGGCTCGTGCTCGAGCGGCCGGCTCGACGACCTCCGCGTCGCGGCCGAGGTCGTCAAGGGCCGTCGAATCCACCCGGACGTGCGCTTCATCGTCATCCCCGCGTCGATGGCGATCTTCAAGGCAGCGCTCCGGCTCGGTTACGTGGAGACGCTGACCGAGGCAGGGGCGGCCTTCAACCAGACGAGCTGCGGACCTTGCGGAGGGATCGACAAGGGGATCCTGGGCGGCGAGGACGTCTGTGTCTCCACGTCCAACCGGAACTTCCGCGGCCGGATGGGCGATCCGAACAGCCGTACCTTCCTGGCGAGCGCGCGGACCGTGGCCCACGCGGCTCTGGCCGGGAGACTGGAGGCATACGCGTGAGCGAGCCGAGCGAGCTGCGAGACGTCGCCCGCGGGTGGGCGCGGTCGTGGGTGTTCGGGGACAACCTCAACACCGATGTCCTGCACCCGCCGCACCACTACAGCCTCGATCCCGAGTGGGTGAAGCGCGGGCTCCTGAAGGGCGTCGACGAGACGCTCCAGCCCCGACTCCGCCCGGGTGATCTCGTGATCGGCGGGAGGAACTTCGGCTGCGGATCGAGCCGGGAGACGTCGATCCGGAGCCTGCTCCTGAACGGGATCGGCGCTGTGATCGCGGTCGACTTCGCGCGCATCTTCTTTCGGAACGCGACCAATCACGGCCTGCCCTGCCTCACCCTGGCGCGCGGCGAGGACAAGGCGAAGTTCGAGCACGGCGGGGCGGCGCGCCTCGACCTCGGGGCGTGGAGCGTCGAGGTGGCCGGCGGGGAGCACGTCGCGCTCGAGCCGGTCAGCCCGTTCGTCAGGACCGTATGGAACAAGGGCGGGCTGCTGGCGCTGCTGGAGGCCGCCCATGACCCTCGTAGTTGACCTGCGCTCTCTCGGAGCTCACCCCGAGCTCCGTGCGACACGAGGTCGCACGGAAGTCCGGCCACGTTGATCCGACGGAGCCCACGGGAGGTTCGCGCCATGTCTCTTGCCGCATTCGATACCGACTGCCTTCTCGTGCACACGCCGAAGGCGGACAACCACTACCTGCCCATCGGCGATTTTTTCAACATTACCTACATGCCGATGGGGCTCTTCGCGATCGCGGAGTACCTCCGGCGCGTGGGGCATCGGATCGAAGTCGTGCACCTCGGCGTCGAGTGGCTGGTGGACCCCGCCGCCGATCTGATCCGCGAGCTCGATGGAAAGCGCATCCGCGCCATCGGGCTCTCGCTCTACTGGCACTACCAGAGCCACGACGCCATCGAGGTCGCGCGCGCGCTGAAGGCCGCGCACCCGGAGGCGTTCGTCTTTCTCGGCGGCCTGACGGCGAGCTACTTCGCAGAGGAGATCGTGACGAAATTCCCCTTCATCGACGCCGTGGTGAAGGGTCATGCGGAAGGATCAGTCCCCGATCTGTTGGCGGCGCTCGGCGAGGCCCGCGACCCGGGCTCGGTGCCAGGGATCGTCACGCGCGCGGGGCGCACGGAGCAGGCGCGGCGCGGGGCCGTGCCTGCGTCGGCCGCGCCGGCGCTCGACGATCTCGTGTTCGCCGATCTCTCGGTGCTCCGGCACGCCGAGCGCTACGCCAGCACCTTCGGGTTCCCGTTGGCATACAGCCGCGAGTACAGCGCCGAGGAGAACCGCGTCATGCAGAGCATGGGGCGGCCGTTCTTCCCGCTGTTCACGGGGCGCGGATGCCCCTACGCCTGCACGTTCTGCGGCGGCAACCGCGACGCGCTCAAGACCGCCAACGGCGTGAACAGGCCCCAGTGGCGGAGCCACGAGCGCGTGATGGATGACATCCGCCGCGCGATGGACTGGGGCTACCGCACGATGTCGCTTTGCTTCGACCCGCTGCCGCAGCACGACGGCTACTACGTCGAGCTCTTCCAGAAGATCGCGGCAGCGCGGCTCGGGTGCGACTTCTACTTCGAGTCCTGGGGTCTGCCCACGCCCGCCTTCGTGCGCGAGTTCAAGCGCGCGTTCCCCGCGCCCGAGAGCTACGTGGCCATCTCCCCCGACGCCGGCAACGAGCGCGTGCGCGAGCGCAACAAGCAGCCGCACTACACCGACGTCGAGCTCTTCGCCTGTCTCGACGTCCTGCGCGCGAACGAGGTGACCGCCGACGTGTTCTTCACCATCGCGCTGCCGGGCGAGACGGTGAAGGAGGCGATGGACACCGCCCTGATGAAGCGCCGGATCGCGCAACAGTACCCCAACGCGCGCCGGGTGATGACGTGGTCGGTCCAGCTCGAGCCCGGCTCGCCGCAGTTCGAGCGCCCCGCAGAGTTCGGGATGATCACCGACCGCACGTGCTTCGAGGACTTCTACAAGGCCCACGGCGGCGATCACGCGGACACCTACTCGTCCCTCGGGTTCAAGATCGACGGGTACTTCGGCGACGAACGCGACGAGGGCGGGATCCCCGAGTTCGAGCGGCACCTTCAGCACCTCAAGTGCATGGAGTTCTGCTTCCTCGCGAAGGACCCGCGCCAGTGGAACTCCCCCGACGCGGGCCGCAAGCACTGCCTCGAGCGGCGTCAGAACCTCGCCACCCGCCGAGGGCACGTGCTCCCCACGTTGCACATCGGTCCCGGCGTCTACTACGAAGACGCGCTGGCCGAAGAGCGGAAGCTCCGAGGGGCGCGCCCGCGGCACCGTTGGCTGCGCGCCCCGGAGGCCGTCGGGGCGCGCGACCAATGAGGCTCGTGGGATGAGCAGCACCCGCGCAACGAAGCGGGCGTTCTACGACGCCGACGTGCTCGTGCTCGGCGCCGGCCCCGCAGGTCTCGCCGCGGCGCTCCGCGTGCGGTGGGTGAAGGGCTACCACGCGCTCGCCTCGAGCGTCGCGGTGTTCGATCCGGGCACGCCGGGCGGGCTATTGCGCTGGGGCGGATGCGTGCTGACGGGGCCGTCGTGGGCCTTCAGGGGCGAGGAGCTCAACGCGCGCCTCCAGGAGGACGTGCGTAGCCTTCGGGTGCCGATCGTGCGTGAGCGGGTTACCAAAATCGCGCGCGAGGGCTTGGGCTTCCGCGCGACGCTCGCGTCGGGCGCGACGTGGACGGGCCGAGCGGTGATCCTCGCGATGGGCTTTCGCGCCGTCGGCGACGAGAGCGAGCACTACCCGAAGGGCGTGCACGTCACGTTCAAGGGCTATGACAGCTTCCCCTCGTTGCTCTCCGCGGCCGCGCGAGACGCACAGGGACGCGGGCTCGTCATCGTCGGTCACGACCGCACCTCGCACCTCGCGGCGATGCTCGCGGCGCACACGGCGGGCGCGGGGGGCCTGGCGTTCGTGCTCGAAGACGCGTCGGCCCCGGTGCCCGAGTCGCTCCGCGCGCTCGGCAAGATCTACCGGGGCCGACTCGCGGCCGTCGACACGAGCGCCGAGGGCGTGGTCTCCGCCGCGCGGGTCGAGCTCACCGATGGCTCGACGCAGCGCCTGCCGTGCGGAGCGATCTTCCTCGACTACAACGCGTTCGAGCTGCGTCCGGTGCTCTCGGTCTCGGGCCTGCTCCCGCCGCTCGACGCGCGTGGGTTCGTCACGGTCGACGCGTGGATGCGCACGGGCGAGGGCGGCGTGTTCGCCGCGGGCGACGTGACGGGGCGCTACGCGTCGACGCTGGCGGCTCTCGGCGACGGGGTGACCGCCGGCTTCTCCGCGTACCGTCACGTGTACGCGCAGAAGTTCGACCGGGAGCCACCGCTCTTCGCGTACCGCGCGGCCGACACGCCGCTGCCGGCCGCGCCGAGCGATCTGCCCGACCTGCCCGACGACGCCGTGCCGGTAGTGCTGGGCGATCCGAAGACCGTCGCGGCGACGGCGGTGGGCGCGGCGATCGACGACCGCGCCGACGTCGGCTCGTTGCGCGCGCGCTTCGGCCGCGAGGCTGCCGACGCTGCGCTCACCGTGCTGATGGAGCGCAAGGACATCGGTGTCCACCGGAGGGAGCTCGATGGAACGACCTGACCTCGCGGCGATCGCCGCTGAAGTTCTCACTGTGATCGCGCGCGGCGGTCCCGACGACGAGGCACGATTCGACGATCTCGTGCGGAGGGTGCACGCGGCGCAATGCGCGGCCATCCCGCAGCTCGGGAGGCTCGCGGCGCAGAAAGGTCGCGGCCCCGGCGAAGTGGACGGCTGGCGCACGCTGCCTGCGGTCCCGTCGGGCGCGTACAAGCGCTACGATCTGTTCGCGGGCGCCCTGCCCGCCGCGCGCACCTTCACGTCGAGCGGCACATCGGGGGCAACGCCGAGCCGCGCCCACTACAGCTCGCAGGGCCTCGCGCTCATGGACGCGGCCATCGACTCGAACGCGCGCCGGATGCTGTTTCCCGACGAGCGTCGCCCGAGGGTGCTCGTGATGGCCCCGCCCGCCGCGGTCGCGCCGCAGATGATCATGGTCTACGGGATGGACCGCCTGATCGGGCGGTTCGGCGGGGAAGGCAGCCGCTTCCTGGTGGGGCCCGGGGGTCTCGACCTCCCCGCGGTCGTGACCGAGCTCGAGCGCGCGGCCGCAGACAACGTCCCGGTGGGCCTCTTCGGCGCCAGCTTCGGCATGGTGCACCTGCTCGAAGCGATGGATGCGCGCGGGACGCGCATCACCCTCCCGCCCGGCAGCCGCACGCTCGACGCCGGAGGCTTCAAGGGACGCTCCCGCGATGTCTCGCGCGAAGAGCTCCGCGACTGGATCGCGTCGCGCCTCGGCGTCGGCCCCGACTGGCAGGTCAACCTGCTCGGCATGACCGAGCTCCCGAGCCAGATCTACGACGACGGCATCGCCGCTCGCGCCGAGGGGCGCGCCGCGCTGCGCGGCAAGCGCCCCCCGCCGTGGATGCGCGCGACGGTGCTCGATCCCGTGTCGCTCACCCCGTGCGCGCCCGAGGTGCCGGGCCTCGTCATGCACGTGGACCTCGCGAACGTGGAGCGCCCGCTCGCCCTCCTGACCGACGACATGGGCGTGCCGCACGCCGACGGGAGCCTCTCGATCCTCGGACGCGCGCGCGGCGCCGAGGCGCGCGGGTGCTCCCTCTCGGTCGACGAGTGGGTGCGCGTGCAGGAGGCTCGGTGATGGTGCTGCGTGATTGGTGGCTTCCGCCGTGGATCTCGCCCGACGAGGTCTTCTCCGAGCGCCACATGATCGACGGGCCCGCGCCCTACGAGCACGCCGCGCCGACCCCCGAAGGGATCGAGAAGCTCGCCGCGGGGCTGCGCGAGCGGCGCGCCGAGCACCTTCTCACGCGGCCCATCGCCACCTTCATCGACTCGCTGGACCGCGTGGCACGTCGATGGCTGGACCCGACGCTGCCCGAGCGCAAAGCCGTCGTTCCCTCGATCGCCAGTCGCTCGGGGTTCTCGCGCCAGATGGCGGAGCACGTGCTGGATCTCGAGCAGATCTCGAGCCTCGGGCCCGACCTGGCCCTGGCGCTCGAGCGCGACCTCGGCGACCCCAAGGCACTCGACGGCTTCGTGGACGTTCCCTTCCTCCGCGGACGCACGCACGCGATTGGGCCTGGGCTGGTCGGGGGCGTGTGCTCATCGAACATCCCGGGGCTGCCCCACCTCACGGTGCTCCGCTCGCTGCTGGTGAAGTCTGCTTGCCTGCTGCGATCGAGCCGCGACGAGCCGGTCTTCTTGCCGTGCTACCTCGAAACCATCGCGCGCGAGGATCCAGGCCTCGGCATGTGCACCGCCGCGTTGTGCTGGAATCCCCACGACCGTGAGGCGGAGAGCGCGTTCCTCTCGGCCATCGACCACCTGGTGGTCTACGGCAGCGATGCGGCCATCACCGCGCTTCGGTCACGCGCGAGACCCGGACTGCGCGGGAGCTGGCACGGACATCGCGTCGGCATCGCGGTCGTGTTGCGCTCGGCGCTGGACACGGGTGACGTGGGGACCCTCGCGCGAAACCTCGCCTACGACTTCACTGCCTACGATCAGTACGCGTGCATCACGCCGCAAGTCCTCTATGTCGAGGACGGCGCGGCAGTAACGCCGGTCGCGCTGGCGGGCCACCTCGCGGAGGCGATGCGCGCGCTGCGCGACCCATTCCCACCGCGTACGCGGGACGCCTCGACGCTCGCGGTGCTGCGCGCGCGCCTCGCCGATCTCGAGCTGCGCGAGGCCTGCGGAGAGCCTATCCGCGTGGTCTCCGCGGACCTCGATGGCCCCGTCATCGTCCAACCCCTGAGCTCCTTCGAGCCCGGCCTCCTCGACCGATTCGTGCCCGTGCTGCCCGTAGCGCATTGGCGCGAGGTCATCGCCCACGTGTCGCGGGCGCCCGGCCTTCTGCAGAACGCGGCGATCGCGGGCGTCGGCGGGGACGCCGAGACGCTCAAGGTCGAGCTGGCGCGCGCGGGGTGCTCGCGGGTCTGCCCGCCCGGACACATGTCCCTGCCCTCGATGATGTGGCATCACGACGGGCTTCCGCGGCTCGGAGAGCTCGTTCGTTGGTGCGACGAGGAGACGCATCACGTCGAGATCGGTGCCACCGGAGCGCGCTGGGCACAGCTCAGCTCGTGAGTTACTACTGCTGCGTTCCCCGATGGCGGGCCAGCCTGCGGACCGGACGAGCCTGAACGGGCGGCAGCCGCACCTCGTCCTTGGTGCGGCTGCGGTGCGGGCCGGGGGCCCCGGGCCGGCCCCCCGCCCAGCCCCCGCGGGTGGCTCGGGAGCTCGCTCGGCCCTGGATTCGCCAGGGACCACGGGTCGCACGTGACTTGTACACCCTTCTCGCCGATCACCGTCATGAGGTATTTGACGAACCCCGCCGAAATGGGCCCGATGTGGCTGAAGCCGCCCACATCGTAGACCCGGAAGAGCATGTGATGGTCTGAGCCGAAGAACTCGACGGTCGCGCGCCCGTTCTGGTGGTCGCGTCCCCAGAAGTCGGGGAATTTCGAGGCGAACATCCGGGGCGTCAGGATCTTCAGCACGAGCTTCATGTAGCTGCTCGTGGCCCCCTCCGCCGTCGCCGTGCCACAGCGCTCGAGCAGCGAGTACGCCTCGGCCTCGGTCGACTGCGTCTTCGCGAGCGCTTCATAGACGGCCTTCAGCTGGCTCCGTGGATACCACCCCACGGGGCTCAGCGTCGGCTCGACACGCGTGAATTCCTGAACCACGCCGCTGGGGATCTTGGCTCGGATCTCCGGGTTCGCGAGTATGAACGTCATCGCCGCCTTGATCCCGTAGCCCTTCGTGTTCGGCTCCATTCGAAACCTCCCTGTTCCAGTTGTTGCTTGCCCGTGCCGAAGCGCCTCGTCGATCTCCATGTCCGGCGAGCTCTCTCGACCTCTCACCGTCCTTTGCTCGGGAACCGAAGCGCGAGGATTTCTTTGCCATTCGGTCGCATCCGCCAGCTGACCGAGTCCATCAAGCGCTGTACCGCTCCAAGCCCGATCCCGAGCCCTCCTCGTCCCGGCACGCGATCCGGCCCGATCGGGCCGCCGTCGTCGCACCCGTCGCGCGTCGCCAGCGCGAAATCTCGGAACGGCGGACCTTCATCGTACGCGACGACCTGGAGCCCATCGCCGCGATCCGGATCGTGAACGACCTCGAAGCGCATTCGGCCGCGAACGCCGTGTTTCAGGATGTTCGTAGCGAGCTCAGAGGCGGCAATGGCGAACTCCTCCCTCTCACGGCGGCCGAAGCCCACGATGGCAGCAGTACGTCTCGCCGTAATCTGCGCCGTGATGACGTCGGCCCTGTGGCGTATCTCGCACTCGCCGATCACTTCTTCTCGCGTTTCCCGCGCTTGAGCTGCTTGACCGCGGCGATGTAGTGCTTGAGAGCGGCGTGGAGGGACCGGTACGTGACGACGCCGCCCATCTCCACCCCCATGTGTACGATGGTCTGCGCGATGGCGGGGTTCAGCCCAGTGAGCACGCAATCCGCACCGAGGAGCTGCACGGACTTCGCCATGCGAATAAAATGATCCGCGGTGCGCGTATCCATGACCTCGATGCCGGTGATGTCGATGATCGTGCACGCCGATCGCTTCTCGACGACCGCCTTCAGTAGAGCGTCCGTCATGTCCGCGCTGCGATTCGAATCCATGACCCCGACGATGGGCAGGCACAGCACGCCGTCCCACACCTCGATGATCGGTGTCGATAGCTCACGGATGGCAGCGCGCTGCTGCTCGATCATCGTCAGCTTCTCCTCGAGCTCCTGCTGATACGCCGTACTTCGCTTCTGTGCGCTGTCGAGGGACTCGATCATCTCGTTGATGCCCTTGTACAGGGCCCCGAGCGGGTTGGTGTCCGGCAGGCTGTCGGGAAGGCGCACCGAGTAATCGCCCGTTGCGACATCCGAGAGCGCCATGAGGATATCGGCGACCCTCTCGAGCACCGCCGAAGCAGAATCCAATTCCGACACTTGTTCGTTCACGCTTTCCATCTTCTCAGGCTCCTCCGCCAGCGACTCACGATCTGTCCCTGCTCAACAGCCTCTCTCCGAACCGATGCCGCGACATGATCCCCCGGCGCGCCCGCATCTCCTCCGACACCGTCGTCAGCCGGGCGTCTTCCACGACGCGCAACCCGGTCATTTCGAGAGCTTGCTCGACGGTCAGGGCCGAGCGAACACCGGCGAACTCCACACCCATGCTTTGGAGCGTCTGCGCAATGTCCGGGCTGATGCCGGACAAAATCGTCTCGGTTCCCATGAGCTTCGCCGAGGCGGCGAGCGACGACAGCACCGAGCACAGGTGGCTGTCCATCATCCAGACACCCGTGACGTCGATGATGAGGCCGACCGCATCGGTCCCGTTCACCAGATCCAACACGTCTTCGCTGAGCGCGGCCGCGAGCTCGTCGGTCACCTCCCCCTGGAGAGCGACGAGTACGCGATCATAAACCTGAAACACGGGATTGCGGGCGTGCGCTCGCGTCATTGCTTCTCTTCCTCCAGCTCTGCGACGAGCACCGTCGCGTCGTCGTGGGCACGGCGGTACTGCTCCATGAGCAGCAGGCACGCCTCCACGCCCGAGCGGAAGCTCACGGGCTCGAGATCCATGCGCGCCGACAGCCCGTCGGAGTAGGCTACGATCCGCTGTCCCGGAAGGAGCTGCCCCTCGAAGACGCGTGGGGGCCGCAGGTTGCCGCCGAGCACGCCTGGTGTCGCGACGACGGGAATGTTCGCGCCGATCGATCGTAGCTCGATGTTGCCCACATTGCAGCCGGTGATCCGCGCGGTCCTCGTGCCGACATCGGGCTCTGCCATATCCACGCGGCATACGAGCGCGCAGGCGCCGCGCGTATCGCGCAGTCGCTCGTGCAACCCATTCATGATGCGCGACACGTCGTGCTCGAGCGTGCAGTCCGCAAGATAACCTATGGCCGCTTCGGCGACCGCCTGCGCGACGGCGCCGTGGCCGAGGGCGTCGACGAGCGCGAACAAGGAACGGCTCCCATCGCGGCGCACGATGACTGCATCCCCGTTGTGCGTCTCGCCGCGCCGAGGCACGCTCAGGTATTGAACGTCGAGCCTCACAGGTCGACCTCGGCGCAGATGCGGGTTCCTGTCGGCCCGCTCTGGATTTCAAAGTCGTCGGAGAGGCGTTTCACGCCGAGTATGCCCTTCCCGAGCCCGGTCTTGCTCCGGTATCGGCCGGCCATGACGTCGTCGAGCATCGGAATACCCTTGCCACGGTCGGTCGCAACGATGCGAACGCGCCTCGACAACCCTGAAACCACGCTCATCGCCACCGTGCCCCCCGGCGTGTAGCTCACGATGTTCCGGGAGAGCTCACTGACGATCGTCGCGACTTTCTGGACCACCGTCGACTTGGCGGCCTGCTCCTCGCAGAGCGCTCGGGCGCGAAGACGAGCGTCGCTGATGTGCGACTCCAGCTCGATGGCGATGACCCAGTGCGCGTCCGGCTGCCGCGGCCCGCCCAGCGCCGCGAGATCGTCCCAAAGCCTGTTCTGCTCGGTTGGCGTGAGGAACAACCGGATTCCGCGCTCGAGTCGCTTGAGCACGGCGTGCACGTCGGCATGCGTCAGGTGCTCGCCGGCGACCCCGGAGTCCCGAAGCGCGCGTTTCAGCAGCGACTCTGCGTTCATCGCCGACAAGTGGCGGCCGAGTATCTCCGAGATGTCGCCCGGCGATGTCACGTCGGCACGGCCCTGGAGAGCCACCTCGTGGGACGATGGCGAGCGCTGACGTGGGTCCGATATGGCCGCTCGGTGCACTCGGCGCACGGGCAATGGCGCGACGTCCGACGGTCGCCCAGGGTCTCCGCCGAAAGCCACTCGCGAAGCTCCTCCGGGGGCCAGACATGAACGCCCCCGAACACCGACGCAGCGTCGCTGGTAGCCAACTGTGTGAGTACGAATTGAAGTGTGTTCATGGTCCGGTGTCGATTGCGTTCCTGGGGTCGGGTTCGTCTCGGGCTAACGAGATAATCCGATCCGTACGTCCAGGTCAATCGCGCGCCGGCTGCATCTTTGTCATACGCGGGTGCGTCGTGATCGGCGACAATTATTCGGTGCGTGCGGTCATCCGGGATCCGAATGGGTCGAGCCGCGGGAGCTGAGCATCGGCGTCCGTCGCGGCGCTCGGAGCGCGAGATGTGGACGGGTTGATCAGCGACAATCATGATGGCGTCGACGACAAACCTGCTCAGCCGGTATGGAGCGACGACGGCGCAGCCTGAGCCGGGCGACGGCCAGCTCTTCGTGGGAGTTCATCAAGGGCCTCCTTGGTCGGGCACCGCTTGCGCCCAGGGCGCACCACGCTGCGGCGGGCGCAAGCGCGCGGGAATCGACCTTGCGGGAGGACATCGCGCCCGTGTGTCATCCCCTGGGGAGGACAGCGCGGTGGCGCCGCCCGAGATCGGCGGCCGGGTGGCCCCGTGATGGCCGGTGCGCCGGCACGCGCACCGGCGCTCGTCATCTCCTGCCGCTTGGGCCGTCGATGACGACCCCGCCGCGGAGCCGCGCCAAGCCCTCAACCTCCGGACCGCTTGGGTCGTACGCGGCCACCGCGTGGAGCGGCGTGGAAACGAAGGGCCGTGCTTCTCCTTCTTCTCCCTGGAGATCGACGGTGCCGGCACGGGCGGCGGCCGAGGGTTCGATGCGGCAGGCTTGTCCCAGGGATCGACCACATCGCCCCGTCCGACGGCGGTTCGCGAAGGTCCCGCAATCTGGCACGAGTGGCCATCCACCTCTCGGCAGCTCGGGATGGCCATCGACGGCGAAGGACAAGGTGAACGGCGCTCGACCGAGGAAGCCGGACGAGACGTTGGCCACCGCGTTGGCGGGCACGCCGCTCGCCACTACGGCCTTCCACGCGTCCATCACACGGCGCTTAGGATCGGGTCGGCTTGGCTCGCGCCGGACGCTGAGGGCGTGCGGCAGGCCGCCGCCGGCTCTGGGCTGGCCGCCACCGGCTCCGGGCTGGCTGCCTGCGTGCTCTGGAATTGCTGCAAAACGCGCGCACGGAGTTGGACGGGCGCTTCGTCGGTGCCTCCACAGTCGGCGGCCGGCACGTGCATTGCGCCGGGTGCAGCATGGAGAGACGAATCCACCCTGCGCTCGAGTCCGAGACGCGGGACGAGCGGATCCAGCGACTCGGCTCCTGCCTGGCGAGCTCTCTCGATCTGATGCTGCAGGCGAAGATCGGCCCACTGGGGCGTCGGCGGTAGCGACTTCGTCGCGCTCCACGATCTGTTCGACGAAGTCGCCGAGCACCTTCGCAAGCAGTCGGACCGGATCGCGGAGCGCGCTGCGGCGCTCGGCGGAAGCGCCGTGGGGACCGCGCGTCAAGGAGCCGAGTGGACTGCGATCTCCGAGTACCCGCTCGACTTGCGGGACGGCGCCGGCCACGTGCGAGCCCTCGCCGATCGCGTGACGGCATACGCCCTCCAGCTGCGCGCCGCGATGAAGTTCGCCGGGGAGCACGACGCCGTGACCGAGCACCTTCTCGCGGACGCGGTCGAGCAGATCGAGCACGACGTGTGGTTTCTCAGGGCGCAGATCGAACAGGCGCCGCCGGTGGCCGCCGCCGAGCCGAGCAAGCGCGCAGCATGACGCCGCGACGGCTCGGTTGAGCGACTCGGTTTCGCGGCATCAGGATCACCTCGGCTCCGTTGCACGCCGGCGTCACGTCGCACCCCGCCCGGCGGAGCAGCAGCGTGACCAGCTGGAGCAGATCGGGCTCGTCCTCGACGGCGAGCACGCGGCAGCCCGGGCCGCCACGAACGCCGCGTGCCATCAGCTCGCCCTTGAGTGCTGGTGCGGACGGAGCCCACGCGTTCCTGCCCCTGCCGGACGGCGGCGACGATCGCGCCCCGGGCGGCGAGGCCGAGCGGCACCGGCGTGAGCGACGCCGAGCCGAGCGCCGCTGCACCCTTCGGTCGACGCGCCGAGGTCTTGGCTGCCCGCGCCGTCAAGGCTTTGCGATCTTCATGAGCGCGCCGGGGTTGCCGGCGTTCGCCCAGTAGACCGAAGTGGCGTCCACGGCGACGCCGACGGGCAGCGCCTGCTGGTCCGCCACGACCTCGAGCGGCCCGCCTTCGATCGAGGCCCTCCTCACGCTTCCGAGCCCGAATTCGGTCCAGTAGACCGCCTCGAGATCGGTGGTGATGCACCGCGGATACGAGTTGGGTGCGAAGGACACCGTCTCGATCTGGCCCGACGAGAGCTCCACGGAGTCGACCGAGTTGGCGAAGTCGACCGTGTAGGCTCGGCCGCCCGCCACCGCCAGGCCGACCCCTCCGACGTCGTCGGCGGTGATCTGGACGGGCGCGCCGCCTCCGACGGGGACCTTCCAGAGACCCGGCCCGGCATTCTCGCCCGTCCAGTAGACGAACGCATCGTCCAACGCGAGCGTGCGAGCCGTACCGCTGGGGAGTGCCAGGAAGACTCCGGCGTCGGACCCATCGAGCGCGGCGCGCCCGATCCCGGCATTGTAGCTCCAATAGATGGCGCTGGCGCCCAGCGCCAGGTTCGCACCCATGGACGTCTCGAATGGCGGGGCGGTCGTCGTGTCGATGGTCACGACCTCGCCTCCCGTCACGGGAGCGTACCGGAGCGAACCGCCGTAGACCCAGTAGACGCGCTCGGCATCGGCGGCGACGGCGGCGACCAAATAGCCGGCCGCCTCGGTCGCGACGATCTCCGTCGGTCCCCCCGAGGTGGGCACGCGCAGCACCTGGTTCGCGGCAACCGCGAAGACGAAGCCGCCGCCGACCGCGATCATCTGGGGCGACTTGAGGCCTTCGCCGATCGCGACCGCCTGGCAGATCCCGCCCTCGCAAGAGCCGCCTTGGCAGTCGTGGTCGCATGCTCCGCAGTGCGCCGCATCCGACTCGAGATCGACGCACGAGGCACCGCACACCACGGATGGCGCGGCGCATCCGCCGCCGCTCGACGAGGACGTGGTGCCAGCTTCACCTCCGCCCCCGGTCCCCGTTCCGCCCGTCGCAGAGGCGCTCGCGGCTTCAGGGTCCACGACGATCGACGAGCCGCACCCCAACCCAACGAGCAGGCCGCACACCCACCAAGCGCGAGGAAGATTCCGCATGGTGCTCTCCTTGCCGCACCGGCTACGAGCTACCTTAATCGATCGTGCCCCTCCGAGCCATCCAGCGCGGACGCCGTCTCGGTACACGACGGTCGTCATGTTCAGGCTGGAGTCTGCTCAGCGAGTTGGCGTCGCCTTGGGCGGTCTCGGCCCGCCACGTGCCGTTCGTGGCGCCTCCGGTGCGCCCGGCCATCCCTCGGGCGAGGTTGCG
Source organism: uncultured Polyangiaceae bacterium (assembly GCA_964372055.1). GTDB lineage: Bacteria > Myxococcota_A > Polyangia > Polyangiales > Polyangiaceae > CAYJPW01. Next base: position 79,694 of record CAYJPW010000009.1, read on the forward strand.
CGAGCTCAGCGAGGAGGTGCTCCCGGCGAACGGTCCTGGGCGAGACGGCGCCCCGGCTTTCGGTGCGCCGGAATCGCTAACGCTGCCCCCGCGCGGCGCGGGGTCCGATCCCGCGGACGACGCGGCACGGATTGCCCACGGCCAGGACGTCGCTCGGGACGTCGCGCGCGACCACGCTGCCTGCGCCGATGACCGATCGCGAGCCGACGCGCACGCCGGGCAGGATCAACGCTCCACCACCGACCCAGACATCCGCCCCGATCTCGACCGGCTCTCCGAGCTCCTGCGCACGCCGGAGCTCCGCTTCGAGGGGGTGGAGCGGCGTGAGGATCTGGACCCCGGGCCCGAACTGGCAGAGCTCCCCGATGCGGACCTCGCATACGTCGAGCACCACGCAACCGAAGTTGAAGAACACGCCTTCCCCGAGCCGGATGTTCGCGCCGTAGTCGCAGTAGAACGGCGGCTGCAACCGCACGGTGTCACCGCCGGCACCGAAGAGCTCGCGCTGGATGCTCGCTCGTCGCTCCTGGTCGGACTCCGCGGTGGAGTTGAGCTCTCGGCAGAGATCGCGAGCACGTCGCCGCGATGCGACGAGCTCGGGGTCGAGCGGATCGTACAGCTCGCCGGCCAGCATCTTTTCGCGTTCGGTGGGCAGAGGCGACCCCGTGCGCACCATCGTCGGGGTGCGGGCGCCTCGCTCCCATCGGGACCGACCGGAACCCCGCGACGGGGCGCGCCGGCAGCGCGCACGTGCCGGCCTCGTGCGCGGCGCGTTCGAAGGTGGCTTGCGGGATCCATTTCGAGGAAGCGGCCGCGGCGGGCCCGACGGGCGTGTGCGAGGGTTGGTGCATGGATTGCTCGGTAGGCCCGCAATGCCGCGACCGATCCGCCAAGCGAAGGAGGAGAAGGCAGCGCGCGCATCCGCCGTGCCCGCCGCCTCGCTCGAGCGGATCGGGCGCCTGCTCGTCGCGACCGACTTCTCGCCGAACGCGGACGCCGCGCTCGAGCGCGCCGGGCACCTGCCGCTCAGGGACGGCGCCAGGGTGCACCTCGTCCACGTCTGGCAGCCCTCGGGGACGGTCGAGCACCGCGCCGAGGAGCAGCGGGTCACGGATGCGGAGCACCTCGAGGTCGCGCACGGGCACCGAGCCCGGGTCGATCAGCGCTTCGGATCCGCGCGCATCGAGTCGATCGAGAGATCGGAGCTCGGGGCCTCGCTGCGATCGAGCGCCACGCGGAAGCCCGCGCCGTACGTCCGCTGCACCGCGTCGAGCGAGTACCGCATCTCGCGCGAGAGGTTGGTCAGCCCCCAGTTGCCTCCGCAGAACCACACCTGGACGCGCTCCCCCTCGGAGGCGACCAAGCTCGAGACGGAGCGACCGTCGACGGAGGTGTCCGTCCAGTCGGAGACGCCACCCGCCATGTCGCGGACGCCGTACGGTGACTCGTCGAGGGGGAAGGCGCCGATCGGCTCGGGCTGCGGCGCCTCCGGTCTCGACGCGCGGATCTTCGCGAACCCCGGATCGATGCGGTGCCCCATCGGGTAGGCGCGGGCGTCGGCGCCGCGCGCTGCCTTCTCCCACTCGAGCGCGGTCGGCAGGCGGTACGGTCGGCCCGTGCGTGCAGCGAGCCATCGCGTGTACGCCCACGCGTCGAACCAACGCACGCCGACGACGGGGAGATCGTGCTCACGTCCTTCGGGGATGCGCGCGCGCGCCGCCGCACCTTCGACGTAGGTCGGCTCGATCCTCCAGCCCGTCGGTCCGCGGCGGACGATCGGCACGGCGCCGAGGGTCGGCGTCCGTTCGGATCGCTCCTGCTCGTCGTCGATCGCGTCGAGGAACGCGCAGTACTCGCGCACGGTGACCGGGAATCGTCCGATCGCGAAATCGGGGAGGCTCGCGCGCCGGAACGCGTCGGCCCTGGGCGGGAGGGTCATGAAGGGACCGCCGGGGACGAGCACCATGCCGTCGGGCACCTCGCCGTCCGCCGGGATCTGCAGCGCCAACCGGTGCGTGCTCGCGCGCTCGATCCGGAGGGGGTAGCGCACCGCGCGATCGCCGCAGCGAGCCTCGACGAGGTACGACCCGGTCGCGAGGCGCTCGGGCCGCCGCTCGACGAGCGTCCGCCACGCGCCGAGCACGAGCCGCTGCCCACGCTCCTCGTACCGCGCCATCGCGAGCGCGACGCTCGGCGCCGACGACGCGACCTCGAGCGTCCCTTCGTCGGACAGCTCGAGGGCGAGCGCGCCGTCGTCGTACATCCGCGCGAGCGCCAGCGCCTGCGCGCGTCGGTCGCGATCGCGCTCCGCTTCGGCGACGACGAAGTCTCGGTGATAGAGGCCCGCGAGACCGGCGCGCGCGCCCTCGTGATCGTGCACGCGCGCGAGGGCCGCGGTGAACGCGCCGATCGCGCGCGCGCGCGCTTCGCCGGCCTGCAGCTCGAGCTGCTGCGCCTGCTCCACGAGCGCCCACGCGGGCTCCTTCGCTTCGGGCGTGTCGAAGGGAGCGAGGTCGGCGAGGAGCGAAGCGGCTCGATCGCGCAGCTCGCGCGCGCTCCCGAGGCAGATCCCTTGCTCCGCGGTCGCGGCCAGGCCCGCCGCGGTGCGCTCGTCCGCTTCGCGGCGGTTCTCGCGCAAGGCGCGCTCCCGGTCGAGGAACGCGTCGATCGCGTCGGCGATCGCGCGCGCGGTCGTCGGCCGCGCGGCGCGGTCCATGGACAGGCATCGCGCGACCAGATCGTCGAAGGCGCCGGGGACGGCCGGGTCCGCTCGGGTCTTGCTCGGTCGCGGCGCGTTCGCGCGCGATCGGAAGCTCGCCGCGTCCACCGCGTCCGGGAAGGGAAGCTGCCCGGTGAGGATCTCGAAGAGCATGACGCCGAGGGCGTAGACGTCGGTGGACGGCTCGACGAGGCCGTCGACCTGCTCGGGCGCCATGTACGCGGGCGTCCCGGCGACCGCGAGCTGAGGGAGATCGGCCGCGCGGTGGAGGTCGCTCGACGCGAGGACCCGCGCGATGCCCCAATCGAGCACGTACACCTCGCCGAACGAGCCGACGAGGACGTTCTGCGGCTTGAGATCGCGGTGCACGACGCCGCGGGTGTGCGCGTAGTCGATCGCGAGGCAGATCTGCCGGAGGATGCCGAGCAGGTGGGCGAGCGGCGGTCGGCTGCGATCGGCGAGGATGTCGTCGAAGGCTCGACCGCGCACGACCCGCATCGTGTAGCGGGGACCGTGCGCCTCGTCGGCGGCGAGATCGTAGACCGGCACGATCGACGGATGTTCGAGCTGCGCGCAGATCTGCGCCTCGGCCTGGAGGAGCGCGCGCATCGCCTCGTCCTTGACCTCCTTGCGCGCGACCTGTCGCCCCAGCACGCGATCGAACACGATCCGCACGCGGCCCATCCCGCCTTCGCCGAGCACGCCGAGCTCGAGGTACCGCGCCCCCTCCGGGACTCGCTCGGACGGACCGGCGACGAGATCTTCGCGCGCCATCGTCGCTTGCTCGAAGAGGCTTCTCTCGGGCAGGACGCGATGCACTCCAGCGACACGCGTCGCGGGAACGTCTTCTTCCGCAGGCGGAGGAAGCCGCTCCTCGCCGTCCTCCCTCGGGACCATCGGTGCGATGCTACTCCGAGCCGACGCGCGGCGCTCGAAGCCCGAAGGGTGCGAAGCTTCGGTGACGCGATCGTTCGAGATCGTTCCTCGCGGGCCTGCGCGCTGAGCGAGAGCGCGGAGTTCCCGTGGGGCCTCCCGCCCCCGCCGGCCCGGCCGAGGCGGGAAGCAGGGCCCGGCCCTTGCGATCCGGCCCTGGCCACCCCATGGACGCTCGGCATGAAGACGAGCGCCGCCGGTGTCGGCGCGGGGGGGGGGGGGGGGGCGGCGGGGGGGGGGGCGCGCGCCGC
>CAYJPW010000009.1:83606-110553 GCA_964372055.1 uncultured Polyangiaceae bacterium
GGCCCGGGCCCTGGCGAGCCGCCCCGGCCCCCCCCTGCCCCGCCCGCCATCCCCCCCCGCGCCGCCGGGCGCGGCGCGCGCCGCGAGGCGGCGCCGACGGTCCGTCTCAAGCGAGCCTACGAGGAGCCCGAACGCGCGGACGGCTACCGGGTGCTCGTGGATCGCCTCTGGCCGCGGGGCGTGCGCAAGGGGGCGCTCGCCGTCGACGCGTGGCTGAAGGAGATCGCGCCGAGCGACGAGCTCCGCCGGTGGTTCGGGCACGACGCCGCTCGCTGGGAGGAGTTCGCGCGCCGCTATCGCGACGAGCTCGGGCGGCAGCCGGCCGCGGGGCTCGTGGCCGAGCTCGCCGCGCGCTCGAAGCGCGACACCGTCACGCTCGTGTACGGAGCCAAGGACGAGGTCCACAACCAAGCGGTGGTGCTGCGGGAGGTCCTCGAGCGGCGGCTGCGCGGACGGCGGGCCCGCGCGCCCGCGGCCCGCCCCGTGAGGCGTTCGCGGCCGGGCGGGCGCGGGCCGGCGCGCGACGCCTCGGCGCCGGCGCGGACAGGCGCGGGCGCGGCGCGCGGAAGAGCCGCATCAGGATGAGGCCTCCGCGTCGGCGAGGACGGGCCCCTCGGCGTCGAGCGGTTCGGCGCCTCGGCCCCTGGCGAGGTGGTGCTGCGAGAGTATGGCTTCACGTGGGGGGAATGCGGTGGAGCGGATGCTGGCGCGCTCCCCACGCCGCCGGAGGCGCAGACCATGAACCATAACCCGCTGCTCGCGCTCGCCGCGCTCGGCCAGAGCGTGTGGATCGACTTCATCCGCCGCGGCGTGCTCGCATCGGGTGAGCTCGAGCGCTGGATCGCCGAGGACGGGGTCAGCGGAGTCACCTCGAACCCGTCCATCTTCGAGAAGGCGATCGCGGGCAGCCACGACTACGACGCGGCCATCCGGGCGTTGGCGCTCCAGGGGAAGAGCGTCGACGAGATGCTCGAGGCGCTCACCGTCGACGACGTGCAGCGCACCGCGGACCTCCTCCGCCCGGTGTTCGACCGGACCCACGGCGCCGACGGCTTCGTGAGCCTGGAGGTGTCGCCCGATCGAGCCCACCACACCGCGGCGACGATCGCCGAGGCGCGCCGGCTCTGGGCGGCCGTCGGCCGCCCCAACGCGCTCATCAAGGTGCCGGCGACCCGCGAGGGAGTGCCGGCCATCCGGCGGCTCGTGGCCGAGGGGATCAACGTCAACGTGACGCTGCTCTTCGGGCTGCCTCGGTACCGCGAGGTGGCGGACGCGTACCTCTCCGGGCTCGAGGAGCGCGCCGCGTCGGGCGCGGACCTCGGTCGGGTGGCGTCGGTCGCGAGCTTCTTCTTGAGCCGCATCGACGTGCTCGTCGACGCCGAGCTCGACCGCATCGGCCGGCTCGGCGGTGCGCGCGGAACGGTCGCCGAGCTCCTCGTGGGCGAGGTCGCCGTCGCGTGCGCGAAGACCGCCTCCCGGATGCACCAAGACATCTTCGGCGGCCGCCGGTTCGCCGATCTCGCGGCGCGCGGCGCGCGGCCCCAGCGGCTCTTGTGGGCCAGCACCAGCACCAAGAACCCCGCCTACAGCGACGTGAAGTACGTCGACGCCCTCGTCGGGCCGGGCACCATCACCACCGTCCCGCTCGAAACGCTCGACGCCTACCGCGATCACGGCCGGCCCGAGCCGCGCCTCTCCCGAGGCGTCGAGAGCGCGCGCGAGGTGCTGAAGCGGCTCGCCGATCTCGGGATCGATCTCGAGGCCGTCGCGCGGCGGCTCGAGGAGGAGGGCGTCCGCAAGTTCGCCGAGCCGTGGCACCGCCTGCGGGCGACGCTGGAGACGAAGCGGCTCGCGGCGCTGGCCGAGCCGGTCGATCGCCACGCGCTCAACCTCGGGCCTGATGCCGTGGCCGTCGAGGAGCGCATCCGCCGCCTGCGGGCGGACCGCTTCCTCGACAAGGTTTGGCGCAAGGATCCGACGGCGTTCCGGCGCGGTCCGGCGGACCACGCGTCGATCCGCGGGGGTCTGGGCTGGCTGCACCTCGCGCAGAGGATGGAGGCCCACGTCGGCGAGCTCGAAGAGCTCGCCGCCGACATCCGAGGCGCCGGCTTCCGGCGGGCCGTCCTCCTCGGCATGGGGGGCAGCAGCATGACCGCGCTGGTCCTGGCGCGCACCTTCGCGCCGGCACCCGGCGGGCTGCCCGTGGTCGTCCTCGATACGACCGATCCCGCGACGATCCTCCGCGTCGAGCGCGCCGCGCCGCTGGAGGAGACGCTGTTCGTCGTCGCGAGCAAGTCGGGGACGACGGCGGAGACACGCGCGCTCGGGGACTACTTCTACGAGCGGGTACGGGACCTCTTGGGCGAGCGCGCGCGCGACCACTTCGTCGCGATCACCGATCCCGGCACGCTGCTCGCGCTGCGGGCTCGAGCCCTCGGCTTCCGGAGGACGTTCCTCGGGTTCCCCGACGTGGGCGGGAGATACTCCGCGCTCTCGCATTTCGGGCTCGTCCCCGCGGCGCTGCTCGGGCTGGACGTGGGCGAGCTCCTCGCGCGAGCGCTCCGGATGGGGCACGCCTGCGCCTCGTGCGTCTCGGCGCCCGACCACCCCGCCGTGTCGCTCGGCGCGGCGCTGGGCGAGCTCGCGCTGCGCGGCAGGGACAAGGTGACCTTCGTGCTCTCCCCCGCGATCGCGGGCTTCGGCGCGTGGCTGGAGCAGCTCCTCGCCGAGAGCACCGGCAAGGATCTGCGGGGGCTCTTGCCGGTGATCGGCGAGCCCGTCGCACCGTCGATGGCCGGCGGCGATCGCTTCTTCGTCCACCTGCGGCTCCGCGGCGCGGCCGAGAGCGCCGAGGAGCGCGCGGTGGCTGCCCTGCGCCCGCCGCCTCCCGTCGCGACCATCCTGCTCGAGGACCCGCTCGATCTCGCGCAGGAGCTGTTCCGCTGGGAGCTCGCCACGGCGACCGCAGGCGCGGTGCTCGGCGTCAACCCGTTCGACCAGCCGGACGTCGAGCGAAGCAAGATCGCCGCCCGTGCCCTCCTCGAGCGGGTGCCCTCAGGCGCTCGCTTGCCGGAGCCGGAGCCCTCCCTGCGCGAGGGCCCCCTGTCCGTGTTCGCGGCGCCGGCGCGGGCGCGCAGCCTCCGCGCGCTCCTGCGCGAGCTCGTGACCGGCGCGCGGCCGGGCGACTACCTATCGCTGCAGGCCTACTTGCCGGAGAGCCCGGAGATCGACGGCGCGCTCGCCTCGCTGCGGAGGCGCCTCCGCGACGCCTCGCGCGTCGCCACCACCTCGGGCTACGGCCCGCGGCTGCTGCACTCGGCGGGCCAGTACCACAAGGGCGGCCCGCCGAAGGGCCTGTTCCTCCAGCTCACCGCCGACGATCCGGAGGACGTGCGCGTGCCCGGGGAGCGGTACGGGTTCGGCGCGCTCACGCGCGCGCTCGCGCTCGGTGACCTGGAGGTCCTGCGGCGTCGTGGCCGGCCCGTCCTCCGCGTCCACCTCGGCGCCGACGCCGCGAGCGGGCTGACGGCGCTCGAGGAGGCGCTCGACGCGGCGCTCGCGACGGGGGTGGCGGCATGAGCGGCGGCCCCGGCTGCGACCTCGGCGTCGTGGGGCTCGGGGTCATGGGCAAGAACCTCGCGCTCTGGGACGACGGGTGACCGCCGATGGGATCGGACGAGGTCCCCGGGCCGACCATCCTCGCGATCCTCGGGATCGGGGGGGATCTCGCCCGGCGCAAGCTCGTGCCGGCCCTCTTCGATCTCTTCGTCGATCGATGCCTGCCGGAGCGCTTCGCCGTCCTCGGGCTCGATCGGCCGGGGAAGGTCGAGCGCGAGCTCCTCGCGCGGCTCGGGGACGGCGCGGCGAGCTCCTCGCGCGATCCGGGCGCGGCCGAGGCCTCGTGGCCGAGCTTCGTCTCGCGCCTCGCGTTGCTGCCGGCCGACTTCGCGGACCCCGGTGCATACGAGAGGCTCGCCGACGCTTGTCGGGGCATCGAGCGCGGGTGGGGCGCCGAAGCGACCGTCGTCGTCTACCTCGCGGTGCCTCCGTCGCTGTTTGCATCGATCGTCCGCGGGCTCGGGCGTGCGGGGTACGGGCGCGCCACGCCGCGTGCCCGGATCGTCCTCGAGAAGCCGTTCGGTCGGGACCTCGCGTCGGCGCGGGAGCTCGATGCGACGCTCGCGGCCGTCTTCGACGAGCAGCAGGTCTTCCGCATCGATCACTACCTCGGCAAGGAGACGGTCCAGAACATCCTCGTCTTCCGGTTCGCCAACGCGCTCTTCGAGCCGGTCTGGGATCGGCGCTACATCCAGGACGTCCAGGTCACCGTGGGCGAGGAGCTCGGGGTCGAGCACCGGGCCGGCTACTACGAGCAGGCGGGGGCGCTGCGCGACATGGTGCAGAGCCACCTGTTCCAGCTGATGAAGCTCATCGCCATGGAGCCTCCGGTGTCGTTCGCGCACGAGGACGTGCGCGACAGGAAGCGGGACGTGCTGCGCGCGGTCCGGCGCGTTCCGCCGGACGAGGTGCACCGCTTCGCCGTCCGCGGCCAGTACGGGCCGGGCTGGCTCGAGGGCAGCCGCGTCCCCGGCTACCGCGAGGAGCCTGGAGTCGGCGCGCGATCGAGCACGGAGACGTTCGCCGCCGTTCGCCTCTTCGTCGACAACTGGCGCTGGCAAGACGTCCCTTTCTACCTGCGCACCGGCAAGCGTCTCGCCCGGAGGGTGACCGAGATCTCGATCCAGTTCCGGCCGGTGCCGCACCAGGCCTTCCCGCGGGCGGCGATCGCCGACTTTCGGCCCAACCGGCTGACGATCAACATCCAGCCGACCGAGGGCATCGTCCTCCGGTTCCAAGCCAAGGTGCCCGGACGCGCGATGCGCCTCAGCCCGGCCCGGATGCGCTTCGCCTACCCGGAGGCCTTCCCGGCGGCGCCGCGGATCGAGGCGTACGCGACCTTGCTCCTCGACGTCATGCTCGGCGATCCCACCCTCTTCACCCGCGCCGACGAGGCGGAGGCGGCCTGGGAGATCGTGGCGCCGATCCTCGACGCCTGGGAAGCCGCGGCGCCGGTCGACTTCCCCGACTACGCGGCGGGCACCTGGGGTCCCGATCTGGCGCGCACCCTCGCGGCGCAGGACGGAAACGACTGGCTCTCGCCCGTCGTGCTCGACGAAGAGGAGTGATCGTCGCCATGGACCGCCGGCGCTCGCTCCTGGATCTGCCTCGGCCCGCGGTGGCGCCGTCGATCCTGGCCGCCGATTTCGCCCACCTCGCGGACGAGATCGCCCGGGTCGAGTCGGAGGGCGCCGACATGCTGCACCTCGATGCCATGGACGGGCATTTCGTCCCGAACCTCGCCATCGGCCCGGTGGTCGTCGAGAAGATCCGCCCCGTGACCAGCCTCTTGCTCGACGTCCATCTCATGCTCGAGGAGCCGGCGAGGTTCGTGGAGGCGTTCGCCCGCGCCGGCGCCGACAGCATCACGTTCCACGCCCAGGCGGTGTCGGACGCGGCCGCGCTCACGCGGCGCATCCACGAGCTCGGCTGCGCGGCCGCGGTGGCCGTCAACCCCGACGTCCCGCTCGACGTCCTGCGGCCTGCCCTGCCGCACGTGGACATGGTGGTGGTGATGACGGTCTTCGCCGGCTTCGGCGGACAGCCGTTCTTGATGGAGGTCGTGCCGAGGATCCGCGCGGTGCGCGGCTGGCTTCGGCCCGAGCAGCGGCTCGAGGTCGACGGCGGCATCAGCCCGGTCTCGGCCGGCGTCGCGGCGGCCGCCGGAGCGGACACGTTCGCCGCCGGGACCGCGATCTTCCGGGCGGCGGACGTCGGCCATGGCGAAGCGATCGCCGCGATTCGCGGCGCCGCCAGGCGCGCGATGGCCACGTAGGCGGCCCGCTCCGGGCCGGTGCTCGGAGCTCCGCCGGCCAAGGCTGGGCGAGGAGGGGGCCCGCCGAGCGCCTCGCCGCTGCGGCACATGAGACCGGGCGGGCGCGGCCGTCGCGCCGCACGGTGCGAAGCGTCAGCCGCTCCAGCGGCGCCACCTCCCACGCCCGCGCAGGAGGGCGAGCATGGCGACGCCGCCGAGGAACACGAGCCCCGACACCACCGCGAGCTGCCAGACGCGCGCGCCCTCGCCGCCGAGGTAGAGATCGAGCGCGACGGTCAGCAGCCAGAGCTGAAGGCCCATCAGCACGAGACCGATGCCGAGCGCGGCGAGCAGCACCGGCGCCTGCCCCGGGCGCCACGACGACGCCCTGGCTCCGTCGCCGCCCGGATCGTCGGCGCTCAAGGCCGGATCCCGGTGGCGATCACGATCCCGTCCTCGACGCCCACGTCGATGCGCGGGAGCCGCCGGCGCGGCGGCCCCGCGATCGGATCGCCGGTCTCGAGTTGGAACACGCCGTCGTGGCACGGACAGTAGAGGCGCGCCTGGACCGGCTGATACACGACCGCGCAGCTCAGGTGCGTGCAGCGCTGCGAGTACGCGACGAGCCGGCTGGCGGTCAGTCGCACGAGCACCGCCTCGTCGTCCGGCCCCGGGTAGCGGAAGTAGTGAGCCTCGCCCTCGCGGAGCTCCGCGAGCGGCAGGATTCGACGCGGCTCGGCGACGCCTTGCTCGCCGAGCCGGCCGAGCGCGGCGAGCGCCGCCGTGCTCGCGAAGAGCGTGCCCGAGGTGTACACCGCGAAGCCGAGCAGCTCGCGCCGCGCGACGCGCTCGTCGGCGTCCCAGCGGTAGGGGAACTCGCTCCGCCAGCGGTCGGTCACGGCAGCCACGCCTCCTCCCTGTCGGGGCGGCCGAGCTCCTCGCGCGCCTCCGCGAGGAGCGCCGCCACGTCGAGCGCGGGCACGGGCTCGGGCAGCACGTGGAAGACGCGGGTGCGGACCTCCTCCTCGCCGAAGCCGGTGCGTCGCACCGCGTGCCCGCGGCGCTCCAGCGCGAAGTCCTCGAACTCGCCGTACCAGAGCGCCTGGGTGGGGCAGACCTGGGTACACCACGGCTGCTTTCCCTGCGAGGTGCGGTCGTAGCAGAGGTTGCACTTCTTCATCAGCCGCGCGGCGACGTCGATCTTGGGCACGCCGAAGGGGCAGGCGTAGACGCAGTTCTGGCAGGCGATGCAGCGCGACGCCTCGGCTTGGTGGACCACGCCGTCGGGCGAAATCAGGATCGCCATCACCGGGCACACCTGGGCGCACGGCGCGACGGGATCCTCGCAGTGCATGCAGACGGTCGGCTGGGTGGCGACGCTCTCGGCCCGGTCGATGAAGTCGACCATCACCATGCTCTCGCCCTTGTGCGAGTCGCACTCGCGGCACGCGGCCTCGCAGGCGCGGCAGCCGATGCAACGCGAAGGGTCCACGAAAATCGTCTCGATCGCCAACGCGCACCCCCTCAGAACGTCTTGCCTTCGTGCTCTTCTTCGGAGGCGCCTTCGCCGGCGGAATACGGGAACATCTCCGGCGAGGTCCTCGGCTCGAAGCGCGGCGCCGGCGCGGTGAGCCCCGCCCGCGGGGGCGCGTCGGCGCGCTCGATCGCCGCCGCGCACGCCTTGTACTCGGGGATCTTCACGCGGGGCTCGACGGCGGGGTGGGTCAGCTGGTTGACCGCTTGCTCGTGCCCGTAATGAAACGGCACGAACACGGTGTCGGGGCGGATCGTGGGGGCGACGAGGGCCAACAGCTCCATCGAGCCACGCGGCGTGCGCAGGCGGACGCGGTCGCCGTCCTCGATCCCGAGCGGAGCCGCGGTGCGCGGGTGGATCTCGACCCAGGGCTCGGGCGCCTGCGCCGCGAGGAACGGCAGGCGGCGTGTCTGCGTTCCGCTGAGATAATGGTAGACGACGCGACCGGTCGTGAGGCGGAGCGGGTAGTCGGCTCCGGGCTCTTCGGCCGGGGGCGCGTGCTCGACCGGCGTGAAGCGCGCCTTGCCGTCGGCGTGGGCGAAGCGCTCGGTGAACAGACGCGGCGTCCCGGGGTGGTCCTCCGACGGGCACGGCCAGAACACCCCGCCCTGCGCGTCGATCTTCTCCCAGGTGATGCCCGAGTAATCGGCGAGGGTGCCCCGCGTGATGTGGCGCAGCTCCTCCCAGATGTCCTTCGCCGTGGCGTAGGGGAAGCGCTCGCCGCGACCGAGCCGCGCCGCGAGCTCGCGGAGGATCGCCCAATCGGGCCAAGCGTCGCCCGGCGGATCCGACGCCTGGTTGATCTTGACGACCCTGCCCTCCATGTTGGTCGTGGTGCCCTCGTCCTCGCACCACACCGTGCCGGGCAGGACCACGTCGGCGCGCTCCGCCGTCTCGGAGAGGAAGAAGTCGACCACGACCAGCGGATCGAGGCGCTCGAGCGCGCGCTCCACGGCCGCGCGCTCGGGCAGCGAGACCATGAGGTTCGAGCACATCACCAGGCAGCTCCGGATCCGGCCGCCGAGCACGAGGCCGATCATCTCGGTGGCCGCCGCCCCCTCCTGCGGGAGCTCGTCGACCGGCATCCCCCAGGCGTCGGCGACGGCGCGGCGATCGTCCGGGTCGTCGATGTGGCGATAGCCCGGGAGCTGGTTCGCCTTCTGGCCGTGCTCCCGGCCGCCCTGCCCGTTGCCCTGACCGGTCAACATGGTGGTGCCGCTCCCGGGCTTGCCCACCTGACCGCGCGCCAGGGCGAGGTTGATGCACGCGAGGCAGCCGTCCACGCCGTGGGTGCTGTGCTCGATCCCTCGGGCGTGCAGGATGAGCGACCGCGTCGATCGGCCGTAGAGCCTCGCGGCGGCGACGATGCGCTCGGCGGGGACACCGCAGACGCGCTCGGCGAGCTCGGGCGTGTACGATTCGACGGCGGCGCGCACCTCGGCCCATCCGACGGTCCGCTCGGCGACGTAGGCCTCGTCGACGAGCCCGTCGTGCACGATCTGGCGCAGCATCGCGTTGAGGAGCGCGATGTCGGTGCCCGGCCGGACCGGCAGCCACAGGTCCGCCGTGCGCGCGGTCGCGGTCTCGCGCGGATCGACGACGATCATGGGCGCGCCCCGATCGCGAGCGCGCCAGAGCCACTGCGTCATCACCGGGAAGCACTCGGCGACGTTGCTGCCGACCACGAGGAGGCAATCGCTGAGCGCGATGTCCGTCATCGGCAGCGGCGCGCGGTCGACGCCGAAGGCGCGGGCGTACGCCGCCGCGGCGGAGGACATGCAGAGCCGGCCGTTGTAGTCGACGTGGCGCGTCCCCAGCGCGGCACGCGCGAACTTCCCCACGAGGTAGCACTTCTCGTTGGTCATCGACGAGCCGCCGTACACGGCGATCGCGTCCTTGCCGTGGCTCGCCTGGATCTCCTTCCAGCGCCCGACGACGAACGCGAGCGCCTCGTCCCAGCCGGCCGGCTCGAGCCGGCCACGCTTGCCGCCGCGCCGCAGGAGCGGGCGCGTGAGCCTCTCCGGATGCTCGACCTGCTGGTAGGCGACGACGCCCTTGGGGCAGAGCGCGCCGCGGTTGTGCGGGAAGTCGCGGGGCTCGACGCCGACCACCCGGCCGCCCGCGGTCCGGAGGTGCATCGCGCACTGGACCCCGCAGAAGCAGCAGTGGGTCGGCACGAGCCGGTCCGGCAGCCGGCTCGCCTCCGCCCAGCGGACCCCCGCCGGGCGCTCCGACTGCAGATCGCGGTTGCGGTCGCGGCGAACGAAGGTGTCGCGGTTGACGCTCATCAGACGAGGCGCCTCCCGGCGAGGCGGAAGTACGCCTGGCCGCGCAGCACCCGCTTGCAGGTCGGGCAATGATCGTGGAGCGAGCCGCCGCCCGCGTCGTAGCGCTGGCCGAGATCGACGAGCGTCGCCTTCAAGTCGCGCACGAACGTGGCCGAGGGCAGTTGCATGCCGCACCGGCGGCACGGGAGCGGGGCCGCGCCGGCCGGCGCCGGCGGCTCGAGCGACCGCGACCGGGGATGTGGATCGCCCTCGACCTCGATGCCCTGGTTGATCGTCTGGTACAGCGTCACCCCGACGCTCGCGGGGCGCTGGACGATGTGGAAGAGCTTCCCGAACGGGAGCGAGAGGAGCCAGGCCACCACCGTCACCTGGTGCGCCAGCGACACGAACCAGTAGAACCGGCCTTCCCACAGCAAGGACGACCCGGTCAACGCGAGGCCGGTGACCGCGATCGCGAACAGGAGCACGAGCGGGAGCAGATCGAACCCGAACCGCTGCGTCGTCAGGAGCCCCACGTCGGTCAGGCGCCGCCACAACATCGCCCCCACGCCCACCAGCAGCACCACCGCGGTCACGTCGAGCGCGTGGAACAGGGCGAACCCGGTGCCCGCCTCGATGGGGAACGTGAGGACGCGCAAGCCGACGACGCGCAGCTCGTACGACGCCGGCGGGAGGAGCGTGAAGCGGATCCACCCGAACGTGAGCGGGAAGGTGATGAGCAGAGAGAGCAGGACCGCCCAGGAGACCGCCATGTGCGCGGCCCAGCGAGCCCGGGCGCGCCGCACCAGGAACCCTTGAGCCGCGAGGTCGCGCCAGAGGGCGAGCGGGATGAGGACGGTGTAGCGTCGGAAGTTGCTCCACGAGAGGAAGTGCGCCCACGCCGCCCTGAAGTAGCGCCACGTCGGCGGGCGGGTGAGCCAGAGCGAATAGCGGTAGACGATCGCCGCCACGGCGAAGACGCTCGCGGCGGCGTAGCCCACGAGCGCGGAGTCGAAGTCCCTGAGGCCCCGCGACCCGAGGTAGATGCCGGCGATCGTCGCCATCGCCGACGAGGCGGCGATGACGGCGGGCCACGAGGCGAACCTCCGCGGCCGGCCGGCGGTGCTCGCCCGAGCGACACCGCGCCCGCCCGCGACGGCGCCGCGCCGTGCGTGATGCTCCGTCATTTCCCCCCTCTCGATGCTCTACGGGGCGGGATGTGACCCGTCAAGCGAAGAGCCCGGCCGCCGGTCTTCGGCCTACGTCGCGGACGAAGGCGATCGGCGGCGCGCGCGCTGCATTGCGAGGACCGATGGCGCCCACGCAGGAGCGCGCTCCCCGTGCCGGCGGGCGGCGTGCGCGAACGAAGCGCCGCCGGCGGCGCGAGGCGTCACCGGGCGCCGGACCGCCGGCCGCGGCCTCACGCACGGGCGCTACCTGGCTCGCCGAATGGAACCCCGAGGACGCCGCGTTCTGGCGACGCACGGGCGCGCGGATCGCGTGGCGAACGCTCGCGATCACGACGTCGAGCCTGGTCCTGTCGTTCATCACCTGGTTCGTGGTCAGCGCCCTCGTCGTCCGCCTGCCCGGCATCGGCTACGGGCTCACCACGGGCCAGCTCCTCTGGCTGACGGCCATGCCCGGCGTGGCCGGCGGCACGCTGAGGATCGTGTGGACCTTCCTGCCGCCGCTGCTGGGCACCCGGCACCTGGTGACGCTCTCGACCTTGGCCCTCGCCCTCCCGGTGATCGGCTGGAGCTATGCGATCCGCGGGACCAGCACGCCCTACTCGGTCCTCCTCGTGCTCGCCTTCCTCGCCGGCTTGGGCGGCGGCAACTTCAGCGGGCTCATGCCGAGCACGAGCTACTTCTTCCCGAGGCGGCTCCAGGGTACGGCGCTGGGCATCCAGGCGGGCATCGGCAACTTCGGGGTGAGCGTCGTGCAGTTCCTCACGCCTTGGATCGTCGGCTTCCCGCTGCTCGGGACCGCGCTCCTCGGGCTCGAGCGCCCGCAGCTCCTCTACGAACGCGGAGCGGGCCGGGCCGTGTGGCTCCAGAACGCCGCGCTCGTGTGGCTCCTCTTCGTCCTGCTCGCGACCGCCATCGCGTGGGTGGGCCTCAGGAGCGTGCCGGTGCGGGCGAACTTCCGCGAACAGCTCGACATCTTCCGCGACGAGCACACGTGGATCATGACCTCGCTCTACTTCATGACCTTCGGCTCCTTCTCGGGCTTCGCGGCGACCTTCCCGCTCCTGATCCGCGAGCTCTTCGGCCGGTTCGAGGGGCCCCCGATCCGCTGGGGTACGCGTTCCTCGGTCCGCTGGTCGGCTCCGCCGTGCGCGTGGCGTTCGGGCCGATCGCCGACCGGATCGGCGGCGCCAAGCTGACGCTCGTCAGCGGCGCCGGCCTCGCCGCGAGCGCGATCGCGATTACGCCGCTCCTCCGCCCCGGATCGCTCGCGGCGTTCCCGTACTTCGTCGCGGCGATGCTGAGCCTCTTCTTCTTCGCGGGCGTCGGGAACGCGTCGACGTTCAAGCAGATGCCGATGATCTTCCCGCCGCGCCAGGCGGGGGGCGTGATCGGGTGGACGGCCGCGATCGCAGCCTACGGTCCCTTCGTCTTCTCCGGCCTGATGGCGCTGGTAATCGCGGAGACCGGGGCGCCGGTCGCGTTCTTCTGGGGCGCGGCGGCGTTCTACCTCGTCAACGCGGCGCTGAACGCGTGGTTCTACGCGCGGAGGGGTGCGCCGAAGCCGTGCTGATCCATCATGCGCGACGGCCTTGGTCGGTCTTCGCGGGAGCGGCTCGTGCGGCTCGGCGCCGGTGCCGCTTGGCGCAGCTGATGTCCTCGCGATCGACTCGTCGCGCGCGAGCGCGCCGCGCGTCTTGACGCATGGCAAGACGCCGCTCCGCTGGGGCGCCATAGAATCGCGCCCGCTGTCCGGGTAGCCAATGCCGCGATCCACGGTGGTAGACCCGAGCGACTCCGGGACCGATCTCGCCGACCCCGATGCGGAGCTCGCCGCTCTGCGGGCCTACCTCGCGACGATGCCCCTGCCCACCCGGCCCAGGGAGGCTCGCCCGCCGCCGGTCGTCCCCTTCGAGGCGCTGCCCTCGTTGCCCGACGAGACGAGGCGCGCCCTCGAGACCGCCGCGCTCGAGGCCAACGACCGTTACCTCGAGACGTTCCTCGAGCCGAGCTCGTTCTGCCCCTTCTCGCGCGGTGGCCGCCAGCGAGGGCTGACCCATCGCGTCGTCCACTACACCGACGCCGCCGAGATCACGCCGCTCCTCGACCACATGGCGGCCGCTGCCCGGGATCCGAACAAGGTCGTCGTGCAGATCATCCTGCCCTTGATCGAGACCTCCGCCGAGGCGTGGAGCCGCTTCTGTCACGAGCTGACGGCGGTGGGCAACGAGCTCCTCCGCGACGGCCCCGGCGCGGGCGCCGAGATCTTCGCCGTCGCGCCGCTGCACCCCGCTCTGGCGTACACGCGGAAGAACCCGCTCACCCTGATCCCTCTCTTTCGCCGCACGCCGGATCCGACGATCCAGTGGGTCCGGCTCGACGCCCTGAAGAAGCTCTATCAAGGGCGCTCGGGGGAGAGCGTCTACGTCGATCCCGCCGACCTCGAGTCCTTCCTCGCGGAGCCGCATCGCCGGCCCCTCTTCGACCGCATCGCCGAGACGAACATGATGATGGCGGAGCGCCTGGGCGTCGCCGAGATCGAGCGCGCGCTGCGCGAGCTGTCGCGTCAGGCGCAGGAGCGCTACGCGCGGATCTTGCTCAGCGACGCGCCGAGCCTCGCGAAAGGCGCATCGGGTGGCTGCCCTCACCATGCGCGCGCGCGCACGACCGACACGTCGCCGCCGCACCCTGCGATCCTCGAGCGAGACGGGCGCTGGGCGCTGGTCCGCGTGGACGATCTGGAGCCGCGCGTCCCCCGGCGCTTCCTCGTCCACGACGTCGAGGTCGTGGCCATCCGCGCCGACGACGACATCCACGTCCTCCACGCGCGATGTCCACATCGGCACGCGCCCCTCACCGACGCGACCGTCGAGGGCGATCGGCTGGTCTGCCCGCACCACGGCTGGGATTTCGAGCTCGCCTCGGGCCGGAGTCAGGGCGTGCCGGGGGCTGCGGTCGCGCGCTTCCGCGCGCGCGTGGACGAAGGCATGGTGTGGGTCGAAGCGGAGGAGCTCGAGGCGTGGCGCAGAGCCCAGGTCCAGGTCTTTCTCCCGGATGACGACGTCCTGTGAGTCGTCCCGCTCCATCGCGAGCTCCGAGCGGCCAGCGGCTCGCAACAGCCGGGCGCGGACCACGTCGCCGACGAGCATCGGCGCGGGTCGGGCGCGCGCGCCGCTTGCGAAGACCGGGCCGGCGCACCAGGTCGAACGAGGATGAGGGCCCCGTGGAACGCTGACCGCCGCGCCGATCGCCACGGCGCGCGGCGCGCATCGGGTCCGAGCCCGCCGGCCGGCCGCCGCTCGCGCCTCGCGGTGGCGTTCGTCCCGCCATTCTGCCTGGAGTCGACCGTCGCCGCGCTCCAGCGCCTGCCGACGAACGCCGTCGACGTCTGGTCGGACGGGCGCTACCTGCGCGCCTTCGACACGATCCGGGGCCCCGTCACCTGGGCCGTCCGCGAGGACCCCGGCCGGCCGCGATTGACGGTGGACCTCTCGGGGGACGCCGGCGGCGCGGCCCCATGGCGGCGCCTCGTCGAGCGCATGCTCGGCACGCCGATCGATCTGGGCCCGTTCCACGCGCTCGCCGATGGGCTGCCGCCCGTGCGCGAGCTCGCGAGAGCGTTCCGAGGGCTCAAGCCCCCGCGCTTCGGCTCGCTCTGGGAGACGTTCGTGAACACGATCGTCTTCCAACAGCTCAGCCTCGCCGCGGGCGTGACCATCGTCGGGCGGCTGGTCGCGCGCTTCGCCGGTGCCGTCGAGGTCGACGGTCGAGCGCTCTTCCCGTTTCCGCCGGCGGAGCTCTTCGCCGACGCGCGCGTCGCGTCCATCCGCGCCGCCGGGCTGAGCTCGGCCAAGGCGCGCTCGCTGAAGGCGTGCGCGCGGGCGCTCGCTGGCGGGACGCTCCGCGAGGACGATCTCGAGGCCCTGGATGACGAGGAGGCCGCGCGCCGCCTGCAGGAGCTCCCGGGCATCGGCCCCTGGACGGCGTCGCTCGTGCTGCTCAGGGGCCTCGGCCGGCTCGGCGTGTTCCCCGCCGGAGACGCCGGCGCGTCGCGCGGGCTCTCGGCGCTCGCGGGCGAGCGCGGGGGAGCCGCCCTCGTCGAGGCGCTCGGACCTTACCGCGGGATGCTCTACTTCCTGCTGCTGCTGCGCTCGCTCGAAGGGCGCCGCGCTCATCCGCCCAGGTGGTGGACGGCGAGCGACGCGGCGGCGGCTTAGACCGCGTGCTGGCAGGTGCTGCCGAGGATCGCTCGGGCGTCCACCGCGGGCGAATCGGCCGCTCGGGCCCTGACGCCACTGCGCGATCCGTGTTAAACGCGGACAGGTGAGCATCCGAGCCCGCCGGCGGAGCCCGAACGTGACCGCGCCGCCGACGCGCGGGGCCGGCGGCTCCACGGTCTCGGCGGCCCTCTTCGGCGCGCTCGCCGCCTGCCTCCTCGTCCTCACGGCGCTCCTGCCGACGCGCTCGGCGCCGCTCTTGGGGCGCGAGCTCGGAGCGCGGGTGGCGCGCTCGCTCGCCGCGGACCAGCCCGCGCTCTGGGCGCCGACGCCGGCGCACGAGGGATCGCGCGCCACCCCGGGCGAGGCCGGCGATCCGCGCGATCCGGTGCTTCGCGGCGGGGTCGGCGTCGAAGTCGCGCGCGCGCTCGCCGGCTCTCGCCCAGGCGAGCGCCACGCCGGGCTGCCTTGCGCCGTCCCGCCGCCGCCTGCGGCCCCGCTCGTCATCCTTTTCCGCGGAGACGACGCCGCGCCCCCGAGCACGCCCCCGCCGCACGAGCACGCCTCGGCGACGCGGGGCGTCCATGTCCCGCGGGGCCCCCCCGCGATCCGCACGTCCTAGCCCAAGCCCGCCGCGGCTCCGCCCGCGCCCGCGCCCATGGCGGCGCCGCGCTCGCGTGCCGGCGGGCCGTTCGCGGCCGCGCTCGCGTGGCCGCCGTCATGGACCGCTTCTGCGAGGGATCGATGGACTCTTTTGTCGTCACGCTTCTCAGCTCGGATCTCGGGATCTTCGGGGCCGTGGGCCTCTCGTTGCTCGCCGGCGTCGCCCTGCGCGCCTCCGCGGGCTCGCTCGCGGATCGGCTCGGCGCCCACGCCGGCCGGCGAGAGGAGGGCTAGGCCGTGGAGTTCATCAAGCCCGGTCGCCAGTTCGACTTCATGAGCAAGCGCCGCTACTTCATCGGCGTCAGCGTCCTGGTTCTCTTGCTCTCCGTGGTCTCCTACTTCAAGCCCGGGCTCCGGCTCGGCACCGACTTCAAGGGCGGCACCGAGGTCGAGCTCGCCTTCAGCTCCGCCATCTCGGCCGCGGACGTGCGGGCCGGCGTCGAGGAGGCCGGGTTCGACGCGCCCGAGGTGGTGGCGGTCGCCGATCCGGCGAACCCGAACCGCTTCCTCATCCGCGTCCAGGAGGTGAGCGGCCTCGACGAAGCGCAGAAGGCCACGGTGCGCGAGCGGCTCTGCCTCGTCCCCGAGGGCGCGCCGGTCCCCGAGGACCGGTGCCCGCCGGCCAAGCGCGCCAGCGAGGTCCGGTTCAGCCCTGGGGGCGACAAGATCTCGGTCCGCTACGAGGTCGCCCCGGACCTCGCCGGCATCAAGGAGCAGCTGGCGAAGATCGAAGGCGTCGAGGTGCGTCCCGGCGCCCACAACCCCACGATCGTGAGCGAGCGCGACCACAAGGTCGACATCCAGCTCAAATCGAAGGGCGACCAGCTCCTCGACGGGCTGCGCCAGAAGCTCGGCGCCGACGTCGTCCCCGCCCAGGCGCTCCGCGTGGAGTGGATCGGGCCCAAGGCCGGCGCGCAGCTCCGCGACGCGGCCATCAAGAGCGTCGGCATCGCCCTCATCTTCATCATGGCGTACGTCTCCTTCCGGTTCGACCTCCGCTTCGCGCCGGGCGGGATCGTGGCGCTCGTCCACGACGTCGGGATCGCGATGGGCGCGATGGCGATCACGCAGCGCGAGATCACCATCTCGACGGTCGCGGCCATGCTCACGATCGTGGGCTACTCGATCAACGACACCGTCATCGTCTACGACCGCATCCGCGAGAACCTCACCAAGCACCGCGCCATGAGCTTCGCGCAGGTGATCAACCTCTCGATCTCCGAGATGCTCGGCCGCACCATCATCACCTCGGGGGTGACGGCCCTGTCGATGCTCGCCTTCCTCTGGTGGGGTACGGGCGTCATCCGCGATTTCGCCTTCGCGCTCCTCGTCGGCATCGGCGTCGGCACCTACTCGTCGATCTACATCGCGGCGCCGTTCACCGAGCTCATCGACAAGCGCTTCTTCGCGGGCGAGGGCGGCCGCCGCAAGCTCACCCGGACCAAGGCCGTGAAGAAGCAGGACGCGGTCGTCTGAGCGGACCATGGCAGCACCTGCGACACCGATCCTCCCGCCGGACGATCGCCCGGGCGAGGGCGCGCCGGAGCCTCCCCCCTCCGTCCGTCGGGCCTGGCTCGACCGCCTGGCGGCGCTGCAGACGCGGCGCCCGCTCGTGCCGCTCGCGCTCGCGCTCGTGGCGCTGCTCCTGGCGGGCGCGCTCGCCCTCCGCCTCCGGATCCTCGCCGGCTTCGAGCACCTCCTGCCCGAGAGCCGCCCGAGCGTGCAGGAGCTGCAGCGGGTGGCGGCGAAGACGGCGGGCGTGTCGAACGTCTTCATCGTCCTCGAGGGCGGGCCCGAGACGCCGACGGAGGCGCTGCGCGCCGCCGCCGACGCGATGGTGCCCGCGCTCGTTGCGATCGGACCGCCGTGGGTCGGGAGCGCCGACGACGGCGTGCAGGACGCCTACCGCTTCCTCGCGCCCCGCGCGGGGCTCTACGCCGATCTCGGCGAGCTCACCCGCCTCCGCGACGACGTCGACGCGCGCTTCCAGTACGAGGTGGCCAAGGCCACCGGTACGCTCCTCGACGACGATCCGCCGCCCGAGCTCGAGCCCGATCTCCTGAAGAAGCGCTTCGGCGTCGCCGACGGCGATCTCGCCCGCTACCCCGGCGGCTATTACCAGTCGGCCGACGGCAAGACGCTCGTGGTCGCCGTCCGGTCCAAGGTGCTCGGCAGCGACTTCCAGAACGGCACCGAGGCGCTGCGGCGGATCCGCGCGGTCGTCGAACGCGTCGCCCCGGCCTCGTTCCACCCGCAGATCCATTATGGCCTGACGGGCGATCTCCAGACGGGGATCACCGAGTACACCGCCATCAACGACGATCTCACCGAGGTCGGCTACCTCGGTGCGGTCCTCATCGCGGGGATCGTCTTCGTCTACTACCTGCGCCTGCGCACCCTCTTCACCATGGTGCTCACGGTGGGCCTCGGCGTCGCGCTCACGTTCGGCGTCACCCAGCTCGCCATCGGCCACCTCAACATGGCGACCGGGTTCCTCTTCTCGATCGTCGCGGGCAACGGCATCAACTTCGGGATCATCTTCATGGCGCGCTACGTGGAGCTGCGCCGCAGCGGGCTGCCCCTCGCCGAGGCCATCCGCGCGGCGCACCGCGACACCTGGCTCCCCACGCTGACCGCCGCCTCGGCGGCCTCGGCGGCCTACGGCTCGCTCCTCATCACCGAGTTCCGCGGCTTCCGCGACTTCGGCCTCATCGGCGGGGCCGGGATGGTGCTCTGCTGGCTCGCGACCTACTGGGTGCTGCCGCCGATCCTGGTCCTCATCGAGCGCTTCGCCCCGCTCGACCGGAGCTCGTCGGGCCCGCTGGCGCGGCTGCGCCGCCTCACCGAGGGCGGCGCCGCGTTCGGGGCGCCCTTCGCCTGGCTGGTGCCGCGCGCGCCGCGGGCGCTCGCCGCCGGCGGCGTCGCGCTCGCGCTCTGCGGGGTCGCGGCCGGCGTCCACTACGTGCGCTCCGATCCGATGGAGTACGACCTCCGCAACCTGCGTCAGGACATGAGCGCGCGCGCCGAGGAGCAGCGCCTCTCCAAGCTCGCCGATCAGGTGACGGGGCACGTGGGGGCGGACGGGATGGCCATCCTCGTCGAGCGGCCCGAGCAGGTCGAGTCGCTGCGCGCGGCCCTGCTCGCGCGGCGCGACGCCGCCCCGGAGGCCGAGAAGCCGTTCCGCGACGTGCACGCGCTCCAGGACTTCGTGCCGCGCCAGCAGGCCGAGAAGATCCCGGTCCTGATGGAGCTGCGCGACAAGATCCTGCGCGCCAAGAAGCGCGGGATGATCCGCGAGGCCGACTGGGAGCGCCTCCGCGACTTCGTGCCGACCGAGGAGCTCGTCCCCTTCGGCATCGACGATCTCCCCGCCGGCGTGGCCCGATCGTTCACCGAGAGCGACGGGACCCGCGGCCGCATCGTCTACGTCAGCCCGGTCACCCCCGAGCTGGTGGACGACGCCCATTACCTCTTCCGCTGGGCCGACGCCTACCGCGAGACGCGCCTACCCGATGGGAGCGTCGTCCGCGGCTCGGGGCGCGCCGTGATCTACGCCGACATGTGGGCCGCGGTGATCGCCGACATCCCGCGAGCCGTCGCGGTCTCGCTGCTCGCGACGATCCTGGTCGTGGTCGTGGCGTTCCGGGCGGGCCGGGCCGCGCTCGCCGTGCTCGCCTCGCTCGCGATCGGCATCGCCTGGATGGTGGGGCTGCTCGTGGTGCTGGGGATCAAGCTCAACTTCCTCAACTTCATCGCCCTGCCGCTCACCTTCGGCATCGGCGTCGACTACGCCGTCAACATCGTGCAGCGGTACAGGCGCGAGGGCGCCGGCGGGGCGCTCACGGCCGTGCGTGAGACCGGCGGCGCCGTCATCCTCTGCAGCCTGACCACCGCGCTCGGGTACGTGGCCCTCGTCGGATCGATGAACCACGCGGTGCGGAGCCTCGGCCTCGCAGCGGTCGTCGGGGAGCTCACCTGCCTCTTCGCCGCGGTGCTGGTCCTGCCGGCGGGGCTCGTGTGGCTCGACCGGCGGCGGCCGCGGGGAGCGCGGAGCCTGATCTCGCTGCGACCACCGCGCATGTGACGGCGTCGTTGGCGGAGGCGGCGCCGGAGATCCCGTCGGAGTCCGCGCCGCACATGGCAGAGGACGGTGGAGAGGAGCTGGCAGCAGACGGCTTGCCCGCCGCGCCCGGCTCCGCCGCGGTCGGCCGCGGCGAGCCGATCGCCACCGCGTCAACGGGCGCGCGCCCCGAGCCTGACCTGCCGGAGGACGTCGCCGAGCAAGCCGATGAGCGCGACGCCGACCGCGATCGCGACGGCGTCGTGGCCGCTCGCGCGGAAGGCGCCCAACGCCACGAGCAGCGTGGTGGCAACGGCCGGCGGGTGAGAGGCCCTGAGAAGCATCTGTAGAGCCATGGTCGCCGGCACCGCGAGCGCCGCCGCCGCGACACGCGCCGGGGTGAGCTGGCCGCCCGCCAGCGCCGCGGGCGTCGCCCCTGCGCCCGTGACCCACACGGCGAGCACCCCCGCGGCCAGCCCGACGAGGTGCCCGACGACGACGTGGTACGCGCGCGACGTGCGGTGGTCGGGGTACTCGGCCTGCAGGAAGGCGGTCGGTCCCAAGCTCGGGAACAGGTACGGCTGGCCCGCCGCGAGCGCGACCGCCCCGATGAGCAGCATCAGCCCGCCGGCTGCGAGGGGAGCCCACACCGGATCGGGGATCGCTCGGCCTCGGCGCGGGAGCGTCGGATCGCTCATGCAGATGACCTGGAGGCGTGGTCCGGCGTGCGTCCACCCGCCGCAAGCTCGTGGTGGGGCGAGCACCTCCAGCCGCTCGCTCGCGGAGCACGTCGGCCGAGCACGCCGCTTGCGTGCACGGATGGGGAGCGTGCGCCAGCGGACCGAGCGGAAGCGGCGCGTCCTCACCCAGGGTGCCCCGTCGCTCGCGATGGCGATCGCCGACGGCGTCGTCGCGAAGGACGAAGACGTCTTCCTGATCAGCACGGCCGACGGCCGCATCCCGCTCGCCGGCCACCACGGCTTCGGCCTCTACCATCACGACTGCCGGTTCCTCGACGGGTACGTCCTCGACTTCGATGGGGTGCTGCCCGACGTCCTCGCCTCCAGCAGCCGGCACGGGTTCGAGCGGACGTTCGAGCTGTCGAACCCGGAGCTCCGCGGGCGGGACGGGCGGCCGATCCCCCGCCTGCAGGTGGCCATGACGTGGGAGCGGCTGGTCGACGGGTCCCGCCGGGCGCTTCACGACACCATCGCCGTCCACAACTACGGGCCCGACCCGATCGACGTGACGGTCAGGCTCCAGCTTGCGTCGAGCTTCGAGGACGTCCACGCGGTCCGCGGCCTCCTGCCCGAGCACCGCGGCAGGATCCATGCGCCGCGCTGGAGCGAGCAGGCGCTGGCGCTCGGCTACGACGGCATCGACGGGATCCAGCGCAGCACGACGATCCGCTTCTGGACCGCGCCCGAATCCGCCGACGGGACCACCACGCGATTCCGCGTGCGCCTGGAGACGGGGGCCAGCCAATCCATCGCGCTCTCCGTCTTCGTCGACGAGGGTCGCTCGAGCCGCTCCCGACGAGGCCGTCCGGACACGGTCCGCATGGTGGCCGTCGGGGCGGGCGCGACCGCAGCCTGGCGCGAGCAGCAGACACGCGTGGAGACCGACAGCTTCGTGTTCGGCCGCGTGCTCCACCGGTCCATCGAGGACCTGCGGATGCTGCGAACGAAGCTCGGCGAGGCGTCGTACTTCGCGGCGGGCGTGCCCTGGTTCGTCGCCCTCTTCGGACGTGACGCTGCGATCGCGGCGCTCGAGACGCTCATGCTGATGCCGCACGAGGCCGAAGAGACGCTCCGCGTCCTCGCCGCCCACCAGGGCCGGGTGCTCGACGCGTGGCGCGACGAGCAGCCCGGCAAGATCCTCCACGAGCTCCGCGTCGGCGAGCTCGCGCGCAGCGGGCAGATCCCCCACAGCCCCTACTACGGGAGCGTGGACTCGACGCCGCTCTTCCTCATCCTGCTCGGAGCGACCGCGCGGTGGACCGGCCGGCTCGAGCTGTTCGAGGAGCTGCGCGAGCACGTCGAGGCCGCGCTGGCCTGGCTCGATCAGCACGGCGATCGTCGAGGTCGCGGCTACGTGGCCTACGCGAGCGCCTCCGAGCACGGCCTCGTCAACCAGGGATGGAAGGACTCGGGGGAGGCGATCGTGATGGAGGACGGCGAGCTCGCGACACCGCCGATCGCGCTCGTCGAGGTCCAGGGCTACGCGTACATGGCGAGGCTGGCGATCGCGGAGCTCTTCGAGCGGAGCGGCGACTCCTCGCGCGCCGGCTCGCTCCGGGCCGAGGCCGCCGAGCTCCGCGAGCGCTTCAACCGCGACTTCTGGGTCGAGGCGAGGAGGTGCTACGCGCTGGCGCTCGCGGCCGGCGGGCGCCCCGCGGCCGTCGTGGCGTCGAACGCCGGCCACGCGCTCTGGACGGGGATCGCCGACGCCGACAAGGCGCGAAGCGTGGCGGCCGCGCTCATGGGTCCCGACATGTTCACCGGCTGGGGGATCCGGACGCTGGCGACGTGCGAGCATCGCTACAACCCCATCGCCTACCACCTCGGGACCGTCTGGCCGCACGACAACGCCATCATCGCCGCCGGCTTGAGGAGATACGGCTACGACGACGAAGCGCTGCGCGTGTTCGACGGGATCCTCGACGCGGCCGTCCGCTTGCCGGAGCGGCGCCTCCCCGAGCTCTTCGCGGGCTTCTCACGTGATCAGTTCGAGGACCCCGTACGCTATCCGGTCGCCTGCCACCCGCAGGCGTGGGCCGCGGGCTCGATCCCGTCGATGCTCGAGACGGCGCTGGGGCTCCAGCCGGACGCGTTCGAGCGACGCCTGCGGATCACACGGCCCCGGCTGCCGCGCCTCGTGGACCGCCTCGAGCTCACGCAGCTGCGCGTCGGCGAGGCCGAGGTGAGCCTGCTCTTTCGCCGCGGCGCCGACGGCGCGATCGAGGTCGACGTGACCGGCAAGCGAGGCCGGCTCGAGGTCGTGCTCGACCGTGCGATGCGCTCGGCGGCGTGAGCACGGGCGCGCCGTCGGCGCGACGGCTCGGCGTGCGCGGCGTTGCTCGGACGGGCGTCCGACACTTCTTCCGTCGGGCCGGCGCGCCTCGACCGCGTAGATCGGCGGGCGAGCCCGAGCGGCTGCGCCAGCCACAGCGCCGCCGCGAAGCAGAGGACCAGCGCGCCGCCGAAGTATGCCGCCGTCCTGCCGTAGAGCAGCTCGGCGATCGCGAACGTCAGGGCGGCCAGCGCCGCGCCGAGCCGGCCGGCGCCGAGAGCCCGGCGAACACGATCTGGACGCCGAGCGCGTGTTCCGGATCTCGCCGAGCAGCCGCTGTCGCGCGCTCGCGTCGCGACTCGCGTGCGAGGCTGTCGCTCGATGCCGGCACCGGATCAGCCGCGGTGGGGGATCCAGCTCTCGATCATGTCGCGGTACGTCTGGCGGATGAGCCCCCGGGCGCCGGGATCGCCGGAGAGGAGCGCCGAGGTGAGCGCCTTCGCCTGCTTCAGCGTGATGTGCGGCGGCAGCGGCGGCACCTCCGGATCGGTGACCGCCTCCACGAGGACGGGCCGATCGACCCGGAAGACCTCGTCCCACGTCCTCGCCACGTCCTCGGGACGCGAGACGCGGACGCCGTAGAGACCGAGCGCCTCGGCGTAGGCCGCGTACGGGAAGTCGGGCACCTCCTGCGAGGCCTCGAGCTTGGGATCGCCGCTCATGGCGCGCATCTCCCAGGTGACCTGGTTGAGGTCGCGGTTGTTGAGCACGAGGACGACGAGGCGCGGGTCCTTCCACTCCCGCCAGTACTTGGCCACCGTGATGAGGACGTTGTTGCCGTTCATCTGCATCGCGCCGTCGCCCACGAGGGCGACGACCGGCCGGTCCGGGAAGGCGAACTTGGCCGCGACGGCGTAAGGCATCGCCGGCCCCATCGTCGCCAGCGTCCCCGAGAGCGAGGCCATCATGCCCGGCCGGATCTTGAGATCGCGCGCGAACCAGTTCGCCGACGAGCCCGAGTCGGCCGTGAGGATGGCGCGGTCCGGCAAGCGGGGCGACAGCTCCCAGTAGACCCGCTGCGGGTTGAGCGGGTTCGCGTCGTTCATCGCGCGGGCCTCGAGCACCTTCCACCAGTCGGCGACGCTTTCCTCGATCTTGCTTCGCCAGGAGCGATCGGTCTTGAGCCTCAGGTACGGGATGAGCGCCCGCAGCGTCTCGGCGCTGTCGCCGACGAGGTTCACCTCCATCGGGTAGCGGAACCCGACGAGCCGCCCGTCGATGTCGATCTGGACGCCGCGCGCCTGCCCCTCCTCCGGGAGGAACTCGGGGTACGGGAAGTTCGAGCCGATCATCAGGAGCGTGTCGCAGTTGGCCATCATCTCCCAGCTCGGCTTGGTGCCGAGCAGGCCGATCGCGCCGGTCACCCAGGGCAGATCGTCGGGCAGGGCCGCCTTGCCGAGCAGCGCCTTGGCGACGCCGCAGCCGAGGATCTCGGCGACGCGCGTGACCTCGGGCGCGGCGGCGAGGGCGCCCTGCCCGATGAGCATGGCGACGCGCTTGCCGGCGTTGAGCACCTCGGCCGCGCGCCGGAGGTCCTGCTCCTTCGGCACCACGATGGGCTCGCTGTAGCCGAGCCCGCTGTGCACCGTGCCGTGCGCGTGCGGCGCCTCCTCGACCGCGTCCATCTCCTGCACGTCCTTGGGCACGATCACGCAGGTGACCGTCCGCTCCGCCTTGGCGATGCGCATCGCCCGGTCCACGAGGTGGCGGATCTGGACGGGGGTCGAGGCCATGTGGACGTACTCGTGCGCGACGTCCTTGAAGAGCGTGACGAGATCGACCTCCTGCTGATAGTGACCGCCGAGCGCGGCGCGGTCCTGCTGGCCGACGATGGCCACGACCGGCTGGTGATCGAGCTTCGCGTCGTAGAGCCCGTTCAAGAGGTGGATCGCGCCCGGGCCCGAGGTCGCCAGGCAGACGCCGACCTCGCCCGTGAACTTGGCGTGCGCGCACGCCATGAACGCGGCCATCTCCTCGTGCCGGACCTGGATGAAGCGGAGGTCCGTGACCTCGTGGAACCCGCCGAGGATGCCGTTGATGCCGTCGCCGGGGTAGCCGTACACGCGGCGCACGCCCCACGCGACCAGGCGCCTGAGGAGATACTCGCCGACCGTCTGAGCCATGGGCCTCCATCGCAGGTCGCGAAGGGGAGCTGCGATGACGCCCCCCGATGCGACGGGCGTGCCTCGCCGTGCGCGAGCGCGCCGACCCGGCCGCGGCGTGCGCCCTGCGACCGCCCCCCGAACGCGGCGCGGCGACGCGCGCATGGCCGCACGCCGGCCGGCCGCGCGCGCGAGCGCCGCGCGCGGCCGCGCCGCGCGCGCGCAGGCCGTTCTCGGTCCGCGACCGATTGGGCCGTGGCCGTGACCGGGAGCGCAGCAGAGCCGCGTCACTCGTCGTAACGAACCAGGCCGCAGCAGCACTCGGCCAGCTGAGCGCGCGGGGGGTGGCCGCGCTCTTCGCACCACTCGAACGCGCTCGCCGACGTCTCCGCGCACGCGGGCTCGCATCGGGGTGTTCGGAGGTTCTGGTCCACCGCTCGGTCGTCGGGTGCGTCGTCGCGTTCCATGGAGTCCCAGGCCGGCGACTTGCACGCGACGGGCCGCGCCGCAGCGCGCGGCCGGGGCACGCGCCTCGAGCGCGAAACGCTTGCGCGCGCGCCGCGTCACTCTAAGCTCGTGCGAAGGACGCAGCGCCGGCCATCCCGACGAGGCGGGGGGAACATGGACCAGCCGATGGGGTTCTCGATGACCCTCGCGCACCTCGCGATGTGCTCGAGCTGCGCGAGGGCGGGCGTGCCGTGCGATCGTCACCGCCGGCTGGCGGACGCATGCGCGGTCGGGCGGGCGTGGGCGGACCGTGAGGCCGGCGCCGATCGCGAGCTGCTAGCGCGCCCGTGGCAGGGCACGACCGAGGAGGCGGCCGCGCTGTTCGAGGCCGAGGCCGACGTGTGGGAGCTCGCCGCTGCCGCGAACGACGCGGCGCGCGATCGCTGGGAGGAGATCGGCGCGCCCGCCCGCGACGCCGCAGCTCGAACCGACGGGCTGCCTGCGACCGGGCCCGACCCGCGCTGACCCGGTGAGCGCGAGCGCCGGCCCCGTCGGCCGAGCCCCGCGGCCGACCGGGTTGGTTCTCCTCCGCGCCGCCGCTCGCGCATCCACCTGGTGGAGCACCCATGCGGCTCGCGGCGCTCTGTGGCGATGCGTGTACCGGGCGCGCAGTCCGCGCGGCGCGGGCGGGCGGTCCGTACGCGCTGCGCACGCGAGGATCGGGGTGACGTGCCCCCGGCGCGACGCCCGCTCGTCGCGGCCGGCGCCGGTGCGACCCTAGCCGCGACGCGCCGCATCGCGCATCCCGCGCAGGTGAAGCACGCGAAGGAGAGGCCGCCCGTTCGCCGCGGCGCGCCGCGGGCATCATCCGTGCTGCGAGTGTGGGCGGGCTCGGCGGCGCGCCGGCGCGTGACGTCCGGGGAGATCGAGACGTACGGCGAGGAGACCTCATGTCCAAGCGAGTCAGCAAAGTCAGCATCGACCACGACGAGATCCGGCGTTGGGCGGAGGCGCGCGGCGGCGAGCCCGCGGTGGTTCGCGGAACCGGCCGCCGCGGGACCGGCATCATCCGGCTCGATTTCCCCGGCTACACCGGGCAAGACAAGCTCGAGCACGTCTCCTGGGACGAGTGGTTCACCAAGTTCGACGACTCCAACCTCGCGCTCGTGTTCGAGGAGACGACGGCCCGCGGACAGAAGAGCAACTTCAACAAGCTCATCGGCCGCGAGACCGTGGACGTCGGCAGCGGCGAGGTCGTCGCTCCCCCGCGCCGCCGCGCCAAGGAAGGCGCTCGCACGCAGCAGGAGGCGCGCAAGCTCCGGTGCCGGCGGGTGCGCGGGGGGCGTTCGCGCGCCGCCGCGGCGCGCGCCGGCGCAGGCAAGCGCGCGACGGAGACGCCCGACCGACCGAAGAAGCCCACGGCGCGTGCGGCCCGCGGCGCGCGAGGCCGAGGCACCGAGCCCTCGCGCACCACGAAGGCGGCGCAGCCGTCGGCTCGGGGCCGCGGTGCGCGAGCGTCGAGCGGC
>CAYJPW010000010.1:0-88463 GCA_964372055.1 uncultured Polyangiaceae bacterium
CACCCCCCCGCCGCCGGCTCCGGCCACCGCCACGCCGCCGGCTCCCGCCACCGCGGCGCCGCCGGCACCGGCCACCGCCGCGCCGCCGGCTCCGCCCACCGCGGCGCCGACGACGGCACCGAAGCCGCCGAAGCCGTCGTCGCCCGACGTCTACGACTGAGCGCCGGCGTACGATGAGCCGATGGGCCCTGCGCCGCTGACCTTCTTCGGAGGTGGCGCGCCGTCCGAGCCGGCGCCAGGGACGTTCTTCGTTCCCTCGTTCGCGAACAGCGCCGCGCTCGCGACCGCCGAGGGCCTCGTCGTCGTCGACTGCGGCCTGCCCATCACCGGGCCGTCGATCCTGGCGCGGCTGCGCGAGCTCACCCGCGATCCGGTGCACACCGTCGTCTTCACGCACGGCCACGTCGACCACGCGCTCGGCGTCGACGCGTTCGACGCCGAGGCGGAGGCGGCGGGCCGCGCGCGCCCGCGTCGCGTCGCGCATGCCCGCGTCCGCGATCGCTTCCGGCGTTACGCGCGGACGCGCGGTTACAACGCGCACGTGAACCGCATCCAGTTCGGGGTCGAGGACCTCTCCTGGCCCGAGCGCTTCCCGGCGCCCGACGTCACCTACGACGATCGGCTCACGCTGACGGTCGGCGGCGAGCGCTTCGATCTCTTCCACGCGATGGGCGAGACCGACGACGCCACCTGGCTCTGGGCTCCGGCGCGGCGGATCGCCTGTGTCGGCGATCTCTTCATCGGCACGAGCCCGAACTGCGGGAACCCGCAGAAGGTCCAGCGCTACCCCGAGGAGTGGGCGGACGCGCTCGCGGCCATCGCGGCGCTCGAGCCCGAGCTGCTCCTCCCCGGCCACGGTCCGGCGATCGCCGGCGCCGAGGAAATCGCGACCACGCTCGGCAACACCGTGGCGTGGCTGCGCTCGCTCGTCGAGCAGACGCTCGAGCGGCTGAACCGCGGCGAGCGCCCCGACGCCATCGTCGCCGCGGTGCACCCGCCGGCCGAGCTCGCCGCCTTGCCGTACCTCTTGCCGCTCTACGACCGTCCCGAGTTCGTGGTCAGAAACCTCATCCGCCTCCACGCCGGGTGGTGGGACGGCAACGCGGCCAACCTCCTGCCTGCGCCGGAGGCGGCGCGGGCGAGAGAGATCGCGGCGCTCGCGGGCGGTGTCGCCGCCGTCGTCGCGCGCGCGAGAGCGCTCGCCGGCGAGGACCTCGCGCTCGCCTGCCACCTGGCGGACTGGGCCACCCTGGCCGATCCCGCCGACCGCGGCGCCCAGGCGCTGAAGCGCGACCTGTTCGCGGCACGCTCGCGGATGGAGCCGTCGCTCATGGGCCGCGGCATCTTCGAGGCGGCGGTGCGCGAGGCCGAAGGCGCTCTCGCGGCGGCGAGCGACGGAGGGGCACGTGAAGAGCCCTGACCCACGCGACGGCGGCTGGGCGCTCGTGCCTCTGGCGAGGCTCCTCGCGCGCGGACGGCCGTCGCCGCGCGATGCGGATCTCGGGCGGCTCCGCGCGCGGTTCGCCGCCCAGCCTTCGCGGTGGCTGGCGACGCGCGAGCAGCGCCGCCTCGCGGCCCGCCTTCGCGAGCTCAAGCGCGACCTCGCCGCCGCGTTCGCCGGCATCGAGAGCTGCCGCGGCTGCGGGCGCGGCGAGCCCGGGCCCAAGGGGCGTTGGGACGGCGGCCGTTGCTGCGGCACGAGCACCGACGTCGTATTCACGCCGGCCGAGGTGGCCGCGCTCAAGATCGCCGGCACGCACGCGCGCGACCTGGTGCCGCCCGAAGGCGACGCGGCGGGCTGCGTGCTGCGCGGGCCCACCGGCTGCTCGATCGCACCCGAGGACCGGCCGACGGTGTGCCTCGTCTACGCCTGCGCCGAGCTCAAGGCCGAGCTCAGGCGCTCGGGCGAGGCGGAGCGGATCCAAGCGCTCCGTGCAGAGCTGCACGAGACCTTCGAGGCGCTGCTGCGCGCGCTGGGCGTGCCGCCGGATCGGCTGCCGACGCCGACGTCGCTCGTCGATTTCTGACCGCGCGCGCAGGCGTGGCGGTCAGGCGACCTTCTCGCCCGCGTGGAGCTTCGACTGGAAGCGATCGGTGCGCAGGACCGCCCAAGGTCGCGCGCCGTCGAGGTCGAGGGCGCGCAGGTGCTCCGCCATCGGATGCGCGGACGGCCCCACCGCCAGGCGCAGGTCGCCCGGGGAGCACGCGGTCACCATCCCGCGGACGTCGACGTGCGTGCGGACGAGCGCGCCGTCGAGCAGCGTGTAGGTCATCAGGCTGAGCGGCGGCGCCGGCAGGCCGGGCCCCATGTGCCCGTGGAGCCGGAGGATCGCGTCGCGCCCCGCCGGATCCATCACGCTGCACTCGAAGTCCCTGCCGGCGAGGAGCAGCGGGATGTCGGTCACGAACTTGGGGTAGCCCCAGAGCTCGCGCCCCGCGGCGTTGGCGGCCTTGGTGGTGACGGGCAGGTCGAGCACGTAGGCGCCGATGGTGCGCCGGCGCGGCGGCAGGAGCAGGTCCGCCCAGCCGAGGCGCGGCCTGGGGTCGGCGCGGCGGACGGCGAGGATCGCGGTGCCGACCTCGTTGTAACGGCCGACGCTCGTCTCGCGGTAGTCGTAGAAGGAGAGCGCGATGCCGGCGCGATGCCCGAAGGCGACGGGCACGAGCCCGGTGCCCTCGAGGAGCTTCGCCGTCGCCTCGAGCGGCGCGTCGAACACGGCGACGAGGTTCGACACCTCGTAGTAGAGGATGGGCAGCTCGACCACGCCCTCGGACGTCTGGCGGGGGATCCGCGGTACCCGGAAGAATCGGTCGTCTCGTCCGTCGCGCATCGTCGCTCCTCCGTCATGCGCGCCCGGCGGCGACCGCGGCGAGCACGCGCTCCTGCTCGTCCTCGATCACCGCGAGGCGGTTGATCTGGTTGGTGCCCTCGAAGATCTGGGTGAGCCGCGTGTCGCGCCACGTCTTCTCGACGCGCTCCTCCTGGAGCACGGCGTGGTTGCTCATGAGGTCCATCGCCGCCTCGCAGACGCGGCGCGCCACGTCGGTCGTGTAGAACTTCGCCGCGGCGGCCTCGGCCTGGCGGGCCGGCATCTCCTCGGCGGCGCGCCACACCATGGCGCGCGCGGCGCTGGTCTCGGCGATCATCTGCGCGAGCGCGAGCTGCACCTCCTGGTAGGCGACGAGCGGCTTCCCGCCGAGCCGGAAGCGGCAGGCGAACCGCGTCGCCTCCTCGGTGGCGGCGCGCGCGAAGCCCACCGCCATCCCCGCGACCGGGATCCGCGACATGTTGAGCGTCGCCCGGTTCAGCGCCCAGCCCCGGCGGAGGCCGCCGATGACGGCGCTCTCCGGCACGAAGACGTCCTCGAGCTCGAGCTCGGCCGCGCCCGAGGCGCGCATGCCCATCTTCAGCTCGGTGCGCGCGACGCGGAACCCCGGGGCTCCGCGCGCCACGAGGAACGCCGTCCAGGACTCCATCCCTTCGCCTTCGAGCGCGGCGAAGACCACGACGCTCTTGGCGATGTCTCCGCCGCTGATGAAGCACTTGCGGCCGCGGATCCGGTGGCCGCCGGGCGCGCGACGCGCGACCACGCCCGGGCGGTAGGCGGCGGCGCCGTGGCCGTCCTCGACGTCGGAGCCCGCCGCTGGCTCGGTGATCGCGTACGCGAAGACGTGCGGATCGCCGCGCAGCGTCTCCTTGAACGCGGGGAGGAGGTGGCGGCGCACGGCGCGGAGGTCGCCCGAGAGGACGACCGGCGCCACGCCGAGCCCGTGGGCGCAGAGCAGCAGCATCATCCCGCCGTCGACGCGCGCGAGCTCCTCGGTCTTGAGCGCCTGCGGCAGGAAGAGCGAGTGGCGGAGCAGCCTCGGATCGCCGCTGCCGAGCGGCCGCGGGAGGAGATCGGTCAAGAGGCCTTCGCGTCCGGCGGTGCGGAGGAGCTCGCGGTTCGCGGCGCTCGTCTCGCCCGGCGCGGGGTGGGGCTCGAGGTCGGCCGAGAGGGCCCGCGGCGCGAGGTGCCGCTCGGCGAAGGCGCGCATCGCGCGGCGGTAGTCGCCGAGCGGCTTGGGGAGGCGCCGCGTGTCTTGCTCCCAGGGATCGAGCGGATCGTACCGGACCAGTGGGCGGACCAGCGCCGCCATGCCCTCGAACGCGCGCCGCGGCGAGAGCGCGCTCGTCGGCGCCACGTGGCCGTCGAGCGCGAGCGCGTCGGGAGCGCTCGGCGTCTCACGCATGCAGCCGCTCCCACTCGGCGACGAAGAGCCCGAGCTCTGCCGGCGTCCCGCACGTCGCGCGCAGGTGGTTCAGATCGCGGACGACCTTCTCCATGCCCATGTCGCGCATGTAGCCGGTCCCGCCGAGCACCTGGAGCGCGTCGTTGCCGCCGCGGCAGAGGAGCGGGTGCGCCTCGGCGCGGAGGGCGAGGATCGCGGCGAGCTCCGAGAGCGCGAGCGGGCGGCGCGCGAGGCTCTCGAGCTGCGCCGCCACGCCCGCGATCGCGCCGCGGCTGCTGGCCAAGAGCAGCTGGACCGCCGGGTGGCTGTCGATGAGCCGCCCGCCCTGGCGGCGGATGGCCGCGTACCGGCGCGCGAGGCCGTGCGCACGCTCCGCCGCGCCGAGCGCGATGGCGACGAGCGCGAACGACTCGAGGGCCAGCGCCTCGCCGAGCGAGGCGCGCGCGAGGGCGCCGTCCGCGGCGACGAGCCCCGGCGCGGCGCCTGGGCGCAGGCGGAAGGAGAACGTGGTGAGCTCGTCGAGCCCGTGGGCCCGCGGGTGGATGCGCACCTCCAGCGCGTCGCGCGGCCAGCTCGCCCAGGCGATGCCGCCGGCGCCGTCGATGACCGGCGCCAGGATGCGCGTGAACCGGCCGTCGGCCGTGAAGAGCCGCTCGCTGCCCGCGCCGTAGGCGTCGTCGAGGATCGCGCGATCGTCCTCGTCGAGCGGCGCGCCCGCGAGGTGACGCGCCAGCGCGACGCGCCCGAGCCCGAAGCGCCCCTGCACGGCCACGAGCGTCCCCGCCTCGGGCTCGAGCCCGAGCCGCGCCGCGAGCCATCGCCCGGCCCCCGCCCGGTGCGCCGCGAGCGCGAAGCCCGCGTTCCCCCGCGCGAGGCGCGCGAGCACGAGCACCGATCGGCGCGGACCGTCGCCGTCCATCGCGTCCTCCCAGACGCCGAGGCCGCTCTCCTCGTGGCTGGCCAGGATGCCGACCGCGCGCGCCTCTTCGAGGAGGGCGGCGAGCTCGCCCTCGCCGAGCGGCGCCTCCGGCCGCGCCACCTTCGGCTCGACGGCGCGAGCGGCGAAGCGGTCCACCTCGGAGAGCACCGCGGCGAGGTCGTCGTTCCGGACAGCGAGCCCCATGCGGGCTCCTTTCGCAGCGACGCGAGGCGCAGTCGGCGCATCGCAAGCGTCGATGCGGAGCGCCGGCGCCCCGGTCGGACCGGGGCGCAGTCCGATCGTGCGCCGACCCGGGCACGAGGCGGTTGATCGCCGTCAGGTCACCGTGCGGCACGTCACACGCGGCGTCGTGCTCGTCGACGGGGAGCGAGCGCCTCTACGGCGCCGGGTGCACCTCGGCGTCGCCCTGGCGAAGCTCGAGGACGCGGTCGGCGGCCACGTCCTCGTGCACGTCGACCGATCGCGTCTGGTTGGGCCAGGTCACCTCGATCGAGTCGACCATCCCGCACCCGCCGAGGCCGAAGAAGAGGACGGTGTCCGGCTGCATGCTGCCGTGGCCGTAGCCGCCGCCGAGCTCCTTGAGCTGGACCGTCTCCTGCCCCGCCTCGTCGTGGGTGCGGACGCGCACGCGCGCTCCGATGCCGGCGCTGTTCGTGGTGATGCCGTCGCCGGCGAGCTTCAGCACCAGCCAGTGCCCGTGCTGGCTGGCGTCGCTCTCGTAGAGGCGCACGCCGGGGCCGTCCGGCCACTTGGCCGTGCACCACTCGCGCATCTGGCTCGAGGCGACGAGGACGTCGAGGTCGCCGTCGCGATCGAAGTCCACGAGCAGCGGCGTCGCCGCGCAGGGGTGCTGCCAGCCGGACGCCTCGGCGAGCTCCTCGAACGTGCCGTCGGGCTTCTGGTGGTAGTAGAGCCCCCACTGATCGGGGTAGTCGGTCGCGCCGACGATGAGGTCCTCCCGGCCGTCGTTGTCGAGATCGCCGGGCGCGGCGTAGAGCCCGCCCTCGTTCCAGCTCGCGCCGACGTGCGGCAGCGCCATGCCCATCGCGTCGCGGTCCGGCCGGTCGAAGCGGATCCCGTCCGAGCCTCCGGCTTGCACCAGGAGCTCCGACGGGTCGGAGGCCTGCCCCGCCCACCAGTGGACGATCTGCGCCTTGTAGAGATCGAGCAGCCCGTCGCCGGTGAGGTCCGAGCACGCGGTCGTGAACGCGTTGCCGGCGAGCCGCTCCGGCTGATCGCTCACCCCCGGCTGCCACGGCGGGACCTGCGTGCAGCTCGCGGCGCTGAGCGACGGCGCGGCGGCGCCGTCGCAGTACGCCTCGCCCTGGTGATTGACGCAGTAGCAGAGGTACGACTGGTCGTCGTGGTAGTCGAGGTCGTCGTCGTAGGCGTAGCCCGAGGCGACGCCGATGTCGGCGAAGTGGTTGGGGCCGTCGCTCTTGTAGAGGATGCTGGGGACGCGGCCGTAGGCGCCGGCGACGAGCTCCGGCGTCCCGTCGTCGTCGAGGTCGCAGGCCGCGACGCCGAACGAGGGCCGCCGGTTGGCCACGCCCGCGATGCCGAAGTCGGAGGACACGTCGGCGAAGAGCCCCGTCCGGTCGCCGCGCAACAGCTTCTGGTTGACGATGCCGTACGAGGCGCCCTCGAACCAGAAGCCCTCGAACAGATCCAGGCTCCCGTCGCGATCGACGTCGACGAACGTCACGCTGCCGAGGCGCTTGGCGGCCGTCGTCTGGACGTCCGAGTCGGGCGCGAGCTGGAAGTGCCCGCTGCCGTCGTTGAGGAGGATGTGGCTGCGCTCGAGATCGCCGAGCGTGGGAGGGCTCTGGGGCGGCTCGGTCCAGACGCCGCTGAAGATGTCGAGGTCGCCGTCGTTGTCGACGTCGCCGAGGATCGCGGTCTGCGCCGCGCGGTACTCCGTCGTCGATCCCTCCGGCGTCGCGCCGTACCCGCTCTCCGCCGTGCGGTCGACGAAGGTGCGCCCGCCGCCCTCGCGGGGCTCGTTCATGAGGACGCGGTAGTAGCGATCGGGCCCGCCGATGACCTCGCGCTGGTTGGCGTGGCCCCAATGCACGAGCAAATCCGGGAAGCCGTCGCCGTTCAGGTCGCCGGCCGTGACCGAGCCCCCGAGCACGTCGGTGAGCCCATACGCGTCGGAGACGTCGGTGAAGTGGGTGGGCGCCTGCGTCGCGTGGACGTCGCACGCCGGCGCCTCGACGGCCGCGCCTCCTGTGCCGCCCGTGCTGGTGCCGCCCTGGGCGCCGGCCGGTTGCTCCTCGCTGCCGCCGCACGCGGCCGCCGCGAGCAGGGTGAAGGCGAGGCCCGCGCGGATCTTCGACGACGCTTCCATCCGAAGACTCTACGCCGCTCACCCCGACGCGGACCTGAAAGAGAAATGAAACCGTACCGTGCCAGGGCGGCGCGGCGCCGCCCGCGGGTTTCGCCGCCCTTACGTGCCCTCGATCACGTTCGGGATGGGGCAGCCGTGGTGCCCGGTCCTCTCGGCGTACTGCTGGTGGTAGCCCTCGGCCAGGTAGAACGGCGCGGCGGGCTGGATGCGCGTGACCACCGGACGGCCGATCTTCGCGCTCGCAGCCGTGCCCGCCGCGCGGGCCGCGGCCTCTTGCGCCGGCGAGAAGGTGAAGATCGCGCTCCGGTACTGATCGCCGACGTCGGGCCCCTGCCGGTCCACCGTCGTGGGATCGTGGATGCGGAAGAAGACCGCGAGCAGCCGCTCGTAGCCGACCTTCGCCGGATCGAACTCGACGAGCACCGTCTCGGCGTGGCCGGTGCCGTGATCGCAGACCTCCTCGTAGGTCGGGTCCTTGGTGTGGCCGCCGCTGTAGCCGACGGCGGTGGCCGTCACCCCGGGCACCTTTCGGAACGCGTCCTCGACGCCCCAGAAGCAGCCGGCGGCGAACGCGGCGAGCTCGTGCCCGGGGCGCGGCGCGAGCGGCGTCCCGCGCCCGGCGCGGCCCGGATCGGTGCCGACGCCGCCTTCGGCCGAGGGCGCGTCCGCCGGAGCGGGCGCCTCGGCGGCTGCGTGCGGGGCGTCGGCTGGCCGCGTCCCGGCCTCGGGCATCGGCGAGGTCAACCCGTCGGCGGCGACCGACCGGCACGAAGCGAGGATCGAGACCGAGGCGAGCAGGATCGAGGTGCGCAGCATGCCCTCCGCTACGTGCCGCCTCTCCGCCGGTTTCGGCCCGCTCGGCGCGTTTTCTCCGGCCCGAGCGGCGCCGACGTGCTAGCTCCCGCACCCCCGATGATCACGCTCGAGAAGCTCACCAAGCGCTACGGCCCGAAGATCCTGTTCGAGAACGTCTCGATGAGGTTCGACCCCGGCAAGCGCTACGCGCTCGTCGGCGCCAACGGCGCGGGCAAATCCACGCTCCTCAAGGTCATCGCCGGCGACGAGGAGTCGGACCAGGGCTCGGTCGAGATCCCGGGCAAGCTCAAGGTCGGCGTCCTCGAGCAGGACCACTACGCCTACGAGGCGTGCCGCATCCTCGACGCCGTCCTCATGGGCAACCGGGCGCTCTGGGACGCGATGCACGAGAAGGACCGCCTGCTCGAGGGCGAGATGACCGACGAGGTGGGGATGCGCCTCGCCGAGCTCGAGGGGACGATCGGCGAGGAGGACGGCTACACCGCCGACGCCCGCGCCGCGGCCATCCTCGAGGGCCTCGGGATCGCGACCTCGCGCCACGGCGACACGGTCAGCACCCTCGCCGGCGGCTACAAGCTGCGCGTCCTCATCGCCCAGACGCTCTTCGCCGGGGCCGACGTGCTGCTCCTCGACGAGCCGACGAACCACCTCGACCTCGACTCGATCCGCTGGCTCGAGTCGTACCTGACCGACGACTTCCGGGGCACGCTCCTCGTCGTCAGCCACGATCGCCACTTCATGAACGCGATCGCGACCCACGTCGCCGACGTCGACTACCAGACCGTCACCGTCTACACCGGCGACTACGACGACTTCATCGAGCAGAAGACGACGGGCAAGCGCCAGTCCGAGGCCGACGCCGCCCAGAAGAAGAAGAAGATCGCCGAGCTCAAGGACTTCGTCGCCCGCTTCGGCGCCAGCGCCAACCGCTCGAGCCAGGCCCAGTCGCGCGTGAAGGAGATCGAGAAGCTCGAGGACTCGATCCAGGTGCGGCGCACCAGCGTCGTCCGCCCGTACATCAAGTTCGGGGTCAAGAAGCCCTCGGGACGCGACGTCCTGCGCGTCGAGGGGCTCGCCAAGAGCTTCGGCGCCCACGCCGTCATCCGCTCGCTCGATCTCAACCTCAACCGCGGCGAGAAGCTCGCCGTCATCGGCCCGAGCGGCATCGGCAAGTCGACGCTGCTCAAGCTCCTCGTCGGCGAGCACGAGCCCGACGCCGGCCAGGTGGCGTGGGGCCACGAGACCAGCGTCGGCTACTTCGCCCAGGACCACCACGAGGCGCTCGAGCCGGGGCTCTCGGCGTACGAGTGGCTGCACCGCTTCGACGAGGACGCGCCGATGGAGCACGTCCGCTCGGTGCTCGGCAAGCTCCTCTTCAGCGGCGAGGCCGGCCTGAAGCGGACCGAGAACCTCTCCGGCGGCGAGGCGGCCCGCCTCGTCCTCGCCAAGCTCATCCTCCTCGAGAACAACGTCGTCGTTCTCGACGAGCCCACCAACCACCTCGACGTCGAGAGCATCGACGCCCTCTTGCAGGCCCTCCGCGACTTCAAGGGCACCGTGATCGTCACCAGCCACGACCGCCACTTCGTCGGCCAGCTCGCGACGCGCGTGCTCGAGCTCTCGTCGCGGGGGCCGCGCCTCTTCAACGGCACCTACGACGAGTTCCTCGAGCGCTTCGGCGCGGAGCACGAGCGCTGACGGGCGAGGTCAGCGAGGACCCCCCGCGCGCGGGTCGGTTGCATGGTACATTCGGATCGTGAAGCTCCCCGAGCTCGAAGCAGAGGTCTTGAAGCTCGACGCCGTCGACCGCGCGCGTCTGGCGGAGAAGTTGCTGGAGAGCCTGGAGACCCTCTCCGAGGGCGAGAACGAGCAGGTCTGGCTCGAGGAGGCCGCTCGTCGTGACGCGGACCTGGACGCGAATCCCGCTCGGGGCAGATCGGCCGAGGATGTGCTTCGCGACGCGAGGGCGCGCTTCGGTTGGCCCTGCGGGTCGTCTTCCACGAGCTGGCCGAGCGCGAGCTGAACGACGCCGCTTCGTACTACTTCGCCCAGGAGCGACCCGGTCTGGGTGAGGCGTTTCTCGTCGAGATAGCGCGTGTGGAGCGGTTGCTCGCGGCGATGCCGATGGCGGGCTCGCAGGACAGCGGCGGTATCCGACGCAGGCGCCTTCGACGCTTTCCGTACAGCATCATCTATCGAGTCCTCGCGGACCATGTCCGCGTCCTCGCGATCGCGGCCAACAAGCGTCGCCCGTCGTACTGGCTTGGGCGCACCTGAGGGCGCGACCCCCCTCCGGCGGCATGGTCAGGCCGCCAGGTCCCTCGCCTCGGCGATCGCGCTCGCCGCGTCGGCCAGCTCGCGGTCGAGCGCTGCCGGATCGCCTTGGCCCCCGTACCGAAGGAGCTCGTAGCGCCGCACCAGATCCGCCGCGCGCGAGCCGAGCCCCTTCGGAAGGGCCGCGTCGGTCGCGACGCGATCGGCATAGCGGGAGAGGGTCTCGGTCGGTCGGCGGGCGACGCCCCTCCGCGCGAGCGCGCCCGCGAGCGCCGCGAAGCCGTGAAGCGGAGGGTCGGCGGCCTCGGTCGGTCGCGCGCGCGCCGTGCGGCCGCGGAGCGCGCGGGCGCCGATGAGCATCGCCCCGAGGCCCACGAGCAAGAGCGAGAGCTCGAACGGCGAGCGGCGGCCCAGCCAGTCGTCGACGCGCTCCCACGCGGTGCTGAGCCCGTCGAGGATCGCCGCGCCGAGCGGCGTCGTCTGCGGCGAGGTCGCGGCGAGATCGGCGGCGGGAGTCGGATCGACCGTGACCCAGCGCCCCTCGATCCAGACCTCCACCCAGCTGTGGGCGTGGCGCTCGCGCACGACGCGGTAGCCGAGCGGCGAGCTCTCGACGACGCGGTAGCCGGCGACGACCCGGGCGGGGACGTCGGCGGTGCGCGCCAGGAGGGCCAGCGCCGAGGCGAAGTACTCGCAGTGACCTTCGCGGTGGATCG
Source organism: uncultured Polyangiaceae bacterium (assembly GCA_964372055.1). GTDB lineage: Bacteria > Myxococcota_A > Polyangia > Polyangiales > Polyangiaceae > CAYJPW01. The sequence goes on from CAYJPW010000010.1 coordinate 11,330, forward strand.
TGAGGAAGTCGACGACGGGATCGACGCCCGGTGACCGATCGAACGAGAGCGAGTACCGGTGATCGGCGCGGAGACGCGCCTGGATGGCGCGCACGCGCCCGGTCGCGTCGGGCTGCGACACGCCCCAGCCGCGCAGGATCGCCTCGAGCGCCGGCTTGATGCGCGAGGGCACCTGGCGGTCGGCGGGCCGGGGGGCGAGCGGCTCGGGCCCGCCGCCCTCGCCGAACCAGAGCCGCTTCGCCTCGAAGCGCGGCGAAGGGCGGTGCAGCTGGAGCGCGTCGCGCTCGTAGACGCCCGTCGACACGATGACGTCGCGGGCGCCGAGCGGCACGAAGTAGCGCCGGATCTTGCCGGCGTTCTCGATCTCGACGAAGCCGGCGCCCGGCGCGGGCTCGACCGGCGTCTCGACGACCTCGATGCCCGAGGGGCTCACCTCGGTCTCCCAGCGCCCGGCGACGTACCGGCTGAAGAGCACCCCGCGGAGCAGAGGAGGCGCGCCGCCGCGCACGCGCAGCACCACCGTGTCGGACTGGAGCATCCCGGCCATCTCGCCGAGCGCCATCTGGTCGGAGAAGCCGCTGCGGTCCCTGTAGCGCGCGAGGAACCGCGCGATGGCCGCGTCCTGCAGGCGCGGCAGCGTCAACGCGGCCACGAGCGTGAGCGCGAGGGCCACGAACGCGCCGAACGCGATCGCGGTGACGTGCCGGGCCTGAAGCAGGCCGAGCTTCGGGCGCGCCGGATCCTCGGCGGCGAGCGCCGCGAGCGCCACCGCGACCGCGGCGGCGGCGAGCGCAGGGTAGACGAGCCCGGTCGCCGCGCGCCCCGCCGCCGTGAGCGCGACCAGGGCCGCGAGGAGCGTGACGCGCGCCCCCAGCACCGGCCGATCGATCAGGGTCCGCGCCGAGGCGACGGAGAGCATCGGGATCGCGAGCAGCAGCGCGCGCTCGCCGAGCACCGCCGGATCGTCGCGCGACGCCTCGGGGCCGAGCAGCAGCCGCGGCACGAGCACGCCGCCGACCATCGCCACGATCGCGAGCGCCGCCTGGCCGAGGCGGTCGAGCCGGAGGCGCGGGCCGGCGAGGACGCCGGCGATCGGGAGCGCGGCGGCGACGATCGCGACCGCCCCCGGCGACGCGCTCGCCAGCGCGGCGCCCACGAAGAGCACCGCGATCGCGGCGAGGCGGCGCTCGAGGGCGCCCCTCGCGTCGGCGGCGCGGCGGCTCACGCCGAACCTCCTGCGGCGGGCGCGCCGGCGCGGGCCTCGTGGCGGCGCTCGATCTCGGCGACGGCGATCCGCGTCAGGCGCGCGCCGGCGAGATCGCGCTCGGCGCCGCCGACGCTGCCGCGCCGCTCGTCCTCCACGACCGAGAGCCATCGCACCGGGAGCCCGCGTCGCGCGAGCGACGCCACGAGCGCCTGCCGCCGCGCGTCTTCGTCGGCGGTGACGAGGACGAGGGCGGAGAGCCCGCCCGCGTGCGTCTCCAGCTCCGCCTCGGGCAACGTCTCTGCCGGCGTGAGCGGATGGACGCCGAGGCGATCGAGCACGAGGTCGAGCGCGGCGCGGCCGGCGCGCGGCTCGACGCGGAGGACGCGATCGTCGACGAGGAGGAGATCGAGCCCGGCGCCGCGAAGCGTGAGCGACGCCGCCGCTCCGGCGGCGATCTCGAGCGCCGCCTCGCGCGCTCGCTCCGATGCGGTCGCGCCGTCGACCCACACGAGGAGCGCGACCCGATCGCGGTGCTCGGTCACGTACTGGCGCACGTGAGGGACGCCGGTGCGCGCCCACGTGCGCGCGTGCAGGTGGCGGAGCGGATCGCCGGGCCGGTACGGCCGGACGCCGGCGATCTCGGAGTCGCCGGCGGCCTGCGCCACGACGGTGCCCGCCGGGCGGTCGGGCGCGCGGTGCTCGAGATCGAGCGCGGGGACGTCGGCGACGCGCGGCACCACCAGGAAGCGCACCCCGTCGCTCTCGCGCCGCGGCCCGAGCGCGAGCCCCAGCGGGACGAGCGGGGCGACCTGGAAAGCGTCGAGGTGATGCTCGCCGCGCGCGATGAACCTCGCCTCGGCGCCGAGGGTCGCGCGCGCGCCCGGCTCGAGCGCGGCGACTCCGGGCGCCTCCTCGGTCCAGCGCCCGTCCCAGGGCAGGAACGGGCCGAGCACGCGCAGGCCGAGCAGCCGCGTGGGACCGGTGTTCTCGAGGTGCACCAGGAACCGCTGCGCGTCCCCGACCGACACCCGCCCCGGCGCCTCGACGCTGACCCGGAGCGCGCGCGCGCCGAAGAAGAAGCGCGCGACGACCGACGCCGCGAGCAGCCCCACGAGCATGGCGAAGAGCAGGTGCACCTCGGACTGGCGCACGTCGAGCCCGGCGAACCCGACGAGCACGGTGAGCAGGAGGAGGGCGCGCCCGTCGCGGCTGAGCGAGGTGTAGGCGGCGAGCACCGGCGAGAAGAGCCGCCCCAGCCAGCTCCGCCTGACGCGATCCCGGTCAGGCTTCTTCTCCGGGATGAGGATGTGGTTGAGGCGCGCCAGGCGGCGCCGCGATCCGTCGACACCGAGCGCGGCGAGCTTCGGACGCAATGGAAGGACGAGTCTAGCCGCTCGAGGGCGGGCGCGCACCGAGGCCCGCGCGCCTGCCTCGAGCGCGCTTCGATCAGGGCGCCGGCAGCGGCATCGCCACGAGCGCCGGGTGCGCAGCCCGCCCCGCGCTCGCGGTCGCGAGCGCGAAGCTCGTCACCAGCAGCGATCGCTCGCCGCCGACGTCGGCGATGGCGAGGCTCGCGGGGAAATCGAGGACGCCGCCCTCGGCCACGACGGTCACCGACCCGCCGGCACCGACCCGCACGATCCGGTTCAGGCGGTTGAGGGCGACGAGGAGGCTGCCGTCGGCGTCGACGACGAGGCCGTCGGCGCCCCCGAGCGCGTCGCAGTCCGGACCGGCGACGATCTCGGGCGCCCCGGCGGCGCCGCCGGCGAGCACGGGGATCCTCACGATCGACGCCTTGTCGTTGTTGGCCACGTAGACGGCGCCATCGGCGCCCACGGCGATCCCGTTGGCGCCGATGTCGAAGCTGCCGAGCCCCGGCCCGCAGAAGTCCTTCTGTCCCGTGAGCACGGGGTCCGAGGCCCACGGGCTGACGTCGCCGGCCGGCGAGATCCGGAGCACCGCGCCCGCGGCCGAGTCGGTGACGAGGAGATCGCCGCCGGCGTCGAACGCGAGCCCGTTCGGGAACACCATCCCCGGATCGGTGGCGAACGCGACCGCGGCCCCGCCGCCGGGCGCGATCTTGTAGATGCCCGCCTGCGTGCCGGGGTCGAAGGAGACGAGCGCCGCGTAGAGGGCGCCGCCGCCGTCGAAGGCGAGGCCGGTCAGGAACCCGGCGTTCGGCGGCGGCACCGGCGCGCTGCCGAAGCTCGACACGGCGGGCGCGCCCGCGAGCGCCACGCTCACGATCTCGCTCTTCGGCGCGAAGCCGACGTACGCCTTGCCGTCCAGGACCGCGAGCCCCTCGGGCAGCTCGCCGAGCGCGGGATCGAACGCGGCGACCACGGCGGGCTCGGCGCTCGCGCCGCCGTGGCCGCCGCCCCCGCCGGCGCCGCCGGAGCCCCCGTTGCCGGACGAGGTCGTGGCGGTCGTCGAGGTCGTGGCCGACGTGGCCGACGTGGTCGAGGCCTCGTTCGAGTCGGCGTCGTCGGAGCAGCCCGCGAGCACGGCGGCGGTCGCGGCGAGCAACAGGGCGAGGGACGTTCTCTTGATCGGGTTCATTCGGTTCCTCCAGCGCCCCAGGTAGGCATCGGATCGACGTGTCGCCACCGCATGATGATCATGTACGGTATGCACCACGTTCATGGCGAAGACGAAGCTCGCGGCCGTCGATCTCAACCTCCTGGTCGCGCTCGACGCGCTCCTCGCCGAGCGCAACGTCACGCGCGCCGCGCGGCGCGTGGGCCTGAGCCAGTCGGCGATGAGCCACACGCTCGTCCGCCTGCGCCGGCTGCTCGAGGATCCGATCCTCGTCCGCGCCGCCGGCGAGATGGTGCCGACCGCGCGCGCCGCCGAGCTCGCGGCGCCCATCCGGGAGTCGCTCGAGCGGATCGAGCGCGCCCTCGACGCGCCGGAGCCGTTCGACCCGCGCACCGCGAAGCGCTCGTTCACCGTGGCGGCGGTCGACTTCGCCCAGCTCGTGCTCGTGGCCCCGCTCTGCGCGCTCCTGTCGCGCGAGGCGCCCGGCATCGAGCTCGTGGTGGTGTCGCCGCCCGACGACGTCGATCGCGCGCTCGCGTCGGGCGCCGTCGACCTCTCGCTCGCGCTCGCGCGCGGTCCCGGCTCGCCGCACGAGGTCGAGCTCCTCCGCGAGCGCTTCGTCTGCGTGGTGCGCCGCGATCACCCGCGCGTCCGCAAGTCGCTGACGAAGAAGCAGCTCACCGAGCTGCCGCACGTGATGATCTCGCCGCGCGGCCGGGGCGCCGGCGCGGTGGACCGCGCGCTCGAGCGGGAGGGCCTCGCGCGCCGGGTGCCCTTCATCGTGCCGCACTTCCTCGGGGCCGCGCTCGCCGTGGCGCGGTCGGAGCTCGTGCTCACGGTCGCCGAGCGCGTCGCCCGCACCTTCGCGGGCGCGCTCCCGATCCGGCTGCTCGATCCGCCGGTCCCGGTCGAAGGCTTTCGCGTGGCGCAGGCATGGCACGCGAGGCAAGACGACGATCCGGCCCACGCCTGGCTGCGGCGGACGATCCAGGCGATCGCGGCGGAGGCTTAGCGGCCCTCAGGTCGGCACCGGCAGGGCCGCGAGCACCTCTTCGAGCACAGCGGTCGCGCCCCGCCCGGCGTAGCGGGTGCGCTCGGTGATCTGGAGGCGGTGCGCGAGCACCGGCGCGGCGAGCGCCTGCACGTCGTCGGGCTTGACGTGATCGCGGCCGGCGACGAGCGCCCGCGCCTGGCAGGCGCGGAAGAGCGCGAGCGTGCCGCGCGGGCTGACGCCGAGGGCGACGTCGTCGTGGTCGCGCGTCCTGGCCACGACGGCGCGGAGGTAGCGCGCCACCCGCGGCTCCACGTGGACGTGGCGCGCCTCGGCGACCATGGCGAGCAGATCGGCGCCGCTCGCGAGCGGCTCGACCGCGTCGAGGGGATCGTTCTGCTGCCGGTCGAAGAGCATCGCGAGCTCCTCGTCCTCGGGCGGGTAGCCGATGGCGAGCCGCAGGGCGAAGCGGTCGAGCTGCGCCTCGGGCAACGGGTACGTGCCCTGGAAATCGACCGGGTTCTGCGTGGCGAGGACGAAGAAGGGATCGGGCAGGCGCATGGTCACGCCGTCGATGGTGACCTGCTTCTCGCTCATCGCCTCGAGCAGCGCCGACTGCGTCCGCGGCGAGGCGCGGTTGATCTCGTCGGCGAGCAGCACGTTCGCGAAGACCGGCCCGCGCTGGAACGTGAGCGTCCCCTCGCGCGGGTTGAGCGTGTGCGTCCCGAGGATGTCGGAGGGGAGCAGGTCGGGCGTGAACTGCACGCGCGAGAACTCGAGCTCGAACGCCCGCGCGAACGCCTTCGCCAGCGTCGTCTTGCCGACGCCGGGCACGTCCTCGATGAGCACGTGCCCGCCGGAGAGCACGCCGGTGAGCAAGAGCCCGATGGCGTCGGGCTTGCCGCGGATGACTCGGCCGAGGGTGGCCGCGAGGCGCTCGACCGTCGCCGCGCTCGAGGAACGGGGGAGGGACACGGTGGCACTCTAGCAGTGTGTGGAAAACGGACGCGGAACGAACCAGCTCGCGCCGGGTTCGATTCCTGAGCTCGGCGCTCGCGTCATCAGTCCTTCGGCAAACGGGGCGCACGCATGCGAGACTGCGCCCGATGCACATCGAGGACCTCCTCGGCTGGACGGCGGTGCTCGAGGTGCGCCGGTTCGGCCCGCCCGGCGCGTTCCTGGGCCTGGATCCGAACGAGAAGGGGCCCGACGCGCCCGTCGTTCTCCTGCCCAAGAACGAGGTGCCCGAGGGGGTCCGCGAAGGCGACGACCTCGAGGTCTTCCTCTGCCTCGACTCGGAGGACCGCCCGATAGCGACCCTGCGCGTGCCGCGGATCCAGCGGGGCGACGTCGCCTTCCTCGAGGTCACCGACCTCACGCCGTTCGGCGCGTTCGTCGACTGGGGCATGCCGAAGGAGCTGCTCGTCCCGCACGCCGAGCAGACACGACCTCTGCGCGTCGGCGAGCGCCACCCGATCGGGCTCTACCTCGACGAGTCGGGGCGGCTCGCCGGGACGATGCGCGTCGCCGAGCTGCTGCGCCCGGCGGACGATTTCGCTCCCGACGAGTGGGTGGAGGGCGAAGCGTGGCGCAAAGAGCCCGAGCTCGGCGTCTTCGTGATCCTCGAGCAACGCTATCTCGGCCTCCTCCCGGCGAGCGAGCCGTGCCCGCTCGTGCGCGGCGAGGCGGCCCGCTTTCGCATCGCCAACGTCCTGCCCGACGGCAAGGTCGAGCTCTCGCTCCGCGGCCACGCCCACGAGGAGCTGGAGGCCGACGCGCGCCGCGTCCTCGAGGTGCTCTCGCGGCCCCGGACGCCGCGCGTCGGCGACGACTCGGACCCCGAGCAGATCCGCGCCCTCTTCGGCCTGAGCAAGAAGGCGTTCAAGCGCGCCGTGGGCCGGCTGTACAAGGAGGGAGCGGTCGCGATCGATCCCGACGGGGCCGTGAGGGTGCGCCGGGACCCGATGAGCTAGCGCCAGCCGCCGCGAGCGCTCGGTGGGGCGGGGGGGGGGGGGGGGGGGGGGGGGGGGGGGGGGGGGGGGGGGGGGGGGCCCCCGGCCCCCCCCTCCCCCCCCCCCCCCCCCCGGCGGGGGGGGGGGGGGGGGGGGGGCCCCCCCCCCCCCCCCCCCCCGGAGCTGAAGAGGCGTCGGACCTGTGGCCTCGAGAGGCGTTGCTCGGACGAGTGTCCGACGCCTCTTCAGCCGAGTGCGTCGTCCGTCGTCGCTGCCGTGGCAGCGCACCGGATCCAGCGTTCGAGGACGTCGAGGTCCGCGCAGGCGAGCACGCGCGTTCGCTGCGCGTCCGAGATCGACAGACCACGCGCTTCGAGCAGCGTGAGCAGGGCTCTCGCTTCTCCCCGCGCCTCGGCGCGGTCGAGCACCTTGTCCATCGCCACGCGCGCTTCGCGGGCCCCCGGAGATTCGGGAATCTTGTCGAGGTCCATCGCAGCCTCCTTCACGAACGACTTCATCCGCTCGCTGAGCACATTGTAGATCGCACGCTGCTGGGACCCCGCAAGGGCTCGGGCAGCGCCTGAGTGAGCTCCAGCGCCCGCTCGACCACGGCGCGAGCGCTCGGTCGTGCCGGTGCTGCATCGCCCAGCCTCGTAGGCGGGCGAAGGCATCCTCCACGGTGTTCGACGCGAGCGCGCCGCCAGTTGCGTGCGAACTGTCGAAATCGGACGCCCAGGGCCGGCGTCAGCGATCCGGCTTCGTCGCCACCGCGCTCGGGCGGGCGAGCATCCGCTCGGTCCAGGCGAGCACGCGCGGGCCGGCGTCGATCTCGAAGAGCGGCAGGAACTCGAGCAGCGGCGTGTAGCAGACCTCGACCAGCGAGTAGTCGCCCACCATCCACTCCTTGCCCTCGAGCTGTTGCTCCACGATGCGGAGGTGGCGCTCGACCTGCGCGCGGGCGGCGTCCATCGCCGGGCGGTCCCAGCGCTCGGGCTTGACGAAGCGCTTCGGGAAGATGAGCGTCCCCGTCTGGACGCCGATCTCGACGTCGCAGAGCTTGCAGTGCATGTGGACGAGCGCGCGGCCCTTCGCGTCGGCCGGTACGAGGGCGGGCTCGGGGTGGAGCGCCTCGAGGTACTCGAGGATCGCCGTGGACTCGAAGAGCACGAAGCCGTCGTGCTCGAGCGTCGGCACGCGCCCGTAGGGGTTCAGGGCGAGGTAGGGCGCGGCCTTGTGCGCGCCGGCGCGCATGTCGATCTCGACGAGCTCGGCCTCGAGGCCCTTCTCGAGCAGCGCGATGCGGACGCGCCGCGAGAACGTCGAGCGCGGATGGTAATGGAGCTTCAGCACGTGCGGAGCATACGCGCCATCGTTCGGCGCGGGTCAAGGCATGAGGAAGCTGCACTCGTTCGCGCAGCTCGCGGCCGCGCAGGCGAGGGCGTCGTCGCAGAGAGGCCCGCCGCCGGCGTCGAAGCAGTCGATGCAGGCCTGCACGTCGGCGCCGTCCTGCACGCAAAACTGGAAGTCGGCGCAGCAGCTCGTCCCGAGGCACGCGTCGCAGGCGGCCTCTCCGGTCGTGAGGTCGGTGTCGCAGATGAGAGTGTCCGGCGTGGCGCACTCCGCGCTGCAGCTCGCCGAGATGCACGACTGGAGCGCGTCGAACGCCGCGACGCCGGCGGGGAAGCTCGCTTCGCACTGGTCGAAGCAAGCCTGATCGGCGCACGATTGCATGCAGACGACCAGGTCGCCGCACGAAGTGCCGCTCGCGCACTGTGCGAGCTCGGAGCAGCAGACCGCGGTCGCGCAGTCGCCGCAGGCCGGGTCGGGGAAGGCGAGATCGCCGCAGTCGTCGGGGGTCGGGCCCGCGCCGTAGGTGCTGCTGACCGCGACCGACACGGTGGTCGTGGAGACGTTCGTCGAGCTCACGCTGGTCTGCGGGCCATCGGCCGTGCTGCCGCCGTTCGATCCGCTCCCGGGGCCTGCGCCGCCGGCGCCCGTCACGTTCGTCACCTCGCTGCCGCACGCCGCCGCCGCGCAGGTCGCGAGCGCGGCGAGCCCGAGGAGCACGGCCGCCGCGCTTCGAGGAACGCTGCCGTCGGCGCGCCGGAGCGGGGCGCCGCAGCTCGGGCACTCGTCCTCGTCGACCTTGGCGTGGCAGCCGCAGGCGGGGCAAGCGATCAGGTGAACCCGAGGAAGCATCGAACGAGTAGACACGGCCACGAGGCCGCGATCAACGGGCGGCGCTCGGAGCGCCGGCGACGCGTCAGCCGTGCAGGCTCGCGGTCACATGCACTCCGTCGCGCAGTTGGCGTCGAAGCATGCGATCGCGGCGTCGCAGAGCGGCCCGCCGCCGGCATCGAAACAGTCGATGCACGGCTGCAGATCGGCGCCGTTCTGGGTGCATGACTCGAACTCGGCGCAGCAGATCGTGCCGAGGCACGTATCGCAGGCCGCGTTCGACATCGTCAGCCCCGAATCGCAGATGCTCGACTCTCCGCACTCGGAGCCGCATTGCGCAGCGAGGCACCCTTCGAGCGCGTCGAGCTCCGCGACGCCGCCGGGGAGGTCCGAGTAGCACTGATCGATGCACGCCTGATCGGCGCAGGACGCGATGCAAAGCGCCAGATCGCCGCATGGCGTGCCGAGCGCGCACGCGCCCAGCTCCACGCAGCAGGCGGAGAGCGCGCAATCCTCGCAGGCGGGGTCGGCGAGGATCAAGTCGCCGCAATCCGCGCCGCCGGTGCCCGTGCTGGTGGCGGGGCCCGTCGGGCCGACGCCGTAGGTGCTGACCGCCATGGCCGCCGAGTAGGTGCTCGCGACCGAGCTGCTTTCGTCCGACCCAGGCCCGGCCCCGCCCGAGCCCCGCACCTCGCTGCCGCACGCGGCCGCGGCGCACGTGGCCACGGCGGCCAGCCCCAGAAGCACGGCCGCCGCGCTTCGAGGAACGCTGCCGTCCGCGCGCCGGAGCGCGGCGCCGCAGCTCGGGCACTCGTCCTCGTCGGCCCTGGCGTGGCAGCCGCAGGCGGCGCACGCGATCAGGTGGGCCCGAGGAGGAAGCATCGAACGAGTAGACACGGCCGCCGCCCCGCGATCAACGGACAGCCTCGCGACCCGACCGCGATCAGCCGCCCTCCTCGGGCCACGGCTCCTCGACGATCTCGAAGCGCCCGTGATCGTAAGGCAGGTTCGGCGCGCGTTCGACCGGGACGAGGCGCTCGCGCACGCCTTTGCGGCGGAGCTGGACGACGCGGTGGTAGCAGAACGGGTTGTTGCCCCGCCGGCCGAGCGTGGTGTGCGCGGTCCACGAGCAGCCGCCGCGGCAGACCTCGGCGTAGTAGCAGGTCTTGCAGAAGCCCCAGAGCTCGTCGGTCGTCCGGTCGCGGGCGAAGCGCACCTGCTCCGAGCGAAGCCACAGATCCTCGATCGCCATCGTGCGCACGTTGCCACCCGCATACTCGGCCGTCGGCAGCGTCGGGCACGCTTTGACGGTGCCGTCGGACTCGATGCCCATCACGTAGATGCCCGCGGCGCAGCCGTTCCAATGCCCCTCGACGCCGCCGGGCACCGAGCGGAGGAGCTGCTCGTGCGGCCCGAAATAGCCGATGTTGTTGTTCGCGAAGACGTTGAATGGCATGCCTCGACGGGGCGCGTGCTCGGCGATCGCCTCGCGCTGGATCGCCGCGAGCGTGTCGATGACGTCGACGATGCGCCAGGGCTCGAGGATCCACTCGGGGTGATCGGCCGCGCGCCCCATCGGGCCGGTGAGCTGCACCTGCCACGTCTGCACGCCGCGCGACCGGAGCTCGCGCGAGGTCTCGACCAGGTGATCGGCGGTGAGCCGGTTGACCTGCGTGTTCGCCGAGAGCACGAACCCCGCGGCGCCCGCGTTGTCGAGCGCCTCGAGCGCGGCGTGGTGGCTCCCGAGGTTGCCGCGGAGCCGATCGTGCACGCGCGCGGGCCCGTCGATCGACACGCCCACGCCCGTGAGGCCCGCGTCGCGCAGGGCCCGCGCGCGCTCGAGCGAGAAGCTGCGGCCCCCGGTCTGCATCGTCACCCGGATGCCGGCGTCGGCGAGCGCGCGGATGATCGCGTGCAGATCGGGCCGCAGGTACGCCTCGCCGCCGATGACGGTGACCTCGCGCACGCGCAGGCGCGCGAGCCCCTTCACGACCTCGAGGATCTCGGCGGTGTCGAGCTCGTTGGCGCGCGCCGGCCCGGCCCGCGTGCCGCAATGCTGGCAGGGCTGATCGCATTTCATCGTCAGCTCCCAGACGACGTAGACCGGCCCGTGGAGATCGCGGTCCGACTCGCGGACCATGCGCACGGGGAGGGGATCGGGCTGCGCCGAGGAGCTCTCGCCGTGGGTCGGCGCGGAGGGCGGCGGGCGCGGTCCCGGCATGAGGACGACGGTAGCACCCGCTCGGCCTGCCGCCGTCGCCTCGATCGTGTGGCGACGCGGCAGCGGCCCGCGGCAGCACCGCACTACGGCCCGGTGTCAGCCGTCCGATCCGCGCTTCGCCTCCGAGTCCGCGAGCGCGCAGCTCCCGAGCCCCACCACCTGCGCCGCCTCCCGCAGCAGCCCGCTCCGGTCCGGCGGCGTCTTCACGCTGAGCACCGTGCGCAGGTAGATCCCCTCGGGGTTGTCGACGTGCTCCTCGAGCCACGCGAAGCGCTGCACGTCGGCGCCGAGCGGATCGTCCGCGATCGAGAGAGACGCGAGCGCGTCGACGTTGCAGATCGTCTCGATGGCCTGGCGGTACGTCTGCCCGGACGCACCGAGGCTGGGCGGCTCGGCCGGGCGCGCGGGGGCGCAATGAACGAGGAACGGCAGGGAGAGAAGGAGGGCGAACGGGGGCAGGCGCATGGCGCCTTGGACCAAGCACGGGGCGTCTCCTTGGCAGGCCACTCGAGGTCGCTGGATGTCGTAGGAGGTACACCCCCGCGCGGCCGGCCTTTTCTCGGAGTGCAACCGCCGGCCCCGTTCGCGCGTAACCCCCCCAGGTCGAGCGGAGCCATGAGCGCCACCCAGAACTTCCGGCGGCAACATGAGGAGCTCTCCGAGCTCGCGGCCGACATCGAGCGCCAGCTCACCCCCGAGGCGCTCCGCGCCGACGCGGCCGGCGTTCGCAAGCGCCTCGCGCGCTTCGCCGGCAAGCTCCACGTCCACGCGAGCATGGAGAACGACGCGCTCTACCCGCGCCTCGTGGGTCACGAGGACGAGCGGCTGCGCGCCCTGGCGCGGAGCTTCCAGGACGAGCTCGGCGGCATCTACGGATCCTTCTTCACCTACGTGCAGCGCTGGCCGTCGGCGGAGGCGGTGCAGGCCGAGCCCGTCGAGTTCATCCGCCAGACGCGGGAGGTCTTCAAGCTCCTGGCGCGGCGGATGGTGCGCGAGAACGAGGAGCTCTACCCCGCCGTCGACCGCGCCGGTTGAAGCCCCGCCGGCGCGTCGTGGCCGCGCGGCACGGCTTGGCAGCCGCCGGACGCAGGCGATACCCTGCGGATCGGCTCCCCGCATGCCGCCCTCACCCCAGGACAACGCATCCAGCGGCCAAGGCGATCGCCGCAAGCACGTCCTCATCGTCGAGGACGACCCCATCAACGCGCGCGTCTTGTCCGACTTCCTGGCGGCGTACGGCTACCGCACCTCGATCGCCTCGACCGGCCCCGAGGGGCTGGCGATGTTCGAGGCCTCGCGCCCGGACCTCGCCATCGTCGACGTGCTCCTGCCTCGTATCAACGGGTTCGAGGTCTGCTTCGCGATCAAGCGCTCCGACAGCAGCACCCCCGTGGTGCTGATGAGCGCCGTCTACGAGCGCGGCGATCAGGCGGAGGAGCTGCGCGCGGCGCTCTCCGCGCAGGCGTTCCTGCGGAAGCCGTTCGAGCTCGACGTGCTCCTCGATCGCGTCCGCAAGCTCGTCGGCGAAGCCTGACGGGGCGCTCGGGGACCATGCGGTACCCGGCCTTCATGCTGGAGCTCGACCGGCGCACGCTCGCGCACGGGATCGTGAGCGGCTACGCGCTGACGGGGTGCTTCGCGGTGCTCGTCGCCGCGGCGGTCGCCGCCGGCGTGCTGCGCTGGCACTGGGCGCTCGCCGGACTGCTCGCCGCCAAGCTCGCCACCAACACGCTCGCGCTGCTCGGGCTGCGCGCGCGCCGCTTCGCGCTCGAGCTCGGCGCGCTCAACGTCGTCATGGACGTCGTGGTCATGACGGGCGCCATCTGGGTCACGGGGGACACGCGGAGCCCGCTCATCGCCATCTACGTCATCGAGGTCTCCGCCCTCGCGCTCTTGACCAACATCGAGACCACGGCCTCGATCGGCGCGCTGGCGGTCGCGCTCTACGTCGCGATGGGCGTGCTCACCGCACGTGGAGCGCTCCCCACGTTCGCGACGCCCGCCGAGTGGGCCGGAGAGCGGAGCGCGAGCTACCTCACCATCATCTCGGTGTTCACGGCGTTCGCGGTCGGCGCTCCGACGATCTACACCGCGGGCGTGCTCCGCCGCCTCCGCGAGAACGAGCGGCGCCTCGAGGCGCGGACCCGCGCGCTCGTCGACGCCGGCAAGCAGAAGGCGCAGTTCATGGCCAACGTGACCCACGAGCTGCGCACGCCGCTGCAGGGCATCATGGGTCTGTCGGATCTCGTGGGCGCCGGGGTCTACGGCGAGGTCACCGAGCGCCAGCGCGAGGCGATGCGCGACGCGAAGAGCAGCGCCAAGAGCCTGCTCAAGCTCATCGACGATCTCTTGCAGCTCGCCGCCTCGGACGCGGGCAAGCTCGAGCTCGAGCCCGTCGAGGTGGAGCTCTCCGACCTGCTCGGCGCGGCGGTGTCGACGGCGCGATGGATGCTCGGCGGGAAGGAGCTCCACGTCGAGCTCGAGCTCGAGCCGGATCTGCCGAGGCTCGTCACCGATCGCGGCAAGCTCAACCAGATCGTGCTCAACCTGCTCTCCAACGCGGTGAAGTTCACGCCCGACGGCGGCTCGGTGCGGGTGCGAGCCCGGCGCGAAGCGGACGCGGTCGCGATCGAGGTGGAGGACACGGGGATCGGCATCGCCGAGGACCGCATCGATCGCGTCTTCGACGAGTTCTACCAGGTGGATGGCTCGTCCTCGCGCGAGTTCGGCGGCGCCGGTCTGGGCCTGGCGCTGGTGCGCCGGCTGGTGGAGCTCCTGGGCGGCAGCATCGTCGTGCGGAGCGTGCTCGGCAGCGGCTCGACCTTCCAGGTGCGGCTCCCGCTGGACGGGGAGCGGAGGCAGGGCGCCGCCTAGCGCGAGTGTCGCACCGGCTGAAGACGGGGATCGATCTACGGCGTCATCGCGACCACGAACGCTTGGTTCGCCTGCGTGGCGCCGCAGATGGGCCCGCCACCGAAGTCGACGCAACCGTCGCCGATGCTACCTGCCCCGAGGAGCCGGCCTTCGGCGGTCAGCTCGGCGATGAGGAGCGCCGGCTCGCCGCTGCTCGCGCACGCCCCGACGCCGGCGTCCTCACTTCGGGGTGACCCGCCAGACCTTGCCGACGCCGTTCCCCGCGGTCGTCCAGTACACGCTGTCGTGGTCGACCGCGAGCTGGAGGATGCCGGTCTCGGCGAGGATCACCTCGGGACTGCCGCCGTCGAGCGGCAGCCGGACCAGGCCCTGTTCGCCGATCGCGTAGACCGCGGACGCGTCGGGGTCCTTCACCATGCGCCGGAAGTAGCCGGACGCCACCTGCACCCATTCGCCGCCCGCGACCGGGGCCTTCATGAGCGCGAACGCCGGGCACGTCGGCGTGCCGGTCACGGTCCAAAAGACGTCGCTCCCGTCGACGACGACGCCGTCGGTCCCGCATTGGTTCCAGGCGATCTCCTGGCTGTCGCCTCCCGCCAGCGGCGCACGCTTCACCTTGTCGCCGGTGATCCAGAAGAGGCTCGTCGCGTCGGCGGCGAGGCGCTGCACGCCGCTGATCTCGGCGACGCCGCCACCGAGCAAGGTGACCAGGCCGCCGTTCTTCGGCACCTTCGCGACCGGGAAGTAGACGTTCGCATCGTCGAGGGCGAGGTGGGGCACGTCATTGAACGGGTGCGCCAGCGTGAGCGTGCCCTGGCCCGTGTGCGGCGCCTTCATGATCCCTTCGGACCCCGCCCAGAAGAGGCTGGCTCCGTCGGCGGCGAGCGCCGTCACCACGTCGTCCGCGAACGTCGACGGCGTGCCTCCCGTCTTCGGCACCGCGAGCACGCTGCCGGCGATCGGGTTCACCCAGTAGACCGTGTCCGGGCCCACGGCGAGCGGCCCGGCGTCGCCCGGCGCCGAGGCGAGCATCACGACGCAGCGCCCGGCGGCGCACTCGGCGGTCGAGGGCGCGGTCGCCGAGCAGGCGCTGTCGCACGCGCCGCAATGGTCGGTGCTGGTGGAGAGATCGATGCATTCGCCCCCGCACGACGCGAGCCCGCCTGCGCACGGTCCCCCGCCGCCGCCCGCGGTGCCGCTCGTGCCGCTCGTCGTCGAGCCGCCGCCGCCACTTCCGCTGGCGCTTCCGGTCGTCGAGCTCGAGCTGTCGTCGCCGCCGCAGCCGGGCCCGATCAGGACGAGGCCGACGGCCCCGATGCCGAGCAGGCGAGCCCTGGTCCAGCTCATCGCATCCTCCCGTGGGTGCATCTCGGCGTGAGCCCTCATTTGGGGGTGACCCGCATGAGCTTCCCCATGCCGCCGGAGGTCACGGTCCAGTAGACGCTCGTCGCGTCCACGGCGACGTCGCGGACCTCGAATGCGTCGGCCGCAAGCTCCTGCGCGAGAGCCACGCCGGCCGACCCGTCGAACGGGATCCTCATCAGCCAGAGATCGGTGAACGAGTAGATGCTGGCGGCGTCGGCGGTCATGGGGCCGAGCAGCGGCCCGACGACCTCGCTCGTGCCGCCGATCTTCGGGATCTTCAGCATTTGGTCGAAGTTGATCCAGTAGACGTCCGTCGCGTCCACCGCCACGCCCTCGCACCGAGGCGGCACCGCTCACGACGACCGAGGCGCCGCCGGCGATGGGGACTCGCTGGAGCAGCCCGTCGCACCAGTAGACGTCGGTCGCGTCGACGGCGAGGTGCACGGCGTTCCCCGAGGCGAGCGTGACCGGGAGGCCGCCGGCGAGCGGCACCTTGGTGACGCCGTTGCTGCCGCGGAAGTAGGCGTTCGTCGCGTCCGTCGCGAAGCGCTCGCCCATGACGCCGGTCGCGAGCTCGAGCGGCGCGCCGTCGACCTTCGCGTACCGCGTCAACGACGGCTGGGCGACGGCGTAGACGCTGGTCGCGTCGGTGGCGAGGTCGGTCGCCGCGGCGGCGACGAAGAGCTCGGGCGTGCCGCCGCCGACCGGGATCCTCTTCACCTCCCCGGCAGCGGGGTCGCTCCAGTAGACGTGGGTTCCATCGGACGCGACCGCCTGCGCCGAGCCGATCGCGCTCACCAGCGTGACCACGCAGTGGCCGACGACGCACTCCGCCGTGGAGGGGGCCGTCGTGGTGCACGGCGTCTCGCACGCCCCGCAGTGAGCCGGGTCGAGGCTGGTGTCGACGCACCCGCCGCCGCACTCGGTGAGGCCGGGCTCGCACGCCGAGCCGCCGCTGCCGGTGCTGCCCGTGGAGCCGGATCCGCCCGCGCCGCCTCCGCCGCCCGAGCTCGAGGTGGAGCCGGTCTGCGAGCCGGAGGAGGTCGTGCTGCTCGAGGTCGTCGAGGAGGTGGAGCTTTCCTCGCCGCCGCACGCGGGTGGTAACGCGAGGATGCAGATCGGGACCAACCAGCACCGCACCGTCATGGGCAAGCCTCCAAGGTCGCGGTCACGGTACTTCTTCGGACGGCATACGTCTGCAGCGCCGGGAAACTCTCCTCGGAACGAGGTGTGGTATGCGACGGGCATGAAGCGAACCATCGTCGTGTGTGGCCATGGACCTGGGATCTCGGACGCCGTCGCGCGCCGCTTCGGCCGCGAGGGCTTCGCGGTGGCGCTCCTCGCGCGCAACGCCGAGCGGCTCTCCGCCGCCGCGGCGTCGCTCTCGAGCGCGGGCGTGACGGCGAAGGCGTTCCCGTGCGACCTCGCCAACCTGGACGCCACGCGCGCCGCCATCCGCGAGGCCGCCGCGGCGCTCGGCCCCGTCGCGGCCGTCCACTACAACGCCTACGGCGGCGGCGCGGGCGACCTCACCACCGCGCGCCCGGACGAGCTCCGCGCGGCGTTCGACATCGCGGTCACCGGCCTCGTCTCCGCGGTGCAGGAGGCGCTGGCCGATCTCAGGGCCCAGAAGGGCGCCGTCCTCGTCACCGGCGGCGGCTTCGCGTTCTACGATCCCAACATCGACGCGATGGCGACGCAGTTCGGCGCCATGGGCCTCGCGATCGGCAAGGCCGCGCAGCACAAGGCCGTCGGCTTGCTCCGCGCCAAGCTCGCCCCCGAGGGCGTGTACGTCGGCGAGGTCGTCGTGCTCGGGATGGTCAAGGGCACCGCGTTCGACAACGGCCAGGCCACGCTCGAGGCCTCGGACATCGCCGACCGGTTCTGGGAGCTCCACCAGCGCCGCGCCGAGGGCTCGGTCAACTTCCCCTGAGGCAGACCGCGCTATCCTGGCGCTCATGGGAGCTCGCCGCCTCGTCTTCGCCAGCGTGCCCGTCGCGTGGATCGCCGCCTGCGGGGGCGATCCCGAGATCGTCCACAGCGCGACCACCACGGGCGCGACGACCTCGAGCTCCTCGGGGAGCGGCGGATCGGGCGGCGATCTGCTGACGACGGGCACCGGCGCGCAGGGCGGCGCGGGGGGCGGGCCCGGCCCCGCCTGCGGCGACGGGACCGTCGACGCCGGCGAGGCGTGCGACGACGGCAACGGCGACTCCGGCGACGGCTGCACCGGCACCTGCGACGCGATCGAGAGCGGCTTCGCCTGCCCGGTGCCCGGACAGCCCTGCGTCTCCACCGTGATCTGCGGCGACGGCAAGATCACCGGCGGCGAGACCTGCGACGATCAGAACACGACGACGGGCGACGGCTGCGACGCGGGCTGCCACGTCGAGTCGGGCTGGCAGTGCCCGGTCGTGGGCGTGGCCTGCATCGCGGCGGCCTGCGGCGACGGGATCCTCGCCGGCGACGAGGAGTGCGAGGACGGCGGCGCGCCGCCCGCGTCCGGCGACGGCTGCAGCGACGGCTGCCAGCTCGAGCCGGGCTTCAAGTGCGACGTCCCCGGGCAGCCCTGCGTGCCGACCGTGTGCGGGGACGGCGTCGCCGAGGGCAGCGAGCAGTGCGACGACGGCGACAACGACATGGGCGACGGCTGCACGCCGTTCTGCGTCAAGGAGCCCGACTGCACCCAGGGCGCCTGCACCACCACGTGCGGCGACGGCATCAAGCTCCCGAACGGCACCGAGGAGTGCGAGGACGGCAACACCGATCCGGGCGACGGCTGCTCGGCCACGTGCACGGTCGAGCCCGGCTTCGCCTGCGTCGACGTCGCCGTCGATCCGCAGACGCTGGCGCTGCCGATCGTGATCCGCGACTTCAGCGTCTCGCACCCCGACTTCGAGGACTTCCTCGGCGTGGACCTCGGGATCGTGACCTCGAGCCTGGGGCTCGACGGCAAGCCCGTCTACGCGAACCCGGGCGGCACCACGCCGACGACGAGCGGGCAGGCCAACTTCGATCAGTGGTACCGCGATGTCGCGGGCGTGAACTTCACCGTCCTGCAGACGATCACCCTGAACAAGCTCCCGGGCGGCGAGTTCCAGTATTCGAATGGCAACTTCTTCCCGATCAATGGGCTCGGCTTCGGCAACGAGGGCAATGGGAACAACTTCCACTTCACGAGCGAGGTCCGCTACTGGTTCGAGTACAAGGGCACCGAGCAGCTCGCGTTCACCGGCGACGACGACGTCTGGGTGTTCGTGAACAAGAAGCTCGCGGTGAACCTCGGCGGCGTCCACGGCGCGATGAGCGGCGGCATCACGCTCGACGCGCAGGCCGCGGCGAGCCTCGGCCTCGCCCTCGGGAGCATCTACGAGATCGTCGTGTTCCAGGCGGAGCGCCACACGACGCAGTCGAACTACCAGCTCACCCTCGGCGACTTCGTCAACGCGACGAGCAGCTGCGCCAGCGTCTGCGGCGACGGCATCAAGACGCCCGACGAGGCCTGCGACGACGGCGTCAACGACTCGAGCTACGGCTCGTGCAACGTCGATTGCACCTGGGGCCCGTTCTGCGGCGACGGCAACGTGGACGCCGGCTTCGAGGACTGCGACGACGGCGTGAACCTGTCGCCCTACGGGACGGGGTGCGCGCCCGGCTGCAAGACGCCCGCCTCGTGCGGCGACGGCATCGTCGACAGCCTCTTCGGCGAGAAGTGCGACGACGGCACCAACGACGGCGGCTACGGCGAGTGCGCCGCCGGCTGCGTCCTCGGGCCGCGCTGCGGCGACGGCGTCGTGCAGGCGGGCGAGGAGGAGTGCGACGACGGCAACAAGATCAACGGCGACGGCTGCGACAACGACTGCACCGCGGGCGTGCCGGGCTGACGAAGCGCCGGCCGCGCGGCGCGATCAAGGCGCGACGCGCTCGATCCGGAGCGACAGGCCGCCCTCGGTCTCGAGCTCGACCTCGGTCGCGCCGGTGAGCAGGTGCTCGAGATCGGGGCAGCCCGCGGCCGCATCGCCGCTGGCGGTCGCGAGGACGTCTCCGGTGGCGACCTCGCGGAGCGTGAGCGTCGACGCCCCGCAGTCGGACGTCACGAAGCGATAGTCGCCGTCCGTGGGCACGACGATGGCGAGCACCTTTCGCCCGGCGAGCCCGTGGGTGCAGCCGTTGCCGGCGGTCACGGTGTAGGCGGCGCCGTCGGCCGGCGCCTCGACCTCGGCCTCGCCATTGCAGCTGACGCAACCGAGCGGCTCGACGAAGTCGGCGAACGCGGCCGGATCGATGATCGCGTCCAGCTCACAGCTCTCCGCGCCCGCGCCGCCCTCGGAGGTGAAGAGCTCGCGCGTGCCGCCCGCGCCGGCGAGCGTCACGCGGTACTCGACCACGTCGGCCATGCACGCGGCCGGCGCCGTGAAGCCCATCGAGGAGAGCATCGTCTGCTGCTCGGCGGTCAGCTCCGCCGCCGTCGCGTCGAAGCGCCACGTGCCCTGCCAGTACCCGTCGGCCTCGACGGCGATGGCGGTGTCGCCTTCGTGCCAGACCGTATCGAGCCCCGAGCCGCCGCCCGAACCACCGGAGTCGGCGCCGGCGCCGCCCGAACCACCCGCGTCGGCGCTGCTGCAGCCCCATGACGCAAGGACAGCAGCGGAGAGGGCCCAACGTCGCAGGTTCATGGTCGGCTCCGTGCTGCTCGTCGGCAAGAAGCACACCACGAGAAATCCCGCGGAAAACCAGCGCTCAGACCTGCATTGTGTCGCGCTGTGCCGACGCGATCAGCGTCTCGGGACCCGCCAGCGCCGCAGCCCGCCGAGAGCGGGACGTGTCTGCCGGTCGCCGATCAGCGGCGGGCGAAGCGCACCGCAGCGGTCTTCGTCTCTCCGGCGCCGACGTTCACCGTGACCGACTTCCTCCCGTGGTCGGGGTGCACGAACGTCACGGTGTGGGTGCCCGGCGAGACGGCGACGTCGACCTTGGGCGTCGAGCCGAGCGGGCTGCCGTCGAGCAGCACCTTCGAGACCGGGATCGAGTTGAGCTGGAGGAGCGCGCGCTGGGATCCGCGCGGCCTGTCCGCCGGCTGCGCCTGCGGCTGCGACGGCGCGGCGCGCGGGGGCTGGGCGCGAGGAGGCGTCGCGGCGTCGGGGGTGCGGGCCGGAGGAGGCTCGGCGGCCACGTCGGCCGAGGGGAGCGACTCGAGCGTGACGACCGCCGCGGGTTCGGGCTCGGCCGGCGGGAGCGTGGCGGCGTCGACCACGACGGCGACCGGCGAGGTGCCGGCGGCGCAGCGCTCGCGGAGCGGCTCTGCGCCGTCCGAGCGCTTCTCGACGGTGCGCGAGACGAACCGAAGGGGGACGATCGCGGTGCGCTCCTCGGCCTCGGCGACGACGCCCGACAGGGTGGCCGGCGCAGCGCCGCGCGCGAGGACCTGAATCGTCTTGTTGCCGGGTGAGAGATCCATCGCCGTGCACGGCGCCACGTCGCAGTGCTTGACGCCGTCGACGTAGACCTCGGCGCGATCGACGGGCTCGCCCCGCTCGTCGACGAGGACGACGCGGAGCGTCCCGTGCTTCGGCCCGAGGACCATCCCCGCCGCGAGCGAGACCAGGAAGAGCGCCGCGGCGGCGACCCCGATGGCGACACGGCGCGCCTCGGAGAGCCGATTGCGAACCGTCAAGAGCGGCGGGAGGGTGATCCTCCCCGAGGGCTGCGCGGCGCCCTCGTCCGAAGGCGGCGGCTCGGGAGGAAGCGTCCGCGCCCACGGGGCCGGCTCCACCGTTTCGGCTCGTGTGAGCGGCCACGGATCCAGGATCAACGTCACCTCATCTTTGCCTGCGTCCCAGGAATTTCGGTACGAGGAGCGGTCCATGCCCTTCGTCCGGCATGAACCGGGCCAGACGCCGGCGCTGGGCGGGGCGGTGGAACGCGGACCACGAAGCGCCGCGCGAGGCGAGGACAACCACGGGTTGGCACCCCGGCGCCAACCCGCGGTTGGCGCCCTCTCATCGAGTCTGTGCGATGGGCTCGGCGCGAGCGTTCTTGATCTTCGTCATGATGGCGCGGCGTGGTATGCATTTCGTCGATGCAGCGTCGTAACCTCCGCTTTCCTTTCGTCGTGACCTTCACCGCCACCGCGACCGCCACCGCAGCCTGCGGCGGGCTCGCGATTGTCGATGCCGACGGCCACGGCACGGGTGCCGGCGGCGGCACGACGGGCACGAGCACCACCGGCGCCACGACGGCCACCGCGACGGCGTCGTCGTCCGGCGGCAACATCACCTGCCCGGCCACCGCGCCCTCCGGCTACGTGAGCTGCGAGGCGTCGCCCGGCGTCTGCAGCTACCCCGTCAGCTGCCAGAGCGGCACCGTCACGCTGTCGTTCACCTGCGCCGAGGGGTGGTGGGAGCTCGAGCCCAGCCCCTGCGCCCAGCCGTACGACTCCTGCCCGGGCACCGAGTACTACTGCGACGGCAGCTGGTGGATGCCGACGGGCACGAACCCGCCTTCGCCTTGCCCCGAGAAGCCGCCGCCCGCCGGCGAGCCGTGCGTCGCGGGGGGCATGGGCGGAGTCTGGGAGCATTGCGGCTACCATTGCACGCTCGGCGATCCGAGCTCGGGCTGGACGGTCGCGACGTGCAACAATCCGAATGGCGAGGGCGTATGGACGTACGACGGCACGTGCGGCGGTTGAGCGAGCTCACGAGGAAGCTCTGGCTCCTCGGCGGTCTCCCGGTCGTGCTCCTCGGATGCGGAGGCAACGTCGTCTTCGACCCTGCCGGTGCCGGCGGAGGCGGGAGCACGACGTCGACCACCGTCACGGGCACGACGTCGAGCACCACGACGACGGGGACCGGGGGCCTCTGCAGCAGCCACGACCAGTGCCCCGGCGGGGTCTGCATCTTCGCGACCGGCCTCTGCGCCGCCGCCTGTGAAGAGGGCGCCTGCTCGAGCTGCGGCGCCGGCTCGATGTGCAACGGCTGCGCCACCTCGGGCTGCCCCAAGTGCAACGACTGCTTGGGAGCTTGCGTGCCCATCGAGCCCGGCTGGTGCGACGACGACGATGCCTGCCCGGCCGGCCAGGTGTGCCTCTTCGGGTCGCGCCATTGCACGCCGCAATGCCAGATCGACACCGATTGCGGGAGCACGTTCCTGTTCTGCTCTCCCTGCGCGACGGGCTCCTGCTGCGGCTGCGACGACTGCGTGTCGGCGTGCGTCGGCGGCGAATGACCAGGAGCGCGGCGCGGAGCCGCCCCCGCAGGCGATCGGCGCGCCGGTAGCGGCACGCCTCGGCCGCACGCCGCCGGCGCGCCGCGCTCGACGAGGATGACGAGCGGGGCGGAGCGCCGCCGGCCTTCGCGTGGAGGATCCGGCCAGCACGACGAAGAGCAAGCCCGCGGGCCGGCGCCCACGACGGCCGTGACCGAGCGGGGCTCGCTCCCGTGCTTCGGCCGCGGAGGTCCGTCCGGCGGCATCGCGGCTTCGCAGGAAGCTCGTGCCCAGGCGAGCGGGGCGTCCGAGTCGCATTCTCCGCTCCGGGGCCGCGGCGCGTGGTCGGCGCGGCGCGCTCGTGCCACGCTCTCGCGCGGGGACCGTGAACGACGAACGATCTCGAAACGAGGGCGCGCGTCCGTCCGGCGCTGCCGGACGGCGCACGAGCCGCTCGCGCCACGAGATCGATCGGCCCTTGCGGCGCGACGTCGACCGGCTCGGTCGCCTCCTCGGCGAGGTCATCGTGGAGCAGGCCGGCGCCGGCGCCTTCGAGCTCGAGGAGCGCGTCCGGCGGCTCGCGATCGAGCGGCGCCGCGGGCCGCGCGAGCGGAGGGCGAGCGCGGCGGCGGAGCTGGCGACGCTGCTCGCGGGCCTGCCGCTCGAGCTCGCGGTGCCGGTGATCCGCGCGTTCGCCGTCTACTTCCGGCTCGTGAACCTGGCCGAGCAGCACCACCGCATCCGCCGCGCCCGGGCGCACGCGATGGAGCGGGAGTCGCCGCCGCAGCGCGGCTCGCTCGCGGCGGTCCTCGAGTCCGCGCGCGACGCCGGCGTCCCCGCCGCCGAGGCGCGGCGCGCGATCGCGGCGCTCGAGGTGACGCTCACCTTCACCGCGCACCCGACCCAGGCCGAGCGGCGCACGGTGCTCGAGAAGCTCTACCGCGTCGCCCGCTGGCTCGAGGAGCGCGATCGCTGCGGCCTCACGCCGCACGAGCGCGACGACGCCCTGGCCGCCGTGCGCGAGGAGATCACCGCCCTCTGGCAGACCGACGAGGTGCGCCGCGAGCGCCCCACCGTCGGCGACGAGGTGAAGAACGTCCTCTGGTACCTGGAGGAGATCCTCTGGGACATCCTGCCCGAGCTCGGGCACGGGCTCGCGCGCGCGTTCGAGCGCGCCTACGGCGAGCCGCTCGGGCTCGAGCGCATCCCGGTGCGGCTCCACTCGTGGGTCGGCGGCGACATGGACGGCAATCCGATGGTGACTCCCGAGGTGGTCGGCGACGCCATGCGGCTGCATCGCGAGCGCGGGCTTGCGCGCATCCTCGACGAGGTGGTCCTTCTCGGCGCGGCGCTCTCGCAATCGGAGCGCTACGTCGAGGTCCCGGCCGAGCTCCGCGCCTCGCTCGAGGAGGACGGGCGCCGCATGCCCGCGGTGCGCGCGCGCCAGGAGCCGCGGTCGCAGGGCGAGCCGTGGCGCCGCAAGCTCTCGTTCATCGAGGCGCGCGCGCGCGCGACCATGCGCGACGGCGGCGGCGCCGGCGAGGGCGTCGCCTACGACGATCCGGCCGAGCTCCTCTCGGATCTCGAGATCGTCGCGCGCACGCTCCGCGAGGCCAACGGCGAGCGGGCGGGGGAGCGTCGCGTCCGCGGCCTCGTCGAGCGCGTGCGCGCCCTGGGGTTCAGCATCGCCGAGCTCGAGCTGCGCGCGCCGGCGGCCGACGCGCGCGCCGGCGACGCGACCGAGGGCGGGGCGCGCCTGCTCGCCGCGCTGCGCGAGGTCGCCGGGGCGCAGCGGCGAGGCGGCGAGGCGGCCTGCCGCACGCTGATCCTGTCCATGGCCATGGGACCCGAGGACGTGCTCGCCGCCCTCGCCGCGGCGCGCGCCTGCGGGCTCTGGGACGAGCGCCGCGGTTGTGCGCGCGTCGACGTCGTGCCGTTGTTCGAGACGCTCGAAGCGCTCGACCGCGCCCCGGCGACGCTCGAGGCGTTGCTCGCCGACCCCGCGTACCGCCCGCACCTCGATCGCCGCGGCGTCCAGGAGGTGATGGTCGGCTACAGCGACTCGGGCAAGGAGGTCGGGTTGCTCGCGGCCAGCGCCGCCTTGCGTCGCGCGCAGGAGGGCCTGGCCCGCGTGGCGCGCGAGGCGGACGTGGCGCTCCGCGTCTTCCACGGCCGCGGCGAGTCGGTCGCGCGCGGCGGCGGTCCGGCGCAGCAGGCCATCCTGGCGCTGCCGTCCGGCACCGTCGCCGGGCGCTACAAGGCGACCGAGCAGGGCGAGGCCCTCGATCACAAGTACGCGCGACCCGAGCTCGCGATGCGCACCCTCGAGCTCATCACCGGCGGCGCGCTCCAGCACACCCTCGGCGCCGAGCCGCGCCCGCCGCCCGCGGACGAGGCGCGCTTCGTCGCTGCGTTCGACCAGCTCGCCGAGACGGGTCGCCGCGTCTACCGGGCGCTCGTCTGGGAGGAGCCGCGCTTCCCCGAGCTCTTCGCCGCCGGGACCCCCATCGACGAGATCGCCGCGCTCCCGATCGGCTCGCGCCCGGCGAAGCGCGCGGCCGGCGGTCTCGAGGCGCTCCGCGCCATCCCGTGGGTGTTCGCGTGGACCCAGAACCGCGCCATCCTGCCGGGCTGGTACGGCGTCGGGAGCGCGCTCGCCGACATGGGGGAGCGGCCCGGCGGCGAGGCGCTGCTCGCCGAGATGGCGCGCGAATGGCCCTTCTTCCGCGCCGTGCTCGACAACGTGGAGATGGTGCTCGCGAAGAGCGACCTCGCCATCGCCGCTCGCTACGCGGCGCTCGCGCCCGAGGCCGCGTGCCGCGCCGTGTGGCCGCGCATCCGCGACGAGCACCGCCTCACGCGCACCTGGATCCGCCGCCTCTACCGCGAGCGCAGGCTGCTCGAGCAGAACCCGACGTTGCGGCGCTCGATCGTGCTCCGCAACCCGTACGTCGATCCGATGTCGTTCCTGCAGGTCGAGCTGCTCCGCCGCAAGCGCGCGGGCGACGCCGGATGCGCCCGCCCCATCCTGCTCACCCTGAACGGGATCGCCGCCGGGATGCGGAACGTCGGGTAGGCGCGTCGACGCGAGCTCGCGCGCGCGGCTACTCGTAGCGCATGATGATGTGGAATCCCGACTCGGTCTCGACGATGTCGCTGATCTGGTTGACCCCGAGCTCGAACGCGGCGTCGGCGAAGGGCTTGGCCACCTCGGCACGTTGGATGGAGCCGATCGATCCGGCGCGTGTCGCGGCGCCCGGCTCGTCGCTGTACTCCTTGACGACGGCCTCGAAGTCGCCGTTCTCGCGGATCTTGCCCATGGCCTCGAGCGCGCGCAGGCAGGCCTCCTCGCGGGTCCGGGTGATGGCGGGATCGGCGTTCTTCGACGCCTTGTGCTTCACGAGCACGTGCCTGACGCCGATCTTCGCGGGCTCGCCGCTGAACTTGGCGCGCTTGGCGTTCGCGGTCGCGAGGCACTGCTGGACGGCCTCGGCGTTCGCCGCGGGCGCCTCCGGTGCCGCGGCCGCAGGCGCCGCGGGCTCGGCCGGCGCCGCGGTCGGAGCCGCGATCGGCGACGGGCTCGCGCCCCCGCAGGCGGCGATGCCCAGGAGCAGCGGCACGGCCGCCGACAGTCCCCGGAGCGGTTGGCGTCGATCGGTGGAACGGCGGCCATTCCAAGGTCTCATCTCGGGCGGGATGGTACCTCGGCCCGCTCCGCGCCCGCCAGCGCTGCGCCGTCAGGTGCGCCCGAACTCGAGGTCCGCCATGACGTCGGACATCGCGATCGCGAAGTCGTCCGTTCGCGATCGCCCGGCGGCGCGGAGCTCGGGCGCGCGGCCCTCGAGCGCGGCCTCGAGCCAGGAGCGGGCCTCCTCCCAGAGCGAGCCCTCGAGCGCCGGGCGGAAGAAGCCGAAGTGGCCGATGGCTCTCCGCCCGAGCGCGCTCGGATCGATGGCGCGGCGCACCAGCGGCGCGCCCGACAACGCCCGCGCGAGGCGGTCGACGGCGCCGGGTGGCGCGAAGTCGTCGTCGGTGAAGCTGTAGAGGAGCACCGGCCTCTCGATGCGCGCGAAGCGCTCGCGCGCGCCCTCGTGGTAGGCCATGAGGTACTCCGGCGTCCTGCACCAGCGCGCCCACTCGCGCGCCACGCCCGACGGCAGGTCTTCGCCGAGCCCCATCGCTCCGGGCAGGTAGCCGAACATCGCGGTGAGGGCCGGCACGAGCGCGTGCCAGACGAGCCAGAGGCGCGGGCGCGAGAGCGCCGGCCAGTCGCCGTACCACCCGAGCTGCGCGCCGACGAGGAGGATGCCGGCGGCGTCGCCGATCGCGTCGTCGAGCCCGAGCATCTGCCCCCCGAAGCTGTGGCCCACGATCGCCACGCGATGGCCGGGGAGCTCGTCGCGGGCGAAGCGCATCGCCGCGCGGGCGTCGAGGCGCGCCCAGTCGCTCATGGTGGCGCCGAAGCCGCGGAGATCTTCCGGGCGGGAGGCCCCGACGCCGCGGTAGTCGTAGGTGAGCACACGCGTCCCGGAGCGGGCGAGGTGCTCGGCGAAGCGCCGGTAATAGGCCTTCGGCACCGCCGTCGCGCCGTGGATCACCACCGTGCCTCGCGGCGCGGCGCGCGGCTCGAAGAGGCTCGCGCCGAGCGCGTAGCCGTCGTCGGCCAGGATCTTCACCTCGTGGGTCGCCGTGCTCTCGTGGTCTCGCATCGTCGCCTCCAGGTCTTCCGACGACTATGGGGCTCGCCCTCGGGACGGGCTCGCGGCAAGATTGCAGCTCGGGGCTGCAAAGAAGGCAGGCCGGTTGGCAGCTCGAGCCTGCGACAACGAGAGGCATGGTCGACTGGGACGATCTCAGGCACTTTCTCGCCGTGGCCCGCGGCGGGACGCTCGCCGCGGCCGCCTCGGCGCTGCGGATCAACGCGACCACGGTAGGGCGGCGCCTGGCCGCGCTCGAGGAGGAGGTGGGCGCGCGCCTCTTCGACCGCACGCCCGACGGGTATCTCCTCACCCCCGCGGGGCGCGATCTGCTCCCGCGCGCCGAGCGGATGGAGGCCGAGGCGTTCGCGCTCGAGCGCGAGGTCCGCGGCGCCGACCAGCGCCTCGCCGGGATCGTGCGCGTGAGCGCGACCGAGATGCTCGCCACGCGGTTCATCGCCCCGCGCCTGCCGGCGTTCGCGGCGCGCCACCCCGAGATCGCGGTCGAGCTAGGCTGCACGAGCCGCTCGGTGAACCTCGGACGCCGCGAGGCCGACATCGCGCTCCGGCTGACGCGCCCGCTCGAGGAGGACCTGGTCACGCGCCGCATCGCCTCCGTCGATCTCTCGCTCTACGCGTCGCGCGCCTACGTCGCCCGCGAGGGCGCCCCGGCGCGACCCGAAGAGAGCCTGCGCGGCCATCACGCCATCCTCTTCGCCGACGCGCGCGCGTTCGCGATCGAGAACGACTGGTTCTCGGCGCGCCTCGACGGCGCGAGGGTGGTGCTCCGGTCGGACAGCGTGAGCGCGATCTACTCGGCCACCGTCGCCGGCGTCGGCATCGCCCTTCTTCCGCGCATCGTCGCCGACGCGGATCCGCTCCTCCAGCGGATCGAGACCTCCTCGGCGCCCGAGCCGCGGAGCGTGTGGCAGGCGGTGCACGTCGATCTCCACAAGACGGCGCGCATCCGCGCGGTGCTCGATTTCTTCGGCGAGATCATGGCGCCCGTGGGGAACACCCGTTCGTGAGGCATGCCCGCCACCGGAAGATCGTCAACCGCCGGGCAAGAAACGTCAACACGCGAGAGGGAATCGTCAACATAGCGTAGCGCGCCCCCGCTCCGACCGCGGGCGCGCTGCCCGGATGGCCCTCGAGCATGGCTCCGAGCCCGGCGCGACGCGTGGGCTGCGAATCAACCTGCCCGAGGTGCCCTCGTTCACGCCCTGGCGCGCGGGCGCTCTTCGCTGGGCGCCGCTGTTAAGGTGGAGGAGTGGATCCCGGTCCCGTCCTCCGCACCGCCCGCCTCGTCCTGCGCCCCTGGGGCGACGAGGACCTCGAGCACGTGACCGCGCTCAACGCCGATCCGCAGGTGATGGCGCATTTCCCGGCGCCGCTCTCGCCCGCCGAGAGCGAGGCGCTCGCCGGGCGCGTCCGCGCCCACTTCGCGCAGCACGGCTTCGGGGTCTGGGCCATGGAGATCCCCGGCGTCGCTCCGTTCGCCGGTTTCGTCGGCCTGTTCCACGTGGCGTTCAGCGCGCCCTTCACGCCGGCCGTCGAGATCGGGTGGCGCCTCGCCGCGCGCCACTGGGGCCACGGCTACGTGACCGAGGGCGCGCGCGCCGCGCTGCGCTTCGGCTTCGAGCAGCTCGGGCTCGAGGAGATCGTCTCGTTCACGGTGGCGGCGAACCACCGCTCGTGGCGGGTGATGGAGCGCATCGGCATGCGCCGCTCCCCGGACGAGGACTTCGATCACCCGCGCCTGCCGGCGGGGCACCCGCTCGCGCGGCACATCCTCTACCGGCTCTCGCGGGCCGAGTGGCAACGAGGTCTGCCGCTCCCCCGCGGGTAGCGCATCACGCGCTCTGCAGCGGTTCGCTCGATCCGGGAACCTTGCCGGGGCGCCGGGGTCACAGCGGGGTGCGCGGCGACCACGTCTTTCTGGCCCTGCCGATCCTCGGCGCCTGCGCGTCGGCTGTTCCGGCGCCCAAGTACATGGAGATTCGAGGCGGGGCAGCCGTGCCCGCACACCCAAAGGAGCCGTCGGCGCCGCGGCGCCCGGAGCCGACTGCGCAAATCGTCGTGCGACCATGCGCGGCAGGCACGCGCGACCACGAGGCGGCGAGCGAAGCGTTGGCCAAACTGGACGCCCAGATCCGCGCGTTACGCGTCGACGGCGACCCCGGTCCGGCCACCCGCGCGCTTGAGGAGCTGCTCGCGGGCCCTTGCTTCGAGCTGGCGTCCTGGGAGAGCCCCTTGCGCCGCGTGGCTCCGAGCGCGTGGGCCCTGCGTGACTTCTGGAGGTTCGGCGGACGGAAGTGGGTGGCGCAGTACCTCGACTTCTTCGTCCCGGAGCTCGGTGCGCGCTACGCCTGGACGCCCCCGACGGTGCGCGTGACGCTGACCGCGGCGGCGCGGCCGGATCATCCTCTCCTCCCGGATCTCTGCCCGCCTAACGATGACAAGTGCGCCGCGCCGACGAGCGGCTGGGCCATGCGCGCCGACCGCGCGTTCCAGCTCTTCGCGCGTTCGCAGCAACTCGCCGCGATCACGCGCTCTTCCTCCGAGCCGGTCATGGCCCTGGACCGCTGCGACGAAGTCGCCGAAGAGGATGCCCCTCTCGAGCGCTGGACCCGCTGGCGCGAATGCTTGGAGCGCGCACCCGACGTGGACCTTCGGCAGACGGCGCTTCCGCTTGGCGCCATGCGGCCGCCCAGCCGCGGCTGGTGGGTCGTCCGCGGCCGTCGCGGTCATTACGATTTCTGTGACGAGCTGCGCCTGTTCGACCTCGCGACCGGCGCGATGTACGTCGACGCGAGCTGCTCGGAGCTGGTCCTGCGCCCCGGCGGCAGCGTCGATGGTGAGGCGATGCGCCGGGCCCGGAAGCATGTCAGGGCGGTCGGGCGCGTCGATGTGATGGCGCTCCGGGAGGCCATGTGGGCTTCATTGATGTCGCTGGAGGTGCAGAGGGATGTGCGCCTCGGCGGTGCCGCGGTTCCCATTCCGCCATGGATCGAACCGGTGAGATCGGGGCTTCTGCTCGGCAGCATCCAATCCGTGAACACGTCATCGTCCGGCCACACGCCCCTATGGTGGGACCTTGTGCGCGACGGGCGAGCCCTCTCTCACGGTGAGCTGACATACCCCGACCACCTCGACGACGCCGCGCGCGATCACGCGATGAGGCTGCTGCGGATCGCCGAGGCCACCCTCATCGAAGGTTGCGTCCCTGCGCACCCGGCGGGCGCCGAACCATTTCCGCGGCTCGCGCCGGGCGACCCCAGTGACGATGTCGACGATCTGCGTGAGGCACTGAAAGAGATCGAGCCGCTCGTTCGTGCCGCGCCCCGGTGCGCGGCTGGCGCAAGAACCGCTCGCTGACACTCGTCGCCGTGAGTCGGAGCACCGGCGTGCGCCCGGAGCCGCCGAGAGCGAGTCAGCGAGCCCCGGTCACGGCCCCGGCCGCGCGCAGCGGCGGTTGATGCACGCCATCGCGGCGTCGCAGCAGTCCCCCGGCGCGTCGCACCGCTCGAACTCGTCCGAGCACTGGCCGCTCGGCCCGGCGCAGGCGCCGGCGTCGCAGTAGCCGTCGCAGCACTGATCGCCGCTCTCGCACGCGGCCGCGAGCGGCTTGCAGGCGGCCGGCACCAGCACGGCGCGGTGGTTGCCGCTCTCGAGCTCCTGCCCCGCGAGGAAGAAGGCGGGGTGCGAGCGGTCGATCCCCGAGGGCATGTCGGCGTCGACGGCGGCGACCCAGATGCGCTTCGTCTGATCGGGCGACCCCGTGAGGCGGTTACCGTAGGTGCGGCGCGAGGTGAACACCACCCACGAGTAGCCGCCCGAGACGACCGGCGAGACCGAGGGCTCGTAGTTCTTGTTCTCGTCGCGCGCGCCCTGGGGCATGTAGCCGTCGCCGTTGAGCTGCATCAGCGCGGTGAGCTGCTTGGTCGCGAGATCGACGGCGAAGAGCCTGCCGGTGTTGCCCTGGTTGCCCGTGTTCCAGGTGGCGAGGTCCTCGCCGACGCCGTCCTGGAAGATCACGAAGCGCCCGTCGGCCGTGAACGTGGGCCACGAGTATTGCCTCCCCGGCGGCGGCACGCCGAGGACGTCGTAGGAAGAGAACGCGAGCGCGGCGAGGTCGAAGCTCAGCGTCGCGAGGACGCCGGGCCAGTACCCGCCGACCTGCGTAGGCGATCGATCGGTGAACGCCAGGCGCGAGCCGTCGTGCGAGAAGGAAGGCGTCTGGGCGTAGTAGCCCTCGATCCCGCTGCTCGGCACGATCGTCCCCGTCTTGGTCCGCAGGCTGGCCGTCGCCACGCCGCTGCTCCCGGCCGTGTTCGGCGGGAAGGCCGGGCCGGGCAGCCCCTGCGTCACGAGGACGCTGCCGCCGTCGGGGTAGAGCGCGGCGAACGTGCCGAGCTCGGGGTCGTCCCAGACGAGCGGCGGGCTCGGGTTGCCGGACGAGAGATCGAACACCCCTGCGCCGCCCGAGTGGTTCGCCGCCGCGAGCGTGGAGCCGTCGGACGAGGCGCTGTGGCACACGGTGCAGTTGCCGAGGAGCACCTCGGGCGTCGCGCTCCCGCCCGCGACGCGCATCACCGCGCCGTTGAGGCCGGCGAGCGGCGAGTCGTACGTCGTGTAGTAGACGAGGCCGTGGAGCGAGCCGTCGGCGAGCGTCCAGTGCTGGAGGATGGGGCCGACCTTCTGGCCGCCGACGAGCTTCGCGATCTCGAGCTGCACCGTCTGCCCGCGCGCCGAGAGGGTGAGCGCGTCCCACGCCGGCTGCGACATCGTGAGCCGCGTCGGGTTCGACGGGCCGAAGAAGCCGTCGTACTCGAAGTCGGTCGTGAGGATGTGGATCGCGTAGCTCGTGCCCGGAGCGCTGCCGGGCGTGAGGTGGACCTCGGGGACCGGGATCCCGCGCGGGAACACGGTCTGGTCGTACGGGTAGACGACGCTCCACCCGGGCTCCGGGCCGGCCGGCGGGCCCTTCAGCGTCGTCTGGGTCGCGGGAGGGACGCCGTTCTCGTCGGTCGCGTGGATCGCGAGCTTGATCGACGTCGACGCGCTCAGGGCGCCGAGCGCGCACGTCACCTCCACCGAGCCGGTCGAGGCGCCGTTGGGGACGAACACCCCCGCCGCGTCGATCCCGCCGAGGGCCGTGGTGTCGAGCGACCAGCTCGCGCCGGCGATCGGCTGGCTCGTCGCGACGTCGAGGCACTCGAACGGCACGCTCTGGCCGCTGAGCGGGAGCGTCACCACGAGCGTCGGGCTCTGCGGGCTGACGACCAGCCCCGCGGGCGCACCGCCGGTGCCGGAGCTGGTGGACGTCGATGTCGCCGTGGACGTGGCCGTCGTGGTCGCGTCGCCGCCCGCGCCCGTCGTGGCGGCGCCGCCCGAGCCGGAGGTCGACCCGGTGCCCGAGCCCGACGTCGGCTCGACGCTCGAGGAGCAGGCGGCGAAGAGGAGTGAGCCCGTCGTGGCCACGACGAGCAAGGCGCGCTGCATCCGGCGATCGTACCGGCGGCCGGTAGGGTGACAAAGCGTCGCGAGGCGCATCTTTCGCGCGCTCGCGGGGCCTCCCACTTCTCCACGGTTGCGCTAAGGTGCGCGCCCAACGAGAAGGGAGCCCGACCCATGACCACCCCGATTCGGCGCGCAGCCGTCATCGGGGCGGGCGTGATGGGGAGCGGAATCGCGGCCCACCTGGCGAACGCCGGTGTGCGCGTCCTGCTCCTCGACATCGTCCCGCCCAACCTCAGCGAAGCAGAGAAGAGCGACAAGAAGGCGCGCGATCGCTTCGCCGCCGGCGGCCTCGAGAAGGCGCTGAAGGCCCGGCCGGCCGCGTTCTTCCACCCGTCTTTCGTTACGCTGGTCACGACCGGCAACACCGACGACGACCTCGAGCAGTGCAAGGACGTCGACCTCGTCGTCGAGGCGATCATCGAGAAGGTCGAGCCCAAGCGCGCCCTCTTCGCGCGCCTCGAGAAGATCGTCCCCGAGCACACCATCGTGGCCTCGAACACCTCGGGCCTGCGCATCGTGTCGATGACCGAGGGCCTCTCCGCCGGCTTCAAGAAGCGCTTCCTGGTGATGCACTTCTTCAACCCGGTCCGGTACATGAAGCTCCTCGAGCTCGTCGCCGGCCCCGAGACGTCGCCCGAGACGCTCGAGACCATCCGCCGCTTCGGCGAGGACAAGCTCGGCAAGGGCATCGTCCTCGGCAAGGACACGCCCAACTTCGTCGGCAACCGCATCGGCACGCACGCGATGATGGTCGGCATCCACCAGATGCTCGCCGACGGCCTCGCGCCCGAGGACGTCGACGCGATCACCGGCACCCCGATGGGGCACCCGAAGAGCGCGAGCTTCCGCACCGCCGACCTCGTCGGCCTCGACACGCTCACGCACGTCGCCGACAACTGCCACGCCTCGCTCACGAACGACGAGGAGCGCGCCGTCTTCGAGGTGCCTGCCTACATCCGCCAGATGGTCGAGAAGAAGATCCTCGGCGACAAGACCAAGGGCGGCTTCTACAAAAAGGGCAAGGACGGCATCGAGACGCTCGATCCGAAGACGCTCGCCTACCGCCCCAAGGGCGGCGACGAGGGGATCGCGAAGGCGACGAAGAGCATCGCCAAGCTCGAGACCGCCGCCGAGCGCATCAAGAAGCTCGCGGCCGACCAGGGCAAGGCCGGGCAGTTCGCCTGGAAGGTGATGAGCCGATCGCTCGCCTACTCGGCGCGCCGCGTGGGCGAGATCGCCGACTCGGTGACCGCGATCGACGACGCGATGCGCTGGGGTTACAACTGGGAGCTCGGCCCCTTCGAGACCTGGGACGCGCTCGGCTTCGCCGAGACCACGGCGCGCATGGAGAAGGACGGCATCGCGCTGCCCGCGTCGATCCAGAAGATGAAGGCGGCGGGCGCCTCCTCCTTCTACAAGGGCAACGAGGTCTGGGACCTCCGTGCCGGCAAGTACGTCGCGAAGCCGTCGGACCCGCGCAACCAGACGCCGGTCACGATGCGCAAGGGCTCGGCCCCGGTGCTCAAGAACGACGGCGCCGAGGCGTGGGACTTCGGCGACGGCGTCCTCGGCCTCACCTTCAAGACCAAGGCCAACAGCCTCGATCCCGACGCCATCAAGATGCTCGGCGACGCGGTCGCGGTCGCCGAGCGCTCGTTCCGCGCCATGGTCATCGCCAACGAGGGCGAGCACTTCTGCGTCGGCGCCAACCTGTTCCTCGTGGTGATGGCGGCGAGCCAGAACCAGTGGGACCAGATCCGCGCGATGGTGAAGGGCTACCAGGACGCGACCCAGCGCCTCAAGTACGCCACCGTGCCGGTCGTGGCGGCGCCGTACGGGATGACGCTCGGCGGCGGCCTCGAGCTCTGCTTCGCCTGCGACGGCGTCCAGGCCGCGGCCGAGACGTACTCGGGCCTCGTCGAGGTGGGCGTCGGCCTCATCCCCGGCGGCGCCGGCACCATGAACATGCTCTGGCGCGCGCTCGAGGGCCTGCCCGACGGCGCGGCCATCCCGCCGCACGAGCTGGTGACGCAGACCTTCAAGAACATCGCCCTCGCGAAGGTCGCGACCAGCGCCGACGAGGGCAAGGCGTTCGGCTACTTCCGCAAGACGGACGGCGTCTCGTTCGATCGCGCCCGCCAGGTCACCGAGGCCAAAGCGCGCGCCATCGGCCTCGCCGAGGCGGGCTATCACCCGCCGGCTCCGCGCGCTTTCGTGCTGCCGGGCGAGAGCGGGATCGCCACCCTCTCGATGATGGTCGACACGCTCGTCGCGGGCGGCTACGCGAGCGAGCACGACGCCAAGATCGCCCGCAAGCTCGCCGAGGTGCTCTGCGGCGGCCGCGGCGGCGCGGCGCGCCAGGTCACCGAGGACGAGATCCTCGAGCTCGAGCGCGAGGCCTTCGTCAGCCTCTGCGGCGAGCCGAAGAGCCAGGAGCGCATGCAGTACATGCTGATGAACAACAAGCCGCTGAGGAACTAGCCATGCAGGACATCGTCATCGTCGAAGCGGTCCGCTCGGCCGTCGGCCGGGCGATCAAGGGGTCGCTCGCCCAGAAGCGCCCCGACGAGCTCGCGGGCGACGTGATCCGCGGCTTGCTCGCGCGCGTGCCCAAGCTCGATCCGGCCGCGGTCGAGGACGTCGTCCTCGGCTGCGCCATGCCGGAGGGCGAGCAGGGTCTCAACGTCGCGCGCATCGCCGGGCTGCTCGGCGGGCTTCGCCAGGAGACGAGCGCCATGACCATCAACCGCTTCTGCTCGAGCGGCCTGCAGGCCCTGGCGCTCGCGGCGGGGGCGATCGCCATCGGCTCGAACGATCTCGTCATCGCCGGGGGCGTCGAGTCGATGTCGATGGTGCCGATGACCGGGAACAAGCTCTCCGCCTCGCCCGAGGCGATGGAGCGCTTCCCGGCGGCGTACACGCCGATGGGCATCACCGCCGAGAACGTGGCCAAGCGCTTCGAGGTCTCGCGCGCCGATCAGGACTCGTTCGCCCTGAAGAGCCAGCAGAAGGCGGCCGCGGCGCAGAAGGCCGGCAGGTTCGACGCCGAGATCGTCCCGGTGAAGGCGATCCGCTTCGAGGCCGGCAAGCGCGTCGAGGCCGACTTCAAGGTCGACGAGCTCGTCCGCGCCGACACGACGCTCGAGGGCCTGGCCGCGCTCAAGCCGTCGTTCGCGGTGGGCGGGACGGTGACGCCGGGCAACGCGTCGCCGCTCTCGGACGGCGCGGCGGCGATGCTGGTGGCGAGCGCAGCCAAGGCCGACGCTCTCGGCCTGCCTCGGCTCGGCTATCTCCGAGCGTTCGTCACCGTCGGCGTCGATCCGGCGATCATGGGCATCGGCCCGGTGCCGGCGATCGAGAAGCTCTTCGCCAAGACGAAGCTCTCCGTCGCCGACGTCGATCTCTTCGAGATCAACGAGGCCTTCGCGAGCCAGTCGGTCTACTGCCAGCGGAAGCTCGGCATCCCGGACGAGAAGCTCAACGTGAACGGCGGCGCCATCGCCCTCGGCCACCCGCTCGGGTGCACCGGTGCCAAGCTCGTCGCCTCCGCCCTCTACGAGCTCAAGCGCCGCGGCAAGAAGCGCGCGGTGGTGAGCATGTGCATCGGCGGCGGCATGGGCGCCGCGGGGCTCCTCGAGCTCGCGTGATCCGAACGAGGAGCGGGAGCGGGGCTCCCACTCCTCTCACGGCTCCATGCGTTGCTCCACGCTGTGCATGACCTCCTGACTCACCGACAACCCCCCGGACGGGCGGTCCAGCGCCGCGATGAGCACGATGACCATCGCGAACGCCAAGATCAGCAGCACCAAGCCGCCCGGCAGGCTCCCGCCCGCCACGCCGACCTGGTAGCCCATCAGCATCATCGCGATCCCCGCCACGACGTAGAGGCCCATCCAGATGTCGGCGGGCACTCGATGCTCCACCACCACGGTGAGGCGCTCGGAGTGCACGTCGATCATCTGGTTCAGCGTCTGGATGAAGAGGGCCATCACGGGCGTCGGCGACTCGCGCGCCGACGCGACGGCTCGAGCCCAGAGCGAGCGCTGCAACCGATCCGTGGACGCCTCGACCTCCTCCAAGCGCTCCGGCCGGACGGGGTGGATGCGCGCCGCGACGTACTCGCGCAGGAGGCGGCGCACCTCGTCGCGGTGCTCGGCCGGGAGCAGCTCCGCGCGCAGGTACGTCGTGCCGATGGCGTTCGCGTCGTCGATGACGAGCTGCCGGCGTGCGTCGTACCGCGCCGCCGCGGCCCCGAACGTGAACGCGAGCAAGAACGCGAACAGGCCCAGGGTCGCTCCCACGATGGTGGCGAGGTTGCTTTCGCCCGCGCTCGCGCCGTGCCGCTTCTGCCGTGCGCCGACCCTGCGGCCGAGCTCCACGGCGCCGAGCATCAGGGCGACGGTGCCCAGGAAGATCGCCCAGACCGGCATCGCGTCGAGCAGGCTCTTCGACATCCCCGCCTCCGGCGCGACCGCGCGGCTGCGCTCGTCCATTGGTCATCGAGCCGCTCGGCCGGATCGTCAAGCAGCTGCCGCGGCGCGCAGGGCGCGGCCGAGCTCGCTCGGGCGACGGCGTGATACCGTGATCTCCGTGGCGGCGCGAACGATCGGCGTGGGCGTGTGCATCCTGGGGATCGCGACGGCCGGCACGGGGTGCGGCGGAGACGGCGCGTCGGCGTCCGGGATCGGCCAGTCCTCCGGAGGTACGTCGTCCGGCGGTTCCGGCAGCACCTCGTCCGGCGCGACGGGAGGCGGCAGCGGCGGTGGGGGCGCCGGCGGTGGGCTCGCCCAGAGCCATCCGGGCGACGTGGGGATCGAGGACGATCCCGACGTCATCTTCGCCGACGACTTCGAGAGCTACGCCGACGCGTCCGGCTTGTGGGACCGGTGGGACAACACGTTTCAGGCCGACCAGACGCGCATCGCGACCGAGGCCGGCAACTTCTACGCGGGGAAGCAAGCGGTGGAGTTCACGCTGCCGCAACAGGACCAGGAGCTCAGCAACGCCGTCCAGAAGATCCTCACGACCGAGCTCGATGCGTTGTACCTCCGCTGGTACTCCAAGTTCGACGACCAGAACGACATCATCGGCTCGAGCCACAACGGCGGCGGGATGTCGGCGCACTACTTCGTCGGCAACCAGGCCACGCCCGGGATCCCCGCCGACGGCACCAACAAGTTCCTCGTCGAGTTCGAGCACTGGCGCGGCGAGGCGTCCACGCCGTCGCCCGGCCTGATGAACGTGTACGTCTATCACCCGGAGCAGCGCGACGACTACGGCGACCACTTCTTCCCGTCGGGCCTGGTCCAGCCGAACACGAGCATCCCCTTCGATTTCGGCCCCGACTTCGTCCCCCAACCCGAGGTCATCCCCGAGCTCGACCGCTGGTACTGCTACGAGGTCATGGTGAAGGCCAACACGCCCGGGCTGCGCGACGGCCGCATCACGCTCTGGCTCGACGGAAAGCAGATCGCCGACTTCGGCAACCTGCGCTTCCGGGACATCGACACGCTGAAGATGGACCGGTTCAACCTGTCGCTTCACGCCGGCCAGAACCCGAGCGCCGAGACCAAGAAGTACTACGACAACGTCGTCGCGGCGAAGTCGTACATCGGGCCGATGGCGGCGCCGTAGACGTCCCGCGGCTCGCGGTCGCGATCCTTCAGAGCTCGAGGGCGGCGTCGGCTCCCACCGTCCATGCCGTCCGCGAGCTCAGGAACTCGTAGTCCAGGTAGCGCATGTGGAGCATGTCGCCTCCGATCCCGATCCGGAGCGAGCCTCCGCTGGGGACCGGGCTCGTCCAGTCGACGTGCGGGCCGATGCGCGCGGTCCACATCGGTCCGAGCTCCTTGTCCGCGGTCCGGAGCGTCGGCGCCGAGGGGAACGTCTCGTAGCGGCGCTCGTAGAAGCTCGCCCCGAGCTGGCGGTAGCCGCGGCCCTCGACGCTCACCGTGAACGCGC
Organism: uncultured Polyangiaceae bacterium; assembly: GCA_964372055.1. Lineage (GTDB taxonomy): Bacteria > Myxococcota_A > Polyangia > Polyangiales > Polyangiaceae > CAYJPW01. The sequence goes on from CAYJPW010000010.1 coordinate 50,040, forward strand.
CCAGCGCGAGCGAGGCGCGGGCGCGGGCCGCGTGGGCGAGGACGCCCCAGGTGTCGGCGTAGAACGACTGCTCGACCATCGCGAAGAGGGGACGCGCCGCCCGCAGCCGCAGGCGCACCGTGGCGACGTGCCGGAAGCGCTGATCGGGCACGTGCTCGGCGACCGCGGTCGCGTGCGCGGGGGAGCCCGGCGCGTAGAGCCGCACGTACCGGTACGGGTTGGCTTGAAAGCCCTCCACCGCCGTGAGCCCATAGGCGACGTCGGCGACGGCCCAGCGCGCCAGGAGGGGCGAGACGCTGAGCTCGAGGGCGTGCTGCTCCTTGAGCCGCGAGAAGATCTCGTCGTCGGTGCGGCCGACGTCGGAGCGCGTGTACGAGTACTCGAGGCCGAGCGTCGCCTGGCGGTCGAGCACGTCCCAGCTCGCGCCGCCGCCGGCGGTGAACGAGAAGTAGTCGGGCTCGCGCGAGGCTCCGAAGTGGGCGCTCACGGTCCGGCCCTCGCGGAAGTCGTACGACGCGGCGCCCGTGGCCTCGACGCGCGCCTCCTCGAACCCCCCGGGCGAGGCGGCCGTCACCAGATCGACCGACGCGGCGGAGACGACGTCGACCGTGGCGGTCACCGACGCCGTGACCGGGCCGACGTCGATGCTCCCGGCGATCCTCGGCGAGGCGACGGTGACGTGATCGCTGTCGGCGTAGAGGGTGAAGGCCGCCGCGACCCTGTCGGTCGCGCGCGCGCCCGACGGCGCGCCCAGCGCCGCGCAAGCGGCGAGCGCGCCCAGCGCCGCCGCGGCCCGCCTAGTCGCAGCCACAGCCGCCGCCTGCTGCCCCGGTGCTCGTCGTCGCCCCCTCGCGCACGGCGAGCACGTGCTGGCGCGCCGCCTCGCGCTCGGGCGCCGGCGCCACCTGCATGCAGCGCTGGGCGAGGGTGCCGCGCTGCCAGGGCTCGACGCCGGCGCAGCCGGACGTGACGAGCGCGATGGCCCCGAGCCCGACGAGCCCCGCGGCCCACCTCGTCGATCGTCGCTGCATCATGGCGTCTCCATCTTCAGGTGCTCGCTCGCCCAGACCCGGCCGCCCGCGTCGACGAGGACGCCGCGCGCGCCCGCCCGCTCGAGCGCGCGCAGGCCCTCGGCGCCGCCGAGGATGAACGCCGTCTTGGTGAGGATCTCGGCGTCGGTCGCGGTGGGCGCGAGCACGGTGGCGCTCTGGCTCGCCGTGGCCGGGAACCCCGTCCGAGTGTCGAGGATGTGGTGGTAGCGCTTTCCGTCGACGATCGCGAACCGCTCGTAGTCGCCGCTCGTCGAGAACGCCGCGTCGGTCACCTCGACGCTGCCGAGGATCGCGCCCCGCCGGCGCGGGTGCGCGATCCCGACGCGCCACGGTCGCGCGCCGTTCTTCCCGGCGCAGTAGAGATCGCCGCCGGCCTGGACGGCGAAGCTCGCGAACCCGCGCGCGCGGAGGAGCCGGACCACCCGGTCCACCGCGGCGCCCTTGCCGATGCCGCCGAGGTGCACCGCCATCCCCGGCCGCTCGAGCATCGCCGTCCGCGCTTTCGGGTCGAGCCGGAGCCCGCGCCACCCGACGCGAGCGAGGCGCTCGGCGACCTCTGCCTCGCTGGGGACGTGCTCGAGCCTCACCGGAGAGTGGCTCTCGGGCGGCGTGTCGAAGCGCCACACCTCGCCGAGCGGCGCGAAGGTCACGTCGAAGAGCCCGCCCGAGGCGATGCTGCCGGCGCGGGCCCGCTCGAGGATCTCGAAGGTCTCGGGCGAGAGCGTGACCGGCCCGAGCCCCGCGGCCGCGTTGAGGCGCGAGACCTCGCTCGTCGGGCGCCAGGTCGTCCAGAGCCCCTCGAGCCGCTCGACCTCGGCGAACGCCGCGACCGTCGCGTCGCGCGCTTCGCGCTCACCGGAGGCGCCCGGACGCGCGGGGCAAATGTGCACGCGCACGCGCGTGCCCATCGCCGCGCCCACCTTCTCGACGGCGCCCGCGCAGCCGGGGGCGAGCTCGGTCGCGGCCTGGGCGCGCGCGCCGCGCGGGGCCAGCGCGGCGACGGCGACGGTGCAGGCGACGACGGCGGCGCGGGGGATCTTCATCGCGTGGGCCCGGATCAGAGCGTGAGCAGGAAGCTCATGAGGTCCTCGAGCTGGTACTTGTCGAGCTGGCTCGTGCCCCCGTGCGTGTCGAAGACGCCGTCGCGCTCGTTGAACCCCGGCTCGCCCTCCTCGAGCACGGCGTGGTCGGGCGTCGCCAGCGCCTCGCGGAGCGAGCGCGCCCTTCCGTCGTGGTAGAGGCGCGTGCGCGGCCGATCCCAGAGCCCGCGGAGCGGCGTCGCGCCGACGCGGAGGCCGCCCGGGCCCTGCACCGTCATCGGGAACGTGCCGATGAACCCGTCCGTCACCATGGAGGCGTCGGTGCCGTCGGGCGCGCGCGTCGGCGAGATCACCGGCGGGAAGCGCACCGGCATGCCGGCCGGCGAGAACGGCGTGGGGAGGGTCGCCGTCGTCGTGCGCGGCAAGGCGTGGCACGAGGAGCAGCCGGCGCCCGCCTGCTCGAAGATGATCTTGCCGCGCCGCGCCGTGGGCAGGTGCATCGCGCGGTTCGGGTTCGGCAGGAGGCGCGGCGTGCGCAGCATGAACAGGCCGATGGCGCGAGTCACCCCGTTGAAGTCGAGCGGGAGGGGCTGGTGTGATCCGTCGAGATCGACGTCGAAGAGGACGTCGCCGAACGTGGTGTCGCGGCCGAAGAGCCGGCGCGCCGCGTCCTTCATGAGCGCGGAGCGCACCAGGAAGCGCACGTCGGCGTAGGGCCGCGCCGCGCACTCGGGCGGCGGATCTTCCTCGCAGTGGAGCACGTGACCGCAGCCCTCGAGACCGCCGTCGGCGATGCACTCGTCCACGGTCGGGTACTTGCTCCACACCGTCGGATCGAGCTCCTCGCAGCAGAAGTTCTCCTTCCGGGCGAACTCGTTGAGCACCGGGAAGAAGTTCGTCTCGTCCATCGAGGACTCGAAGAACCACGGGCGCGTGTCGTAGAGGCCCCGCTGCGCCATCACGTTGCGCGCGCCCCAGAGGCGGTTCTTCTGCAGCGGCATCACGATGGGCCGGCCGATCGAGCCGTTCTCGCGGTGGCAGTGCACGCAGGTCTGATCGCCGTCGATCGTGAACGCGGCGGTCATCTCGTTGATGCCCTCGCCGATCTCGGCGTCGGTCGCCGGGAAGGGGCCGGCGCTGAGGTCGCCCACCACGACGGCGCGCTCGCCGCCCGGTCCCTTCGCCGGATCGATCAGCGTGATCGACTCGGCGAGGCGGTCCACCGTGATCACCCGCCCGCCGGCCGTCGCGATGGCCTTGGGGTTGTGGCCCGTGCGGAAGAGCCCGCCGGCGACCTGGTCGGGCGAGAGCGAGCCGTCGGCGGCGATGCTGAAGCTCTGCACCTCGTTCGAGCCGGCGTACGCGACCCAGAGCTTGCCGTCGGCCGCGGCGAGCGCCTCGGGCAGGGCGCCGGCGACGATCCACGTGTCCTTGGGCGCGAGCGACGCGACGACGTCGGGCTGCCACGTGTCCGGAGCGGGGAGCAGGAGGCCCCGCTCGGGCAGATCGGGATCGACGTCGCGGAAGTCTTTGCAGCAGATCGAGTCCGACGTGTAGCGGTGCGCCTCGGCGAGCGTGCGCGTGTCGACGACGCCGATCTCGTTCTGCAGGTCCTGGAAGATGACGTTGGCGGTGCCGTCGCCGGGCCGGCCGTCGTCGTCGAGATCGCGTCCGGCGTCGGGCAGCGAGCCGGTGCCGTGGCCGGTGTCGGTGACGAAGAGGTAATCGCCCGCGACGGCGAGGCCACCGACCGGCGAGTGGAAATCGAGGTGGGTGATCCCGCGGGGGGCTCCCACCGTGGTCGTCGCGGGATCCCCGTCGACGTCGACGAGCTCTCCCGTGGCGGCGTCGAGCACCGCGATCGTCAGCCCGCCGAGCGATCCGACGAAGAGGCGCTCGCCGTCCTGCGACAGCGCCATCGCGCTCGGGTTGTCGCCGACCGGCGTGCCCATGTCCTCCTCGAGCGCCCTCCCGTCGTAGCTCTTGGCCAGCACGCGGAAGCCGCCCGCGGTCTCGACGTCCCACCAGAGGACCGCGTCCTTCCAGCGGTTGGCGAGGTAGACGCGCCCGCCGTCGCGCGTGAAGAGGGCGTGCTCGGTGTAGAACGGCACCGGGACGCGCGCGACCTCCGCGTCGGTCGAGGTGTCGAGCACGATGGCGTGGTCGCTGTAGCGGAGGAGCACGACGAGGTAGCGACCGCTCGGGTCGAGCGCGCAGTCCCAGGGCGAGGCGGCGAGCCGCACCCGCCCGATGACCCGCGCGCCGGCGACGTCGACGACCACGACCTCGGAGCCGGGCGAGTCTTCGGTGCCGCCGAGCATCACCCAGGCCTTGGCGCCGTCGTGCGAGGTGCAGAGCGCGCGCGGGCGGTCGCGGTGCGGCTGGGGCGACCAGAGCGGGTCGTCCGCGCCCATGGGGTTCGGATCGGGCGCCAGCGTCGTGATCGGCGCCGGGTCGGCCGCCGGCGAGCAGGCGCCGGCGAGCGCGCCCAGCAGCGACGCGCACGCGAGGAGCGTCCCTGCTCTCACGGGGCATCCTCCTCGATCCAGCGGACGATGGCGCGGCACTCCGGATCGCTGGGGGCCTCGAACACCGCGCCCCCGAGGTGGCCGCCGGGGCCGCCCGTGCCGAGCGCCTTCTCGAGGAGCGTGGTGTCGACGGCGCGGGGCGCATCGAGGAAGCCCAGGGTCGCCCGGTAGTTCGCGTCGATCTCGGCAAGGGTGAGCGGCTCGGTCGAGTAGGTGTCGGCCGGGTCGGCGCGCCTGCGCCCGCCGGCGTAGATCGCGAACCCGCGCTCGGCCATGCCGTGGCAGGCGCCGTCGCCGCAGCGCTTCTCGAGGAGCGGCCCCGCCTCGTCGCCGAAGAGCTCCCTGCTCGGCTGCGGCAGCGGCTCCCGGCCCGACGCATCCACGCCGACGCACCCGGTGGACGCGGCGGCGCAGGCCATCAGCGCGGCCCAGCGGATCGCCCCCGAGCTCCGTCGCACGGCGTCGAGCCTCACTGCGGCGGGACCCCGACGAAGGCGGCCCCGAATTCGATCCAGCGGAGCAGCGTCAGCTTCTCCTCGGGCGTGAGCTCGGGCGAGCCCGCCGGCGGGCAAGGCTTGTCGTAGGCGCGCGGCGCGTCGAATTCACGGCCCATGATGCGCTCGGCGAGGTGCGAGCTCCGAGCCAGGTAGCCGTCGGCGTCGACGTACTTGTACCCGCTCGCCGAGCCGGCGCCTCTCGCGAGCAGGCTCTCGTAGGCGTCGGTGTAGTGCGTCGTCGTGGCGCTGGTGAGCGAGAGCCCGCCGGCCGGGGTCGCGCCCGTGTGGCAACCCGCCGTCGCGCACTTGGCGTCGAGGATGGGCTCGACGTCCGCCTGGAAGTCGACGAGCACGAAGAAGCTCGCGTCGATCGTGGGCGGGTCGAGGGGAACGCGGCGGTCCGCGTTCTTGTAGAGCGCCTCGGTGACGGACGCCTGCGTGATGAAGTCGGTGGGCGGCTGGAGCACGCTCGCGGGCTTGCCGTCGAGGGCGCCGTGGCAGCCGCCGCAGCGCGCGTTGAACGACGCCAGCGGGATGCCGACGGGGAACCGCTCGCCCGGCAGCGTCGCGTACCACTGGTGCTGAAGCCCGCCGACGGCCATGTGGTTCTCGTCGAGCGTCACCACGCGGACGGAGACCTTGGGCGGGATGAACGCGGCCAGGCTCCCGTCCGCGGCGGGCGGCACCTCGGCGGCGGCGAAGAGCGGCATCCGGCCCGTGAGCGAGAGCTTGGTCGCGCTCGGGAAGCCGTCGCGCGTCTCGGCGGCGGGGACCGGCGAGGCGTCGAGCGCGCCCGCGACCGAGAGCGGCACGACGGCGCGCACGAAGGCGAGGTCCTCGCGCACCGGGCGAGGCCCGGTCGGCTGCAGCTGCCCGAGCACCGCCTCGATCACCTGCACGCCGCTGTGCACGAGGAGCGCCGTGGGCTCGTCCTCGCTCCAGGCGCGCGGGTGCGGAGGGTCCTCCTGCGGCCGCGCGAAGACGGCGACCGGCTGCGAGATCGCCATCGCCGGATCGGCGAAGAGGGTGGTCATGCTCGCGACGCGGGGCCGGTCCTTGGAGGCGTCGGTGCCGCGCTCGGTCTCGAGGACGATGCGCACCAGCTCGGTCACCGGGCTCGCCGCCGGGTCGTCGAGATCGAGCGGGCCCTTGGCGTGCGCGACGACGATGCTCCCGTCCGGCAGGGGCGTGGGATCGCGCCAGAGCCCGTCCTGGCTCGTGCCCTCGCGGCTCGCGTCGGGCGTGAGCACCGTGAGCGCGTGGCGGAAGCCGGGCAGGACGGCCGTGCTCTCCTCGCCTTCCGGAATCTCGACCGCGAACTGGCGCTCGAGCAGCGCGAGCTGACCGCCGCGCCAGCGGTTCGCGGCGTCGAGCAGCACGAACGTGGCGCGCCCGTCGGGCAGCTCGCGCAGCCGATAGAAGACCTGGGGCGGCTCGCTCATCCCGAAGTGCGGGTGCGCCTCGGGTTGGATGTGGAAGTCGCGGTTGTGATCGACCGGGAAGCGGAAAAAGACGCCCTTGTAGCCGCCCTCGCTCGAGCGCCGGATCGTGTACGCCATGGTCCCGGCGAACTCGCCGGCCGAGAGGAACGTCGGCGCGACCTCGGGCACGACCGTGTACGTCAGCCGCTCGACGTGCTGGCCGTCGACGTCCATCGCGTAGAGGTCCGCGTTCTGCACCGCGGTCACGTCGCTGAGGTCCGCCGCCTTCGTGGAGCTCCAGTAGATGCGCTCGGCGGGGGCGCCGCCGATCACGCCGGAGGCGCCGCCGTCGGGCCCGAACACGGGCGCGAAGTTGCCCACGACGGGCGCGCCCGCGGCGCCGGCCTGATCGTGCGTGAGCTGCTTCTGGCCCGTCCCGTCGATCGCGATCGTGTAGAGGTTGTGCGCGTCGGTCGCCGAGGTGCGCATCGAGAAGACGACGGTCTTGCCGTCGTGGCTCACCGCGGGATCGCGCACGTCGGCGGTGGCGGGCGCCTTGGTGAGGTTCACGGGCGTCCCGGTGTACGGCGGATCGAGCCGATAGAGGTTGGTGCCCGGCGTGTACGGCTCGACCTCGAAGGGACCGGCGGCGGGGAGCGGTCCTCCGACGAAGACGATGCTCGGCTCCGCGGCCCAGGGCGCGGCGTCTTCGCCGAGCTCGACGGCGCGCTCCGCCTCGAGCCAGGCGAGGATCTTCTTGGCGTCGGCCGAGGCCAAGGGATCGCCGCCGTTCTCGACCTCCTTGGCGAAGAAGACGTCGTTGCCGCCCTTGTGCGGGATGCCGCCGCGCTCGAAGGGCAGCACCTTCGCGAGCAGCCGGGAGCGCGCCGGGTCGCCCCAGAAGCCGAGGTTGCGGCGCGCCTCGCCGTAGGTCTTTCGGAGCTCGGCGCGCGGGATCTCGAGCGTGCCGGGGATCGCCGGCTGGCTGAACACCGCGCCGCCGAACATCAGGCTGCCGTGGCAGGTCGCCGTCGCGCACCCGCGGCCGATGAGGAAGGGGTAGACGTCGTCGGCGAAGCGCTGCTCGTTGGCGTCGAGCGGCGGCTCGGCCGCCGCCTCGGTGCCGTCGCTCACGCCGAGGACCCAGGTGGAGAGCACCACGAAGTCGGCGTCGCTCCGCGATCCGAAGACCGCGCCCTGGTAATGGTGCTGCCCGCCCTCCTCGACCGGCAGCGTCTTGCGGAGAAGGCTCGAGAACCACGGGCTCTCGGACGAGTTGACCTTGGCCTTGGCCGACGCGCGCGCGCCCTCGACGTCGGTGATCTTGCCCGCGGCGTCCGTCCTGAAGGTGAGCCAACGCCGGGCGTCGAGCTGGTGCTCGGTCGAGCCCTCGGGCGAGCCGTGGCAGGCGGCGGTCGCGCAGCGGCGCTCGACGACCGGGACCACCTGGCTGGCGAAGACGTCGCTGTCGCTCTCGCCGCAGCCAACGGACAGCGCGCCGCACGCGGCGAGCGCCAGGGCAGAGAACCATCCCGTACGGCCAATCGAGCCAGCGCGCATGACGCCTCCTCTCGAGCAGGAGCGCTCGGGAGCAAAGATGAACAAGCGCCTCGAGTTCACCACGCGCGATCGACTCTCGCAATTGCACGGCGGCAATTGGGCGCCATTTCATCCGATGATGGATGTGCGGCGCGCAACTTGACGGACGTCAATGACACGAGCGAGCGGCAATGGGCGGACGCAGGCTCGGGACGGGCGCAGCGCGCGCCGCAGGTCATTCGTGCAGCCGCCGTCGCGTTGCGCTCGAGGCGATCGATCATCCGCGATGCCGAGCGCATGCCAGTGAAGGTGCGCACGGCGCGCCGACCACCTGCTTGCGCCCGCGGCCGCGCTCAGTGCCGTGCTTTCGCGGCGGCCGGCGACGGGTTCCGCAGGCCGTTCCCGCTGGTGCCGTCTCGCGTTGCGAGCTGGACGCGGCTACGATCTCGCGATGAAACCAACCCTGTGGCGCAGCTCATTTGTCGCTCCTCTCCTCGTGATCTCCGGGTGTGGCGGAGATCCCGACCCCCTCGGGAACGTCGATCCGGGCGCCGGCGGCGGCTCGTGCTCCACCGGCGAGCTGGTGGCGGGCATCGTCGAACCGATCTCGGTGGAGGCGTGCGCTGCCCGGACGCTGACCCAGGACAGCGACGGACGTGTGGGCTGCGTCATCGCGGAGGCGATCCACCTGGAGGCGGGGCAGGGAAGCTGCGACGCGCCCGGGCGCGAGCCGTTGTGCTCGACGAGCCTAGTGGACGCCGTGAAGCAGACCCCCGAGTACGCGCAGGAGCAGTGGAGCTCGTTCTGCAGGGTCGCCCAGCTGGACGGCGCCGCGCTTGTTGCGTGTCTGAACGATCTCGCCGAGCCGGCCGCCGACGGTTGGTGCTTCGTGGACGCTGATCCGTTCTCTGGAGGATTGGGCAATCCTGAGCTCGTCGCGTCATGCCCGGACACCACCAAGCGCATGTTCCGCTTCGTCGGGCAGGGGCGGCCAGACGCCGGCGCCCAGCTGTTCATGACCTGCTACGGCCCGATCTGACGCGAACGCGTCACGGTCGGCTGGCGTGCGCTCGACGCCGCCGCATGCGTGATCTGGTCACGCATCGGCTCGCGGCGACGAGGCCGAGGGCAGCGAGCGCGAGGCCGATCGGAGACCCCTCGTGCGTAGAGGACGCAGAGCAGCCGTACGTGATCGGATCCTTCACCCCGCCCTCCGGCAGATCGGCGTGGTTGGGGTCGCCGCCCCACGAGAGCTCGTCGAGATCGCGCGCGCCGTCGCCGTCGCTGTCGACCGCGTCGTCGCGCATGCGGCCGAGCGCCACGGTGAGCGACGCCGGATCGGCCCCCACGAGCCCGCGGGCCTCGAGCGACTCCGAGAACGGCGTGTCGGCGGAGCTGGCCGACGCGTCGGCCGCGTCGTGGCAGAGCTCGCAGCCGGGCGCGTTCGCGAGCGCGAGCTCGCTGCTCATCGCGGCGGGGTAGCTCTCCGACGCGGAGGCGAGGGGAGCCGCCGTCGCCAGCGTCGCGATCGCCGGGAAGACCCAGAGCCGCATCCGAGCAACCCGCGCCCGGTTCAGGGCGCCTGGAGCGTGTACTCGAGCTTGCCGGTGTCGAACTTCGCCGCGCGCATGCGCTCGACGACCCCGTCGAGCGTGCCCTGGTCGAGCTTCGGCGTCCGGCTCAGGATCCAGAGGTAGTCGCGTGACGGCACGCCGATGACGGCGTACTCGTAGCTCGGGCCCACCTCGAGGATCCAGTAGTCGCCCGAGAAGCCGCCCACGTCGATGGCCAGCTTGGCGGAGCCGTCCGCGACCGTGGCGCGGGCCGAGCGGGTGCGGAGCTCGCCGTCGAGCTTCGCGAGGTGGCACTGGTTCTCGACGTCGAGCCCGCCCTCGCGGAAGCTGTAAAATGCCGTCGTCCCGGTGCAGTCCGCCTGCGTGGGCCGGGGGAGCTTGGCGATTTCGTACCACTTGCCCTGGAACCGGGCGAGATCGACGTCCTCGGCGACGTCGAGCGGCTCCTCCGAGCAGCCCGAGAGCACGGCGAGGGCGAGACCCACGATCCAACGCGAACGCATCCGGCGATCTCCTCGGGGAGAGGGTACGGGACGCGACCGAGCGCGGCAAGGAGAGCAGACCGATGGTGTCGGCGCTCGCACCGCCGGCGCCGCTGTGTTTGAATGCCTCCATGCTTCGGAGGGGCCCGTGGTGGCCGCGCACCCGTGCGGCCTGCTCGGCGCCTGCGTTCGTCGCGCTCGTGGCGTTCGCGTCGGGGTGCGGCGACGCGGCGTCCGGGACCGGCACGCCGCAGGCCGACGCCGGGCCCGAGATGCCCACCGGCGGCCTGCTCGACTGGGCGGTCGACGAGCTCGGGCCCTTCCGCGTCGGCTACCGCACCCTCGAGACCGCGTACGCGCCCCCCGGCGGCGGCGCCGATCGCGTCATCGTGGTCAACGTCTGGTACCCGACGCTCGACACCGAGGGCGTGCCGCCGGCCTACCTCCACGCGTTCCAGGACCCCGACGTCCTCGAGGGAGCGAGCCTCGCGCCGCCCGTCGAGGCGGCCGGCTACCCGGTGCACGTCTACTCGCACGGCCACTGGGGCTTCGGCGGCACGAGCTCGGACCTCATGCACTGGTTCGCCTCGCATGGCTGGGTCGCCGTCGCGCCGGACCACGCGGGCAACACGCTCCCCGAGCACATCGACGGCCCGCTCCCGATCGCGATGGACTACTTCCGCCCGATGGACATCTCGGCCTCGCTCGACGCGCTCGAGTCGCTCGACGCCGCCGATCCGCTCGCGGGCAAGTGCCGCACCGATCGCGTCGTCATGAGCGGCCACAGCCGCGGCACCGTGACGACGTGGGCGACCGGCGGCGCCGCGTTCGACACCGCGTCGATCCAGGCGATGTGCGACGCGGGCGCGTTCGCCGAGCCCTGCACGCCCGCCGACCTTGCCGTCTTCTCTGCCGGGCTCGGCGATCCCCGCGTGGTCGCGGCGATCCCGATGGCGGGCGGCGTCGGCGCCGACGAGCCGGGCTGGTTCGGGATGACGGGGTACGACGCCGCGCAGAAGCCCTTCATGCTCATGAGCGGCTCGGCCGACCCGGTCGGCGCCGAGAACGTCTGGGCGCGCGTCACCGCCCTCGACTTCACCTGGCTCGACTTCGAGGGCGGCTGCCACCAGCTCTTCGGCCTCGGCGGCTGCGCCGAGCTCGAGGAGACCGAGGGCTGGCGCCTCGTCGACACCTACGCGCTGAGCTTCGCGCGCCGGCACGTGCTCGGCGACACCAGCGCGCGCGTGGCCGCGATCCTCGACGGCTCCGAGGTCCTCTCCCCGAAGGTCGGCTTCGAGCACAAATGAGGCGGTCGATGGACGCGAGGACCCGATGAGACGACACAGCGCGACCGGCCTCCTGCGCCGCGCCGCCTTCCTCGGGGCGGTCGCCGCCGCGATCGCGGCCTGCTCGAGCGAGCCGGCCGACGTCCCCAAGCCCGGCCCCGGCCCCGAGGCGCCTTCGATCCCCGCGCCGACCGGAGCGCAGCGCCTCACGATCGCGCAGTACACCAACGCGATTCACGATCTCTTCGGCGAGGACGTGGCCGTGCCCACGGCGCTCGAGCCCGACGTCAGCCTCGATGGCTTCGTCGCCATCGGCGCCTCGGCCAGCACGGTGTCGTCGCGCGGCGTCGAGCAGTACGAGGACGCGGCCTTCGCCATCGCCGAGCAGGTCACCGCCGATCAGGCCCACCGCGCGCGCGTCGTGCCGTGCGCGCCGGCGAAGGTCGACGACGCCGACTGCGCCAAGGCGTTCATCGGCGCCCTGGGCCGGCGCGCCTGGCGCAGACCGCTCACGACCGCCGAGGTGGACCGCCTCGGCGGCATCGTCGTGCAGGCCGCGAGCGCGCTCGGCAGCTTCGATCGCGGCGTCGAGTTCGGCATCGCGGCCCTCCTCCAGTCGCCCCACTTCCTCTACCGGCCTACGGTCGGCGAGCCCGATCCCGTGTCCGGCCTGCGCCGCTACACCGGCTGGGAGATGGCCACCCGTCTCTCGTTCTTCCTCTGGAACTCCACGCCCGACGACGAGCTGCTCGACGCCGCCGAGCTCGGCGTGCTCACCGACGACCGCGGCCTCGCCGAGCAGGCGCAGCGGATGCTGGCGTCGCCGCGCGCGCGCCAGGGGCTCCGGAATTTCGTCACCGAGTACCTCCGCCTCGACGAGCTCGACGATCTCGCCAAGGACCCGGTCCTCTTCACCTACTTCAGCCCCGAGGTCGGGCCCGCCGCCCGCGAGGAGACGCTGCGCGGCTTCGAGCACCTCGTCTTCGACGCCGACGCCGACTACCGCGACATCTTCACGACCCGGACCACGTTCGTGAACCCGAAGCTCGCCTCGATGTACGCAGTCCCCGCTCCGACGGACGAGGGCTTCGGCCAAGTCGAGCTCCCCGAGGGCTCGCCGCGCGTGGGCCTGCTCGGCCAGGTGAGCCTGCTCGCCCTCTACGCCCACCCGACCTCGTCGTCGGCGACGCTGCGCGGCAAGCTGGTGCGCTCGGTGCTCCTCTGCGGCGAGATCCCGCCGCCTCCGGTCAACGTGAACACCGCGCTGCCCGAGCCTTCCGGCGACGCGCTCACCCTGCGCGACCGGGTGAAGGAGCACCTCGAGAACGCCGAGTGCGCCTCCTGCCACCTCCAGATGGACCCGATCGGCCTCGGGCTCGAGAACTTCGACGCCATCGGGCGCTTTCGGGAGAAGGACAACGGCGCGGTCATCGACGCGAGCGGCGATCTCGACGGGGTCCACTTCGCCGACGCGCGCGAGCTCGCGAGCGCCGTCCGGAACCACCCGGCCCTCGCGACATGCTTCGTCCGCCACCTCTACGAGTACGCCACCTCGTTCAAGCAGGCGCCCGATCAGCAGCAGACGATCGAGGCGCTCAGCTACGACTTCAAGGCCACGGGCCACCGGGTGCGCTCGCTGATGCTGGCGATCGCGATGAGCCCGGGGTTCCGGCTCGCGTCGGACCCGCAGTGACCCGAGGAGCGAAGACGATGGCATCGAGAAGACCGAAGCTCTCTCGCCGGACGCTGCTCCGCGGCCTCGCCGGCGGCGCCGCCGTCGCGGTCGGCCTGCCGGCGCTCGACATCTTCCTGAACGACGCCGGGACCGCGCTCGCCTGCGGCGACCTCTTGCCGCGCCGGTTCGGGATCTTCTTCTGGGGCAACGGCAACCTGCCGGATCGCTGGGTGCCCTCGGCGACGGGCGCGAGCTGGGAGCTCTCTCCGACGCTCCTGCCCCTCGCCGACGTCAAGGATCAGATCACCGTCGTCTCCGGGATGAAGGTCTACACCGGCAACACCGTGCCGCACTTCTCCGGGCCGGTGGGCATGTTCACCGGCGCGCCCTTCCCGGCCGGCGACGACTCGACGTTCGCCGAGCCCAGCATCGATCAGGTGATCGCCAAGGAGATCGGCGACACGCGCTTCCGCTCGCTCGAGATCGCCGTCGAGCCGGGCGGGCAGAGCCTGTCGTTCAACGGCCCGCACAGCAACAACCCGCCCGAGTCCTCGCCGATCGCGTTCTTCAACCGCGTCTTCGTCGACGGCTTCGTGATGCCCGGGACGACGCCGATCCCCGACCCGCGGCTGCCGCTCCGGCGCAGCGTCCTCGACGCCGTGTCGGGCGACGCCAAGGACCTCCAGAAGGTGCTCGGGTCCGTGGACAAGGCGCGCCTCGAGCAGCACCTCGACGGCATCCGCGATCTCGAGAACCAGATCCAGAAGCTGCAGGAGAACCCGCCGAGCCTCGCGGCCTGCTCGGTCCCGGGCAAGCCCCTCGACGTCTACCCGGACATCAATGGGCGCCCGGCGCTCTCCGACATCTCGCGCGCGATGGTCGACATCCTGGTGATGGCGCTCGCTTGCGATCAGACGCGCGTCTTCAGCGACTGGTTCTCGAGCCCGGTCGACAACCTCCTCTACCCGAGCGCGACGGCCGGCCACCACCAGCTCACCCACGACGAGCCCGACCCGCAGCCGCAGGTGCACGAGATCCTGCTCTACATCATGGCCGAATTCGCCTACCTCGTCGGCAAGCTCCGGAGCGTGCCCGAGGGCGATGGCACGCTCCTCGATCACTGCGCCGTCCTCGCCACCAGCGACACCTCGTACGGCCGGGCGCACTCGGTCGAGGACTACCCGATCCTCATCGCCGGCGGCTGCTGCGGCGCGCTCAAGACGGGCATCCACTACCGCTCGGTCGCCAGCGAGAACACGAGCAAGGTGCTGCTCACCCTCGCGCGCGCGATGGGGCTGACGCTCGACTCGTACGGCAAGGACGCCGGGCTCGTGACCTCGAGCCTCTCGGCGATCGAGGTGTGAGGGTGCGCGCGATCGGCCTCGCCGTCGCCGGCGTCCTCGGAGCGCTCGCGTGCGGGTGCAGCGACGCGCCCGTCCTCGAGCCGCCGGTGTGCGCCTACGGCGCGACGGACGGGGCGGTGTTCTCGGCGCTGGGCTTCACCCGAACCGATGCGTCGGGCGCCGCGCCAGGCTTCGATCTCGACGGGCGCGTCAGCGACGGCTCCGACAGCGCCACCTGCGGCAAGCAGGACCTCGTGGACCCGGAGGGCCGCCCCGGGATCGACAACCAGCTCGCGCTGCTGGTGCCCGACATCGAGAAGACGTTCGGCGACGCGCCCGACGGCCTCATCCAGGGCGCCATCAACAACGGCGAGCTCGTCATCCTCATGCAGATGGAAGGCGTCGACGATCTCGCCGACGACGGCTGCGTCAACCTCTCGGTCGTCGTCGGCCAGAAGCGGGCGCCGTCCCTGGGGACCGACGGCGTCATCGAGGCGTACCAGACGTTCCACCCCGATCCCGACGCCATGGTGAACGAGGTGAAGGCCGGCCGGATCGAGGACGGGGTGATGACCGCCGGCCCGTTCGACGTCGCCATCCCGCTCGCGATCTTCGACGTCTCCTTCACCATGCACTTCCACCAGGCCTGGGTGCGCGCGGCGATCGACGAGGAGGGAAAGATGAAGGGCTACCTCGGCGGCGGGATCGTCCCCGAGGAGATCGTCGACGGCGTGGGGCAGGGCGCGGGCCTGCAGGACGTCATCCCGGCGCTCGGCGTCGTGATGCGGGCGGCCAGCGATCTGGAGCAGGACGAGGACGGCAAGTGCCGCCAGCTCTCGGCCACGCTCTCCTTCGAGGCCGTGCCCGCGTTCGTCCGGCGCTGAGCGCGCCGTGCGAGAACATCGGCTCCCGGCGAGCCCGGGCTATCCTGCGTCCGTGGGACGCGACGAGAGCCCGACGGTCGTGGACGCGCTCCCGCGCGGGGAGCGCACCGGCGCGGCGGCCGACGCGCGCGCGGGCGACGCCACGACCACCGCGCCGCGCGCGCCGCCGGACACCATCACCAGCGCGCTCCCGAAGCCCGAGACGGTGCTGCGGCGCGCCGAGATCGAGCAGGCGCGCCGCACCGCGATCGCCGGGCTGGTGTTCAACACCCTCGGCCTGGTGGCGGCGCCCTTGTTCGGCGGGGACCCGACCGCGAGAGCGATCTGCATCGCGGGCCTCGCGCTCGCCAACGTCAACAACCTGAGGCTGCTCTACGTCGCGTCGGACGCGCGGCGCTTCCACGAGCGGCACGTGGTCGTCTTCTTCGCGGTCGCGCCGCTCTTCAACGCCGCGATCATGTACCACCTCGGCGTCTTCGGGCCGATCCTGGTCATCTTCGTGCTCAACCTCTACGCCGCCTGCCTCGGCTACGGCCGCCGCGTCGCGCTCGTGACCCTGGTGGGCAGCATCGCGCCCGCGTTCCTGCTCGGAGGCGCGATGGCGTCGGGGCTCCTCTCCGATCCGGGGATCACCACCACCAGCGCCTACGCGGGGCCCACGGTGCGCTGGCTCATCGTGCTCGCGTTCGCGTTGTTCCTGGTCCTCGTCTACGCGCAAGCGCGCCGCGCGCGCGAGCTCATGGTCGTGTCGCTCGTGGAGCGCGACGAGGTGGTGCGCCGGGCCTCGCACCGCGAGGCGCTCTTCCTGGAGACGCGGCAGGAGCTCGAGCGCGCGATGCACGCGGGTGGGCTCGGTCGGTTCACGGATCAGACGCTGGGCTCGTACAAGCTCGGGGCCCTGATCGGCCGCGGCGGCATGGGCGAGGTCTACGAGGCGACGCACCTCAAGACCGGCGAGGCGGCCGCGGTGAAGCTGCTGTTGCCCGAGGTGATCGGACGCCCCGACTACGTGCGTCGCTTCCTGCGCGAGGTCCGCGTCGCGGCGTCGATCGACTCGCCGCACGTCGTGCGCGTGCTCGAGGTGGGCGACGAGTCCGCCCCGCTTCCGTACCTCGCCATGGAGCGGCTGGTCGGCGAGGACCTCGCCCAGATCTTGCGGCGCGAGGAGCGGCTCGAGCCGGCGGCGGTGGCCGATTTGGTGCGGCAGGTGGCGCGGGGGATCGACGCCGCGGCCGCCGCGGGCGTCGTCCACCGCGACATCAAGCCGCTGAACCTCTTCGCGACGCGCGGTCAGCCGGCGGCTCCGACGAGCCCGACCCCGCTGTGGAAGATCATCGATTTCGGCGTGTCGAAGCTCGCCGAGAGCTCGGCCACCCTCACGCACGGCGAGCTCATCGGGACCCCGCAGTACATGGCGCCCGAGCAGGCCCGGGGCGCGGAGGTCGACGTGCGCGCGGACCTCTACGCCCTCGGCGCCGTCGCCTACCGCGCCCTCACCGGACACCCGCCGTTCAAGGGCGGCGATCTCGCCGAGATCGCCCGCGCCGTCGCCCGCGCCATGCCCGCGCGCCCGAGCGCGCTCGCGCCCGTCCACCGCGACGTGGATCTGGCGCTGTCGATCGCGCTCGCGAAAAAGCCCGACGATCGCTTCCAGACCGCCGACGAGCTGAGCGACGCGCTGGGCGCGGCGCTCGTGGGGAAGCTCGACGACGCCCACCGCCGCCGGGCCATGGCGCTCTTGGCCGCGCTCCCGTGGGCCGAGCCGCGTTGACGCGACGCTCGCCTCGCCTCGGGCCGCCGCGATCAAGGAGTGGGACGCGCGGCCCAGGAGGCGATCTCTCGGGCGAACGCCTCGAGATCGCCGAGCCCCTGCGTCGCGGCGAGGTGCACCATCGCGGGATCCACCGCCGCGTAGCCGTGGGCGACGACGTTGCGCAGGCCGACGGCGCGCCCGAGCGCCGCCGCCGTCGCGGCCGACAGAGCGCCCTTCTCGTGGAGCCGGTGGAATCCGCCCGCGAGCGTCGAGGCCGGGGGCCACGCCTCGTCGGCGATCACGTGGCTCGCGATGTCGGCGCAGATCTGGACGGCCAGCATGAGGTTGAAAGCGACGAGGTCGAGCGCGTCGCGATTGGCCAAGAGCTCGGCGGCCGTCGGCGGGCATCTCGAGCGGACGCGCCCCACGCGATCCGCGAGATCCGCCAGCTTCGCGGAGAGGAGATCGCGGTTGACCATCAGACCCCGCGCTCGGCGACCCGCCGCAGCCAGGCGTCACGCATGCGCTCGAACCAGGGACGATCCGTCTCGAGCGAAGCCAGCGCGTGAGCCCGCCAGCGGGCCGCCGCTCCGGGGCGACCCTCGTGGACGGTCACCCCGTCGCGCACGAGCTGCTCGAGGAGCGGGAAGCCGGCGTCCTCGAGCGGCACGACGTCGACCTCGCGATCGAGCGCAGCGCCGAGCTCGGCCGCCAGCGCCAGTCGATCGACGCCGGGTGCGTCGACGGCCACGTCGACATCGGAGGCGGGACCCGCCGTCCCGCGGGCTTCGGAGCCGAAGAGCAGCGCCAGGCGGACTTCGCTGCGGCCCACGAACGCCCTCGCGAGGCGCGCCCTGAGCTCGCTCGCGTCCATGCGCCTCAGGTTAGCATGGCGAACCGTGGCGGCGCGCCGCTCGGCCGTGCTCGGGCGCGGCTCACCCGCCCACGCGTCTCACCGCCGCGTGATCACCAGCTTCCCCTCGTCGATCGCCTCGCGGACGACCGACGGCAGGCTCTCCAGCGTGACCTCGCGGTCGGCGCCGGCGAGGCAGATGCCGGCGTCGAGCACCTGGAGCGTCACCGCGTCGACCACGGTGATGAAGCGCTCGCCGCGGAAGCCGAAGGTCACCTCGAGGTTCCCGCCCGCGAGCGCGCGCGTCGCGAGGAGGCGCGCGCCGGCCGCCTCGAGCGCGGCCTCGGCGCGCTCGGGCGCGTCACCCTCGGTGGCCCTGCCGCGTCGGTGCCCGAGGTGACGCGGAGGAGCACGAAGCGCGTCGGTGACGGGAGGCGCGACCGCGCGTCCACCGGCCGCGCGCATCGCCTCCGCCCGCGCGCGGTAGGCGAG
The DNA here is from genome assembly GCA_964372055.1 of uncultured Polyangiaceae bacterium. Lineage (GTDB taxonomy): Bacteria > Myxococcota_A > Polyangia > Polyangiales > Polyangiaceae > CAYJPW01. Next base: position 68,459 of record CAYJPW010000010.1, read on the forward strand.
CTCGGCGACGAACGCCGCGCGCTCGGCGGCGAGGCGGCGCAGCAGCGCCTCTGCGGCCGCGGTCCCGCCCTCGGCGACGCGCGCCACCTCGGCCCCGACCTCGGCGGGCGAGAACGGGATCCCGAGCGCCGCGGCCGCGCGCGCCAGCGTGGCGTAGCCGAACGCCGCGCGGAGCGAGGCCGCCACGCCCTTCTGGCCCGCGAGCGCGCCCCGCTCCTCGAGCGCGAGCCGCGCCGTCTCTTCTGCCTCTCCCTCGAAGTCGAGGCGATCGAAGAGGAGATCGCCGGAGCCCCACCGCCGCGCCACCGCCGGCGCGAGCGCGGGCGGCTCCTCGTCGGGCAGGAGCGCCACCGGCTCGGCGGCCGCCCCGGCGTGCACGAGGCGGAGCGCCTCGGGCCCCGGGCCGACGCGCACCAGATGACCGCGCACGGCGGGCGCGTGCTCCAGATCCGCCGGCTCGGCGCGCTCGACGGCGCGCGCCTGCCGACCGCTGACGTCGAAGCGCCACCAGCCCGGCGCGGGCGGCTCTCCGGCGAGCCGGAAGCGCCGGTCGCCCGAGGCGACGCTGGTCCCGCCGAGGTAGGGCAGGACCAGCGTCTCCGTCTTGCCGAGGAACTTGCGGTAGTCCAAGGCCGGGCGGCTACGCGATCGTGAGGAGCGGCGTCTTCATCACCTTCTCGACCCAGCCCGACGGCGCCGAGATGCCGGGTAGCGTGGGCGCGTCGAGGAGGGCGCGGAGCACGCGCGGGACCTGGTAGGGGTCCTCGAACGCCTCGATCTTCACCTCGCTGAAGGGCACGCGGAGCTCGCGCGCGCACGCCTGCACCGTGGTGCCGCGGCCGTGCGCCACGTTGACCATGAGCGCGATCGCCGCGGGCGCGTAGCCGTAGTCGCGGAAGGCGCGGGCCAGATCGCCGCCGGTCTCGCCGGCCTCGTCGCCGACGACGATGACCACGAGCTTGGCGGACGCTCCGACGCGAACCCCGGCCTGGTGGAGCGCGCGCAGCGCCGCGCCGTGGATCGTGCCGCCGCCGGCGCTGATGCCCGCGAGCATGTGCTGCACCGCCGCGCGCGACGCCGCCTTGGGCTTGTGGACCACGCCCATGGTGTCGAAGCTCGCGACGTGGAGCTTGTCGGCGGGGAAACCGGCGAGGATGCGCGAGAGCGCCTCCTTCGACTGCTCGATCGCGCCCTGCATGGAGCCCGACCGGTCGATGAGGAACATCACCTCGACGTCCGCCTCGGCGGTGGCCTCGGCGACCGCCTTGCGGGCGGCGTTGTCGGCGGCCTCCTCGAGCTTGTCCTTGAGCGCCTTGCTCTTGACGTTCTTGGCGATGTTGAGGCCGCGCTGATCGGCGCTCTCGGCGATCGCCTTCTCCCAGCGCGCGCGGATCGCCGGCTCGGCCATGAGGCCGAGCTCCTCGAGCGTGGGCGTGAGCATGCGCAGGTCGCGGTCGGACAAGGACGGCAGGAGCGCGACCATGATCGCCGGCGTGAGGCCGATCTCCTTGGGGAGGCGCCCGACGACGTCCTTGTAGCCGAGCTTGTCGCGCTCGATCCACTCGCAGATCTCCGCCTCGGCGAGGCCGTCGAAGCGCTCGCGCTTCTCGAGCACGAGCCCGCTCATGCCCACGGTGCGGTGACCGCCCGCGGCCTGCTTCTGCTTCCAGCCGAGCACCTCGAAGAACGCCTGCGACTCGGGCTTGTAGCCGGCCTTGCGGGCGATGTTCTTGATCGTCTCCTTGTAGCCGGCCTTCACCAGGCCATCGAGCATGGGGAGGTTCTTCTCGCGCGCGGCGAGCCAGCGCGTCGCGGCGCGCTTCCAGCGGCCGAGGGGCGGCTTCTGCGCGGCGCGGTCGCCGAAGCCGGCGGCGCGGTTCAAGGCCGCGATCTCGGGCGCCTCGAGCAGCTCGGCCACGCGCAGCACCGCCTTGGGCGTGAGCATGCGCGTCGACTTCTTCTGGTAGTGGAGCAGCATCGCCTCGCCGAGGGCGCGGTAGTCGTCGTCGTGGAACGCGACCGAGCCGTCGTCGTCGTGCACCGGCTGGCCGGCGCGGCTCTGCACCAGCATCAGCGCGCAGCACGCGACCTTGAGGTCGCGCCAGTCGGTCTCGACCAGCGCGTAGCTGGCGAAGTGCGCCATGAGGTCGACGTTGAGCCGGTTCAGCTCGAGCAGGCGGGCGTAGAGCGCCGCCGCCGCCGGCACGAAGAGGCCGGGCTTCACCGGCGCGCCCTGGCGCGCGGGCGCGCGTCCGCCGCGGGGCGCCTTGCCGCGCCGCGCGGGCTGCCAGGTGCCGCCGACGTCGAGGCCCGGCCGGTTGTGCCAGAGGTGCGCCGACGAGTTGAGGACGAGGTCGAGGAGCTTCTCGGCCGGGCCCATCTGCGCCTCGGGGAGGGGCGTCTGCGTGGTCGTCATGGACGGCTCCGGAGTATCGGTGCGTGAAGGAGCAAAGAAAAGAGGCGGCGAGACCGGAGTCCCGCCGCCTCTCGGCAGCGAATCTTGGTGGTGAGCGTGGACGCGCCCGAGTGAGCAAGCCGGCCCGCGCTCGAAGGCGCGGGCATGGGGTTTTGCAGACCGTTTGCTTGTAGGGCCTGCTCGGCCGGGGTTGTCGCAGCTCGCGCGGCGCGGACGCTCGCTGCGCCCGTCACCGCCCACGCATCGAACGACGCGCCGCCGGGCCGGGCCTGACGAATGGACCCGCTGCGGGTCGATTTTCTCCGGGGGATCGGGGGCAGAGCCCCCATCGTGAAAAGACGCGCCCCCCGGGGTCAGGTTCGGCCGCGGTGGCGCGTGAGACACCGTCGGATCCCATGGTCTCGTGGTACCTTGTCGCGCCGCCGGCCCCCTGCCGCCGCGATCTCACCGATGCCCCCCGAGGCCTTTCGCTCCTTCTCCGACGACGAGCTGTTCGCCGAGGTCCTGCGGCTGCGCCAGGCCGGTGCCCCCTTCGGGGCGCAGCTGGGCGAGCTCACCGAGCGCTGGCGGAAGCCGGCCTGCTTCGTGGTGCGCCGGATCCAGTCGAGCTACAGCCGCGGGACGCCGGACGACGAGCTCGAGATCTTCCAGGAGGCCGTTCGCAAGCTGGTCGAGAAGGGTCTCGATCAGTACCGCGGGATCTCGGAGCAGATCCCCGGCAAGAGCGCCTCGCCCAAGACGTTCTTCCTCCGCATCGTCAAGCACCTCACCATCGATCTCTACCGCCGCGAGCGGGAGGAGCTCTCGTCCGTCAAGGACGGGGAGGAGGCGCCCGAGGCGACGCCGGAGGAAGCCGCGCAAGCCACGCATCGAGCGCGGCGTGCCGACGAGGAGGCCGACGCCTCGGAGCTCTACTGGGCCGCGTTCGCGCGGCTCAAGCGCGAGCACCCGAACGAGGCCGCGGCGTGGGAACTCTATCACCATGAGGACGTGGAGGATCACGAACAATGCGCGCGCCGGCTCAACATCTCGGTGCAGAACTCGTACAAGCGGGTCAGCCGCGCCCAGGCCTACCTCCGGCTCTACCTGCTCGAGCTCGGGGCCAGGCCGGCGCCGAGGGGGTAGGGGGGCGGTCGTGACCCTGGGCGCAGCACCTCCTCGAGGCAAAGGCGAGCTCCTCCAGGCCCTCGGCGCCGATCCGCGCACCGCCACCGCGGCGGTCCTCGGCGCCGCGGGCGATCTCCTCCGCCGATCCGCGAGCCTCGATCTCGACGCCGCGGAGCGCGAGGCGATCGACGCGGCCTTGCGGGCTATCCCGGCCGACGTCGCGACGGCCTTCGTCGCCGGCGTCGACGCCGACGGCGCGCGCGCCCGGCTCGTCGCCGCCTGCGACGCCGCCGTCGAGGTCGCGCTCGCCGACGGCGACGAGGAGCGCGATCGCGCGGCCCGTCCCGTGCTCGAGGCGCTCGCCGCGCGCGACCGGCTCGCCTCGTGCGCCGTCGCGCTGGCGCGCTGGGAGAGCGCCGTCGTCGGCGATCCCGAGGGCTCGCCCCGCGCCGGGCTGGAGGCGCGGCTCGCCGGGATCGACGCGCTGCGCGGCTCGGCCAGAGCGCTCGTGGGGCTGAACGTCGAGCGGCGCGCCGAGGTCGCGCGCCTCGACCGCGACCGGCGCGCCGACGCCTGGTGGTACTCCGCGCGCTCCGATTGCGACGGCCTCGTCTCCGGGCTGGCCGGCAACGGGCCCGACCCGGCGCACGTCGCGAGCTGTACCGAGTGCCGCGAGGATCTCCACGTCTCCGAGCTCGCCGTGCGCGAGCCGGCTCGCCGGCACGTCTCCGCGGCCGAGCTCTGGCGTTACGACCTCGGCGCCATCACCGCCGAAGAGCGACGGTGGATCGATCGCCACGCCGACGGCTGCCCTCCCTGCGCGCAGGCCCTCTGGGCGTACCGCGACGGGGAGCGCGCGCTCGCGGATCTCGACGGGCCCGAGCCCGGGCGCGCTCCGCGCTGAAGACATTCGTCCGATCGACGCCGCTCGAGGCCCGAGGCCCGACGCCTCTTCGGACCGGGGGTGCGGCGGCAGAGCCCCCGCTCGCGACCGAGCCCTCGGAGCACACCGACGCGGCGCCGCGCGGAGCGCGAGCGCGCGGCTCCCTGCCGGAAGGATGGACGGCGGCCCGGCGACGAGCGATCCTGGCCCCGCGCATGCAATGCCCGCCGCGCGGCGCGCGCCCGTCCGGTGTGCGCGTGGCTCGGCGTGCAGCGTGGCCCAAGGAGCGTTCGCATGATCTCGAGATCGCAGTCGCTCGCTCGGTTCCTCCTCCACGCCATGGGGCTCGGCGCTGCCTCGGCGGCCCTGCTCGGCGCGGGGGCGTGCGGCGGCAAGGTCGTCGTCGACCCGGACGGCAGCGGCGGGGGAGGCGAGGGAGGCGGAGGCTCGACGACCGGAGCGACGAGCGGCGCGACGTCGAGCTCGAGCACCGGCGGGTTCTCGTGCGGCGTGCCTGCGGGGCAGGAGCCGGTCTACGCGTGCCTGACCACGCCGCAAGGCGAGGGCTGCCCTCCTTTCGACAGCGCCCTCGTGTTCGATGATCTCGCGGCGCAGCTCAACGAGATCGGCTGCGGCGGCTTGCAGGTGCAGTCGATCGTTTGCGGCCCCGATCCCGCCGGCAAGGGCTGCTGCTACGTCGCGGCGGTCATGTCGCTCGAGTGCGGCGGGCGGCCCTTCGTCGTCGACGGCGTCGCCCGCACCGCGCCGCTGCGCGAGCGCGCCGACTGGTGCGAGGCCTCGTGGCCGGAGCTCTCCGGTCTCGACAAGGCCACCAGGAACGCGCTCGCCGCGGGCTGGGCGAAGGACGCGCAGGACGAGCACGCCAGCGTGGCCAGCTTCGCCCGCTTCGTCCTCGAGCTCCTCGCCGTCGGAGCGCCGGCCGAGCTCACCGCCGCCGCGCAGCGGGCGATGGGCGACGAGATCCGCCACGCCGAGCTGTGCTTCGGCCTCGCCACGGCCTACGGGGGCATCTCGGTCGGACCGGGCTCGTTCCCGGTGCAAGCGCCCGAGCCGCGCGCCTCGATCGTCGACGTGGCGGCCGCCGTCGTCCGCGAGGGCTGCATCGGCGAGACGTTGGCTGCGTTCTGCGCCAGGGTGGCGTGCGAGAGCGCGGCCGATCCTGCCGCTCGCTCGGTGCTCGCGACGATCGCCGAGGACGAGGCCGAGCACGCCGCCCTGGCGTGGCGGTTCGTCGCCTGGGCGCTCGGCGCTGCGTCCGGTCCTGCGCGGGTCGCGATCGCCGCGGCGGTGCGCGAAGCCTTCGACGAGGCGCTGGCGTGCCCGCTGGAGCCGGCGGGCAAGGCGCCCGACGTGCCCGACCGCGCGTCCGGCAGCTCCCGCCTGCGCCACCACGGACGGCTCTCCGCCTCGGAGCGCCGCGCGGCCTTGGCCGAGGGCCTCCACGGCGTGGTGCGGCCGTGCGCGCGGGCGTTGCTCGACGCGCTCGCGGCGGGTGAGCTGCGCGACGTGGTGACGCCCGCCGCGCCGGCTCGCGCTCGCAGTGCTTGACCGTGCCCACGCCGGTCCGGTCTCCTCCGGACGGTGAAGGCCAAGCACGTGTTTCCGGTCCTCCTCCTCGTCGCCGTCGCTGCCTGCGGCGGCGGCGAGCTCCGCGGCAGCCTGCGCGTGGACGCGCCGCTCTCGGACGTCGTTCGCGCCCACCAGGCGCTCGTCGTCCGCGGCGAGGGCGGCAAGCCCGCGTTCACCGCCGAGGCCGAGAAGCTCGCGGCCCGCCTCCGCACGCCGCTCGAGGGCACCGCCCTCTTCAGCGCCGTCGTCGACAAGGCGAGCTCCAGCAAGACCGAGATCGAGCTCGTCGTCACCGTGACCGATCTGGTCGCCGTCTCCGCCGACGAGCGCTCGCGCCTCGGCGACTCGGCGGGCCAGGCGAGGATGGTCCTCGACGTGCGCCTGCGCGAGAAGGGCACCGGCAGCCCCGTCGGCGCCGCGACCGTCGAAGCGACCGCGAGCGAAGGCCCGCGCGGCGGGACGACGGAGGACCTCGAGGACGAGGCGATCCGCCGCATCGTCGCGTGGGTGAGCGGCCAGGCGGCCCGCTGAGGTCGCAGCGCCCCCGGCCGGGTTCGCCTACGTCCCTTTGGTGTCGGGTGCGCTCGGGATGTCCTCGATCGTCGACCACCCGCCGCTGACGTAGACTCTCGGACGATGACCGCGAAGGCCGGCTGGACCTGTCCGGACTGCGGCCGCCGCTTCGGGCGCGCGAACCAGTCTCACGGCTGCGTGCCGGCGACGACGGTCGCCGCCTACTTCTCGGGCCGCCCGCCGGCCTTTCGCCGCGCCTACGACGCGGTCGCGCGCCACCTCGCGAAGGTCGGCCCCGTGCACGTCGAGGCGGTCGGCGTCGGCGTCATGATCAAACGGGTGCGCACGTTCGCGGAGCTGCGCGCCAAGCGCGATCGCCTCGAGCTCGGCGTGCTCCTCTCGCGCACGGTGGAGCACCCCCGCGTGACGAAGGTGCTGAAGCTCTCCGCGCACCGGTTCGCCGTCTTCGTCGACCTCCGGGGGGCGAAGGACGTCGACCGGGACGTTCGAGATTGGCTGACCGAGGGCTACGCGATGTCCCCCGTCTGAGGGGCGGATGACCTGCGCCCTTCTTCACGTGCGCTTCAGCGCGGGTGTCGAAGCCGCGTCCACCCCGTTCGCGTCACGAGCCGCTCGACTGCGCTCGGTACGAGCAGTCGAGCGCGAGCACAGTCGCGTCGCGAACGGGCCGCCTCGTGCGCTACCATCCAGAACGACACCTCCGCGGAGCTCGCCATGGCCTTCGGCTGCGAGTCGGTGCTCGAGCGGGGGGGGTGCCGTCCCAGTACGCTTGCCGGAGAAAGTAGGACGACATGCTTGGACTTGATCGATTCGGTGGGGTCCTCGCGCTGGTGATCGCCGCGGCGTCGGCCGCGGCATGTGGCGGGAGCGAGGAGAACGCGGCGCCGAGCACCGGGAGCGCCTCAGGGGCGAGCAGCAGCAGCAGCTCCGGCACCAGCAGCTCCAGCAGCGGCAGCTCCAGCAGCAGCGGCGCCGGTGGCAACGGCGGCGGCGGGGGCGGCGGGGGCGCGCCGACCTGCCTGCCGACCGAGGGCGTGACGCTCGCGCTGACGCAGATCTACTTCGGCGAGGGCCAGAGCGGGGAGTGGAAGAGCGTCGGCCTGAACATCGACGGTCTGGTGTCGGACGCCACCTCGACGGACGTCTGCCAGCCGAACTCGGGCGGCTACCCCGACACGGCGTACCCCGACGGCGACAACGGCATCGACAACTCGTTCGGGAAGAACCTCCTGCCGACGATCGTCGGCCTGTTCCCCGACTGGCCGAACCAGGTGAACACGTCGCTCGACATCGGCTTCTTCAACACGATGCTGAAGATGTACTGCCTGCCTGAGGCGGGCGACGCGCCCGATCTCACCACGAAGGTGTTCGGCGGGGCGTTCCTCGGCGCCCTCCCGAAGTACGACGGGACGGACGTGTGGCCCGTCGCTCCGGAGCTCCTGGCCGATCCGCAGGATCCGGAGTCGTCGACGCTCGTCTTCGAGAACAGCTCGGTCATCGGCCAGGCGTACGACTCGGGACCGGGCAACACGTTCGTCCTCACGTTCCCGGTCGACTACGACGGCAAGCACACGACGCTGAAGCTGACGCTCCACGCCGCGCGCGTGACCATGATCTTGTCCGACGACCGCAAGAGCGCGACCGGCGGCGTGATCGGGGGCGTGCTCAACACCGAGGAGGCCATCGATCAGATCAAGAGGCTCGGGTGGCTGGCCGACGTCTGCGATCACCCGGCGTGGGAGGGCGCCCTCACCGACGTGCGGCGGGTCTCGGACATCATGACCGACGGGACCCAGGATCCGACCAAGGAGTGCGATGGCATCTCGTTCGGCCTCCAGTTCGAGATGAAGGAGGTGCAGCTCGGCGTCGTGGGGCCGCTCGCGGACCCGGGCTCGGCCTGCCCGTGATGAGCGCCGTCGAGTCGGCGCCTATGCGGGTTTCCTGCCTCCCGGCGTCGCCCCGCAGCGCTCGATCCTGGCCGCGAGGTGCTCGCGCTCGCGCTCGTTCTCGGTGAGCTCCATCGCCCGCCGGAAGCTCTCTGCCGCCTCGGCGCCCCGGTCGAGCTCGAGCAGGAGCTCGCCCCGCGTCGAGTAGAGGAGGTGGTAGCGCCCGAGCGCCGGCTCGGCGGCGAGCCGCTCGAGGATCGAGAGCCCCTCGGCCGGGCCCTCGGCGCGGCTCACGGCGACGGCGCGGTTCAGCTCGATCACCGGCGAGGGATCGAGCGCGCACAGCTCGCCGTAGAGGGCGGCGATGCGACGCCAGTCGGTGGCTTCGTAGGCCGGCGCCTGGGCGTGGCAGGCGGCGATCGCGGCCTCGATCTGGTAGGGGCCGGGCCGTGCCAGCGCGCGCGCCCGCCGGAGCAGGGCCGCGCCGCGGGCGATCCGCGCGCGGTCCCAGCGCGAGCGATCCTGGGCCGGCAATGGCACCAGCGATCCATCATCGGCGGTGCGCGCGGCGTTGCGGGCGGCGGTGAGCTCCATCAGCGCCGCGAGCCCGAGCACCTCGGCCTCGTCGGGCATCAGCTCGGCGAGCACGCCCGCGAGGCGGAGCGCCTCGTCGCAGAGATCGGCGCGGAGGAGCGCGTCGCCCGCGCGCGCGGTGTAGCCCTCGTTGAAGATCAGGTACACGACGCCGAGGACAGCCGGGAGCCTCGCCCCGAGCTCGGACCGCTCGGGCACCTCGTAGGGGACCTTGGCTTCTTCGATCGTCCGCTTGGCGCGCACGATCCGCTGCGCGACCGTCGGCTCGGAGCTCAGGAAGGCGCGCGCGATCTCGCCCGTGGAGAGCCCGCCCATGAGGCGGAGCGTGAGCGCGACCTGGCTCTCGACCGGCAAGACCGGGTGGCAGCAGGTGAAGATCAGGCGCAGCTGGTCGTCCGGGATCACTCCCGCCGCCTCCTCGGGTGAAGGAGCCGCGCCTCCGGCGAGCGCGTCGGCCTGGAGGAGCGGCTGTTTCTCGCGCAACGTCCGCCGGTGGCGCGTCTGGTCGAGGGCGCGGTTCTTGGCCGTCACCATCAGCCACGCGGCCGGGTTGTCGGGAACGCCGGCCGAGGGCCAGCGCTCCAGCGCGGCGATCATCGCGTCCTGGACGAGCTCCTCCGCCTCGTCGAGGCTGCCGACCACGCGCGCGACCGTGGCGAGCACCTTGCCTGCCTCGCGGCGGAAGACCTGCTCGATCGCCTGGGGAGCGTCGCCCCCCGGACCTCGGATCGCCTCGGGCGCGCCGGCGCGGTGCATGCGGCGAGCAAGCTCGCCCCGCGCCGCGCCGGCGTAAAGCCGCCGATCACATCACCGTCGGCCAGACCTCGCGCACCTCGATGGTGCCGTGCTCGGCGGAGGGGCAGCGGGCCGCCCACTCGACGGCCTGCTCCTTCGTGTCGCACTGGATGAGGTAGTACCCGCCGAAGACCTCCTTCGTCTCGGCGAACGGGCCGTCGAGCACGGTCCGCTTGCCTCCACGCAAGGTGACGCGCACCGCCTCGGCGCCGGGCCGGAGGCGCTCGCCGCCGAGCATGGCGGATCCGAGCGCCTGGGCATAAGCGCGGTGCGCCTCGAGGTGCTTCTGGTGGGTTTCCGGCGTCCAGCCCGCGTACTCGGACTCGTCGACGTGGATGAGGACGGCGAACTGCTTCATGTCACTTCTTCTCCGCGCCCTGGAAGAGCGCCACCACGGCGCCCACCGGATCGGCGATGACCGCGAAGCGGCCGATGTTGGGGATGTCCATCGGCGGGGCGAGCACCTTCGCCTTGAGCGACTCGGCGCGCTGGGTCGACGCGTCGACGCTGACGACGGCGACGTAGTGGATCCACGCCGTGGGGGCGCCCGGCATCGGCTGCTTCATCACGCCCGCGGCGTCCTTCCCGCCGCGCTTGAAGAGGTGGTAGGTGCCCATCGGGCCCATTTCCATCGCCTCGCTCGTCCAGCCGAAGATCTCCTTGTAGAAGGCGACGGCGGCGGCGGGATCGCTGGTGACGAGCTCGTTCCAGCAGAACGAGCCGACCGGCGGCGGGCCCTCCGGCTCGGGCGCGGGCTGCGTGCCCTTGAACGGCGAGATGTGCGCGCCCTGGGGATCGGCGATGACCGCGAACCGCCCGACGTTGGGGATGTCGGTGCCGGGCACGCCGATCTTGCCGCCCAGCTTCTCGGCGCGCTTCGCCGCGGCGTCGACGTCGTTCACCGTGCAGTAGCCGATCCAGTGCGTCGGGACGCCGTGCTTGGGATCGAGCGGCATCATGCCGCCGATGTCGCGGTCCCCGGCCTTGAGCATCGTGTAGGTGCCCATCGGCCCCATGTCGACGTCCTTGGTCTTCCAGCCGAAGAGCTCGGTGTAGAAGGCGACGGACGCCTTGATGTCGGTGGTCATGAGGTCGTGCCAGACGAAGCGGCCCGACGTGGGAGTGCCCTGAGTCATCGCGAGTCTCCTTGGTTCTTCTCGTTGCCGAAGCCGGCAGCGACCCTACGACGATCCGGCGCCGCCCGGATCGACACGCGCGCGAGAAAAAACGACGCGTGTCGCATCTGCCCGAAGTGCCCCACGAAATCCGCCGGGGTCAGGGGTCGGTCGTGTCCGGATCGCGGATGCCTTCGAGATCGGCGTTCACCTCGCCCCCGACCAGGAGCGACAGCGAGAGGAGCCAGAGCCAGAAGGCGAGGATCGCGACGGCGGCGAGGCTGCCGTAGAAGGTGGCGTAGCGCGGGAAGACGCGGATGTACGCCGAGAAGAGGATCGAGACGACGGCCCAGAGCACGACCGTGACGAGCGCGCCGGGGATGAAGCGGCGGCGCACGTGGTCGGGGCGACGGATGGCGATGCGGAAGAAGCCCGCCACCGCGCCGGTGAGGACGAGCGTGGGCAAGACCACCGCGACCGTCGGCGCCGTCTCCGATCCCGTCACGCTCACGACGCCGACGGTCGCGGCGGCGGTGATCGCGACCACGGCGAGGCCCAGGATCACGAGGCCGATCGCGATGAGCCGCCGCTGGTACCAGGTGCGCGGCTCGGCCTTGTAGATCACGTCGAAGACGCCCATCGTCGTCGAGAGCCCCGAAGAGGACACCCAGAGAAATCCGGTGACGCTGATCGGCGCCATCGCGAACGCACCCTTCTCGGAGAGCCGCAGGAACTCGGTGTCGGCGAGGCGCGCGATCGCCGGCGGCGCCGTCCGGAGGATCGGCCCGAGGACGATGTCGCCGGACTGGTTGAGCCTGTGGAGCACGTAGCCCGCGATGGCGAGCAGCGGGATGACGCTGAGGAACGCGTCGAAGGTGATCGCGTTCGCCGCGCGCCAGGCGTCGTGGCGGTCGAGGTTGACGACGAGCCGCCACACACGGCGCACCGCCGCGCTCCGGTCCCACAGGAGCTTGAGCCAGGCGGTCACCATGCCCGCGCGGCAACCTAACAGACCCTCGCTGCCGCGGCGCGGATCGCGTAGCGTCGCGGGGTGCTGCGCCTCGATCCGCGACCGCTCGCGCTCGCCGCGCTGATGGCCGGGTGCGGGGCGCGCTCCAGCCTGATCGCGGGCGGAGGCGCCGACGAGCCACCCGCCGGGCGCCCCGCGCAGTGCGGCGACCACCTCGTCGACGGGGACGAGGAGTGCGACGACGGCAACGCCGCCGACGGCGACGCGTGCGTCGGCTGCCGCTTCGCGCGCTGCGGCGACGGCGTCGTGTTCGCGGGCGTGGAGGGCTGCGACGACGGCAACAACGCAGGCGGCGACGGCTGCACCCCGTGGTGCGCCCTGCCGAGCTGCGGCGACGGCTTCGTCGATCCGGGCGAGGACTGCGACGACGGCAACGGCGACGACGGCGACCTCTGCCCCCAGAACTGCCTCTTCGCCAAGTGCGGAGACGGGTTCGTGCTCGCCGGCGTCGAGGCGTGCGATCTCGGCGCGCAGAACGGGGACCGCCCCGCGCTGCTCCTCACCCAGGGCGCGCTGCAGCGTCCGGTCGCGCCCGTCGATCGGGGCCAGCAGGCGGTCGCGTTCTACGCCTACTCCTCCGCGAGCGCGCACACCGGCTTCGAGGCCGCTCGCAAGAGCCGGCTCTACCTCTACCGCGATCTCTCCACGGGCGCGCTCAGCCTGTTCACGCACCACGGGATCGATCTCGATTCGAGCGGCATCTCTCAGCCCCAGAGCGACGTGGCCATGGCCTTCCTCTACTTGCCCGAGTCGACCATCGTGTCGCTCGCCGACGACAAGAAGGACGAGCTCTACAAGGACACGCCCACGAGCGCGATCGGCGACTGGCATTTCAACGACAACACCGACGGCGGCGTGCTCTCGACGCTCCCGCTGCCCGGGAGCTGGTCGATCGACGTCGTCCCGACGTTCGCGAAGGGCGTCGACGCCTGGGACTACGTCGACGGCGACGCCTCGATGATCCCGCTCGACACCGCGGCCACGGCCAACCTCACCGCCTTCGACTCGCCCTCCGCCTGCCGCCTCGACTGCACCGTCCCGCGCTGCGGCGACGGGATCCTCGACGGCGGCGAGGTCTGCGACGACGGCAACGTGGCCGGCGGCGACGGCTGCGCGGCCGACTGCAAGTCGCTGCTCTGAGCTCCGCTCGGCCGGCTTCGCCCATGCCCCGAGCTGGCGCGCCCCGGAACGTCAGTGCCGCCGCGGCGGCTTCTTGCCGCTGGTTCCCTGGCTGCTCTTGCGGGCGCGCGGCGGGGAAGGGCGCCACGAGCCCGGCGGCCGGCCGCCATCCATCGAAGGCTGCGAGTCGGGCCGATAGAGCGGCATCGTCAGCGTCACGGTGCGCTCCTCGTCGCCGGGCAGCACGAGACCGGCGGGCTCGCTGGTGTCGGTGACGATGTCGTCGTCCGAGAGCGCAGCCGGGATGATCTCGGGCGAGCGGTCGGCGTGCGCGGAGGCGACGGCGTGGAGCGGCGCCGCCGGCGTGGAGACGCCGCCGCCGAGCGACCCTCCACCGCGGGTCTCGACCTGATCGATCCGGCGCGTGCGAAGCAGCAGCATCCGGCCCGTCTCCGGATCGCGCCTCACGAACAGCGCCGCGGTGCCGAGCCGCAGCTCGCCCACCAGGCCGCCCCCGACGGCGGGGTCGAGGCACGCGACGAACTGCGCGCCCACGCAGAAGCGGACCTCGGGCGGCACCATGCCCGTCGGCGAGACGATCCAGCGGCACACGCCTTCCTCGTCGAGGAGGTACGTGCACGTGGTGGTGTGGACCGCGTACCTGGTCTCGACCGTCATGGAGAGCCGGAGCCTACCGCTCTTTGTCCCTTCTAAGAAGGACGCGGGCGATGCTACACCGGCGAATAGCCCAAGGAGACCAAGCCATGCGAACCCGTTCCGCCGTGCTGTTGCTCGCGGGCGCCCTCGCGCTCGGCGCCGGTGCCTGCAAAGATCCGAAGACGCCGGCCGAGAGCATCGCCGAGCTCAGGAGCCCGGACCCGAATGCGCGACAGAGCGCGGCCGACGATCTCCGCACCGACAACGGCGTGCCCGCAGAGGCGGTGAGCCCGCTGCTCCAGGCGATCCAGACGGAGCAGGAGCCCAAGGTGCGCGGCGCGATCCTGATCACGCTGGGCCGGTCGGGTGTTCCCGAGGCGAAGCCGATCATCGATCAGCACATCAACACCGACGACCGCGACATGCGCCGCTGGGCGAGCCGCGCGCTGAAATACTGGCTCATCGCCAACAAGCAGATGGGGCCCGACGATCCGCTGCCGGATGGCTGGCCGTACGGCACCCCCGGCTTCCCGCCGCCCCTGCCGCCCCAGGAGTGAGGGGTGTAGCGTAGGCGCATGCGGCGCCTGCTCTGTCTCGCCCTCGGGGCCGCCGCCGGTTGCGGCGGCGAGGCGGGCGTGCCGCCGCACGCGCCGAGGCCCGCCGAGGCGCCCGAGCCGCTGCCGGCCGTCGCCGCCGCGGCGCGCCCGGCGCAGTACACGCTCGCCGATCCCGACGGGCGCTCGGCGGGCACGGCGCTCGCGCTCGACGACGAAGGCCTCGGCGTGGTGCTCGACGGCGCGCGCGTCGTCCTCTCGGGCGGGGCGGTTCGCGTGGCGCCCGAGCTCACCGATCGATCGACGAGGGTCGAGGTCGTTCCCGCCTGGCTCGGCGGCGGCTTCCTCTTCCACGGCGGCGGATCGGTCTACCTGAGCCCGACGTTCGACGGCCCGCTGCGGCCCGTCGCCGCCGTGGGGACCGGCCTCGCCCGCGTCTCGTTCGGCCCCAAGGGCGCGCTCCTGCGCGGCAACGGCGGCGAGCGGTTCGCGGTCGCGCTCCCCTCCGGCGCGCGGCTGCCGCCGAGCCCCGTCGGCCTCGTCGACGTGGCGATGCTCCCGGACGGGCGCGTCGCGGCGCTCACCGAGGGCGGCGGCGCGCTCGTCTCGTGGGACCGGGGCGAGCGCTGGACCGACGTCGCTCCTCGGTTGGCCGCCGCGCCGGCGAACGTGCTCGCCCTCGGCAACGAGCTCTGGATCTCGGACCACGGCGGCCGCGCGCTCCGGGTCGAGGCGGCGCGCGGCGACGGCCCTCGCGGCGCGAGCGGCGACCCGTTCACCGCGTTCTCGCAGCTCCCGTCGCGCCCGCGGCCCGCGCTGCGCAAGAGGGATGCGCGCTGGCGCTCCAACGATCCGCCGCTCCGGCGCGCCATCCGCGCGGGCGCGCGCGTCGACGACGGCGCGGCGATCGTCGCCGACGCGGGCGACGTGGTGAAGGTCGATCTCGCCCGAGGCACGATCGACGTGCTCGCGCCGGGAAAGCTCCCCCCCGACGTCGCCTGCGAGGCGCTCCGCCTGCCGACCGAGGTCCTCTTCGTCTGCGCGGGGAGCGCGACGCCGGCGCTGATCGCCTCGCTGCCGAACGGCAGCAAGGAGCCGCGCATCGAGCGGACCTTCGGCGCCGCTGCGCCCATCTACACGAGCGACGACGGCGCCATCGCCTACGCGGGACCCTGCGCCGGCGCCAAGCGCACGCCGCTCGTCGCGTGCGTGCGCTCCACCGACGGCGACTGGCGCGAGGTGCGCGCCACGAGCCCTGCCGAAGACGATCCCGATCCGCGCGCGGTCGCCGGCGCCCCCGCGCCGCCTGCCCCGGCGGCGGTGCGGTGGATCCCGCGGTCCGACGGCGGCGCCTTCGCCGTCTCGGCGGGGCCGCGCCCCGACACGCTCGAGCTCTTCGCGGGCGAGCGGCGCCTCGTCGATCTGAGCGAGCTGCCGCGCCAGGCGGCCGACGCGGTCGCCCGCGCGGCGCGCCCCGGGGCGCCGCCCACGAGCGGTCGCGTCCTCGATCGCCAGTGGAGCGTCGCCCCGCGGGGCGCGCTGCGCGGCTGGCTCGACGGAGGAGCCTCGGTCGAGATCTCGCCCGAGGGCCGCCTCCGCACCTCGGCGTTCACCTTCCCGCGGGTGAGCACGTCGGGCGCGTGGGGCTTCGCGACGACCAACGACGGCCGCACCTGGCAGTCGATCGACGGCGGGCAGAGCTGGGTCGAGGTGCTCGGCCCTCCGGTGCCGGCGTCGGTCGTGCGCCTCGAGCTCGGCGGCTGCTCGGCGATCGGCTGCGACCTCGGTCCGTGGCTGCGCTTTGGTTGGGACCCGCAGCCGCCCGAGCCACGCGAGCCGCCGCCGCGCGCGGCGCCGGCCCCGCTCCTCGCCGCCCCTCGCGCGCTCGAGGTCACCTGCGTGGCCGCCGGCGAGTCGCGCGGCCTCTCGGTCCCCGCGACCGAGCAGAGCCCCCAGGACCTCGGCGCCGGCGCGCAGCGCATCCCGGTGAGCCACGACGAGATCGCCGTCGAGCGTCGCGTCTTCCCGCGCGGCTTCGTCCACCCGCTCTACGGCACGTACCTCGCCGACGAGGACGGCGCGATGCGCGCGGTGGTCCACGGCTTCGGCACGCAGGTGAACTTCGACCTGGCCCCGGGGGAGTTCTCGATCCGCGCGGTCGAGGTGCTCGGCCCGACGCGGAGCCTCTCGTCGCTGAAGCGCGAGGTCGCTTTCCTCGAGCCGTTCGATGCGCTGGCGCCGGTCCGGCGCGCCAGCGTCCCGGTGAGCTCGGTGCTCGCGGCGGCGCGCGCCGCGTCGGTCCCGCTCCAGCAGCTCTTCGAGGGGCAGGCCGCGCCCGAGATCACGCAGCTCGTGCCCGTCGCGTCGCTCGACCCCGCGGCCCCGTCCGACCTGCTCTTCGCGATCGCCGCCGAGCCCGCCGAGATCCTCGGGGTGCTCAAGGGCGGCGCCTCGCCGCGAGCGACGGTCGCGTGGGCGCATGGCCGCCGGGGCAGCCCGATCAGCGCCGCCGCGACGGGCGGCGATCGGATCGCCGTCCTCTCGCTCGGCGACGACGGGGACGGGCACGTCTTCGAGCTCGGCGGCGGCGTCGCCGAGATCGCGGCGGTCCCGGCGCCGCCCTCTCCGGCGCAGTACCCCGCGAACCCGGATGCGGTCGCCGTCGGCCCGCGCGGCGCGCTCGCGGTCATCCGCACGCCTTCGGGCGCGGAGCCGCCGTCGGCGGAGGATCCGGCGCTGCTCTTGCCGATCGCCGCCGCCGCGGGGACCGCGCCCGCGCCGCCGGGGCCGCCGGTCGCGCTGGCGGCGTGGTCGACGCTCACCGCCGCCGACGATCCCGCGTGCCGCGCCGACGGCGGCGGCTACCGCGCCGTGGTCCAGACCACCGGGCCGTGGGTGCGGCTCAGGCTCCTCGGCTCGCCCGTGGAGGCGACGGGCCCGATGCTGGCGCGCGTCCGCTGGAGCAAGGAGCGCGTCTGCCTGGAGGCGATCGAGGTCCGCGGCTCCCCGGTGCAGCTCGGTGAGGCGCGCGAGGTGGAGACGTACGTGGTCGCGCGCTTCGTCGGGCAGGGGGAGGCCGGGATGGTCGGCGTCAGCCCCGGCGTCGAGCTGCGGCAACCGCTGCGCTGCGCGATCGCTCGCTGAGCTCGCGCCGGCGCGAAGCCGGATCGGGCTCGGTCGCTAGAGGCGGGTGAAAATCGTGAGCTCGGCGCGCTGGGCGAGGACGAGGCTGCCGTCCTCTGCGTGCGCGGTGAAGATGCGCCCGAGCTCCGCCTCGAGCTCGTCCTGGAGAGGGCCCTGGCGCGGAAAGTACGAGGTGCTGCGGAGCCGTCCGAAGAGGCCCTCGCGGTCGTAGCGCTCGGGGTTGTCGAACGAGGTGCGCAGAGCCAGGCGGAAGAGCGGGTGATCGCCGAGATCGAGGCTCCGCTCGGGCGGCGCGGCGCGCCCCGCGGAGCGCACCGCCTCGGCGGCGCGCCGCGCGACCGCGCCGACGGCGGCCGCGCACGGGTCGGACTCGTCCTTCACGTTCCAGAGCAGCGCCAGCCGGCCGCCGGGCGCGAGCAGCCGGTGGCACTCGGCGAGCGCGCGCTCGCGATCGAACCAGTGGAACGATTGCGCCGCGAGCACCACGCCGGCGACGCCGGCCGCGAGCCCCGTCGACTCGGCGCTCGCCAGGCGGAAGTCGATGGCGGCGAGCTCGGCGGGCGCAGAGCTCCGGCGGGCCTCGGCGAGCATGCCCTGGTCGGGCTCGACGGCGATCACCCGCGCGCCCCGGCGGGCGAGGAGGCGCGCGCTGATCCCGGTGCCCGCGCCGAGATCGATCGCCACGACGGGAGAGGGAAGGCCCGCGAGGATGGCGTCGATGGCGGCGCCGGGGTAGCTCGGCCGGAAGGCGGCGTACGTGGAGGCGAGCCCCTCGAAGGGGCGATCGTTCGACGCCACTCAGCGCTCCGCGACCACGAGCCGCTCCCACGCGCGCAGCCCCGGCGGCGGATGGGGCCAGTAGCGCGGCCCCCAGTCGGCGTCCGACTCGTCCGAGAGCACGCGAAAGCCGGCGCGGTCGCTCCCTCCGGCGCGGCGGAGCGCGTCGGCCATCTGCTCGCGCGCCAAGAAGCAGCGGACCGGCTCGCCGACGACGCCGGCGAGGAGCGCGGCGGCGGGCACGACCACGCGCGCCGCGCCGGTGGCGAAGTCGGGCTCGGCGTACGTGATCGCGATGCGGCTGCCCGGGGTCGAGAGCGACGCGACGGCGTCGAGCGTGGCCGCGATGGCTTCGGGGGTGAGGTAGACGGTGACGCCCTCCCAGATCCAGAACGAGCGCTCCCCGGGCGAGAAGCGCGCCGCGGGCAGCGCGTCGGCGAGGCGCGTCCGCTCGAAATCGACGGGCACGGGGACGGCCGGCGACGTCAGCCCCGCGCCGCGGAGCTTCTCGCCTTTGTAGGCCTGGGTGCTCGGGTGATCGACCTCGAAGACGCGCACGCCCGGCGCGCGGAGCTCGGGCATCCGGGTGGCGCGGTTGTCGAGCCCGGCGCCGAGCACCACGACCTGGCGGGCGCCGCCGTCGAGCGCCGCGCGGAGGGCGTCGTCGATCGCCGCCGTTCGCAGGGCGACGTGGTAGGTGATGCCGAGCAGCGCGCCGCCTAGCGCGCGGTGCACGAGCGGGCCCGCCGCGGGCGCGTGCCCGAGCAGCCGCGCCGGCAGCGCGAGGAGGCGCGGCGCCAGATCGGCCGCGTGCTCGTCGGGCGCGATGCGGTAGCCGTCGGGCATCTCGGCGTACATCGCGCGAACCGCCGCCACGAGCTGCGCCGTCAGGCTCGGGCGCTCGCCGCGCATCCGTCAGCTCGGGCTCCGGAAGAGCGCGAGCACCCCGGTGAAGAGCTGCATGCGGGCGCGCCCCGGGCCCCACGAGGTGATCTCGAACGCCGAGTGCATCCCGGCGATGGGGAGATCGCCGAACCGCTGGCGGAGCAGGCGCGCCTCGACGTCGGGCGCGCGGTAGAGGGACTGCCCGCGCCCGGAGCAGCTCAGGTAGAGCGCGAAGCGGGGCGCGGCGCCGGCCGCCTGCCTCGCGACCCGCCGCGCCGAGGCGTCGAGCGCCGCCTTCGCCGCCGCGGCCTCGCGTACGGCGAACGCGAACGGCGTGCCGGGCTGCGCGTCGGGGCCGACGAGCACGCCGCGGCGCGCCGGATCGATGCCGCGGACCGGCCGCACCATGTAGCGGGGCTCGCCGTCGCGCGTGGGCTCGGTGTCGGCGAGCGCCGCGAAGATCACCGGCTGCGCGCCCGCCGGGCCGCTCGCGGGAGCGGGGAGGCCGCTCGACGCGCTCGAGAGCAGATCGAGCGCGGGCCGGCCGCCGACGCTGAGCACCATCCCGCCGCTCACCTCGTCGATCGGCGCGAACTCGGAGAGCAGGCGGCACGCCGGCGCCGCGTCGACGATCGGGGCCGCGAGGCCGGAGACGACGAGCCCCGCCGCCGCGCCCTCGAGCACCTGCCCCGAGGCGGTGAGCGCGAGCGCCGCGCCCCCGACGCTGCCGCCGCCGAACAAGCACGCCTCGGGTCCGATCGCGGTCACGTCCTCGACCGAGGCGGCGTCGAAGGCGTCCGGTCGCGGGAAGAGGAGCACCGTCGGCCCCCGCGCGCCGGCCGCCGCCACGGTCCCGGCGGCCACGAGCCCGTCGCCGCACCCGCCCGCGGACACGCCCACCGCGCACCCCCTCGCGGGC